>JAVBLW010000014.1:0-60446 GCA_031553215.1 Anaeroplasmataceae bacterium
TTTGGGTTTTGTTTTCATCACTTATTGGGATTTCATTGTTATCTTGTTTCTTAAATTCTAAAAATTTATCTTCTCTCCAATTTACTTTGTCTAATAGTTCTTTGTTTAGTTTCGTTCCTTCTTCTTTTATATTGTTTTCTAGGTCTTCGATGTTTACTATTTCAGAACTTATGTAGTTGTATTGTTCGTCATATTTGTTTAGTTTTTTGTAGGGTTTATATAGTTCTTTGTTTTTTATTTCCATGTTTTTCTCCTGTTTTTTTGTTTTTTGTATTCTAGCTAGTTAATACTTTTTTAGTTTAGCATTCATTTTTTATGTTGTCATTGTCACTTGTGACATTGACAAGGTTCTTTTTTTATGGTATGTATGCCTTTAAATCACAAAAAAAAGGCCTTTTTCTAGCCTTTTTCTTTGAAAAATATTTTTTATTTTTTGTGTTATGCATAATATTTTCTTAAATTTTTATATTTTTCTTCTTTTTTTATAATATTTTTTATGTGTTCTTCCATTTTGTTTACTACTCTATTTATTTGTGATGAATCACTTCCAATGTTTAGTGCTATGGTTAGGTATGTTAATGGTGGTACCTTTATATATCTTGAAATAAATATTTCTCTATATTTTGTCTTGGAAAACAAGTCGTAATAATAATAAAAATTATCTAGCTCTAATAGCAATAATGTTAATTCCTTTTCTTCTTCAATATTTATTTTTTTCTTAATCTCTTCAATATTTATTTTCGTTACATTTCCCATTTTCACGATTTCCTTATACAATTAGAAAATGCCCTGTTTAATTCTAATAAGCCTATTTACTATTTTAAATCATTCTTGACCTCTTTTCTACATCTTTCGACAAAATATGGAAAATTATGTAAAATAATTAGTAAGTTTAGAAATATTAATCTATTGAAAACAACTATATTTACTTTAAAACATAATAAAAAAAGCCTTTTCCAAAGCCTTTAATATACTACTCTATTAAATTTAAAATATATTTAATCCTCTACAAGCTAATATTATTATAAATAATGAAATAGCTGACATTAATGATGTCCATACCACTATTTGACCAGCAAGTTCATCATCTTGTCCCATCTCTGCTGCCATTGGTACACTACTAATTGCAATAGGAGTTGCAAATATACCAATGAAGGCTGGGAACTCTTTTGTTCTAAAGCCTAGTGCATATGCTATTCCTAATCCAAATAATGGAACGAATACACAGCGTACAACCGTAGAGAAAATAATTTGTTTCTTTAATTTTGCAATTGCATTAAATTCAAATTGTCCACCTAATACAATTAGTGCTAATGGAGAAGCTATTACAGAAACATTCTTTACTGCACCAAAGAAAAATTTCGCATCATTTGCTAAAGTGAAATCAATACTAAAATGTTCTAAAATCGCTCTAATTCCTAAGGCTACAAATCCAACTGCAACCCCTATAATCAAAGGATTTTTAGCTATATCTAATAATATTTTTTTAATAGATATTTTTTTCTTTAAAGCTAATTGCCCCTCAACTACTTCTTCACTTACAAATATACTAAGAGCAATAACTGCCAATATATTAAATAGAGGTATTCCGAATGCCGATGCTAATGCTGCATTAGCCTTTACTGCATTAGCTGCACTATCACTTAAGTTAGCTGCTAAAGAGGCTGCTAAAGGTATGCCTATAAATGCATAATTTGATCTGAAAAATGCTTGTAATACTACACCTTTTTGCTTTGGATTTTGAATAAATATCTTTACTAAAATTAATCCAATAAAGAAAAGAGCTAATACACCAATCATAATATAGCCAACAAATTTCCAACTTATATCTTTAAAACTCTGTATTTCGTAAACATTATAAAATAGTAATGTTGGTAAACAAACCCTAAAAACTAATTTGTTTGCTTGCTTCAAAAAATCTTTATTAAAAAATTTGATTCTTTTCAAAATATATCCCAATGCAATTGTAAAAATAATCGGCATTATTGCATTAAGTGTAAATAATAAGTCTTTCATAAAAACACATCCCTATTTTTAATTATATCTTTATATTATCATCTCACAAGGAAATATTGACACAAAGAAGTTATTTTTTGTAAATTTTAATGTATAATAAAATTATCTTTGAGGTGATATCATGCTAAATAAAAAAAATTTATTATCACTTTTAATATGTATTTGTTATGATTCTTTACTTTTTTTATTAGGAAATAAACTTTTAGGATCTAATAATATATTAAAAATTATATCGATTTCTTCAATATTTATCCTTTTATTATTTTTATTGCTTAATCATATATTATGTATCAATTTAAAAAATAAGAATGCATTAAAGATTTGTACCCTAAAAAATATAGGTTCTCTATATATAATATCGATATTCATTATTTTATCTATAAATGTTCTTTTCATTGGTTCTATTCAAAAAAATATAATTGAAATAATTATAATAAAATTATCCATGATTCTAATTATATTGTTATTTCAACTAACTATATTAATTTCATTATTTCAACAACCAAAAATAGAAATTCACAATTCTAGTTCTAAAACTCTAAATTCAATAATCGCTGAAGCTATAAAAATTTCAGACCTAATTATTGATAAACCAATTAAAATTAATATATTTCTTTCTGATAATATCGGAATTGAATATAACAAAAATTTCTATATTCTTCACCTAGGACTATACGCTATTAGATTACTAAACCACGAAGAACTATTATCCATGATTCTTCATGAAATGGGACATATAAAAAATAATGATCCAGTACTAAAATATAAAATGAATTCTATTATTTCCAAATTGCAAGCATTAAAGACTTTATGGCCAACTAAATACTTTTTTAAGTATATTTCAAATGCTATTATTATAAATACAAAAATCTACTTTGATGAATCATCCCTTGAAAAAGAAAAAAAAGCAGACAATTTTGTATATCAATCTGGATTTTCAAAAGACTTTATTAATGCTATAGCTAAAATAAATATCTTTAGAATATACAAATCAAAATTACCTAGAAATTATTCATATGATATCTATAAAAGTACCCCAACTAATATCCAAGAACTTTACTATAATATATTTATAAATGAATATTCAATAAATAAGGATTCATGGCTAGAACTATTAGAAAAAGAAATATCATCTAACAATGATACTCATCCAACTTTCAAGGAAAGATTAATTAATTTTAATGAAAATTTTGATATTAATTATCAAAATATTGATAAAGAACTTCTAAATGAATATATAACCATATCTTATAATTTTGATACAATATCTGTTCATGAATGGGAGAAAGATAGGGATGAATATTATAGTATTTTAAATAATTTAACTAGTGATCCTAAAGAATTAGCAGAAAAGCATTTTCTCTTACAGGAATATGAAATATCATTAAAATTATATAATGATCTATTAAAAAAAGAGCCAAAGAATACTTTAGCTCTCTATAGAATAGGGATTCTATTATTAAATAATAATGATAATCTTGGATTACAATACTTAAGAACTGCTATTGATTATAATCGTGAACTCTCTCAAATAATAAATCATATAATTATTGATTACTGCAAACAAAATGGATTAGAATATTAGTATTATAAGATTAAAAACATATAAAACAATTACCCAAAATATAGTTGGTATTATACAAACTATATTTTTTATTTTTATAAAGGCATATAGATCTGGCTTTTTTTCTTTAATAATCTCCGCATGGATCTTATTATTTTTCATTATCTGTTTAAATATATAATACGGACTAAAATATACCAATTTTGCTTTATTTATTTCTCTACTATTTCTAATTTCTATATTATCTTTAAATAAAACTCTAAATGGATATTTTACAAAAGTAAATATAAATAATATTATACTACTGCAAACTAAAGTAATTACTACTGTAATAAATTCAAAGACAAATTTACTACCTCTTTTTAAAACCTTCCATAACCATATTGAAACTATTTTAATATATTTCCATAGGCTAATTACAAATGGATAAATTATATGATTATAAATATATACCAATGCCCTACCAATTTTTATTAGCACTTTCTTAAAAAGCAAATAAATAGGTTTTAATATATACTTATAAATATTTATTACTATCCATCTCAATACTCTATACAAATTATGAAGAATGTATTCTATAAAATAAAAGAATAGATAGTAAATAAAATTACAAAGATATCTTAAGATTATTTCGATAACTATGTAAATAGGTTTCAATATATATCTATATATATTTATCACTATCCATCTCAATAACTTATATAGATTATGAAGAATATATTCTATAAAATAAAAGAATAGATAGTATATAAAATTACAAAGATATCTTAAGCCTATTTCAATAACTCTATAAATTGGTTTTAATACATACTTATAGAAGTTATAAAAAATATGTTTTAAACACTTATAGATATTAAGAATTATATATTCATAAAACTTGATACATATATATTTTATTCCCTTATATATGTTAGTAAAAATGAATGAAAAGAATTTATATAGATTAAGAATTATGTACTCATAAAATTTGATACATATGTATTTTATTCCTTTATAGATGTTTAATATAATATATTTGTAAAATCTTAATGAAATATACTTTATTCCCTTATATAGATTTATAAAGATGATTTTAAAGAAAGAATAAATATTAAATAAAATATATTTATAAAAAGCTATACTTATATACTTAGTACCCATATATAGATTAACAAATATAAAACTAATTCCTATACCTATACTAACAATAATATATTTGTAAAAAAACTTTCCTATAGCACAAAGAACTTTCCAAATGAAGATAGCAGCTGGTTTTACAATTTTTCTATATAACCATATTATTGGGATATATACCACATAGTAAAATAATTTATAGATTGCTTTAATTAGATATTTAATGGGGGTAAAAATAACATATTTACCAATACAGTAAAAGAATACTGCAAGAGGATGAAAAACATATACTTTTACAAATTTAATACATGGCTGTATTACAGCATGAAAAAAAGAAATCATAATTGATTTAATCTTTCTAAAAAATGCTTTTATTCCATTACTAATTGATTTAAATACTTCTTTAGTAGCTAACCACAACTTTTTCATGAAATCACCAAAATAAGTATATCATTAAATAGCTACTTTTTAAATAAAAAAAGAACTTTAAAGTTCTTTATTTACCTAAACAAAACTTACTAAATAATTCATCAAGTAATTTATCAGAAGAAGTTTCACCAATTATTTTTCCTAGAGTCATCCAAGCTTCCTTGATATCAATTTCAATCATATCTACTTCTATATTTAATAAACATGCTTTTTTTGCTTCAATTAATGAATTTAGAGCATTTTGCATTTCGGCAATATGCCTAGCATTACTTAAATAATTTTGATCATTAACATTGAATTCATTAATCTTAGTAATCTCGATCAATCTTTCTTCTAATGTTTCTAGTCCAATATTCTTTTTTGCAGATAAATTAATCATTTCAGGAATTTCAAATTTTGAATCAATATCTATTTTATTCCCAACAATAATTCTCTTTTTATCTTTAGTTAAATTTAATAATTCATTATCGATAGCTGTTAATTCTTCACTATTATCCAAAACTAGTATTATTAATTCGGCTTTATTAATTAGATCTTTTGATTTTTCGATTCCAATTTTTTCAACCTCATCAGTTGATTCCCTAATACCAGCTGTATCGATTAGTTTTAACGTAATATTGCCTATTTGTAGTTGTCCTTCAATTGTATCTCTAGTTGTTCCAGCAATGTTTGTTACAATGGCTTTTTCTTCCTCTAATAACATATTTAGTATGCTACTTTTACCAACGTTAGGTCTTCCGATTATAGCAGTAGAAATTCCATTTATCGCAATTTTTGAGATATTAGATTTCTTAATAACTACTTCAATTTTCTTTATTACTTCCTCTAACTTAGGCAATATCACTTCATTAGTCATAACTATTGCATCATCATATTCTGGATAATCAATATTAACTTCTATCGCCGCTATTATATTTAAAATATCTTGTCTAAGATCTAATATTAATCTCTTTGTACTACTACGTAGGCTATTTAGAGCAGATTTTAATGCAATATTATTATTAGATGCAATTATATCCATAATAGCCTCGGATTGAGATAAATCAATTCTTCCATTAACAAAAGCACGTTTACTGAATTCACCTGGTTCAGCTAATCTAAATCCGTTTTTTAATAATGTTTCTAATACTTTATTGGTATTAAATATACCACCATGACATGATATTTCACAACTATTTTCTGCCGTAAATGATTTAGGTGCTCTAAATACTCCGACCATTACTTCATCTACTATATCATCATTATCCATAATGTATCCATAATTAATAGTATTCGCAGAGGCTTTAGTTAAATCTTTACCTTTAAATATTTTATTTACTAGCTCTATTGAATTTATACCACTAGTTCTAATAACACTTATTGCCCCGACACCATATGGCGTTGCAATAGCGCAAATTGAATCATCATACATAACTATCACCTATCATTATCATCTACACGTTTTACATGATTATTTTTGAATGGATTAACACCCCTAAATATATCCCTAAAATATAAGAATATAACAATAAATACTCCCATTGTTATTCCAATATCATATTTTTTCATTCCTAAAATTAAACCTAACATTGCACAAAACCAAATAGTAGATGCCGTTGTTAAACCTTTGACCTCTTTACCTGTTTTAAGGATAATACCAGCACCTAAGAATCCTATTCCAGCTATTACTTGCGCAATAACTCTTTGTCCATCAGCATTTAATTTACCTGCCGCTATTTCTGAAGCAAATAATTCTCTTTGTAATATCGCAATACCACAAGCCGCAACTGATACAATAACATGCGCGCTAATACCAGCTGCCTTACCAATATTTTGTCTTTCAAAACCTACTATAAATGTAAAGAGAAAAGTAAGTATTATTGGTATAAAAATATTAATTAAATAATCACTCATCAATTTCGCCCTTTCTACTTTCATAAATAGTATTAAAATCTACCATTTTATCTTCGTCCTTGTATCCTAAAATTCCACTTATATTAACATTCTCAACTGATTTAAAAATGTTTTGATCTATTACATCACTTGTTTCTAGTAATTTTTCAATTAATTCTTTGACTTCTCTACGTTTAGAAGGTAAATTACCACTTGCCACACTACATCCGCAATTCATAGTATGAATATCATGAGCTTTCATAATTCTCTTTATATCTTTTTCTTTTATAAAATACATAGGTCTAATTAATTCAATATTCTCGAAATTCTCAGCTTTTAATTTAGGAACCATTGTTTTAAAAGAACCAGCATATAAGATGTTCATCATAGTTGTTTCTATAACATCATTGAAGTGGTGACCTAATGCTAATTTATTACATCCCAATTCTTTAGCTTTAGTATATAAAAATCCTCTTCTCATTCTAGCACACATATAACATGGTTGTTTTGGAGATAATTTATTAGCAACTTCAAAAACATTTGAATCATATAACTTAACATCAATACCTAAAATCTGGCAATTACGAAGTAATAATTCTTTATTCTCATCACTAAAACCTGGATTCATAGCTATATATTCAATATCAAAATCAAAGTCACCATGTTTTTTTACTTCTTGCATTAGTTTAGCTAATAATAAACTATCCTTGCCTCCACTAACCGCGACCGCAACCTTATCACCAGGTTCTATTAATTTATATTCTTGTAGAGCCTTTATGAACTTTGCCCATAGAAACCTACGATATTTTTTTATTATATCTCTTTCAAAAGATTCTTTTAATTCCATCATTTCACCAACTTAATAAAAATATTATATCATATCTGGTTTTTTTATTAAATACTTGTCTTACTATTCATTTCTATTAAACCACATGCAATCATTTTCCCTGCATTACCCGATGGTTGAGTAGTAAAATCATCATATGATTCATGAATAATTACTACTTTACCTATTATTTCTTCAATAGTAAATTTATTATATAACACCGCACTAAAAGCATATGAATCGTTGTTTTCAAGTGGTAATAAATCACCTAAATGCATCGGATGTGCACAATTATTAGGATTATAATGACTTCCTACATCTACATATTTATCATCCTTCTCATCACAACTAACTCCATTATGAATATGCATGGCATTTAATCGATTTATACAATTATCTCTTTTAACTGGTAAATTACTAACCTCACTTACCACTAATACTCCCATAGGAAACTCATAAAATCTAATTATACCCGATATATTAGGATATTTGTTTGATCCTTTTATATTTGCTATCACATTACTTCTATACATTCTATCACCAATTATAGTTTATGAGTATATATCAAAATTGCCTTAATAAAAACTCTTTTTATAGTGCATATATAACCAAAATAGATATATTTCTAAAAAAGATTGAATATATATTTTTGCCATGTTTTTATTGCTGTTTTTTAATAAAGGAAAATTTGAGATAATACAACGCTTAGATAGCTAACATTATCGTTATTAATGAAGAATTTCTAAAAAAGTGCGTTATTACCAATTTAAATTATTGACAAATTATGACAAAAATTATACGATATATGTATTAAGAAAGTTATACTCATATAACTTGTTAATGTGGAGAGGAAGAGGAAAATGAAATTATGTAAAAAAACTTTTGGTATGTTTGCCCTAATATTTATGGCATTACTTACTCTTGTATCATGTGGTGATGTAGATTTCCCAAAAGAAGGAGACTATACTTACTCTAGTTCATCTATAAGTGGTGATTTAGATTCTTTTTCAAAAGCTATTTTATTAGAGATGCTTGATAGTCAATACGAAGGTTGTATTCTTCGTGTAGAAGGTAAATTTATCTCTATGTTTGTAGATGGTGAATGGGAAGAAGCAACAGAGTTTAAAGTATCTGGTAAGAAAATCGTTCCTGTTTCTGATGAAGAAATGGAAGAAGGTATGGACGCTTACTTAACAACTAGCGGTTCAAAAGTTATTATGGTTATGTCTATGGAAGGAATAACTGTAAAATTAACATTCACAAAGTAATCAAATTAATGAAAATAAAAAATGTCAGACAAATTGCTGACATTTTTTATTTCTTCTTCTCATCTTAAAATCTACTATAAAATTCATTTATCCTGTTCAATAATCAATTATACAAAATTTGTGGTATGTTGACAATTTTCCCAAAATATCCTAATATATAGGTAATTAGCTTACTATAAGAGAGGAAGAGGAAAATGAAATTATGTAAAAAAGTATTTGCTATGTTTATCTTAGTATTTATGGCATTACTTACTCTTGTATCCTGTGGTGATAATAGCATCTATGATACACCTAACGATGGTATATATTCATTCACAACCATGTCAATAACTGGTGATGAAGAAATCAAATCAATGCTAGACAGCACATTGAATATCATCTTTGAAAGGTCATCACTTAAAATAGAAGGCACCATTCTATCTTTTGGATATAATGGTAATTTTGATGAAGCATACGAATTTAAAATGTCCCGTTCTAAAATGATACCAGTTGATGAGGATAAAGCTGCAGAAATGAAAGCCAATGGGAATGAAATGACTGTTAGTGGAAATAGAATCATTCTTTCTATGGAGGATTTGAATATCTTTGTTAAAGTAGAATTCACCAAACAAGATGATGAATCATCAAACAATGATGCTCCGGCACCTAGTGATGGCGATTATCTATTCAAAAGTGGTTCTGTATCAGGTGCAGGTGCACTAACGGCAATATTAGAAGATCAAATCAACATCATATATATAGATTCTTTATTTAGAGTAGATGGGAATATGATGTCTATACGCCAATATGATAGTTGGAACTACCCATGCGAATACAAAATGGTTGGTACTACGATGATCCCTACTGATGCTGAAGAAGCCTCTGCTCTGTCTAAAGATGGTGTAAGTATAACTGCTAGCGATTCAACAATCACTATTACTATTTCTACAGATGGATTAATTATAGAATTAACATATATTAAACAAGATATTTAGTTGGAACATATAAAAAATGGGCATATCAATGATATGCTCATTTTTATTATTTAATTGTTTCTAAACCACCCATATATGGTCTTAATACTTTTGGTACGTTAATGCTTCCATCTTCATTTAAATGATTTTCAAGTAAAGCTATTAGCATTCTAGGTGGAGCTACTACTGTATTATTTAAGGTATGTGCAAAATAATTTTGTTTTTCACCTTTTATTCTAATACCAAGACGTCTTGCTTGTGCATCTCCTAAATTTGAACAGCTTCCTACTTCAAAATACTTTTGTTGACGTGGTGACCATGCTTCAACATCAATACTTTTTACCTTAAGGTCAGCTAAATCTCCACTACAACATTCTAATGTTCTAACAGGAATTTCCATACTTACAAATAAATCTACTGTGTGTTGCCATAATTTATCAAACCAAGCCTTTGAGTCTTCTGGTTCACATACAACAATCATTTCTTGTTTTTCAAATTGATGAATACGGTAAATTCCTCTTTCTTCTATACCATGTGCACCTTTTTCTTTTCTAAAGCAAGGTGAATATGATGTTAATGTATATGGCAATTTAGATTTATCATTAATTGTATCAATAAATTTACCAATCATAGAATGTTCACTTGTACCTATAAGGTATAAGTCTTCACCTTCAATTTTGTACATCATGGCTTCCATTTCAGTAAAACTCATAACACCAGTTACAACATTACTTCTAATCATAAATGGAGGTATACAATAAGTAAATCCTCTATCAATCATAAAATCACGAGCATAATTTAGGACTGCACTATGAAGTCTTGCAATATTCCCCATTAAATAATAGAATCCACTACCAGCTACTTTTCTAGCTCCATCTAAATCTATTCCGTTTACTTTTTCAATAATATCTAAATGATATGGAACCTCAAATGGTTTTAATTTAGGTTCTAAATATCTTTTTACTTCAACATTTTCACTATCATCTTTACCAACAGGTACACTATCATCAATAATATTAGGAATAACCATCATTTTATTTTTTAGATTTTCTTCTAATACAACTAATTCACTTTCAATTTCAGTAATACGAACATTAATTTCAGAAACTCTAGCTTTTAAAGCATTTGCTTCATCAATTTTCTTTTCACGCATTAAAGCACCAATTGAATTACTACTATTATTTCTTTCAGCACGTAAAGTTTCAACTTCAGCTTTATTAGCTCTAACATTCTTATCTAATTCTATGATTTCATCCACAAGAACTAGCTTGTGATCTTGAAATTTCTTTTTTATATTCTCTTTTACTTTTTCTACATTTTCTCTAACAAATTTAATATCTAACATAAAAACACTCCTTATAAAATAAAAAAAAACACCCATTAGTTTAAGGACGAGATAACCCGTGGTGCCACCTTAATTCTAGTAAAAACTAGCTCTTTAACCTTTAATGCAGGCATACATTTACCTCAAAAGTAGATTCATTCGTTTTATATAATCTATTCACACCAAACATAGACTCTCTTAATATAATTAAAACAAATTACTATTCTTTATCAACGGTATAATAATATTATATCCTTTTTCTATCTTTTGTCAATTTCTTATATTAATACAAAACATTTTATATAAAATATCAAAAACCCCAAAGGTAGACTAATTAAAATTAGAAAACCGAAGGGGTTCTTAACATCAATAAAAACTATACTCTAATAATCAAATCAGAGAATAAAAAATTTAGAATTCTATATTTTATTATTTTGCATCCCAAACTACTGGACAATCATCATAATTCCATGATGTGTTCCACCCTGCTGGCATTGATTTATGTTGGGTGTAGATAGTTAGATCAAAGCATGAAAAGAAGGCCCACCTTCCTATACTTATCACACTACTTGGGATTGTTATACTTACTAGATTTTCACAATTAAAGAAAGCATAACTTTCTATACTTATAACGCTATCCGGGATTATTATATCAGTTAGGCTACTACAGTATGAGAAGGCTCTTTCACCTATATTTGTTACACTATCTGGGATTATTATATTTGTTAGATTGCTACAATTATAGAAAACATAACTTTCTATAATTGTAACACTACTTGATATTGTTATATCGGCTAAACTACTGCAACTAGAGAACGTCCTTGCCCCAATACTTGTTACACTGTTTGGAATTATTATACTTGTTAGGCTACTACATCCAGAAAAAGCTTTTTCTCCTATAGTTATTACCCCCTCTAATATTGTTATATTTATTAGACTATTACAATTCTCGAAAGCAGAATCTCCTATACTTATCACACTACTTGGGATTGTTATACTTGTTAGGTTACTACATCCAAAGAAAGCAGTATCTCCGATACTTCTTACATCTATATCATTTATTGTTGAGGGTATATTTACTATTGTCGATATTCCTATATAGTTTACTATTATAATTTCATTATCAATAATTCGGTACTGTAAACCTTCATATTCTTTTATTGAATCGGGCATAATACCCCAATAAATTTGATTAGAGGAATTCCATGATGTAATCCAACCCTTTGGCTTTGATTGGTGTTCGGTGTAAATGCTTAAGTTACTACATCCAGAAAAGACCCATTCTCCTATACTCGTTACACTGCTTGGTATCGTTATGCTTGTTAAATTACTACAAAAAGCAAAGGCACCTTCTTCTATACTTGTTACACTATTTGGTATGGCTATGCTTGTTAAATTACTACAATTATAGAAGGCATATTCTCCTATCTTTGTTATTCCTTCTAGCATTATTATACTTGTCAAATTACTACATTCATAAAAAGCAAAATTTTCTATACCTGTTAATCCTCCCAATGTTATTATACCCGTTAGATTACTACACTCATAAAAGGCAGACTTTCCTACTTTTGTTACAGTACCCGATATTGTGATATTTATTAGATTACTACACTTATAAAAGGCATATTCCCCTATCCTTATTATATTAGTTTGTATTGTGATACTTGTTAGATCATTACACTTATAAAAAGCAAAATTTTCTATACCTGTCACATCCATACCATTTATTTTTGCTGGTATATTTACTATTGTTGATATTCCTATGTACTCCATTATTACAATTTCATCATTAACAACTGCGTATCTTAATCCATTATATTCAACTATATCATCAAATGTCATACCCCAATGTACTGGTCGATTATCATAATTCCATGTGTATATCCAACCCGTTGGTTTTAATAAATGTTCAGTATAGATTATTAACTTAGCACATTTATAAAAAACAGAATCTCCCATAATTAATACACTGCTTGGTATCGTTATATTTGTTAGGCTATTACAACCATAAAAGGCAAAATTTTCTATATTTGTTACACTATCTGGGATTATTACGCTTATTAATTCATTACAATTTGAAAATAAACAATACCTTATTATTGTTAATCCTTTTGGTAATACAATACTCATTAGGCTGCTACAACTAAAAAAAGCATATTCCCCTATATTTGTTACACTATCTGGGATTTCTATATTTATTAGGTTGATGCAATTAGCGAAGGCATATTCTCCTATATTTATTACACTACTTGGTACTATTATACTTATTAGATTACTACAATTAACGAAGGCTGAATCTCCTATACTTGTTACATCTATGCCATTTATTTTTGATGGTATATTCAACGTCGTTTCTATTCCTATATACCTTATTATTGAGATTTCATTATTAAGAATCATATATTTCAATCCATTATACTCGTTTACATCATCAAATATCATGTCCCAATATACTTCTCGATTAGACGGATTCCATGATGTGTCCCAGCTTATTGGTTTTGATTCATGTTGCGTGTAAATTGTTAGGGTCAAACAATAATAGAAAGCATATTTTCCTATAATTTCTACACTATTTGGGATGGTGATGGTTGTTAAATTACTACATCCAGAGAAGGCATATTCTCCTATAATTTCTACACTATTCGGTATGGTTATACCTGTTAATTTAATACAACCATAAAGGGCATATTCTCCTATAATTTCTACACTATTCGGTATGGTTATACTTGTTAAATTATCACAATTATAGAAAGTATAACCGGCTATAATTGTTATTCCATCTGGTATTATAATGCTTGTTAAACTATAACACTTTTCAAAAGCATATTTTCCTATACTTGTTACACTATTCGGTATTGCTACACTGGCTAGACTACGGCAATTAGAGAAGGCATATTCACCCATACTTCTCAAACAATCCGACATTGTTATAGTTGTTAGTTTAGTACAATTAACAAAAGCATATTTCTCTATATTTGTTACACTATTCGGGATGGTTATACTTAGTAAATTATCACAATCAGCAAAAGCTCTTTCTCCTATACTTGTTACATCTATACCATTTATTTTTGTTGGTATATCAACTGTTGATGCTGTACCAATATATTTTATTATTGTAATTTCATTATCAACAATATAACATAATAAATCTTCATATTCTTTTAGGTATTTTTGGTTGATACCCCAATACACTGGTCGATCATTATAATTCCACGACTCATCCCAATCGATCGGTTTTATTTTACTTTCTGAATAAATTGTTAAATTGAAGCAATGATAGAAAGCCTTCTCTTTTATACTTTTTACAATAATCGGTATCATTATCCTTTTTAGATTGTCACAATTTTTGAAAGCATATTCTCCTATAGTTGTTACATCAATATCATTTATTTTTGTTGGTATACTTGCTATCTCTTCCGTACCCACATACCTTACGATTATAATTTCGTTATTTGCAATAATATACTGTAAATTATTATAATTATCAATTACATCAGAAGTTGTCCCCCAACATACTGGTCGGTTATCTGGATTCCAAGAATAATTCCATCCAGATGGTTTTAATTGATAATGAGTATATATTGTTAAATTGTCACAATCATTAAAGGCATAATTATCTATACTTGTTATCGATAATGGTAATATTATGTAATTTAAACTAAGACACCAATCAAATGCATTTTTTCCTATACTTGTTATAGAGTCTGGTAAAGTTATAGAACTCATACTATAATATTGAGAAAAACCAAAATCAGCTATACCCGTCACTAGTTTACCATTATAATATTTAGGAATAACAACTTCAATAACACCACTCAGCGTTCCTTTATCAACTACATATGTGTCATTTACTAATGTAAAATTCAATCCAGGTGTAAAATAACTATCAGCCCATCTTGCATATAACACTGTATTTTCTTTTTTATCCCAAGCTTTTACACTACTCATATCAGTGTCATAATACTGAACTCCACCTGATATTGAATCATAGTATCCAGTAAATGTATATCCTTCTTTTGTTGGTGCTGTTGCTTTTGGCATACTTGAATTATAAGTTACCTTAATACTTTCAGTACCATTTTCTCCACCTTGTTTATCAAATGTTATGGTATATTCTATAACCTCCCACCTTGCATATAACGTTGTATTTGTTTCTTTATCCCATTCTTTTTCACTATTCATATCTGCATCATAATACTTAGCACCACCTGATACCGAGTCATAGTACCCAGTAAATGTATATCCTTCTTTTGTTGGTGCCGTTGCTGTTGGCATAGCATTTCCATATATAGCAGAAACAGATTCTGATCCACCTATTCCGTTTTGTTTATCAAAGGTAATTGTATAATTACTTATTTGCCAATGCGCATATAAAATAATGTTTGATGCTATATCGTAATTCTTTCCACTTGTCATATCAGCATTATAATATTTATTTCCTCCTGATAGTGCATCATAATATCCTATGAAAATATGATCCTCTTTTTCAGGAGCATCAGCATCAGGAAGTATCTCGTCATATTTAACACTTACACTATCACTACCATTTCCCCCACCTTGTTTATCAAATGTTATAGTATACGCATTGGCATCCCATAGTGCATACAAATTAATATCCTTGTTAATTGTTTGAGAAAATTCAAATTTATTACTTGTTTCATTATTATCTATAGACCAAAATCTAAAAGTATACCCATTTTTAAATGGAGCAGCAGGCTCTTCTATTGATTTCCCAGATTCAACTTCAATGCTTTGAATTTCATTTCCACCGTTACTATCGAACTTTACCGTGAATTTATTAGTTGTTTCGCCACACCCACTTAATCCTATTAAAGATGTAAAAAATAATACACCAAAAAATATCTTTTTTTTAATAATTAATAATTTTTTCATACTGTACCCTCCGAGCAATTCTTAAACATTGAAATAGGGCAGAAATTTATCTACCCACATAAAACTAAAAAACAAATATTAAGATAACTACATTATATCCGTTTTCCATATTTTGTCAATTTTTGTCGAAAACAAAAAAAGAATCTAAAACATTTTAGATTCTAATCTATTATTTACTAATATGTCCTTTTCCAAAATTATTAAAAATATTTTGAACTTCTTCCTTATATTCGTCCTTTACTAAAGACATCATATCTAGGCATGACTTTTCATAGGCTTCTTTATTAAAAGCACCTTGTTGTTGTAACTTAAAATTTTCTAATAACACTACTTGCATTTTTTCTTGATCTATTGATCTACTCATCATAAAATCAAAAAATGGATTTTGCTCTCTATTCATATTTTCACCTCTTTCCAATTATTGTTTCAATTTCTTTAACTTTTAACAAAATTAATTCCTTTAATAATTCTTTTGGCAAAGATTCATTAAGTTTTAACTGAAATCCTGAATTACATCGGATATATTTATTATATCATTTCTTGTAAAAATAATAAATCCTGGTCTAAACCAGGATTTGTATTAATTCTTTAAACTTTGAAGTGGGGCAGGAATTTGTCCACCACGATTAATAAATGTATCACATTTGAATTTATTTACTTTCATAATTGGCCCATATCCTAATAATCCACCAAAATTGATTTCTTCATCAGGATTTTTACCAATGGCAGGAATAACTCTAACTGCAGTAGTTTTACTATTAACCATACCAATAGCCGCTTCATCAGCGATTATTCCTGATATAACTTCAGCTGGAGTATCACCAGGTATTACAATCATATCTAGACCTACTGAACATACAGCAGTCATTGCTTCTAATTTTTCTAAAGAAAGAGAACCAACTCTAGCTGCTTTAATCATACCCGCATCCTCAGTAACTGGAATAAATGCTCCACTTAATCCACCTACTCTACTTGAAGCCATAACTCCACCTTTTTTAACGGCATCATTTAGCATGGCAAGACAAGCAGTTGTACCATAAGCACCACAGCTTTCTAATCCAATTTCTTCTAAGATATATGCAACAGAATCTCCAATTGCTGGAGTTGGGGCCAATGATAAATCTACGATCCCAAAAGGAACATTTAAAGCTTTACCAGCTTCTGTACCAACTAATTGACCCATTCTAGTAATTTTAAATGCTGTCTTTTTAATAATATCAGCTATTTCAGAGATACTTGCATCTTTAGGAGCTAATTTGATGGCTTCTCTAACAACACCTGGACCACTTACACCAACATTAATAACAACATCAGCCTCACCTACACCATGGAAAGCTCCTGCCATAAATGGGTTATCATCAACTGCATTACAGAATACAACTAATTTACCAGCACCAATACATTCTCTATCTTGAGTAAGTCTTGCAGCTTCTAAAACCACTTGTCCCATCTTTTTAACAGCATCCATATTGATTCCTGCTTTAGTAGAACCAACATTTACAGATGAACATACTTTATTTGTTACACTTAATGCTTCAGGAATTGAATTAATCAATTCAAAATCTCCAGGAGCATATCCCTTCTGAACTAATGCACTGTATCCACCGATAAAATCAATTCCAATTTCCTCAGCTACTTTATCTAATGTCTTAGCATATTGTATAGGATTTCCACCACTTACACCTACAAGCATTGCAATAGGAGTAACACTTACTCTTTTATTAACAATAGGTATACCGTACTTCTTAGCAATTGCATCACCAGTTTTAACTAAGTCTTTTGCTAGTCTATAAATTTTATTATAAACTTTTTCACAACTCTTATTTATATCAGAGTCCATACAATCAATTAAAGATATTCCCATTGTAATAGTTCTAATATCTAAATTTTGATTTTTAATCATTTCAATTGTTTCTAATATTTCCTTATTTGAGAACATAACACACCTCTAGATCTTATGCATTGAGTTAAAAATATCTTCATGCATTACATGTACATCAACGTTTTTATTAACTCCTATTTCCTTCATTGCATCTATGAAGTCTGAAAATTCAACATTTAAATCATCAATATTTACTACCATAAACATTGCAAAGTAATCCTTTAAAATTGATTGGCTTACTTCAATAATGTTTGCATTATATTTATAACATCCTGTTGATATAACTGATAATATACCAACTGAATCTTTCCCTAAAACTGATAAAACTGCATTCATAATATCACTCCTTCTAATAATTATACGAAAACGTATATCTTTTTTCAATTATTAATTAATAAATCTTCTTTTTCGCGCTTAAATTGATTTAAATATAATTCAAAATAATGTCCACGTTTACTTAATAACTCCTGATGGCTTCCACTTTCCACCACCACACCCTTATCAAGCACTAATATTAAATCACTATTTACAATAGTAGATAATCTATGGGCTATTACAAAACTTGTACGTCCCTTTAGAACCTTACCAATAGCATTTTGAATTACTAACTCTGTCTTAGTATCAATACTTGAGGTAGCTTCATCTAGTACTAAAATGCGGGGGTTAGTAATAATAGCTCTAGCAAAACTTATTAATTGTCTTTCTCCAAGTGATAATTTATTACCACCTTCACCAACTTCACTATTATATTTATCATCTAATCTAGAAATGAATTCATGAGCATTAACTAATTTAGCTACCTCAATAACTTCTTCATCAGTCGCATCTAGTCTACCATATCTAATGTTTTCCATAATTGAGCCACTAAATAATTGTGGACTTTGTAATACGTAGCCTAATTTAGAATGAAGCCAACCAAGACTTCTTTCTTTATAATCTTTACCATCAATTAAGATATTCCCCTTAGTCGGTTCATAAAAACGACAAATGAGATTTACAATAGTACTCTTACCACTACCAGTATGACCAACAATAGCCACGCTTTGACCTGCTTTAATATGTAGATTAAAATCCTTTAAAACTTCTTCTCCATAACTATATTTAAATGTTACATCCTTAAATTCTATTTCACCATTAATATCTTCATAATTTTCAATCTTTGGTTCAAAAATCGTACCATATTTTTCAATAACCTCAGGACTATCAACAATTTCTACTTCTTGTTCAATCAATGATACAATTCTTTCTGCGGAAGCTTGAGCCTGTTGGAAATCTCCAATAACCCTAGATACCTGCATTACTGGATCAAAGAATTGAATTGTATAATCAACAAATAGATATAAACTTGATATAGTCATTAGATGTCCAAATATCTTAACCTCATCTAATATTATTTTTCCACCAGCATATAAAATACTTGCAACACCTAAATATCCTAAAATAAAGACAACCGGTCCAAATGTTGCACCTATTTTTCCAGCCTTTAAGGAATGAACTCGATAATTACGAACACGCTCATTAAATTCTAGTTTATTATTGTCTTCAATTACTAAACTTTTAGTTGCTTTACTACCTAAGAAGCCTTCATTAAATGAAGCAGTAACCTCACTATTAATCTTCTTTGCCTTACGGTAATAGTAAAGTACTTTTTTCCTTACAACAATCGTAAATCCTAGCATTATAGGTGTTAACAATATAACTATTAATGCTAGTAATGGATTTTGGATTAATAAGACAATCAATATACTTATCATCAATAATCCGCCCCATAAAATATCAACAAATCCCCAAGAAATAATATTTGATAATGTTCTAGCATCACTAGTCATTCTTGCCATTATCCATCCTTGAGCTGTTCTATCAAAATAAGAAAATGATAGTTTTTGAAGTTTCTCATAAGCTTCTTTTCTTAAATCGTAGGAAACTCTTGCCTCCATGATTCCAGCAGCTCTAACATATAAAAATATACTTACAAAATATCCAATCGCAAAACATATGTATACAACAATAATAATATTAACATTATCAAATCGATTAGGATTAGTATTCTCAAAGTAATGGCTAATTGAATACTTATTTAATAATGGTAAGGAAATGTTTAATGCGACAGTCATAAACACCGCAATAAACATAGCTGTTAATACTTTTTTATGATTTAATGCCGTTTTAATAATCTTCTTCCAAGCGCCCTTTGAATGTTCGCCTGAATATTCTTGATCTTCAAGTGGTTTACTCATTTACTTCACCTCCATCAATCAACTTTATAAATTCTTTTTCTAATTGCCCTTGTATACCCCATAATTCCTTATATAAGCCTTCTTTATTAGCTAATTGTTCATGAGTACCAACTTCTTTAATTATTCCATTTTCTACAACAATAATTTTATCTGCTTCCTTAGCAGTCGTTGTACGGTGAGTAACTATTATCATTGTCTGAAAATTTTCACGATTCTTTAAAGCTTTACGAATCATTAAATCCGTCTTATTATCTAAGGCACTCAACGAATCATCAAATATAATAACTGGACTTTCATCAACTAGAATACGAGCAATCGCTACTCTTTGTTTTTGTCCACCTGATAAGGTTGTCCCTTTTTCTCCAACAATAGTATCATATCCTAATTCAAAGCGATCTATTTCATCCGCAATATTGGCAATATCAGCGGCATGGTATACTTTTTCTTTACTAGCTAATTTATCAGTTATTGAGATGTTTTCATAAATCGTTTTTGAGAATAGGAATGGATCTTGTGGAACCATCTTGATATTTCTTCTCAAATGTTTTTTCTCAATGTCTTTAAGCTCAATACCATCTATTAGTACACTACCAGTATCGTAATCTAGCATTCTTGTTAATATATTACAAATAGTTGATTTACCACTACCTGTTTTACCAACAATTGCTACAGTTTCACCTGGATTAATATCAAAAGTAACACCTTTTAACAATTTAGTATTATCATCTTTGAATTCGAAATGAACATCTTTAAATTCAATTTTACCAGTAATTTTAGGAGTAAGTGTTCCATTATCTTCAAATTCAATCTTTTCTTCTAACACTTCTTCCAAACGATTAACCCCAACAATTGTTTTACCAAATTGAGCAATTATTCTACCTAATCCTCTAATTGGCCATATTAGCATCCCAAGCAATAATAAACATGCTGTAATATCCGCCATATCTACTAAACCTTTTTTAGCTAGCATGATACTAACAAGTATCGTCAATCCATATTGTAAGGTAACTGAGCCATCCATAAACCCCCAAAATAGGGCCATTTTACTATTAAACTTTTCAGTTGCTTTTGTATATTCTCTACTTGCCTCATCCATCTTATCAAACTCATATTTTTCAGTCGCAAATACTCTTACAACTCGAGAATTATTAACATTCTGTTGGATAATAGATGTCATTTTAGACTCTTGTTTTTCGATCTTTTTAAATGCTTTATTAACATATGCAAAATATATTACTGAAGCAATACCCGTAATTGGAATAATTATCATACTAACCCACATTAAAGTTACATTAATATGATATACCTGATAAGCTCCAATACCAATCGTCACAAAGATATTTACCAATTCAGGAAACTGAGTTGAAACAAATTTAGAAGATGTCTCAACATCTGATGTACATCTTTGAATTAAATCCCCAGTATCAACATTATTGTGATATGAATATGACAAATCAGTTATATGACTATACATTTTAACTTTCATATCTCTTGATATATTTTCTGTTATAACATTTTGTCCATAGTTCGCAATAAATCTCATTACTGATCTACCTGCTTGAATTGATACCATAGAGATACCAACAATTAAGACAACCATTAAAGGCTCCTTACCTTTTTCAAATATATTTATTAAAAAAGATGGCAAATTAACATTACGTTCTTCACCACCGATAACCTTAAAAGCATATTGTACAAGTAAAGGCAAAAATGAATATGTGTACTGCAAAACATAGTTTAATCCAAGCAAAAAAAGAATCATCCAAAGATATTTCTTTGCCCATTTATATAAATTCTTTATTCCTTTCATTTTTTACCTCCAAATATTTTTAATCTAGTGGAACTGAAGTCGTTTGCTTTTCTACTCCCACAACCATATTAGTTTCTATGTGACTCACAAAAGGAATCGCCATAATTTTATCGATAACAAAGTCACGATAAAATTTTAAATCTTTCGCTACAACTTTTATTAAAAAAGCACAATCCCCTGTAATTGTATAGCATTCAACTATTTGAGGAATATTATTAGCTTCTTCAATGAATCTTGATGATGTTTCTCTATTAAGCGGCAATAAAGCAACCTTAGCAAACGCAGTCACTTCATATCCTAATACCTTTTCATCAATAATTGTTGTAAAGTTTTTAATAATTTTTTGTTCCTTTAAATTTTTTGTTCTTAATAAACAAGAAGATGGAGCAAGTCCAATTCTTTTCGATAATTCTACGTTAGAAATTGATGCATCCTCTTGTAGAATTTTTAATATTTGCTTGTCGTACTCATCCAAATTTACACTACTCATATATTTTTCCTCCAATACTAATACTTCAAATAATGAATATATTTTACATCTGCTTTTGCTCTTTTTTCTACTTCAGGAAAAAATCCTGTTATTCTTCTAACTGTTGCAATTACTGTAATATTCCATTTTTTATCCAAGTATTCATCTAAAAAATCATAATCATTTGGTGATTTTTCTTCAAATAAATGTAATCCTATTTGATTACTTGTGAAAAAATTTCTTACTGAAACTAATTTTGCTTTTCCATCATCGATAGAAATCGCATCGATAGAAATCATAATTTGACCATATTCACGCATCATATAATTATATTCCACATCAATATTTTTCTTATAATCCATTTCTAATTTTTCTTTATATTTTTCATATATAATATCAATATTACGATCTGATATCTCAATTCCTTGTTCAACCAGTTTGTCGCATATTTCATCTCTACTCATATGCTTTTGTTTATAATATGAAATGGTTGCCAAAACCTTAGCTGAATAAGTATATCCCTTGATACATAACTTAGATGCCGTTTGAGAAGTATAAATAATTTCAGGGTGAGTACAGTCAGGATTTGAACAGCTATACCCTAAATTTTTTACCCTAGAACTACCACCATCATAAAATTGAATAACTTTATTACTAACTGTATAACGATACATTAATTTTGTACCACAAAGAGGACAATGTGTTATTTCTGGTTTATATATTTTAGTTTTTTCTTTAATTCTATTATCCATCCTAACACCTCCCTTTTTTTATTTTGGATAATTAGTTAATAATGCTTGATACGCACTCTCTACAGCTGCTTTTCTAGTAACACCTGTTGTGCCATATAAAGAATACATATAATGTAATGTATCCGTATATTTCAAATTCTTTTGTGAATCATAATCCATATTGCTATATCCAGGAACACTATATTTTACAGTTGCTCCAAAGCCAGTTATATTAACATCACTACCATCTAACAAAATATCTAATGTTCCATTTGTACCATTAAAATATATTTCATCACTAAACCATAAGAAGTTAGCAATAGTTTTAACATATGGATGATCAGATTCTCCGATTGTTGAAGAAATAATAAAGTAATCTGGTTTAATTAACTTCAATAATGACATTTTATTACCACCATCAGCATTCCTATTTGTTCCTACATCAGTTCCATGATGACATGCTTTATAAATAACTTCGTCTTCTTCAGTTATATCATTAATTCCCGTATTACTTGCATTAGAAACCAATTTATTTTCACCAGCATCCTCTAAATCTCCTGCAGCGAAAAGTTTTGTTTCATAATAGGTAATTAAAGTCGCCACTGAATATTCATTATAATTTGTACTTGATGGTAATTGATTATTTTCCACGTAATTATTGGTATCCACAATTTCAATAGTAAAATTTTCTTCTATTTCAATTATATTAGTAAGTCCATTTAATCCATTAACTGCATCATAAGCAGGATAATGAACTGCTCCCTTATCAATATATTCTTGTCTCTTAGTAACCCAACTGCTATGCATAGTATTTGAATTTCTACTATGTCCATAGTCAATAATATAATCAATACTATCCACTGCATCTAATGATTTAGGCTTACTATCAGAATTTGACATTTTGACTAAACCACCCATATGATCAGAATGGGCATGTGTAACTACTAATACTTCAAGTTTTTTATCTTCAGAAATATTTTCTTCAATAAAATCCCTAACATATTCGCCATCACCTGCATCACCAGAATCAATAAGCATATCAAAATCACCCTTTTTAATATACAAAGAATCACCATACTTATCATGCATTTCTAATACATAGACATGTAGTTCTTCATCATTAATAGATAAGGTTTGTGTTACATATGTTTCATTTAAATAATTTTTAGTTGCCACAAAAAGATTTTTTGAAACTACACCACGATAATAAATTAATCCAATTTTATATGTTCTATTTGCTTTTAACTTAGTAAATTCATATTGGACAAATTCATTTACAATCGTATTATCATCAATACTACTTACCACATCATTATTTACATCTAAAACACAAACATCATAGTAATCTAAAACCTTTTTCTCATCATTAACTTTTACAGACACATTAATTCGTTTAGTATCCGTTTCGTCAAAAACCACTTCGTATTCAATATCGTTAATTTTTTTCGTTGCATCATAATAACTATATCCGAAATAACCACCTGCAGCTACTACTATAAATAGAACTACAATAATTAACCATATAAACCATTTACTGCTAGTCACATTTTTTATTTGTTGCTGTTGTTTTTTAGTCATTTTCTTTTTTTTCGCCATTTTCTTATCTCCTAATAACTATCATCAAAATATACTCTAGTTTTTTTATATTTATTGTAAAAACTATAACCCAATGTGATTAATGTATATATGATCCACAAAAGTATTACATTATCCGCTAAATCAAAAGTTTGTAAGACAACTAGTGGATATATCATAGCTGTAACTACAAACAATAACACTTTATTTCTCTTAATCAAATTAGGCATTATATTCATTAATATCACACCAATTAATATCAACCAAAACTTTTCAAATATAATTAATGAAAATATAATTGCAGTAAGATTGACTAGAATAAATACTATTCTATTTATCATATGCATATCACTAAATTTAGCGATACCACCTTCTAAGTATATAAATATTAATAAAAATGTAACAAAAATAACTAAGTATATATTTTCACCATTATTTTTAGGTTCCTTAACATAAAATACAAGATACAATGAAATAGCTGAGATTAGAAAACTAGTTATTAAATTTTTTATTAATTTCATAATTATCACCTATTTCTCATATATTCATTATATATTATTTATCATGAAAATAAAACCCATAGAATAATAAAAACGGTACCAAAAGGCACCATTTCAATCTAAATATTTATTTATAACTTCAAGTAGCTTATTATTATTAAAAACATAACTATAATGATCTTCATTTTCTAGTATTTCTACTCTAGAATTAATTATATTTTTATGAAGGTTATTAATATGTTTCTTTTTAATTAAATCATTTTTCCCAAACAATAATACAACGTTACTTTCAATTTCTCTTAATGAGGAAATACTAACATTTGGTTCTTTTAACATTAATCTTATGTATTTATCTCTTTTAAAGAAATAACTTATTTTCATTTCTAATCTAGAGAAAAATTTTATACCTTTATAATTATAATTAACACCCATCAAAATTAATTTCGAAGCAATCTTCTTCTCTTTTATAGCCACTAATAATGCAGCAATTGCACCATCACTAAATCCACATACTATCGGATCTACTATTTCTAATTTACTAATAAATTCTATTATATCTAAAGCTATATTTTCATATGTAAGTAAGCCATGTTCACTTTTACCATGGCATCTAGTATCTAATATATATACTTTATATTTTGACTCTAATTTTTTACTAATATTAGAAAATATCGATGAATCTTCTCTATTCCCGTGAAGAAATATTATAGGTTTTCCATCGCCATATTCTTCATAGAAAATATTTAAATTATTAATTTTCAATATCATCTTTTAATTTTAATCCTAATATATTTTTTAAATGCTTTACATTCATATCGTGATGTTCTAAAGGAACGATAGCATTCGGTTCAATTAAAAGATTTTCTTCTTCAATATAATAAAATCCCTCATAAAAAACCTTATCACCTTGAAAAGAAAAATCTTTTATTTTAGAACTGATTGTATCATCAATTTCTCTAAATATTTCAAAACCAACAAATGATGTACAATCATCAATCCCTTTAGTGGTTTTTCCTGATTTATCTTGTTCTGTTTGATTCAAATAATTTTCAACATTAGTAATAAGAATAACCTTATATGCAACCTTATTTTCTATTTTAATAAAAGCTGTTCCAAAACTAGTTTTATGAGAATTGAATTTTTCTTTTCGAAGAGATTCCTCTAATCTATTAAAATCTTCAACTTCATATTCATTACTTATATAATTAACTTTTTTTTCTTTCACTCTAATAGTTTTAGATAATGCTACTTGTAGCATAAAAGAAGAAAATAAGAATGCTATAACCATTATTATTGTCCCTACTGTTTGACTAGAAACGGCATATGCCAAAAACACTGATAAACATGCTACTACAATACTAACGCCAAATAAAAGCCATGATTTTGCTTTGCTCATTTTTGTAAACATTATTCTTCCTCCGGATCTTTTGCTCCAACATCATAAAACATCGCTGTTTGGTATTCATTAAATAGTGGACCATAATTTCTCAATCTCTTATACATATTTAGTACTACAGTTTCTTCATCATAAACTAAATATGATAAATATTCTGTTTTAGTTGCTTTAGACATTTCTATTGAATACTTTTTAGTTTCTTCATTCTTTTGTTCAAAAATAGTAACTTGAACAAGAAATTCACTATTTATATCTTCTATTTTAAATCCATATTCAAATTCTTTATCTTTATTTAATTCGATTAATTTTTCATTTGATAAATCAAGTTTTCTATAGTGATCATAATCTGATACCAAAACGAACTTCAATAAGACTTTTTTTATTCTTCTTGCCATTACAACTACTTTTTCATCATCATATATACAACTATCATGAGAAAATATCATATTATATTTTAAATTAATGTATGGTTTTATATCATAAGAAAAATATACATCTTTATCTTTTTTATTGGTTTCTTTCTTTTTAAAAAATTTACTAAACATTATTCCACCTCTAACTTTTATTATAGCATAACAATTATCATTATGTTATAATTTTTTTGAGGTGAAACATATGAAATATCCTGATTTTCTAAATAAAAATAATTCCATAAAATATATAACACCTTCTTTTAGTTGTTCAAATGAGCCTTATAAATCGAGACTATTAAAATCCATATCTAATATTGAAGATTTAGGGTACCATGTTTTACTATCAAATACTAATTTCTCTGAAGTATTATATAACAAAGAATACAAATATGAACGTGCAAGCGAATTTATGACTTCATACCAAGATATATCATCACAAATGTTATTATCAGTCGGTGGTGGAGAATTCATGACTGAAATACTAGATGAAATTGATTTTGATATCATTAAAAATTCTAAACCTAAATGGTTTATGGGATATTCAGATAATACCAATCTAACCTTTCTACTCACAACCATATGTGATGTTGCGACCATTTATGGTCCTTGTGCCCCTGAATTTGGAAGCAATTATTTGGAAGAATCTCAAACTGATTGTTTTAAACTGCTTAGTGGAGAAAAACTAATACTTAAAGGATATTCTAAGTATGAAAAAGAATCTCTAAAAAATGAAAATAATCCATTTCTTAACTATAATCTAACCGAAGATAAAATACTAACCCTTTTCCCAAATGATAATGCGAGTTTTAGTGGACGCCTTATCGGTGGATGCCTTGATGTACTACCATCATTCTTAGGAACCAAATATGATAATGTTTTAAATTTCATTAAAAAATATCAAGATGATAAAATAATATGGTTCCTTGAAGCTTGTGAATTAAATGTTGTATCTGTGAAAAGAACTTTACTACAATTAGAAAGAGCTGGATGGTTTAATAATGTATCTGGTTTTATATTTGGTAGACCTTTAAACACCGATACCCTATATGGCATATCACAATATACTTGTATTACTGATATTTTAGCAAAATACAATGTTCCTATTATAATGGATACTGATATAGGACATCTAAAACCCATGATTCCAATAATTTGTGGAAGTTATGCTAATATTTCAGCCACAGAAGAAAATATAGAAATTGAAATGATTTTAAAATAAAACCAGCAATGGTTTTTTCTTTTTATGAATATTTAAGAAACTATAATAATATAGTTAAGTAGAGGTGTTTTTATGGCGGTTATAAAATATACAGAAGCTGAAGTATCGTTACTTGCTAGATTGATGCGAGCAGAGGCGGAAGGCGAAGGACAAAAAGGAATGCTAATGGTAGGAAATGTGGGGGTAAATAGAGTTAGGGCAAATTGTCTAGACTTTAAGAACATAAATACAATTGAGCAAATGGTCTTTCAATCTCCAGGAGGATTTGAAGCAACTTCAAAAAGTTACTTTTATCAGGCAGCTAGAAGTGTTGATAAAAAACTAGCTATGCGATGCATTAACGGAGAACGTACTTATCCCGCTGATGAAGCACTTTGGTTTTACAATCCCTTCGGACAGGGATGCAAAGCCCAATGGTATGGACAATGGAATACAGGAAAATATAAAAGTCACTGCTTCTATTCACCATTGCCATCAGAAAATTGTTATTAAAAAATAGGAGGAAAATTTATGAATTTTTATCAGTACCCACCATGCATACCAGTTTATGGTAGCTATCCGTATCAACAACCAATGGCCCCAGGTCAAGGACAGGATTATCCATATCCAACTAATCAAGATATGACGGAACAATCTTATATCGAAAACATATTAAGACTAAACCTAGGAAAACCAGTTAATGTTTACATGAACTTCGAAAATAGCCAATGGGGATCAAAAATCTTTAAAGGAATACTTGAAGCTGCTGGTAAAGATCATATTATTCTAAGTGATCCTACTACAAATACAAGATATATGTTATTAACAATTTATCTTGACTATATTACATTTGACGAAGAAATTAATTACTACTATCCATTCGCTACACAAAAATAATTTATAAAGAAAACCAAATTTTAAAGATTTGGTTTTTTTTATGATATAATAAATTCAATTGAGGTGCATATTATGAATTGTATATTTTGTAAAATAATAAAAGGGGAAATACCTAGTTCAAAAATCTATGAAGATAATAACTTTATAGCTATATTAGACCTATCACAAGCAACATATGGACATACATTAATAATTCCAAAAAATCATTATGCTAACTTACTAGATATTGATAAAGATGTACTTGCTGAAAGCATGATAACGGTTCAAAAAGTAAGTAATATTTTAATGGAAAAGCTTAATTGTGAAGGCTTTAATATAATCAATAACTGCAATGAAATTGCAGGGCAAACTGTCATGCATTTCCATATCCACATTATACCAAGATATAAAGATGATAACTTTAAATTGGAAACTCCAAATAATCAAGGAAAATATAATTTTGAAGAAATCATCAGTAAAATAAATAAAAAATAATTGGAGGATTATTATATGGCTAATACCTATAAAATAATTGATGAAAAGAACTGGAAAAGATCTACACATTGCATGGTTTTTAGAAATAGTATTGAGCCAGCTTTTTGTATAACTCTAGAACTTGACATTACTAATTTTCTTCCTAAAATAAAAGAACAAAATTACTCTTTTACAATGGCATTAATTTATGTAATAACAAAATGTGCCAATTCAATAGAAGAATTTCGTTATCGTTTTCTTGATGGTAAAATTGTCTTATTTGATAAAATAGATACTGCATTTACTTTTATGAATAAAGATACTGAATTATTTAAAGTTATAAACGTTCCAATGCAAGAAACCATATCTGAATATGTTTCACTCGCAACAAAAACAGCCAATAATCAAGTAGATTATTTCACAGGTCCACTAGGAAATGATATCTTTCAGTTCTCTCCTATGCCATGGATTTCTTACACTCATATTTCTCATACAAATTCAGGAAAAAAAGATAATGCTACTCCCTTATTTGATTGGGGAAAATATTTTGAAAGGGATCAAAAGATTCTTCTACCTTTTTCTATTCAAGTCCATCATTCTTTCGTAGATGGATTTCATATTGGAAAATTAGTTGATTTAATACAAAGCTATTTAAATAATTATAATTAACAAAAGTAGTATATTATGGTGAACCCTTAAAGTTGGACTTTAAGAAAATTTAATTTAATTTTAATATTATAAAAACTTCATAATAATGGCTTGTTTTAATAAAAAGTCTTTCAAAACATTATATATTGCTATACAATGTTTTTCTCTTTATAAAACTGCAATTTTAGTGATTTTTAGGGCTATTTACAATGATTTTAATACATGTTATTATCACCTTGTTACTGTAAAAAGTAACTAAATTTTATAGGAGGCTTAGGGCTATGCACTACTTTCGTCAGGAAATAATGGACGAATGAAATAGGAGGTTATTTAGGTGGAATACCTAATCACTCTAATTATAATATTGCTTCTAGTATATATGATAATTAAGAGTCGTCACACTTCTAGCAAGAAGTAGCAATTACCTTTTCTGCCGTCCTTTGTTTCCATAAAATTAGAAAAGAGATTAGTTGGTAGCTAATCTCTTTTCGTTTAGGTTTTCTGTCGTCCTGTAAATATTATAATATATTTCCTTTATACTTGCAATACTCTTTTTAGAATCCAAATTGTTTATAAATAACGATTCCTATAGCCACATGTACAACAAATGCCACTACATTTGTTAGTACAAAGTACCAATGTTTGTTTTTATGTCTTATTACATATAAAGAAAATAAACCACCTATTGAACCAAACAATGCTGATAATAGCAATAATGTTTTTTCCTTTGTTCTCCATTTTCCCTTAATTGCTTTTTGTTTATCAAAGTAATATGCACATAGAGTAATTATACTCATTACAGCAATTACTATCAAATAAATTCTAAGATTCATCTTTTATATCCTCTATTCTATTGCATTTACTCTTTCATCCAGTGCTTCATTACTAACTCTATTATCACTAAATAAAATATTGTTTAATACGCATCCCAATGCTGCTACAGTTAAGAATATTTCATTAAAAGCATTAAGACCGAAAAAGAACAATAATACTAATTCTGTTATACCCATAACTAGTAAAACAATATATTGAAGAGTACTTCCATTTTCTGTTTTCTTTGCCCTATTAAAAACATACAAAATACAAAAATATGCAACAACTCCAAATGCAGCTGCTGTTATATAATGAATTCTTCGTTCTAATAAAGATGTACCTAATACATTTACCGTTACAAGCGCTAAAACTAAGGATAACAAAGTAAATAAATCTAATATTTTGTTCTTAATATTATACTTATCACACATAGATTTAATACCATAATAAACTGCTGTCCCTGATATAAGTCCCCATATTTTAAACCATAACGGATGAAGTCTACCATACCATGTCAATGTCTGTTTTATAGTATTAAATTTAGTTATTCTTGTTATTGTTATCAATAACGACCCTATTAATAATATGGCGTTAAACCATTTATTCAATGTTAATTTTTTTGTTCTTTTCATATGCATTCCTCCGATAAATACTTCCATATTTTAATAGAGATTATACATAAACAAACTTGTCCCAATTAAAAACTTACTCCATACCTATAATAACACACTTTTTAAAAAAACTCACCATTAAATTTTCTTTCTATTACTGGTAAATATTCCCCCCACCTATATTCTCTAATTGGATAAACACTTCCATCTTCGAAATATAATACTAAGGCGGGGCTTATCTTCTTATAGTTCTCTACTATTTCGTATTTAACCAGCATTCCATCTAATATCTTTTTTCTTATTATTCCATGATAATTATAATAAGCCATACGATCACCTTTTATAGTATTTATCTTTTTTTACAATATTATTTAAATCATCTTAATGCAACAAAAAAATAATTAATAAAAATGTCGCATTTTGTAATATCATTTCATTTTAATTTGAAATACAAATATTTTGAAAACCAAAACTTTACTTTTCTTGTTTTTGCTATATAATTATTAATTGAGCATGAAGAAATTTAATGCTTTAAAAAAAGAAAAAATGAGGATAAATAAATGATATTAAAAGGATTAAAGATTGGAGATAAAACTTCTCTATACCCTATTATTCAAGGTGGAATGGGTATTGGAGTTTCAGGTTCATGTTTAGCTGGTAATGTAGCTAAAGAAGGTGGTATTGGAATACTATCTGGCGCTAGTATTGGATTCTTGGAACCAGATTATGATAAAAACCCTAATGAGGCTAATTTACGTGCTATAGATAATGAAATTGATAAAGCAAGAAAAATTTCCAAAAAGGGAATTCTAGGAATGAATATTATGGTTGCAATGAATAATTACGTTGACCTAGTAAAAAGAGCTGTAAAAAAAGGAATAGACTTAATAGTTTCAGGAGCTGGAATACCAAAGGAATTACCTAAATTAGTTGAAGGAACAAAAACAAAAATTGCACCAATTATCTCTTCAGTAAGAGCTGCAAAATTAATAATTAAATTATGGACAACAAAATATAATTATGTACCAGATATGATAGTGGTTGAAGGACCATTAGCAGGTGGACATCTTGGTTTTAATGCTGATGATTTAGCAAACAACAAAGCTCAATCACTTGAAGAAATCACTGTTGAAGTAGTCGCAGAAATGAGAAAATTTGAGGAAGAAAATGGAATAAAAATTCCAGTTATTGTTGCCGGAGGCATATATGATGGAAACGATATTGCCAAATTCCTTAAACTGGGCGCAGACGGTGTCCAAATGGGAACTAGATTTATAGGTACATACGAATGCGATGCATCAGATAGTTATAAACAAGCTTATATCAATGCCAAACAAGAAGACATAGTGCTCGTAAAGAGCCCTGTCGGAATGCCCGGTAGAGCAATAAAAAATAAATTCATAAATGATGTAGCAGAAAATAAAGTACCAATCAAAAAATGCTATAGATGTATTGTTCCATGTGATCCTAAAAACAGTCCATACTGTATAACAAAAGCCCTTACTAATGCATTTAGAGGAAATACTGACGAAGGATTACTTTTCTGTGGTAGTAATGCTTATAGAATAAATAAACTTGTTTCAGTTAAAGAATTATTTAATGAGTTAGTTGGAGAAACAGAATTAGCTTTAAATACTATATAAAATACTATATAAATAAAACCCAATTCATATCACTTTGTGATGAATTGGGTTTTATTTATAATTATTGATTATAAAAAAGTTTTTATAACTTCAATGGGAAACATAGTAAGCTTTGCTGTTTCCTCAATCGATAACCCTTGTTCTAAAAGTCTTTTTGCAACACTTATCATGCTTTCAGCAATTTCAATTATATATTTATCATAATCATAAAAGCGAATGACATTTTGACCCCAAGGATATTCTTTCTTATCATGAATAAATTCAATATCATTAGTAGATTTTAGTTTTGATTCCCAATAATCTAAATTATCAACTTCAAAGTAAAGTTGGAAATTGTTTGATTGTCTATGTGTCTCAAAATCAACTCCCACAAGAATATTATAATCTGATTGTAAAGAAAGTCCATTTTCAAAAGATACATGTGTTCCTAAGTCCATCACGACCTTTTGTTCTAATACTTTTTCATAAAATTGTTTTGCTAATTCCATATTATTTACAGAAATCAATGTTCCACAATATTTCATTATTACCACTCCTTCAAAGTCATTGTATCATTTGAATTTAGCGATTTCACTGTAAAAATCGGACATGTTATTTCGATATTCATGTGGCGTTATCCCACATATTGAACTAAAGTCATGGATAAAATGCGATAAATCATAAAAGCCAGACAAATTACAAATATCAGTAATACTATTTTGTGGATCATTTAAAAGACGGATTGCTTTATTTACTCTTACTAATCTAGAAAAAGATTTAATATTCATACCTAAATATTTATTAAAAATACGATTTAATTGTCGCTCACTATAAAAAAGTTCTTCTGATAAATCTTTGCTTGAAATATTTCCTAAGTTTTCAATAATTCTTTTAATAGATAATTTTAATTCTAACGGACAAATAGAGTTTTGATTTATTAATAATATATCATCAATTATATTAATTAAATCCATAATACTATTACTATTATAAAGAGCTTCAATAATTAAATTATTTAATTCTATATTTACTTCATTAAATGAAATTATTTTATCAATTAATTCCTTCTGTTTCATATCTATAAATACTGATAAACCTGCTGGTTGAAATTCAATAATAAAAATCATATCGCATTGACTTGCCTTTTTTCCTACAGCAATAGGTTTCATTGATGGTCCAAATAGGTCACTATGCATTCCTTTACTATCACAATAAAATACTAGTGTTGCACTTCCATGTGGAATAACTGTATAATCATCTGTCATCATGTTTTTATGGGGAAAAGTAATTGTATAATTAGATATCCAATTTCTTAATTCCAAATGAGGTAGATGATATATAAAATCATCTCCACTATTTAACACATAATCCGTTTTTTCAAAAGATAGTATATCATTCTTGGATATCATTTATTGACCTCTTCTCTATATATAAATTTATTATAATATAAAATTTTATCGTTTTGAAATATTTTTATTTTTATATAGCATCCTAAATAAAAAAGATATTCATTATATAGTGAATATCTTTTTCCTTATATTATTTATAATAATGCACTAAACATTATAAATGCTAATCCGTAATAGCAAACAATAGCTATAATATCATTTAGGGTTGTAATAAGTGGTCCTGATGCAACGGCTGGATCTACACCAACTTTTTTAAAGAAGATTGGTGTTAATGAACCTATTGCACTAGATAAAACCATAGCCGTTAAAAGAGCAATCGCCACAACTCCACCAACTTTGAATGCATCAGCATAATTAAATACTAAATCTGGAGATAAAGATGTACGTGTTACTACCATAAATAATAATACTACTGCATACGCAAGAATTGATAATACTAAACCATTACATAATCCAACTCTTACTTCTTTAAATAAAAGTCGACGTAATTTGGCTTTATCTACTTCTTCATCACTTAAAACCCTTATTGTAACCGCTAGTGATTGCGTTCCTGAGTTTCCAGCCATATCTAATATTAATGATTGAAAGAATACTACTGTTGGTAAAATCGCAATTACGGTATCAAATCTAGATATCAATAAAGATATACCTAATCCTAAAAATAATAGTAGGAATAACCATGGGATTCTTTTCTTCATAGAAGTAAATACTGATTCATTTAAATCTTCCTGAGAAGTTAACCCCGCAAATTTAGAATAATCTTCACTTAATTCATCATTTACTGCTTCAACTATATCACTAGATGTAATAACTCCTATTAATTTGTTTGAAGCATCTAAGACTGGAATAATTTCTTCAGCATAATCCTTCAAATCATTAATGATATCCGCAACAATTTGTGTATCAAGTACATACGGATAATTCTTTTGAATAATCTTTTCTAAATCATCATTTTCACGAGCAATTATTAAATCTTTTAAATCGATTGCCCCATACAAACTTCCATTTTCTTCGGTAACAAATAAAGTACTTATATTATCATTCTCACTTGCTTGAGTGATTAATGATTTCATTGCTTTTCTAATAGTATCATCTTTAGTAATAGTAATAAAATTAGTTGTCATTCTACTACCAATTTCATCCTTATCATATGATAAGATTAATCTTGCATCAAAAGCCGCTTCACTTTCCATCAAATCTAAGATAGTATCTCTATCTTCTTCATCTAATTCCTCAAGAAAATCAACCGCATCATCCGAATCCATATTTTCTACTAAATCAGCTACTTTTTCATCTGATAATTCATCAAATATTTCTTCAATATCTTCTGTATCAACATAAGATAATACATCTGATGTTTCTTGATCCCCTAAAATTTCATAAAGTCTAGCTCTTTCTTCAGTTGAAAGGGAGGGAATAACTTCCGCTATATCTAAATCATGATAATGACTTAAGCTTTCTTTGATTTCTTCATTGCTCTTGTCGCTACGGATAAGTTCTAATATTTCTTTTTCTAACTCTTCCATGTTCTCTCCTCCAATTCGTTTTCTTTTATATTATACCCCACAATAGAAAAATGTTCCATAAAAATATCACATATCTGTGCATTTATCATACATTAATATGAGGTGTATTTTTATGATCCTATATGTAGTTAAATCTGGAGATAGTATTTATTCTATCGCTAATAATTACAAAGTAAGTGCAGAGAAGATAATTAATGAAAACAATATAAAAGATCCTAATTCTCTTGTAGTGGGACAATGTTTAATAATCAAAAAGAATGATTATGTTTATTATGTAAAAGAAGGAGATAGTTTATATAGCATTGCTAATAAGTATGGATTAAGCCTAGAAGCTTTAAAGTTTTTAAATCCTAATATTACTCCACCATATCAATTAACTGTCGGAGAAAAGATAAGAATTAGTACAAAAAAAGATGATAGAACTCCTATAAAAATAAATGGCTATGCTTATGATTCAAGTAGTATATCTATTGTTGAAAAGTCATTACCCTATTTAACCTATCTTTCAATATTTTCATATAGTATTGATGAAAATGGTAGTTTAATTGATATCAATGATACGCCATTAATCGCAGCTGCAAAAAAATACAATGTAGCACCTATCATGGTTGTTACTAATACTAATAAAAATGGTACTTTTAGTACCGAATTAGTTCATAATATTTTAAATAATGAAATTATACAAAATCGTCTACTAAAAGAGATTGTTACTAAACTTAAAGACAAAGAATATTATGGACTAAATATTGACTTTGAATATATTAGCCCCGATGATAAAAAGGCATATGAGGAATTTATTGCTACTCTCCATGATAGATTAAAAATGGAAGGAAATTATACTTTATCAGTCGCATTAGCCCCTAAGACAAGTGCTGAGCAAACTGGTCTTCTATATGAGGCACACGACTATAAAGTCTTAGGTGAAGAAACTGATTATACAGTTTTAATGACCTATGAATGGGGATATACATATGGCCCAGCTATGCCAGTTGCTCCAATAAATGAGGTAAAAAAAGTAATTGACTATGCAATTACTGAAATGCCTCCAAAAAAGATTTTTATGGGTGTACCAAACTATGGATATGATTTTACACTCCCTTATGTAGAAGGTAGTGCGGCAAAAAGCATTCCTAACTCTACTTCTATTGAATATGCAAAAAGTAAAAATGCGACTATAAAATATGATGATCTTGCAGAAACTCCTTTCTTTACTTATTATGATAGTGGAAAGAAGGAACACATTGTATATTTTGAGGATCCAAGAAGTATACAAGCAAAATCGTTACTTGCAAAAGAAAACAACCTAGGTGGTATAAGCATTTGGACTATATCATCATACTTTAAACAATTATATGAAGTATTAGATAATTACTTCAAGATAGAAAAAATCGGATATTAATCCGATTATTTTTTTAAATAAATATTTCAATATAAGAAATTATATCATCAATATCTATTTTATCCTTTATTCCATATGTTGGATCATAAAACTTATTTTTATAATACATACAGAAATGATTTCTTCTTCCCTGTCTAGTATTTATAATACAAACAGAAGGTAATTCTTTAAACTTATATGTTAATTTACCATGATTAATACCATAATAATCTAAGGTCTCTAACATCTTACTAATCGAACCTTGAAAAGCTCTTGCCTGCATTCTCTCACAAGCTTCTTCAATTGTAATACCTGTTATCATAGAAATAATTGCATGCATGCATAATCCTTTTGATGGCTGTGCAACATACTCTATTTTCTTTCTTATTGGATTATCTATTGAATAAGGACTATTATGATTTATTCTTTTTAATTCTTGAATGAATTCTAATTCAACACTTAATTTTTTATATTCAGAAATAATTCCATATGCTTTTGTACCTAAAGGAATATAGAAGTTTCCTTCTTTTTTAGGAACCAAACGACATTCAAAATCTAACACATTAACTGTGTCACTTAAAATAATAATTTTAGCAAAAACTGTACCGGCTCGATTTTTTGTTTTTGCCCACACATTAAATGGGATATTAATATAATACTTATCATTACTTTTCATTATTTCACATGCAAATGATTCCATAATTTCACTCCCTTACAATTCGTTAAAATACTCTTTAATTATTTCTAATACTCTCTCAAAAGATTTTTCTTGATTAACTTTATTCTTAATAGTAGCACTTCCGGGCATACCCTTTAAATACCAAGAAACATGACTTCTCATTTCTAGACAAGTTAAATGACTTCCTTTTAACTTAAGCAAATAATCATAATGCTTAACTATTACATCTAATATTTCTTCTTTAGATGGTCTATCTATTATTTCCTTAGTATCCAAATATTTAGTAATTTCTTTAAAAACAAATGGATTGCCTAACGATCCTCTACCTATCATTATAGCATCACATTTTGTGTAATTAAGCATATATTCAGCTGTTTTATAATCAACAATATCACCATTACCAATCACTGGTATAGATACAGCTTCCTTAACGGCTTTTATAGCATCTAAATCTGCTTTTCCACTATAAAACTGGCTTCTTGTTCTACCATGAACCGTAATTGCACTAGCCCCTGCCTTTTCAATTAATTTAGCATTTTCTACAGCATTAATGCTATCATGATCCCAACCAATTCTAATCTTAACTGTAACAGGTTTTTTAACAGCTTCTACAATACTTTTTGTTATCAAATATACTTTTTCTGGATCTCTTAATAAAGAAGCCCCGGCTCCAGCTTTTTTAGCTACCTTATTTACAGGACAACCCATATTAATATCAATAATATCCTCATCACTATACTCATCTATCCACTTAGCCGCATTAACCATTGACTCAACATCACTACCAAATACCTGCATACTAATTGGATGTTCTATATTATTAACTTTAGTCATTTTTATTGTTTTTTCATTTTGAAAACCTAACGCTTTATCACTTACCATTTCCGCAACTAATAAACCAGCTCCCATTTCTTTACAAATAACTCTAAATGCTTCATTTGTGACACCAGCCATAGGTGCTAAAACAACTTGGTTAGGTATTTCAATATTTCCAATTTTCCACTTCATCTTATTCACCTAAATACTTATCAATTATTGGGGCTATTTCATCTATTGGTAATCCTATAATATTATTTAAATCACCTTCATGTTTTAATACTAATTTACTACCAATTCCTTGAATAGCATAACTACCTGCTTTACCAAAGCATTCCTTTGTTTCAATATAATCAAGAATATCATTATCACTTAATTCCTTAAATGTTACATAAGAAGTTATCGCCTTATTATATATTTCATTATTAACCATAACAGTAAATGCGGATATCACTTCATGGGTCTTACCACTTAATGTCTTTAAGGTCTTAAATGCATCATTTATATCCCTCGGCTTACCATAAATAATATTTTCAAAAACCACGATTGTGTCACATGACAAAATAACACCTTCTTTGCATGTTTCAAACACAGCTTTTGCCTTTCTTAAACTAACATCTAAGACATTTTCAATAACCGTTAAACGATCAGACATTGTTTCATCTACATCTTTACTAAGAATATCAAATTTATATCCATATTGTTCTAATATATCCTTTCTTCTAGGACTAGAACTCGCTAACACTAATTTCATTTTTAACACCTGTGTTTAATTATATCACACCTAAAAAAAGATATAAATATTAAATCCATATCAAAACATGACAAATTATTAATATTTTTAATAATACAATACAAAAAGGAGATGAAATTCATGAAAAAAATATTTATAAACGCTTTAAAAATTTCTTTAGTTGCATATACTATTTCTTTAAGTACTAGTTTTAATATCACATTTATTATTCTTCTTACTATTATCTTTTCTATTATCCTACCATTTCATAGTCCAATATTTTTAATCACCAGTTTATTAAATAAAAACTATTATTTATTTAAGATATTACTGGCAATAATATTAATAAATATTTTATTACAATTTATAATAAAGAAATCCAATCGAAACTTAATATTATCTATCTTGACGGAAACACTTATTTCGTTATTTTTAATATATTTCTTTAAAGATAGAAATTACATTTATTTACTTGTAAGTTGCTTTATATCAGTAGCAATCATGGGTATCTTCATTTTCTTATCTACACTTTCTTATGATAAAAATCCAACTATTCATATAAAAAATAATCGTTTATTTGAAATATTTATTTTAAGTATTTCTTATTCGAATATAATAATAAGCAAATCTCCATATTCATTGGAATTAACAATTATTATTCTTAGTTATCTTAGATTTTTAATGAATAAGTATTCTTTTTCATTTATTTCATTACTTAATTTTTTTCTTTATTTTTTATATTTAAATCCAGCGAAAAGTCCTGTTTTATTCTTCTTTACTACCGCATTCTTTGAGCCAAATTTAATTATTATCTCTATGTATTCACTATATATAATAGTCGTTTATAAGCTTAGTTTCCTGAGATATTTATTATTAATTACTCCCCTATTCGCATTATACTTGTCATATGTCATTAATGCACCAAAAAAATCTAAAACTAAGGAAATAAAAGCGATAGATGCTTTTAATAATTATTTAGAAATAACTGAAAATTTTTTAAATAAAACAGGAAATAATAATCTAGATATTGAAGCAAAAATTTCTAATTTATATGAAGGATACTGCCTAAATTGCTCTAGCCATAAAAGCTGTTTCAAAAAAAACAAAATAGCTACCTACAATTACTTATTTCTTTGTACAACTTATAAAGGCGATTTGAAAACAATTTCTCTTCCCGAGTCCTTAAAAAAATTCATTCTTGCATGTCCATACTATAAAGAAATGATTTTAACAGAAAAAACGACTATTACTAGTACAAATAATTCTCCTATTATTAAGCATATTAAAAGCCTTACAAACGAATTGAAAACTGAGTTAGAAAACAATAAAGAGAATGCCCTTTATTATAATCTCGAAAGCTACCTTATTTCATTGGGATACAGAATAAAAGATTACTCTTTTTCTATTAAGGATAATTTACCTGAAATATCATTTAAGGTATTAAATGCTTCCATTTCGAAGATAAACCACGTATTAGTAAAACAGGCATCTTTTTTTCTAAAACATACATATGCTTGTCAAATACAGGATGGAATTGTTTATTTATACATGCAACCTAAAATAAAACTTACTTTTGAACACCATTCTCTTGCTAAAGAAAATGCCAATTTATCTGGCGATAACTTCTATATAAAAAGAGATCACAATTATAAGTATCTATTTGCCTTGAGTGATGGAATGGGTAGTGGATATAATGCCTTTTGCCAATCAAAAGAAATATTGAATCTAGTGAGTAATATGTCTAGATTACCACTTGATATTGACACAAATATAAGCTTAATTAACAATGTATACCAAATGAAGGATAATCAAGAAAATTATGCTACCCTAGATTTACTACAAATAGACTGTGTAAATAAAGAATGTATTCTATATAAATTAGGGGGTACCAATACTTATCTTGTTTCTGGTAAAAACTTAAAAGTATTATATAATAATAATCCTCCTATTGGGGTGACTAACATAAGTGATTCTTTTAGATTTAAAGTCAATAAAGGAGATGTAATTGTTATGCTTTCTGATGGAGTTACCGAACATGTTCCAGCTAATGAACTCAATAATCTTCTACTATCCTTATATTTGAAAAATACTACAAGAATAGTTAATGATATTTTAGAATTCGTTACTCAAAGACATAAAAATGTTATTAAAGATGATTTAAGTGCTTTAGCAATTAAGGTACTATAACTATTTTTTTTATACTTTTTATGTTAAAATAAGCAATATGGTGGTGTTAACATGATTAATTTGGTAGCAAAGTATATAAAGAAAGAAAAGCTAATAAATGATAATGAGAAAATCGTTATTGCTCTAAGTGGTGGAGTTGATTCAATGGTTCTTCTTAATATACTTATAAAACTAAATTATAATGTTATAATTGGGCATGTTAATCACAAAAAAAGACTTGATTCTGATATTGAGGAAGAAGCTATTATAAAAATGGCAAAAGAATTAAATATTCCTTGTGAGGTTCATCATTTAAGTGATTGTGAAAATGCTAATTTCCATAACTACGCTCACTTTGAAAGATATAGTTTCTTTATAGATATTGCAAAAAAATATAATGCTAAGTGTATTGCTACTGCTCATCATCAAGATGATAACCTAGAAACTATTCTACTAAATATTATGAGTGGATCAAATTTATATGGTTATGGTGGTATATCACCTTTATTGAATTTAGAAGGTATAAATATCATTAGACCAATGCTGTGTGTGAATAAAGAAAAAATTCAAAAATATTCTTTAGAAAACAATATCGTCTATTATGAGGATTCTACTAATGCAAAAGATGATTATACAAGAAATAGAATTAGACATCATATAATACCTTTATTAAAACAAGAATGTACTGATATTTTAGACAAATCTTCTTCTTATAGTACTCTGGTAAAAGAAAGTTTTGCCTTTATAAGAAAAAATAGTACTGATTATTTATTAAAAAATGGCAATAATATTGATAATTCTTCTTTTAATGATTTAGATATAGCATTAAAGAAGGATATCTTATGTTTATTGCTTGAATCATTTGATATTGAAAAAAATGAACGAATAATTATTAAGCTTATTGAAATAATTAATAGTTCAAAGTCACAACAGGATTATGTTTTGAAAAATAATTATATTTTTAAGAAAAGATATAATATTTCATATTTGGAAAAGATTCAAGAAAAAAGTTTTTTTGAAATCAAATTAACTTCTATAAATGATAAATATAGTGATGACAAATATAATGTTTATTTTACAAATACACCAATAATTCATAATGCAAATTATAGTGCAAAATCAATTAAATTATGCTATAATGATATAGCGTTTCCACTTACTATTAGAAATAGAAAGAGAGAAGACGTCATAAAATTACCTTTTGGGCATAAGAAAATAAAAGATTTATTCATTGATAAAAAGATTACTAGAGAAAACAGAGAGAGTATTTTACTAGTAGAAAACAATGAAGAAATATTATGGGTTATCGATATTGCTAAAAGCGAAAGTGTAATCAAACAAAAAAACTCAGGGAATATATATTTGGTAGTAGAGGAGTTGTTACTTTGATAAACGACATTAAAGATGTTATTGCTAATAAAGAACAAATAGAAAATATTTGCTCTAAATTAGGTAAAAAAATCGAGATGGATTATCAAGACAAATTTCCAATATTTATTGGTTTACTCAAAGGTTGTCAACCATTTATGTCTGATTTACTAAAATCCATAAATTGCTATTGTGAAATAGAATATATGAAAGTATCTTCCTATGCTGGAACAAAAACTACTGGTAAATTAAACATAAAAGTTGATACTAACGTTGATGTTAAAGACCGAAACATCATAATAATCGATGATATTGTTGACAGTGGCATTACTGCTTCTAATGTAATACAGTTATTTATAGATCGTGGAGCAAAAAGTGTTGAATTTTGTGCTTTACTTGATAAACCTGAAGGTCGATTAACTGATATAACAGTAAAATATGTTGGCATGAACGTTCCAAATGAATTTGTGGTTGGATACGGATTAGATTACAATGAAAAATATAGAAATTTACCATTTATAGGAATTCTCAAAGAAGAAATATATAAATAATAAAGGAGTTTATTGATGAATCAAAATAATAATCAAAACAAAAACAATAATCCAAGACAAGTAAGAAGAAAAAATGATTTTAGTATTATTTTATTAGCAATACTTTTACTAGTTGGATTTTGGTTAGCATTCTCATCGCTAACAAAAGAAAAACCTGAAACTTTAACATGGGATACTTATATTCAATATGTTGAAGAAGGAAAAATTGAAACTGCTACTGCTACTCCAGTAGGTGGAGAAAATTATCTTTTATATACAATAAAAGGAACATACGATAAAAATGGTACTTCTAAGAGCTATAAAATAGTTATTGAAAAAGATTTATTAAATTATCTAATGGTTGAAACTGATAGTAATGGTAATAATCTGCTAACAATAAACATTAAAACACTTAGTTCAAACGTATGGTTATCTATTTTAATTAGTTTACTTCCATTCGTATTACTGATTGGAGTAATAGTTTATACTTCTAAAACTGGTGGAGGAAATAATAAAGCCTTCGACTTCGTTAAAAATAGAGCAACATTGTCTAGAGAAAAGAATATTACTTTCAAAGATGTTGCTGGTTGTGATGAAGAAAAGGAAGAATTAGTTGAAGTTGTGGATTTCTTAAAATCTCCAAAGAAATATGTAGATATGGGAGCTAGAATTCCTAAGGGTATACTATTATTTGGGCCTCCAGGAACTGGTAAAACATTACTTGCTAAGGCTGTAGCTGGGGAAGCTAATGTTCCTTTCTTTAGTATTTCAGGATCTGACTTCGTAGAAATGTTCGTAGGGGTTGGAGCTTCAAGAGTAAGAGACTTATTCAAAGTTGCAAAAGAAAATCACCCTTGTATCATCTTCATTGATGAAATCGATGCGGTAGGTCGCCAACGTGGTGCTGGTATGGGTGGTGGACACGATGAACGTGAACAAACTCTTAATCAATTATTAGTTGAAATGGATGGTTTTACTGCCAATTTAGGTATTATCATTATCGCGGCTACTAATAGACCAGACGTATTAGACCCTGCTCTTCTTCGTCCAGGAAGATTTGATAGACAAATCACTATTAGCACTCCAGATGTTGCTGGACGCGAAGCAATATTAAAAATTCATGCAAGAAATAAACGTCTTGCTTCTGATGTAAACTTAAATCAATTAGCTCAACGTATCCCAGGATTCAGTGGAGCTGATATTGAAAACTTATTAAATGAAGCTGCTATCTTAGCTGCTAGAGAAAATCGTAATACTATTACTATTCAAGACTTAGATGAAGCAACTGACCGTGTTCTTATGGGACCTGCTAAAAAAACTAGAAGATTCTCTGAACATGAACGTGATATAGTCGCTCACCATGAAGCAGGGCATGCTGTAATCGGTTTAAAATTAGACAATGCTAACATTGTTCAAAAAGTTACAATTATTCCTCGTGGATCTGCAGGTGGATATGCATTAATGCTACCTGAAGAAGAAAAATTCTTAGAAACTAAAAAATCTTTAACAGATAGAATCACTGGTCTTCTTGGTGGACGTGTAGCTGAACAAATTATATTTAATGAAGTATCTACTGGTGCTTCAAATGACTTCCAACAAGCAACTAAGATTGCGCGTGCAATGGTTACTGAATATGGAATGAGTAATCTTGGGCCAGTTCAATATGAACAATCGCAAGGTAGCGTATTCTTAGGTAGAGATTATCTTAAAGATAAAAATTTCTCTGACCAAATAGCTCTTGAAATTGATCAAGAAACTAGACGTATCATTGAAGAATGTTATGAAAGAGCTACTACTGTTATCAATCAAAATAAAGATTTATTATGCACTATCGCCAAGTATTTGAAGAAAGTTGAAACTTTAACTAAGGCTGATATTGACGAAATCAATGAAACAGGTAAATTATCACGCGCTGACAATAACACTACTCCTGCTGTAGAACCTACTATTATAGAAGAAGAAAAAGTTATTTCTCCTGAAGTTACTACTGATGAAGAAATCATTGAAGAGTATAATAACGATATTATGGATGATTTTCATAATGATATAAAGAAACATGAGGATAGATAAGTATTTAAAGGTTTCAAGAGTTATTAAAAGACGTACAATTGCTAAGGAAGTTGCTGAAAATGAGCGTATTTACGTCAATGACAAATTAGTTAAGCCTTCCCATCAATTGAAAATCGGTGATATAATAACTATTATATTCGGAAACAAAGAAGTGAAAATAAAAGTTCTAAATCTACTTGACTCAACTAAAAAAAGTGATGTTGAATTGATGTATGAATTAATAAGTGAAACTAAAATCAAAAAAGACTAAATAATAGTCTTTTTTTCTTTGAAATAAGGGCTTTTTATAGTATAATTATACATATATTAGGAGGTTTATTATGCCATTAGTAAATACGAAAGAAATGTTAAAAAAAGCTTACGATGAAGGATATGCCGTTGGAGCTTTTAATATAAATAATATGGAAACCATTCAAGGTATCGTTGATGCTGCTGCTGAAGAGAAATCTCCAGTTATCTTACAAGTATCAAATGGTGCTAGAAAATATGCAAAGCCTGTATACTTAAGAAAATTGGTTGAAGCTGCCGTTGAAGATACCGGATTACCTATTGCACTACATCTTGACCATGGAGAAAGCTTTGAAACTTGTAAAGAATGTATTGATGGTGGATTTACTTCTGTTATGATTGATGGATCTCATCTTTCATTTGAAGAAAATATAGCTCTTACTAAAAAAGTTTGTGAATATGCACATTCTCGTGTTCCATATGTCACTGTTGAAGGTGAACTAGGACAATTAGCAGGTATTGAAGATGAAGTTAATGTATCTAGTGAACATGCTTCTTATACTGATCCAAATCAAGTTCTAGAATTTGTTAAACGCACAGGAGTCGATTCTCTAGCAATCGCTATTGGGACTTCACATGGAGCTTTCAAATTCAAACCAGGTACTAACCCACAATTAAGATTCGATATCTTAGATGAAATAACTAAACGTCTTCCTGGATTCCCAATCGTTTTACATGGTGCTTCATCCGTTTTACCTGAATATGTGCAAATGTTTAAAGATTTTGGTGGAGAAATAAAAGATGCTATTGGGGTTCCAGAAAATATGTTAAGAACTGCTGCTAGTAATGCTGTTTGTAAAATAAATATTGATTCAGATATTCGTTTAGCTGCTTATGCTCCTATGAGAAAATATATGGTAGAAAATCCAGCTAACTTCGATCCTCGTCAACCACTTAAGGCTGCACGCGATAATGTTAGAATTTCTGTTAGACATAAAATCAAAAATGTTCTAGGAAGTTCAAATAAAGCTTAAAATGAAGGGAAACCTTCATTTTTTTTTATAACCAATCATATATTGTTAATGGTGATTTAAATGACATTCAACAATCAAACAATTATTATTACTAATAAAAATGAAATCAAGGTAACTGAGCTTGTTAAACTCAATTCTTTTAATGAACAAGAATTCAATTTAACTACTAGTGCAGGAACAATCCTTATCATAGGAAACCATTTAGAAATGGATAATATTGACCAAAATGCAAATGAATTAAAAATAAAAGGAAACATAAAAAAAATAGTACTTGATCCATCAAAAGAAGCCGAGAAAAAGAAAAAAGAAAAGAACTTTATAAAAAAAATATTTAAATGATAACATCTATTAATGATTTATATATTATATTTATAAATTTATTATTTGGATTCTTCATCCATCTTTCTTATACCTTTTTCTTCTATAAAACACACAAATTAAATAATTTCTTAGAATTCTTCTTTTGGATATTAATTTTTATTATCTATGTTAAGATATTAGATAAATTGGAAATTGAATTCATATATTTTCATTTACTATTTCTCTTCTTAGGTACATTAATTTCTCATCTAATATTAAAGAGACAAATGAAAAAGAAAGTAAAAGAATTTTTCTTTTACTTCAACTATATATTAAAAAAAGTTTTACATATATTAAAAATAATATCTGTACCTACCCCATTTATAATGCTCTATAAATATATTAAAGAAAAATTGAAAAAACATAAAAACAAAAAAAACTGGAAGGAATTATTTTAACCTTCCAGTTTTACTATTTTAAGTAGTATTCCAAAGCATCTCTTAAGAATAAGGCACTACCATTACCAATTTTATCATCATAATAAGCTCTAAATCTTTCATCATCTACATACATATTACCTAAATTTATATGAGCTTCCTCGTTATATTCCTTCCAATGAAAACATAACCATTTCTTATGTAATAGGACTAATTCTTTAGCTTTATCACTTTCTAATCCTGCCTCTTTTGCTTCTTTTAAAGCTTCAAGAACTTTATTACCCAAATCTTCTAACTCTCTATATTCCTCATTAGTCATTTTCATATACCTCTGATTTGATTCATTTACCTTATCATCACCATATTTTTCTCTAATTTCTTTACCATATTTCTTTTCATTATTATCAATTTGTTCTTTTTTAAAGCCTTCAAATCTTTCTTTGTCATTCATAAATATTTCTCCTTTTTCCGTTTTTATTGTATTATTAATATTATTAATTAATTGATCAATTAAATTTCTTTTTTCTAGTAATTTTTCCTTGTGGTCATTTAAAATACTAACATAATCAATATACTTATTGCCAAGAATCGATTTAATATGATTTAAATCCATTCCTAATTCCTTATAGAATAGTATCTGTTGAAGTTTTTTTACTTCTTCACTTCCATATACCCTATATCCAGAGGAATTTATCTTCAATGGTTTTAATAAACCAATTTCATCATAATACCTTAAAGTCCTTTTACTTACTGAAGCAAGCTTGCTTAAATCATCTATTTTATATTCCATGATGCATCACCAACTATATTATAAACGTTTACGCTGCGTTAATGTCAATACCTTAAATATTTTTTACATCAAAAAAAGCTCCCATAATTATGAAAGCTTCTATCTTATTATTTCATACAATAAATCATAATTGCTTGTTGTACTTTAAGTAAGTCCTTTTTAAATTCATATCCAACAAAATAATTTGATTCAATTACATCTTCTGATACTTCTTCACCACGGTAAAATGGAGGACATGGATTTAATATTGCCCCTGAATTAGCTAAGTTCATAATAGATTTAGTAACCTGGCATTCCTTAAATGCTTCAAGACAATTTGATGGTAGCGAATCTGTGCATATTATATCTTTTCCCTTAACAGCCTCACTTATATTATTATAGCAAGTAATACCCTCTATTTCATACCCAGGTGCACAACAATGTGATAAATTAAAACCCATCACTTCTGATGCTTCTTTCCATGCTAAACCAATATTTCCATTAACTCCGCAAAATAAGTATTTATCTTTTATAAAATCTTTTCTAATTTTAGACAATGCATACATATCAGAAATTACTTCACAAGGATGATTAACACTAGTCATTGCGTTAATTACAGGGACATTTAAATATTCTGATACCTTTTGAATTACATTAATATCTTTATGTCTAACTATTACCATATCAGCCCAATTATTTAAATAACCACAAACATCCTTTAAATCCTCTTTTTTATCAAGTGTTTCACTAGAAAATAATATTGATTGACCGCCTAATAAATATATACCTTTTTCAAATGTAATTCTTGTTCTAATGCTTGATTCTGGGAAAAATATTACTACACTTTTCCCTTTAAATATGTTTTGATATTTACCTTGTTCAATTTCATCTGCAATATTAAATATATTATATATGTCTTCTTGTGAATAATCTGTTAATCTGACAAGATTTTTCATAAACACACCTCCAATTTATACAACTAAATTGAGTTTATTATATCATGCCAATCTATTTTTCTCAATGATTGCCTCTAGGTTTATATTTGAAATTGTTTTTTGTTTTTGTATGTGATATAATATAATGTAATATTTTTAGGAGGCTATAAATATATGGAACATTTAACTGAACAAGAAATCGTTAGACGCGAAAAAATGGAAGAATTAAGACAAAAAGGAATTGAACCATTTGGACAACGCTTTGATAGAGATTCAAATACTGGAAAAATTAAAGAAGAATTTGCAAAATTCAAATTAAATAATCCTGAAGATAAAGAAGAACTTGAAGAAAAGAAAAATTTAATTTCAGAAATTAATAAAACCGTTAAAATTGCTGGACGTATTATGACTAAACGTCGTCAAGGTAAAGCGGGATTTATGAATATTCAAGACCGTGAAGGATTCATTCAAATATATGTTAGACAAGATCATGTTGGTGATGATCAATATGAAATATTTAAATCATCAGATTTAGGTGATATTGTTGGTATTGTTGGTGAAGTATTTATGACTAATACTGGTGAAATCAGTGTTAAAGCTGAAGAGTACATTCACTTATCAAAAGCATTAAGACCATTGCCTGATAAATTTGCTGGTTTACAAGATGTTGAAGAATCAAGACGCCGTAGATATGTTGATTTAATCGTAAATGAAGAATCAAAAAGAGTTGCTTTGCTTAGACCAAGAATTATTAGAGCTATTCAAAGTTTCTTTGATGGTAATGGATTTATTGAAGTAGAAACTCCAGTTCTACACCCTATCTTAGGTGGAGCTGCAGCTAGACCATTCGTAACTCATCATAATACATTAGATATGCCATTTTATTTACGTATCGCAACTGAATTGCCTTTAAAGAGATTAATCGTTGGTGGATTAGAAGCTGTTTATGAAATTGGACGTTTATTTAGAAATGAAGGAATGGATGCAACTCATAATCCTGAATTTACTACTATCGAAGCTTATTTAGCTTATTCTGACATGGAAGGTATGATGGATTTAGTTGAGAACTGCTTCGCATATGTAGCCCAAACTGTTTTAGGTACTACCACTGTCGTTAAAGGTGATAAAGAAATCAACTTAGCAAAAGGTTGGAAACGTTGGCATATGGTTGATGCAATAAAAGAAACTAGTGGAGTAGATTTCTGGAAAGAAATGACTCTAGATGAAGCAAAAGCCTTAGCAAAAGAACACCACATTGATGTTCCTAAGCACTATACTGGTGTTGGACATATCATTAATGCTTTCTTTGAAAAATATGTTGAGGAAACAATCATTCAACCAACAATGGTTTATGGTCATCCAATTGAAATATCTCCTCTTGCAAAGAAAAATGATAAAGACCCTCGTTTTACTGATCGCTTTGAATTATTCATTGATACAAAAGAATATGCAAATGCCTTCTCTGAATTAAATGATCCAATTGATCAAAGAGAAAGATTTGTAAAACAATTAGAAGAAAAAGATTTAGGTAACGATGAAGCAAACGAAATGGACGTTGACTTCGTTGAAGCACTAGAATATGGTATGCCACCATGTGGAGGAATCGGAATAGGAATTGACCGTTTCGTAATGTTAATCACTAATACTACTAGTATTCGTGATATCTTATTATTCCCTCATATGAAAAATCGTTAATACAAGGAGAATTCTATGGATATTTATTCAGATTATGGAAATTGGAAGTTCGAAAATTTCAGTCTAGTAACTGATTTAATAAATATAAAAAGTTCTATTATTAGTCGTTTTTTACATGTTATAAGTGTAATAGATTTTCTATATGATAAAAGAATTAATACTAATACTGATCTTCCAAAAGAGGAAGAAGTTATTTTTGAATCAGCATTCAACTATATTCATGATCATTTCTCTACCATTCAAATGATTTTTAAGAAAATCTTCAAAGATAATCTTTCTGAAATGGACAAATTATCTAAAACAATAAACTTATTGTTATATACAAATGATTTTCAAAATGAATTAATGAATACTAATCCAGATGATAAAAAATCTTACCAAATGCTTTGTGAATTTGAGGAAAAAGTTCTTAAATTCATAGAAGATAAAGAAGATGCCCCTGATGCAATGTTTGCCTTACTTAGTGATTTAACTACTTCTATGTTTGATGAATATTACTCAGTAAATGAAATAATGTATGACGTTGCAATTGAATTAGGTATTGTTCCTGATGAAGATATTGATGACGAAGAAGAATTTGATTTATAAAAAGCCTTAATGGCTTTTTTTTATGAAAAAAAATAGTCTTTCGACTATTTATCTTGATTTCTTTGATCTATGCCTATTTATAAGTATAAATACCGTTATTGATAAAACTACAGCAAATATTAATATTATCATACTTGTAATATAAGAAATTTGTTTATTTGAAAAATATAAATTAACATCAAATGCATCTCTTATTGAAGTATCAATATCACTTGGTAATCCACTCATTTCTTTTAATGGACCACTCATAAATAGATGTTTAAACAAGTGATTAGCATATGTACCTGGATTGATACATAAAAACATTCTTATTCCTTTTGGATATTGTGATAACGGCATATATGCTCCACATAAGAAACCATACATACTACTAGCCATAGTTGCTACTGCACTTAATCCGCCTTGGGTTTTCACACAACTATTAACAAGTGTTGCTATTATACTTCCAACTAAGGTAGTAAGGATAATATTTAAAATTATTAATAATACTGCAGATACAGATAAATACCATCCAGTTATGGCTAAATATATAAACCCTATAATTAATAAAATAAAGGCAATAATTAAGGTTGCTATAAATGTTGAACATAAATAAGATAAGTACTTAACTCCTTTTTTAACCGGAGATACATCAATATCTAATACTGCATTAGATAGCTTATCATCTACCATTATTGTTCCACTACAAAAGGCAACAGTTACACATGATACACTTAATAATGAGGAAACAAGCCAGCTATTCGCAAAAGATCCAATTAATTTACTATCAAAGGTGTTATAGTCAGCTAATACTCCTTCTATACTACTTACATATACATTCTTTAAAAATAATATAAATAATACTAATAATATAAGTGGAGTAATTAATGACATAAAGAATGTTACTTTATCTTTAAAATATAATTTAACATTTCTTTTAGTTAAAGAAAATAATAAGAACATATCATTTTTCATATTATTCTTCCTCCTTTAATTTCTTACCAGTAACATTTAAGAATACATCATCCATATTACCTTTATATACCTCAAAATCATTAAACAATTCATTTTTCTCTAAAATTATTTTTTTAGCTTCTAAAGTATCAATTACTTCAATTAAGTAAGCATCTCTTGTTTCTTTTAATTGATATTTATTATCTTCACAATATTTCTTTAATTCTTCTTCAGAAAAATTACCTTTATATACTTTAATAAAATCACCAGTATATTTCTCTTTTAAATGATTAGGCGTATCAGAGGCAACTATCTTACCCTCATCAATAATAACGATATAATCGGCATTTGATGCCTCTTCCATATAATGAGTAGTAAGGAATATAGTTAAACCATCTTCTTCTCTTAATTTACTTAATACCTTCCACATCAATTTTCTTGTTTTGGGGTCAAGACCAGTAGTTGGCTCATCTAATATCAAAATATTAGGTTTATTTATTAAGGCTCTAGCAATATCAATTTTTCTTTTTTGCCCACCCGATAATTTACATATAGGCTTTTTTAGAAAACTCTCAAACTCTAATAATTCACTAAGTTCTACTATTCTATTCTTTAAGCTTTCTCCTCTTAAACCATATAAATTACCACGAGATATTAAATTCTCGTATGCTGTTAAATTTCTATCTAATACACTTGATTGAAATACAACTCCAATAGATTTCTTTACTTCAATTACATTATCATTAACATTAAGTCCATTAACTAAAATATGACCTTCATCACCTTGTAAAACTCCAGTCATTATATTTATAGTTGTAGACTTACCTGCTCCATTTAATCCTAAAAAAGCAAATAGTTCACCTCTTTTTACTTTAAATGAAATATCATCTACAGCTTTAACATCTTTATAATACTTTTTTAAATTGTATACTTCGATTACATTATCATTCATTCTTCCATCTCCTACTTAATGCAATATATTCATCTGTTAAGAACTGCTTAATCTCCTCATATGTAATATCGATATTATCGCTTGCGATTAGAACTGCAAGTCCATGGGTAAATATCCACATTTCTAAATGAAATTTTTTTGCCGATTCAAGATCAATATTTAGCTTTTCCATTATTAGCTTATGTGATACCCCTAATTCTAAGTTTGAGCTATCTCGCAAAGTCTTATTTTCTTTACTCATAAACATGATTTTAAAAAGTTCCTTCTCTTCTTTAGCAAATGTAATATATCCTAAACCAATTCCCATGTAGAGTGGCACATCTTCACGAACTTCAAAAAGGTATTTTGAATATATATCGTAAGATAGGCCAAGTAATACTTGTTTTAAATCCTCCATCTTATCAAAGTATGAGAATATAGGTTGAGTTGAACAGCCAATATAAGATGCAATATTTCTTGCACTAATACTTTCTAGTCCTTTACACTTCATTAATTCGAAACTCTTTTTAATAATTAATTCTTTAGTTATAACTGTTTTTCTACTCATATCCTCATTATATAACAGGTGTTATTTAAAATCAATAAAAATATATTCATTGTTTACATTATTAAGTATATTATATCAGCAATTTTAGATATATGGATTAATATCATATTAAGTAAACTTGCAAATTCCGTGCATAATATGTTATAATATGTCGAAAATGTGAGGGTTAATTTATGATTTGTTTTGATATGAAAGAATATAAAAGAAAGAATTTTTTAGACGAAAGAGAATTATATGCTTATATAGCTGCTGTTGATCCTAGTGCACCCGGTGAACCAAATGTTGCTGGTAATACTTTTTTATTTGGTGCTATCGGAGGATTATTAACAATCGCCAGTGCAGTCAATAATACTACCGTTTCTAAACTACCAAAATCTTTTTTAATGACTATTTATGATAAATCCATTTTCATTAGTGAAGAATACGAGCAAGGAAAGTTTAAACTTCCTAATAAACCTTATCAACTAGATGATTTTAAGGTGGAAGGTAAAGATGCTTCTAATCCTTATATTGGTTATGTTGTCTCTGTTAGGTGGGGAGGAGGAAGAGTTAATTTTAACTTCTCCCCTCGTTATGGGTTCAAGACTGAATTTTATAGGATTATCAATTTTTTACCTGCAAGGCCTAAAGATAGTAAAGGGGATAACCTTGATAAATTAAAAGGTTTTTCATGGTCAGTCGAGGAGTAATTATAATTTTATAGTCTACAATAAAAAACACTCCAACTTTAAGGGTTCACAATAAAGAGGAGTGTTTTTTATTTATTTGTTATTCTTAATTTAAAAAAACGCTGGTATATCTTCTAATAATTTTCTGATCTAACTTCAAAATATGATTTTGGATGTGCACATACAGGGCAAACCTCAGGTGCTTTTAAACCGATATGTAAATGCCCACAATTACGGCATTCCCAAACAGTTAATTCACTATCTTTAGTAAATACTTTATTATCTTGAATATTTTTTAATAATGCTTGATATCTTTCTTCATGAGTTTTTTCTATTTTAGCTACCATTTCAAATTGATATGCTAATTTAGTAAATCCTTCTTCTTTTGCTACTCTAGCAAATTCTGCATACATGTCTGTCCACTCTTCATGTTCACCAGCCGCTGCTGCAACTAAATTTTCTGGAGTAGTTCCAAGTAAATCTAATGCTTTAAACCACATCTTTGCATGTTCTTTTTCGTTATTTGCTGTTTCTTCAAATATTGCAGCTATTTGTTCATATCCTTCTTTTTTTGCAACGCTAGCATAGTATGTATACTTATTTCTAGCTTGTGATTCTCCTGCAAAAGCAGTCATTAAGTTTTGTTCTGTTTTTGATCCTTTTAATTCCATAAATAACCTCCATTGATAATCATTATCATTAATAATATTATAATCCATATTTCATTATATGTCAATATTTAATTTTTAGTCTTAAAAAAAGAAAAAAACTGATGAAAGGTCATCAGTTAGGAAAAAGAATGAAAATATAATCTTAGTTTAGTATAATTGAAATGTTCGAGAGAGTTAGTTGTTTTGTTTTTATGTTTTACTAAACCAAGAATAGCCTCCTTTCAAGTTATTCGTCTCCTTAAGACACTTTCATTATATAACTTAAAAAACGCTAAAAAACATTAAAATAATGTTAAATTATGTGATTGAATACAATATATCTTGATACATTCCTTTTCGCTTTATATCTTTAATAATAAACATAGCTAAAGAGAAAGCAAGCAGTCCAGAACAAGCATTTGATATACCCATTGCTATCCCTGTAGAAATATAGAATCCAGGACTACAGAAATGAATCATTAATAATAATGGTGGAATTCTAAATAGAAATAATCTTGCTATTGCTGTAAACATGGTTAATCTAGTTTTACCATATCCATATAACAAACCAAATGATGCACATTCAAGTCCTAAGAATACTAACGCTAAATTTTCATAAAAATTTATTTTTCTTATCATTTCTTGTTTTTCTAAATTACCTGGTGCAAAAAATTTTGCTATTTGTTCTCCAAATAATGTCAGTGTTAATGTTCCTATTATACCTATTGATATACCAATAATTATCATTTTTCTAAAGGTTTCAAAAGTACGACCTATATTTTTATTTCCTAGATTTTGACTGGTTATTGTGCTCGAGGCATCCTCAAAAGAATTTAATATATTAGTAGTACTTCCGGCTATACTATTAGAAATTGCTAATGCACCAACTGCAGCTTCCCCATATATTAATGCTTCAGTATTAATAAATACTTTCCCGTAGCTAAATAAAAATCTACCTAAGAAAATAGGAATTGATATTGATAGTATTGGTAATAATTCTGATTTTCTTAAATTAAAATTCTTTATACTTATCCCCAATATATTACCTTTATTAAACAATATAACAAGTCCAAATAACATCATTACACTTTGAGCAATTAATGTTGCAGAAGCTACCCATGTGACAGTTGCGCCTTCTACACCATAAACAAAGAAGATTGTAAGACCTATTTTTATTGCTACTACTATTAAGTTTAAAATTAGGATCCTTTTTGTATTCCCTTTTGCCTTTTCAAGACTAATAAAAATATTATTTATAAAACTTACTGATACAGACAATATTTGAACATCGAAATATCCTAATGATTGGTCAATAAAACTTTGTGGAGTTTTAAATACTTTTAAAAATGGTGCTGCAAAAGGAATAATAACTAATGATACTCCAATAGCTAATAAAAAGCATAGCCAAAATGATGTATTTGCAGTCCTTTTTGCATCTTCAATTTTACCGGCACCAAACTTCCTAGCTACTAGTATTCCTCCACCAGTAGCAATTGTAGCCCCTAGTGGCACTATCATTTGTTTTATCTGATCTAAAAATGTTACACTATCAACATTTCCAATATTTGATTTTGATACAATCATGGTATCAAATATACCATATAAATAATTACATAAATTATATAATACTAAAGGTATTGCAATACTAAATATAACTTTCCATAAATTATCATTTAGTATTCTTTCGCGTTTATTCAATTCTTTTTGTTCTTTAGCGCTGAACGTTTTTTCCATCTATGTCACCTTCGTATTAATTATAGCATCTATTGTTATTAATGGCGGAAAGGGTCGCACAAAAATTATTTATTCCAAAAATGATTTAACTCAATTTTAAGCAATTCATCATTATTAATTATCTTTGCATGTTTCCAATGAGTTGGCATGATATCACGGTATAGCTTATATCTATACCTCTCATCAATTAATACAACTACACCACGATCACTTTCAGTTCTTATTACTCTTCCAGCAGCTTGTACTACTTTATTAAATCCCGGATATGTATATGCATAATCAAACCCTTTTTCATATTTACCGTCAAAGAAGTCTTTAGAAATATTATTAAATGTATTTATTTGAGGAATACCTACCCCAACTATAACTACACCACTTAATGCATCAGCTACATAATCAAGACCCTCACTAAACACTCCCCCCATAACAAATAGTCCTAATTTATTTTTTTCTTCTTCTTTAAAACTTTCAAATATTTTATTTCTTTCATTCTCATTCATTTCTTGATTTTGAACAATAACATTATAATCATTATTATTAAAATGCTCTAAAAATAATTCAATATACTTATAAGATGGGAAAAATACAATATAATTTCCTCTTTTACTATTTAATAATACATTGCATGTATTTATTACATCATTTATACTATTTTCTCTGTCTTTATATTTCGTACTAACATTATCCTTAATAATTAATTTCAAATTATCCTTTTCAAAAGGTGAAGTTAAAGTCAAGTATTTGCCTTCTCCTTTAGTAAGTAAGTCCATATGATAATTAATTGGATATAAAGTAGCACTAAATAGAATTGTACCATAACATTTATTTTTAATTGTATCTAGTAGATATTCTGAAGCATCTAAGCAATTTATACTTATTTCATAATTATCATCTTGTTTAGTTATCATGAAAACATGACTATCAGTAAAATATTCTGAAATATCTGCAAAGTCTTTAATTCTAAAATATAAATCAATAGCTTCATCACGATTTAAAAAACTCTCATTATCAGTAAAAATAGTTTCGCATTTATTCTTAATCTTATACAAACAGTTATATATATTATCATCTAAAAAATAACTATAATAAAATAATTCCTGAGTTATTTTTTCTTCATAGAAAGATAAAGCCGTAACTAATTGTTTCACTGATATATTAAAAGAAACATCCATACTATAGACGATTTCATTTAATCTTAAAACATCATTCAAAAAAATACTAGCACTATACATGTCCTTACTTCTAGAAATAAGATTATGGGCCTCATCTATTAATATTTTTGGTTTATATGATGTATCATCAAAGTATCTAATTAAATGTGATTTAGGATCAAATACATAATTATAATCGCATATTATTAAATCACAAAAATATGATAAATATAAAGAAAATTCAAAGGAACAAATTGTATGCTTAATCGCAATTTTATCTATTAATGCACTATCATATATGTTTGACATTGAATATATTTCATCAAAGGCGCCTCTCAAACGATTAAAAAAGCCTTTAGCAAATCCACATTTTTCAGGATCACAATTCTTCTTATCATTTAAACAACTCTTTGTTTTACTTGTAAGTACTAAAGTTTTTAATTTTAATCCTGATTTTTCTAATATTTTCACACCATCTACACAAATATTTTTTTGTATACTTTTAGCTGTTAAATAAAACAACTTCTCATTAGGATCTTCAATAGTCTTTAAACTAGAAAACAAAGTTGCCATGGTTTTACCTATACCAGTAGGTGCTAAAACATATAGGATATCCTCTTTTTTCATAGTAAAAAAAGCTGCTTTCATTAAATCTCTTTGGCCATCACGCATATTATCAAAAGGGAATTTAATATTCTTTATACTATCAATTTTATTAGCACTTGTTTCATCTAATATACTTAACCAATCAGTATATTTCGTTATTCCTTCAGTAAAGAATTTTTCTAGTTCAGATAATGTAAAATACATATCAAAACTCTTTACATCATAACTAACTATTTTTATATATGTTAACCTAACATCTATACCATCTAAATTATTATTTTTACAATATATATAAGCATAGAACTTTAATTGTGCTAAATGTTCCTTATGGTAATCAATATCTATTTCATCTAATTTGTTTTTTGTGGACTTTATTTCCTCAAGCATAGTCTTACCGTTAGAATTTAATACTCCATCAATAAAACCAGTTATTGTCAAATTATAATTATTAACTTCTGTTTCATACTTTACATAGAATTCACTTTTTGAATCATCATTATATTTTTTTTGTAAATACTGATGAGCTTTTGTTCCATCAAGAGATGAATAATTAGAAAAAAATTCGCTAGTTAAATCACCGCTACTATATAAAAAATATGCAATTTCCTTAACAGCCACTTGTTTTTTCATAGTCAAATCCTCTTATAATATTATATCCTATCCCTACATAAATATAAAGAGGATTAAAATTAATCCTCTCTTACTATTTCTTTTTATAGTTTGAAGCATAACCCTCTTTTATAACTTCTCTTTCTCTAGCAATAACAAAGTCACCTTCTTTGATATCCTTTGTTACTGTAGATCCTGCAGCTATATAACTATTACTCTCTACATTTATTGGTGCTATTAGATTAGTATTACATCCAATAAATACATTTGATCCTATATTTGTCTTATGCTTGTTTTTACCATCATAATTAACTGTCACGGTTCCACATCCCCAGTTAACATTGTCACCACATTCACAGTCTCCTATATACGTTAAATGCGCTACATTAGTTTTTTCACCTAATTTTGAATTTTTCATTTCC
>JAVBLW010000003.1:0-271472 GCA_031553215.1 Anaeroplasmataceae bacterium
GTGAGGATAAGGTAATATGAAAAAAATATTAACAATACAAATAATTATAATCTTAATACTTTCATTAACATCATGTCGATTAAAGCACGAAAAACAATATGAAAGTGGAGATATATTATATCAATTAACAAAAGATAAAAATGGTAATAAGGTCGCAGAGTTTGCTGGATTATCAGAACTTGGTAAACAAAAAAAGTAGTAATAGTACCTGAGTGTATAGATGGATATAAAATTGAATATATAGGAGTTAAACAGGTGCCGGCATCATTTGGAAATCCTTGTGTAAATATAAGAGAGTGTGAGAGCTTAGAAAAAATATACTATTTAGGTTCTTGTGGTTTCACTACGAAGGGACCTGTTCTTGGTTTTATAAGTTATGATGTAAAAATGTTTTTTACGCCTAAATCAAAATTATTTGATCTGGAATGTATTGATGGAGAAAGATGGGAATTTTGTTTTTTTGATGGAAATGGAACTGCAGGAGTATTTTTTCCTATATATTATCCAGTAGATGAAAAACTTTTTACATATAGTATCTATAATGCAAACATCACCTATTATTTAAACTACAACGAAGGTGAAGAAGATGTATATTGGTTTGATGATTGTGATAATGAGCTAATAACATATATACCTATTGAACCAATAAGAGAAGGATATACCTTTAAGGGATGGTATAAAGAAACAGAATGTGTCAATGAATGGAATTTTGATGTAGATATTGTACCAGGGAAGCAATATGATATTGAGGGGAATTACATTTATAGGGAAACGAAGCTATTTGCTAAATGGGAGTAGTGAGGATAAATAGTAGAAGTTATACAAAAATTAAATAAATATTGAAAAATTATTAAAAAACAACTTTGTAAGGCCTGATTCCTAAATTTAATAGGTTTCAGGCTTTTCTTTTTAATGTTAATATAATAAATTTTTGATAATATATTTGCTTTTTATGAAAAAAAATGAAAACGACAAAAAGTTTAAAAATTTTAATTTATTTGTTTACTTTTACTAACCACTGCTATATAATTCTATTAGTTATATAAAATTGCATTTTGGCAATACTAAAAACTAGTATTTATATTAACAGGAGAGTTAGAAATGGCACGAAAATTAGTAGAATTAAAGGGTATTAAAAAATCATATGGTGATAACACAATTCTAAAAGATTTAAACATGTCAATCAATGAAAATGAGTTTGTTACTTTGTTAGGCCCATCAGGATGTGGTAAGACAACAACACTTAGAATCATTGGTGGTTTTGAAACAATGCAAGAAGGGCAATTATTATTGGATGGAGTTGAGATAGGTACAGAACCATCACACAAGAGACCAATTAATACTGTTTTTCAAAGATATGCATTATTCCCACACTTAAACATTTTTGATAATGTTGCGTTTGGATTAAGAAATAATGTATATTCTAATGTTTATGACATCGGTGTATATAATTTATTAGTAGAAAATAATTTTGATGAGGAAGAAATTGATAATGTTATTAGACATTTAGAAAATTTTTCTAGACCAAAAGATGTAAAAAAAGCAGCAATAGAATTCTTTGCTGATTTATCTATTACTGTTGAATTACAAACAGAGCTAAATGATGTTAAAAAGCAATGCAAAAAAATGTCATTTGACAACTATTCGATTGTACTAAATGAAATCTTAAAAAATCATGAATTAGCAATTGAACTAGAAGGAAATACTTTTAAAGATACAGCGAAAGCTATTATTGATAAAGTAAGCAGTGAAGATGTATATTATAAAATTTTATTGAAATTACAAAATCGTAAATTTAAAGAAGAAGTAATTAATAAAGAAGTTAAAAATGCTCTTAAATTAGTAAACTTATCTGGATATGAAAATAGAGAAATTTCCAGCCTTAGTGGTGGGCAAATGCAAAGAATTGCAATTGCAAGAGCTATCGTAAATAAACCTAAAATTTTATTACTTGATGAACCTTTAGCTGCTCTTGACTTAAAATTACGTCAAAGCATGAGATATGAATTAAAAGCAATGCAAAAAAATTTAGGTATTACATTTATATTTGTAACACATGATCAAGAAGAAGCAATGGTTATGAGTGATACTATAGTAGTAATGAATAATGGTGAAATACAACAAATTGGACGTCCAGAAGATGTATATAATGCCCCAACAAATCGTTTTGTAGCTAATTTTATAGGTTCTTCTAATATTGTTAGAGGAAAATATTTAGGTAATGACCGTCTTGAAGCATTAGGTAAGACTTTTAAGGTAGATGTTCATGACTTTGAAGAAAATGAAAAGATCTGGTGTATTGTTGAAAAAGAAGATTTTGACGTAGTTCCTTTAGAAAGTGCAAAATTAATTGGAGTGGTTCAAAAAGTTACCTTCAATAAAAAACAATATGAATTAGAAGTATTAATAAATGAAACAAAAATAAAAGTTATAAATGCAAATAAATTTAATGTTGGAGATGAAATTGGATTTACAATTGACCCACAAAATATTTATTGCGAATCAAAAACAGAAAACAAACAAACTTTACTTGCCAACTATGATGGAGATAATATCATGGAGGGAGTTTATTTAACTCAAAATCAAGTTAGTTTCTTAGGGGCAGATTTTGATTGCTATATCACAATTTTTGAAAAAGATGAAATTGTTGATGTTATGGTTAGACCAGAAGACTTTGACTTGGTTATTGAAGAACCAGAAAAAGCAATTTTACAAGGTGTTGTTACTTCAAGTGTATTTACTGGAGTGCATTTTGAGTTACACATTGATGTTAATGGACAACAATTATTAGTTCATGATTATCAAAACTGTGAAGTTGGTCAAGTTGTTGGATTAAAAGTAGATTTCTTTGAAATTCATTTAATGAAGGTTAATGCCGATGAAGAAATTTAAATTTATGTCATTGCCATATTTTATATGGCTGTGTGTATTAGTTTTTATTCCAGTAATAATAATGCTAGTATTAGCATTTACTAAAACAGATGGACTAGATTTTTCTAGTGCAAAGTTTACTTTAAAGAATTTTGAAGAATTAGGTAATCCTATTTATATTCGTTCATTATTCAATTCATTAAAAATAGCATTTTTAACGACAGTTGTATGTGTATTAGTTGGATATCCAGCTGCATATATTATTTCTTTTTCAAAAATAAAAAGAAAAATGTTAGTTTTATTATGTATGATTTTGCCTATGTGGAGTAATATGCTTCTTAGAATAGTAGCTTGGGAAAAGTTATTTTATGAAGTTAGTATTTTAAATAAAATTGGTATATCTTTTAATTTGATTGGTAGTGAGGGTGCGGTAATATTTGTTAATGCTATTACATATTTACCGTTTATGATCTTCCCAATATTCACTATTTTAGAAAAGACAGATCGTTCTTTAATCGAGGCATCTAAGGATTTAGGTGTTCCTGCATATAAGACATTCTTTAAAGTAACTTTACCGTTATCATTAAAGGGGGTTTTCAGTGGAATAATTATGGTGTTTTTACCAGCTGCCACAGGATTTGCGATTAGTGAAAGAATAGGTGCGGGTCAAATATTATTAATTGGTAACGTTATAGAGAATATGTTTAAGCGTGCATTTAATTATAATTTAGGTGCTTTACTTGCAATATTTGTTTCTGTAATTATTACCATATCAGTTATCCTTCTTCAAAAAATTGACAAGGAAGGAGAGACTTTACTATGATAGAAACTAAAAGTTTTTTGGATACATTAAAAAAAGTTTTAAAGTGGGCATTTATAGGATTAGTTTTCTTCCTATTATATTTCCCAATAATAATCATTATTGTTTTATCTTTAAATAAAGATGTCAGAGGTAGTACTTGGGGCGGATTTACATTGCAATGGTATGCAGAGATATTTAAAATAAAATCATTATATACATCAATAATTAATTCTATATTAGTTGCGATGTATTCAACATTGTTTGCGACTATTATTGGTATATTTGCAAGTATCGGTATTAATGCTTTATCAAGAAAGAAGAAGAAAGCAATGATGCTATTTAATAACATTCCTATGCTTAATTCTGAAATTGTTACAGGGATATCTGTAATGTTAGTCTTTGTCGCATTACTTCCATTGTTCCCTAATATATTTGGTTTTACGACCATGTTGATAGCACATATTTTCTTTACTGTTCCGTATGTTATATTAAGTATCTTACCAAAACTACGTGAATGTGATGAAAATTTATTTGAGGCTGCACAGGATTTAGGATGTTCACCATATAAATCATTGATGAAGGTAATAATACCAGCTATCAAAACAGGTATTTTTACAGGGGCATTACTTGCATTTACAATGAGTATTGATGACTTCGTTATTTCTTATTTTACAGGTGGTAATGGGTTTACTAACTTCTCTAACTGGATATATGCCCGTTTAAGTAGAAGAAACTTCTCACCTGCGGCATATGCATATAATGCGCTACTTACTTTAGTTGTATTATCGAGTGTTTTAATCGCAAATTTAAAAAGTTCAAAGAAGGGTAAGAAGAGCTAATGAAAAAAATATTAATTATTGCATTAACGTATATAGTTATTACAGCTGTTGCTCTTGTTATTATAATTGACACTGGTTCTAAGATGTATTTACTTAACTGGGGTGAATACATGGATCCTCAATTAATAGAAGAATTCGAGGAAAAATACAATGTTTCAGTTGTAATGGATGAAGTTGGCTCAAGTGAAGAAATGTACCAAAAAATAAGTAGTGGTACTACAAAATATGATTTAGCTATTCCTGGTGACTATGTAATTGAAAAATTATATAAAGATAATTTAATTGATACAATAGACTTTTCTTTATTAGAAAACTATGAAGAAAATATGTTTAATGACGATTTAGAAATCTTAAGATCAGAATTTTTTGAAGGTAATCAAAGTGTAAGTATTCCATATTTTTGGGGTGCATATGCAATAATTTATTCTGAAAAGAAAGCTGGAGTAAAAGAAGCAGTAGAAGAAAATGGTTTCGATGTTTTCTTTAATAAAGGTGCTCTACCTAGTGGTACTAAAGTTGGAATGTATGATATTGCAAGATGGTTATGTACATGTTATTTGCTAAATAATGGTATGGATGTTAATACTACTGATTTTGATACTGATGGTTTGGCTGATAAAATTAGTAAAGCAGCCAAATCTCAAGGTTATACAATGTGGGCAAATGATGCATTAAAGAAATCTATTGCCGAAGGTAATTTAGATGTTGCCTTTGTTCAATTAGGAGATTTCTTTGACCAATATTATATTACTGTAGATTCAGATGCTGATGTAACATTTGGATGCTATATTCCTGATTATACTGCCGCATTCTATGATGGATTAGTTATTCCAAAGAATGCAGCTCATAAAGATTTAGCTCATAAATTTATAGATTTCTTTTTAGATACTGATGTGGCTTTTGAAAATGCTTGTTATGTAGGTTATTCTCCAACAATAAAGAGCGTTATTCAGACTATTGAAGAAGATGAAGAGTTTGATGAAATGTTAGAATTATATCCTTTTTATACTAATCCTATGGCTGATAAGACTGGTTCATTGTTTAGAGATTTAGGTACTGCTTATTCGACTAGAGTAGAAAAAATTTATAATGCTGCTAAATAGGTAGTTTATGGAAGATGAAATTAATGCTTATTTAAAAGCAAAACAAAAAAAATCACTTGAATTAATAAGTGAACAAATTGGATTAAAAAAATATTATAATTTCTTTGATGTATTTAAATTATTTAAAAGCTTTGGATTTACTAAAGAAATCAAATTCGAAGAAATTGTTAATTATCTTCCTGCAAATTACCAAATATATAATAATATAGAGGATTTTACAAAAGGATATATTAATGAATATGATATTTATAAAATATATGCTATAAATTATGGACATATATTCGTACTTATTGTGGTCTCAAGTAAAGATGGTACTATTATAAGTAATTATTATGGTGAAACAATAAATGACTTTACAATGAATATTTATTATTGTTTAGATATTATGTGTAAGCCGAATCCATTTTGTTGTAATTAAATAAAGAACGCAATTGGCTAATGCTGATTGCGTTCTTTATTTTGGAAAAAATAAAATATTCTTGTAAAAAAGTAAAAAACCTTATATAATATAGACAAATATGCAATTAGATTGCAAATTTGTCGAAAGAAGGGTTAGTATGATTTATATTAAAAGAGCCATAGAAGAGCACATTTTAAAATCAAGCAAAACTTTCAAATCTGTTTTATTGACGGGACCTAGACAGGTAGGTAAATCTACAGTTTTGAAAAATATGTACACAAATAGAAAATATATTACTTTGGATGATCCATTTATGGAAGAACAGGCAAAGGCAAATGGAAATATGTTTCTCATGTTAAATACTCCACCAATCATTATTGATGAAGTACAATATGCTCCTGAATTATTTAGATATATTAAAATGAAGTGTGATGAAACTAATGAAAATGGTATGTTTCTTTTAACTGGCTCACAACAATTTATGCTAATGAAAAATGTTTCCGAAACATTATCTGGAAGAATCAATATATTGGAATTATCTGGGTTATCTTTAAGGGAAATAAAGAAAGATTCTTTTAATCATCACTTTATTCCAACTTTGGAATATATAAGTAAAAGACAAAAAACTGTCAAAGGGGCAGATGACATTTGGGATATTATTCATAGGGGTTCATATCCAGCTTTACAAGATAAAATGGTGGATTGGTCAGCATTCTATTCAAATTATGTAAAGACATATATAGAACGTGATGTTAGACAGTTAACTGCAGTGCAGGATGAGGATGCCTTTAGAAGATTTATGATTTCAATTGCGGCTAGAACAGGAGAAGTTTTAAACTATACAAATATCGCTACTGATATAGGTAAGGAAGTTAATACGATTAAGAATTGGGTTTCTATTCTAGAGGCTTCAGGGATTATATATTTACTAGAACCATATGCTTCCAATTCTCTAAAAAAGGCTATTAAGACGCCTAAGATATATTTTAGGGATACGGGATTAGTTTGTTATTTGACAAGGTGGTTAACCGCTGAGGCAGCAGCAAGTGGGGCTATGAATGGTCATTTATTTGAAACTTTTGTTATCTCTGAAATATTAAAATCATATACAAATAAGGGATTAGATTACAGATTTTATTTATCATATTATAGAGGCAGAGATAAAACAAAATTAAAGAAGGATGGCAAAGTTATCGATGTTGAAGGTGAAATTGATTTAATAATCGAAGAAAATGGTGTTTTATACCCAGTTGAGATAAAATTAACTTCTAATCCAACAGCTGATCAAACTTCATCTTTCATGGTTCTTGATAAAGTAGTTGAAAAAAAACGAGGTTCTGGTGCCGTAGTTTGCTTGTGTCCATCAGTTGGAATGATTAGAGAAAACATTTTTTCCTTGCCTGTCTGGTATATATAATATATTTTTGATGCTAGGTGCTATTGACTTTTTATTTATAAAACTGTAAAATATTTTTAATAACAAAGAAATGAAGAGTAGGGTATATTAGACTTTTTAGAGAGAGTATGTTTGGTGAAAATACTTAAGGAATATATTTGAAGGTAATCATGGAGTTGCATATATGAATTAGTAGTAGTTTATGCCGGGTAATTCCGTTAAGATGTTTTGAGTGCTAGTTAATCTAGAACTAAGGTGGTACCGCGTTTATAACGTCCTTGGATTTAAGGGCGTTTTTTTATTTGGAGGAAGTATGAAATTAATAGGAAATAATATTACAATAAGAGATTTTGAATATAAAGACCTTGATGCATTTCATGAATTTTCAAAGAATAGTAATACTGCTTTAAGTGCTGGCTGGAAACCACATGAAAATATAGAAATATCAAGGAATGTCTTAATGAGCCATATATTATCTGATACTACATATGCAATTATAAATAATGAAAATAATAAGTTTATGGGTACAATAGAATTATGTGATTCACATATAAGAGAAAGATTAAAAGCATTTGAAATTGGCTTTGCTTTAATGCCTAATTATGTTGGATATGGATATGCAAAAGAGGCTTGCCAATTATTAATGGAATTTGCCTTTAAAAAGAAAAAAGCAGATGTTATAGAAATGTGTCATAAGACTGATAATGCACGTTCTGAGAAAACTATCAATTCTTTAGGATTAACTAAGGAAGGAATAATTAGAAAATATAAGAAATTATTTAATAATGATATTATTGATGTAGTAATTTATTCTATAACAAAAGAAGAATATGAAAGGAATAATTAATATGAAAGAATTAAAAACAAAATATGATCATAAAGAAGTTGAAATAGGAAAATATGACTTTTGGTTAAAAGGAGGATTTTTTGAAGCTGGAGATAATTCAAAACAACCTTTTACGATAGTTATACCGCCACCAAACGTAACTGGTAAATTACATTTGGGTCACTCTTGGGATACAACTATCCAAGATATGATAATTAGAAGAAAAAGAATGCAAGGATTTGATGCTTTATGGTTACCAGGAATGGACCATGCAGGAATTGCGACTCAAGCGAAAGTTGAAGAAAGATTACGTTCTCAAGGTATTTCAAGATATGATTTAGGTAGAGAAAAGTTTTTAGATGTCGCTTGGGAATGGAAAGAAGAATATGCAAGTATTATTCGCAAGCAATGGGCAGGACTAGGATTAAGTCTTGATTACTCAAAAGAAAGATTTACTCTTGATGAAGGATTAAACCATGCAGTAAATCATGTTTTTGTTAACCTTTATAAAAAGGGATATTTATATCAAGGTGAAAGAATTATAAATTGGGATTGCCAAGCTAAAACTGCTTTAAGTAATATTGAAGTTGATCATAAAGATATTGAGGGAGCTTTTTATTACTTCAATTATCCATTAGTAGATGGAACTGGTAGTGTATTGATTGCGACTACTCGTCCTGAAACTATGTTTGCTGACCAAGCAATTATGGTTCATCCAGAAGATGCTAGATATAAAGATATTATTGGTAAAGAAGTATATATTCCAGGAACAAAAATGATTATTCCTGTAATTGCTGATTCTTATGTTGATATGGAATTTGGAAGTGGATGTGTTAAGGTTACGCCTGCTCATGATCCAAATGACTTCGAAGTAGGGAAAAGACATAATTTAGCTATGCCTTTATGTATGAATGATGATGGATCTATGAATGCTATGGCTGGTAAGTATAATGGTCTTGATAGATTTGCTTGTCGTAAACAATTAGTTTCTGATTTAGAAGAACAAAAATTACTAGTTAAAATAGAAAAAGTAGTTCACAGTGTTGGACATAGTGAAAGAACTGGTGTAGTAGTAGAACCACGTCTATCAAAGCAATGGTTTGTTAAAATGGATATTCTAGCTGATCAAGTTTTAAAGAATAAAGAATATCAATTTGTACCAGAAAGATTCCAAACTAATTTAAATCGTTGGTTAGAAAATATTCAAGATTGGTGTATAAGTCGTCAATTATGGTGGGGACATAGAATTCCTGCTTGGTATAAGGGTGATGAAGTAGTTGTAAGTGAAACTTGTCCAGGTGAAGGGTATGTTCAAGATGAAGACGTATTAGATACTTGGTTTAGTAGTGCATTATGGCCTTTTAGTACATTAGGATGGCCAGAAAAGACTGATTTATTTCAAAGATATTATCCAACTGATGTGCTAGTAACTGGGTATGATATCATTTTCTTCTGGGTATCAAGAATGCTATTCGAAGGAATCGAATTTACTGGCAAAGCACCATTTAAGGAAATCCTGATTCATGGACTAATTCGTGATAAAGATGGAAGAAAAATGAGTAAATCACTTGGTAATGGAGTAGATCCATTTGATGTAATTGAAAAATATGGTACAGATGCTTTAAGATACTTCTTAAATACAAATTCATCACCAGGATTAGATTTAAGATTTGATGAAACAAAAGTTGAATCTAGCTGGAATTATTTAAATAAATTATGGAATATATCTAGATATGTTATGATGAATTTAACTGACTATGAGGAACAAGAAATAATTAGTAGTAAATTAAATTTACCTTCTAAATGGATACTATCTAGATTAAATAGAGTAATTAAAGAAGTAGATACTAACTTTGATAAATATGAATTTGGAGAAGTTGCTAGAAGTATTTATAACTTTGTATGGGATGATTTTGCATCTTGGTATGTAGAGATATCAAAAGTAGATTTAAATGGAAATAACATTGAAAATAAGAAAATGACACAAAATGTTTTAGTATATGTATTAAATTCAATTATTAAGTTATTACATCCATTTATTCCTTTTATAACAGAAGAAATATACCAATCTATTCCACACACTAAAGAATCAATTTGTATTGAAACATGGCCGGTTAGTAAAGAAGAATTCTCATTTGAATTAGATGAGAAATCAATGGAAATAATAATGGAAACTATTACTAATGTTAGAAATGAAAGAGCGAAAGCCAATAAAGCGCCTAGCCAAAAAATTAATATTACATTAGTTGCTAAAGATGCAAATACTTTCAACATATTAAATAGCTCTTTGGATTATTTAAATAAATTCTTAAATCCAGAAAAATTGGAAATTACGATGAATGAAATCAATTCTAATGATTATGTGGTTGTTGTATTAGAAAATTTAACTATCTATATTCCTACTAATGATTTAGTCGATATAAAAGAAGTTTTGGCTTCTTTAGAAAAAGAAAAAAATAGATTAATGCAAGAATTGGAAAGAAGTAAAAATATGCTTTCAAATGAGGCTTTTATATCAAAAGCACCAGCTGCAAAATTAGAAGCAGAAAAAGCAAAACAAGCTTCTTATCAAGCACAATATGAAGAAGTATTAAGTCATATTAATAATATTTTAAATAAATAATTACTAAAAGAGGGGCTATTCTAATGTGAATAGTCCCTTTTTTATAAAATTGTAAGCGTTTTTCTAGAAAAATATAAAAAGTATGCTATAATATAAGATATAAAAATTTAGGAGTACATAAGATGAAGAAAAATATATTTTTAATATTTCTTGCTATGATAGCGCTATGCTTAGTAGCATGTGATATAAAACAAAAGGGTACAGATGATTTAAATAATGATGACCCAATTGGTGACTTAGGAGATAATGAAGATCCGGGAGATAATGAAGATCCAGGAGATAATGAAGATCCAGGAGATAATGAAGATCCAGGGGATAATGAAGATCCAGGAGATAATGAAGATCCGAAAGGTGATACAGAAGTTTTAACTTATGCTTATAATGAAGGCATACATTTAGTATGGAATGATACTGACGAACTTAACGCAACTGTATATTATAAAAAATCTACTGATCTTACTTACAATAAAATTGATCAAGAATTAATTAGAAAATGTGATGAAGCTTCTTTAATGGCAGATATCGTAGGTCTTGAGGCGGCAACATATGATGTTAAGGTTATAACTAATGAAGGATATCAAGTTACTGTACATGATAATAATGTTACAGAAATCGATCGCTCTGGATACTCACATTTTAATTATAATAATGGCGTAGGTTCATATACTGATAATGGTGTTTTAAAATCAAATGCTAAGGTCGTTTATGTAAGTGATGAAACAAAAAATACTGTTCAATGCTATGTTAATGGCAGTGTTCGTACTGGATTAACTGCGATATTAAAAGCCGCAACTAATTCAAATGAAGCCTTAAATGTTCGTATTATTGGGAAAATCGCTACTAATCAATATAAGTCAAAATCATTTACTCCAGTATTATCTACTGAGACAATTACTGATTCAAAATATGATGATAGATTTACAAATAGTTTTGAAACTATATATACAAATCTTGATGGTTTAAGAACAAAAATTACTAGAGAAACAACCTCTAAAACAACATACCAAAGTACATCTGTTTGGGATTCAGATACATATATTAATATGCTAGAAGTAGATGGTGGTCAAAATATTACATTTGAAGGAATTGGAAGCGATGCAGAAATTTTGCAATGGGGATTCACTTGGAAAAAATGTAATAGTATTGAAGTAAGAAACTTGACTTTTACTGATTATCCAGAGGATGCCTGTAGTTTTGAAGGATCATCTGGTTCTGAATCAAAATATTCAAATTATTTTATTCATAATAATACTTTTAATATAGGTAAAAATAACTGGGATTTATCTGGTGAACAAGATAAACATTATGGTGATGGCGCAATGGATTTAAAGTATTGTAATGGTATTACTGCTTCATATAATAAATTCGATAGTTGTAAAAAAACTGGTCTAGTTGGTGGTTCTGATTCGAATTTACAATGGAATATAACTTTCCATCACAATTATTATAATTCAGTTAATTCTAGACTTCCTCTAGGAAGACAGGCAAATATGCATATGTACAATAATTATTATTATAAAACAAATAGTAATCTTGATTTAAGAGCAAATGCATATGCTTTTACAGAAGCTAATTATTTTGAACAAGCACAAAATCCATTTAAAATTAATAATACTACAGGAATACCTGCAATTAAATCTTGGAATGATATATTTGATAATACTAGTGGGACTCATCCTAGTAAAGTAAGTGGTGTAACAATCGTGACAAGTAGAACTCAAGTTGTAAATAATACATGTTCATTTAACGAAGTAAGTTATGCGGCCTTTGATATTGATTCAAGTCTTTTCTATTATGATTCTATTAACCAAATAAGCAAAGTTTTATATTTAACTGACGCAACTCAAGCAAAAGCAGATTGTATTAAGTATTCAGGGGTATTAAGATTTAATTAATAAGGAGGATTTATCCTCTTTATTTTAGATAAAAAAAGTAAGCGTTTTCAAAGAGGAGAGAGAAAATGAAAAAAGCAATAGTTTTAATATTTACTTTATTTTTGGCATTATGTCTTGCTTCATGTGGAAGTAATAAAGATAATGACCCAGTTGCGCTAGATGCGCCGGTTATAAGTTTAACAGGGAATGTTGTTTCATGGGAAGCAGTAACAAATGCAAGCGGATATATTGTAAATGTAGATGGAAATAACAAACCACAACAAACAGAAACATCATATACACTAACAGGGGAGAGTGTTGGTAATCATAATGTTAATGTAGTTGCCATTGGTGATAGTGTCAAGTATTTAGATAGTGTGGCTTCTAATATCGTCACATATGTTGTTTCAAAGTTGAGTGCTCCGGTAATAACATTAATGAATAATGTTGTTAGTTGGACAGCAGTTTCTAATGCAAGTGGATATATCGTCACAATTAATGGTGATGATAAGCCAAAGCAAACAGGAACAAGTTATACAATTTCAGAAACTGCTATTGGTGAATATGATATAAAAGTTATTGCTGTAGGAAATGGAACTACTTATTCAAATAGTGATTTTTCAAATATTGAAAAATATATAATTTCTGTATATTCAAGAGACACTAGTGCGAAATTGAGTGCTAATGGTTATGCAACTGGGCAAATTAGTTCAATGGAAGCTTATGAAAATACTTCATATTATGCAACAGTAACTACTGGTAAGCAATTCTTTCAGGCAATTTTAGATGCAAAACAAGGTAAAGTAAAAGTGATAGAAATTGAAAATGACTTGAATTTAGGTTGGTATAAGCTAAGTTCTGAGGAAAAGGCCTTTACTAACGCAAATGCATTTAAGAGTGAAGCAAGTATTGCAACGGCACAATCTAGTATGGTAAAAGAAAATGGTATTTCTCAAATATCAATTGAGAATATAACTGATTTATTAATTTATTCAAAGACAGGTGCAAAAATCACTCATGCAGGATTTAAGATTACTTCATGTCACAATTTAATAGTTAGAAATATTAGTTTTGATGAAATGTGGGAATGGGAAGATACTGATTCATATACAAAAGGTGCTATTGGTGATTATGACTCATTTGGTTGGGCATATATGAAAATAAGCTTCTGTGGATATGTATGGATTGACCATTGTGATTTTGGTAAAGCCTTTGATGGATTAATTGATTACTCAAACCCTGATTATACAAGTACTGGAACGGCTTTTAGAGCACCTAGTGGAGCAGATGGTGGAAATGGTCTTCATATTTCATGGTGTAATTTTAATAGTGGTAGTGACGATCAAAATGGTTATATTTATAAAATGATGAGAGAAATCGAGGATTCATATCAATTAGCTGAAGATAAATATTTATATTATAAAACTCTAAGAGATGGTGGATTAACTTTTGATGACATCTTATATGGAATTGCTATACCGCAAAAGAAAGGTTTCTTAGTTGGTGATGGTGACGATATAACTAAAGCAGATTGGGAATATAACTTTAAAATTCAAATATCTATGGCATATTGTAAATTCGTTAATTTAGAGGACCGTATACCTCGCTTAAGAGGTGGTAATGCCTATATTTATAATTGCTATGTTGATTGTAGTGAATATTATGCTGTAAGAACTAGATTAAAATCTAAAATATTTGCTAATAACACTAAAGATGCCGCAGGATTAGTGACAGCTAAAAATTCTACATGGAAATTAGCTCTTGTTAGTCAAGCAATATTACCAAATAATCAAGGTTCAGTTAAAGCTGAAAATTGTATTTTTGAAGGTGTTGATACATTAATCAAATGCAATAATAAGAATACATCAGATCATAATTATGATGGTGGATTTGAAATTGTAAATTGTTCGTGGAGAAAAGGCTTGACAGATACTACATATTTATCTAATGAATCATCTAGTAGATTTGTTTCTTCAAATCCAAATAATGTAATTGAATTTTTTTGGAGAACAGCTGATGGCTTACAACCTTTTACTCCTTCATTATATTCATTAGAAGACTTAAAGGCTGCTTTGAATAATAGCGAGTATGGTAGTGGAACAACATCTACTTTTAAAGAAAACTTCCTAAGAGCATATTACTAATAAATAATTTTGAGAAAGGAATTACTATTATTCCTTTCTTTTCTATTTTAATTTAATAGAAATTTTGCTACAATAATAAAAGGTGATAAGAATGAGATTTGATAGTGATACATTAGAATTTAATAAAGTGCTAAACAAACTTGTATCATATGCAAGTACTAACTTAGCCAAGTCAGAAATAGAGGAACTTAAACCTGAAAATAATTTCTCAAATATTGGTGAGAAATTAGATGAAGTTGAAGAAGCTCTAAATTCAATAATTAAATATGATTCACTTCCTTTGGGTGGTATTTATAATATAAAAAATTCAGTAATTAGATCATCGTTAGGTGGTATATTAAATGCTAGTGAGTTACTAGATATATCTAGTACAATCGCAGGGATCTCTAATATTTTAAAGTATAGAAGTTATTTGAATAGCCAAAAAATAAGTGTAATTAATTTAAATAAATATTTTGATGGATTAATATATAATCAAAAATTAAAAAATGAAATTAATACCGCTATAGATACAAAAGGAATGGTTGTAGATAATGCAAGTCCTGGATTGTTTTTAGTTAGAAAAAATCTGAATAGTGCCCAAAATCGTCTACGTTCAAAAATGAATGAGTTATTAATTTCACGTGCAAGTCAACTTACTGAAAATTTAATTGTAAGTCGTGGCAATAGATTATGTTTACCTGTAAAGGCAGAATTTAAAAATACCTTTGGTGGAATCATTCATGATGAATCTTCTAGTGGTACAACTGTATATATTGAACCTAGTTCTTGCATAGAATTAAGTAATCAAATAGAATCATTAATTAATCAAGAAAAGAAAGAAGTGGAGCTAGTTTTAAAAGGATTATCTTTATTAGTATCATCTGATAGTGAAAATCTCCTTTCTAATTTAACTATTTTAACAAATCTTGATATTATATATGCCAAGGCCTTATATGCTAAAGCATATGATATGACAAAGCCAGAAATTAATGAAAATGGATATGTTAATTTAATAAAGGCAAGACATCCTTTAATTGATAAAGAGACAGTTGTCCCAACAGATATATACTTTGGTAAGGAATTTAATATTATAATTATAACTGGACCAAATACTGGAGGAAAGACAGTAGTTCTAAAAACAGTTGGTTTATTAACCTTAATGATGCAAAGTGGAATGTTTATTCCGGCCGCTATTGGCAGTAAATTAGCAGTATTTGATAATGTTTTTGTCGATATAGGTGATGAACAATCAATTGAACAATCTCTTTCTACATTTAGTTCACATATGACCAAAATATGTAATATTGTAAATCAGATTAATTATAATAGCTTAGTGTTATTAGATGAACTAGGTAGTGGGACAGATCCAAAAGAAGGAGCAAGTCTTGCGATAAGTATAATCGAATATATGAAGGAAAGAGGAACTAGAGTTATTACTACAACCCATTATTCTGATTTGAAAGCATATGCATATAGTAAGAATGATATTTGTAATGCGTCTGTTGAGTTTAATTCTGAAACTCTACAACCTACTTATAAGCTATTAATGGGAGTTCCAGGCAAAAGTAATGCTATACTAATTGCTCAAAGACTAGGATTGAATGAAAAAATACTGGCAAATGCTAGAGAATTAATGGACAACCGAGTAACTGATTCTCAAGAATTAATGGAAAAATTAGATGTCGAAAATGCAAAAATTAGTTCTATTAAGAACGAATATGAGCATATGATTAGTGAATACAACTCACGTATTAGTGAACTAGAAAAAGAAAAGAATAATTTAACTCAAAATCGTGAAAAATTTATTGAAAGTGCTAAAAAAGAAGCCGATGAAATAATTGAAAAAGCTAAATTAGATTCTTTAGAATTAATCGAAAAAATTGAGAAAATGAAAGCCAATCAAAATTTCAAAGAGCACGAATTAGCTGATATTAAGTACACAGTAAGAAATCTTACAAAAAAAGAAATAGAATCTAAATTATTTGATGAGAATTTACAAATTGGAGATTTTGTTCATATTGGAAGCTATAATAAAGATGGTATTATAATAAATATAAAGAAAGACAAATATGATGTTCAAGTTGGACAATTTACCATGACTTTTAAGAAAAGTGATTTGACAAAGACAAAAGCTCCGGCTAAGAGAAAAGAAACAAAATCAAGGATGCAAAATAAAGTCACAAGTAATGCTAAATTAGAACTTGATTTAAGAGGATTTAGATATGAAGAGGTTGCCTCAGAAATTGATTCTTTTATTGATCAGGCATACTTGGCAAATATGTCAATGATAAGTATAATTCATGGTTTTGGGACTGGTGCAGTTAGAGATGCTGTTCAATCATATTTAAAAAGATCACCATATGTAAAAAGTTATAGATATGGTGGCGAAGGAGAAGGACTAAACGGGGTTACAGTTGTATATCTTAAATAGGACTGATAAAATTGATTAAAGAGTATGAAGGGAATACCTTGTTTAAAGGGTATAATATTTTATTTTTTTATGGTTCATGGTCAAGTACCTGTACAGTTAATGAAAAAATTTTAATGGATTTAAACAAGAAGTATCCAAATATTGATATCATAAAAGTAAATACAACAAAATTTTATGATATGAAGAAAAAATACACTCTTAATAGAGTTCCAAGTTACTTATTGGTTAAAGATGAAAAAGAAATATCTAGGTTTTCAGGAGGAATTAATTTAAAATTTCTTGATGAATGGCTTAGAAAAAATATGTAGAGGTAGTTATGAAGGTGACTGTTATATTAGGACAAAATGCAAATATAAATAGTTATGATTTAAAAGACCATTATCTGATTGGTGTAGATAGAGGAGCTTTATTTGCTATTCAAAATGGAATTATGCTAGATTTAGCAATAGGTGATTTTGATTCTGTTTTTAACAATGACTTAGTCTTAGTAAAAAAAAAATCTAAAGAAGTAATTACTCTAAATTGCCAAAAGGATGAAACTGATACTGCGGAAGCTCTAAAAAAGGCTTTTGAAATTAGTAATGACGTCACTATAATAGGTGGCATTTTTGGAAAGAGAATCGAGCATTTTATTGCAAATATAAATCTCTTGATTAAATATCCAACATTAAGAATTATGGATGATAATACATGCATTTATATGATCGATAAAACCGAAGTATTTTTCAAAGATGAATATAAATATATTTCATTTTTCCCTGTAATAGATTCAGTGATTACCCTTGAAGGATTCAAGTATCCTCTTAATCATTATGATATGAAGATGTTTGATTCGATTGGGATAAGTAATGAAGTGATTGATAAAGCTGCTATATATGTAGAATCTGGAAAAGTTTTAGTTATAAAATCAAAGAATGATATTGAAAAATAAAATAGAAATGATATAATAAAAAAGTATTTGCAATGGGGAGCCGTGAACGGCTGAGAGGTTACGATAGTAACGACCCAAAACCTGATCTAGATAATGCTAGCGGAGGGATTTGTGAAAGTTTATTATTTTTACTTTTTTCTCTTAGCTTATGCTAGGAGATTTTTTGTTTTAGGAGAAGAAGTATGAAAAATAATAAAGAAATAATGAAAATGTGTGAATGTGCTATATTTGTAGGATTAGCAATAGTAATTGATATAATAATGAAAGCTATCCCTTTATTTAATATGCCAAATGGAGGGCATGTGACATTGTGTGGTTTAATATTAGCGATAATGTCATTTAGAAATGGATTTAAATACGGAATAATAGGATGCTTTGTGTATGCGACAGTTGATTTGCTTATTGCTCCTTATAGCACAAGTATGGTATCAATTATCCTAGATTACTATGTAGCATTTGGAATATTCTCTATTTGTGGATTATTTAAAAAAGTATTTAATAAAATAAATGTATTAAATATAATTGTTTTTCTTACATGTTTAATAATATGTCATTCAATTAGATTTGTATCTAGTACTATAAGTGGAATACTAGTTTGGGATACTAAGCTAGGAGCCTCTATAGCATATAATGCACCATATGTCTTTGTTTCATTAGCTGTATCAGTTGTAGTAGGATTAATGATATTCCCATTATTGAATAAATTTTCTAAGGATAAAGAAATAGAATAAGATTATAGTGAAAAGACTTGATTATCAGGTCTTTTTCTAATCTTAAAAATAAAAATATTTTATAAATTGCTTAAATATGGTATTATAAAAGCATAATGTTTTGAAGGTGTATATAGTGGATGGTTTTTTAATTATAAATAAAGATAAAAACATGACAAGTCATGATGTTTGTAGTAAAGTAAAAAGAATATTTGGAACTTCTAAAGTAGGACATACTGGAACATTAGATCCAAATACAACTGGTGTCTTAGTTGTAGCTATAAATAGGGCTACAAAACTTATGCCTTTGTTATTAGAACATACAAAGGAATACGAGACTACTGTACTCTTAGGGAAAAGTAGTGATACATATGATATTACCGGTAAAATATTATTAGATGAAAAAAGACCTAATATTACCAATGAAATGATAGATATTTCTTTAGAAAAACTTAAAATTCAAGATAAACAAATACCTCCTATTTATAGTTCAATAAAAGTAAATGGTAAAAAATTATATGAATATGCAAGGAAGAATCAAGAAGTTAAGATAGAAGCTAGAGATATAAAAATATATGAACTAAAAAGAACATCAGATGTATATTATATTGATGGATATGCTTATGTAGATTTATATATGATGACATCAAAAGGATTTTATGTTAGATCATTATGTAAGGATCTAGGGGATATGTTAAATGTTCCAAGTCTTATGTATGAATTAAATAGAATCAGCAGTGGACAGTTCCATTTAAATAATAGTGTTAAATTAAATGATGAATCAATTTTAAATAAAGTTATTAGTATTGAAGAAGTTTTTTCTGAAGCTGAAAAAATATATGTAAATGAATATATGAAAAAATTAATTATGAATGGTGTAGTTCTTGATGAAAGACAGGTTAAGACAGATAAGAATATTCTTGTATATTCAAATAATGAATTGATTGCAGTATATGAACCAGTCGGAGAGAATGAATATAAGCCAGTCGTAATTTTTAAATAGAGGTACGAAAATGAACGAAAAGCCAGAGACTGTTTATATAAAAAATTTAAAAACACTAGAATTGCCAGAGTTGTGCATAACAATAGGAAATTTTGATGGTATACATTTAGGACATCAAAAATTAATAGAGGAATGTACGAAACATAATTTAAAAAGTGCGGTTATGTCTTTTTCACAACATACAAATACGATTGTAGAGAATAAACCCAATTATAAAGTACTTACTAGAGAATGGGATAGAACGAATATAATTTCTGATTTAGGGTATAACATAAATTATGTTATTAACATAGAAATTGATGAAAAAACTATAAAAACTAGTAAAGAAGATTTTATTGATTTCTTGAAAAAAATGAACGTAAAAATTATTGTATGTGGTCAAGATTTTAGTTTTGGTTATATGGGAAAAGGCAGAGTAGAAGATTTAAAAAAGGAATTTGAAGTTTATGTAATCCCAAATTATGAATATAATGGAATTAGGGTGTCTTCTACCATTACAAAGAATATGCTTTCATGTGGTGATGTAGAAAATATAAAATATTATCTTGGTAGAAATTATCAGATAAAAGGATTAGTTGTGGATGGTAATAAGATTGGAAGAACAATAGGATTTCCTACTGCCAATATTGATTATGATAATTTTTATATACCGAAGAATGGTGTATATTTAGTAAAACTGAATAATCTATATTATGATATAGAAAAAAAAGAATTCGTTTCTAAGTATGGCATGTGTAATATTGGATATAATCCTAGTATTAATTTAAGTCAAGAAATTAAGTTAGAAGTTAATATATTTGATTTTGATGATGATATATACGATAGTATGAGAGAAATTGAGTTTTTAAAATATATAAGAGAAGAAAAAAAATTTAACGGCAAAGAGGAATTAATAAATCAGTTAAATCACGATAAATTTGTATGTTTAGAATATATTAAAAAAATGGAGAGTGAGTAATATGAAATTAGTAATTGCAATTATTTCAAATGAAGATGCAAAAATGGTACAAAAAAATCTTATTAAAGAAGGTTTTTATGCAACTAAGTTAGCCACAACCGGTGGATTCTTAAGTAGTGGAAATACAACGTTTTTGGTAGGTTGTGAAGATGAATTAGTCGATAAATGTCTTGAGGCAATAAAAGAATGTTCGGTGACTAGAAATGAATTAGTTCCTAGCTCGGTTGCAAGAGAATTTGGAATGGCAAATCCATCTTCAGTAAAAGTCAGAATCGGTGGAGCGACGGTTTTTGTTGTAGAAGTAGAACAATTCTTTAAGTTTTAAAAGATTAGTATTGTAAAATATAAAAGATATGATATAATTTAATAGTACGTAACCAAGGTTTTACGAGTCCTTCAGACGGAGACTTTGATTATCGCGACTAATTATTATATGGAGGAAAATTAAAATGGCATTAACAAAAGAACAAAAAGCAGAAATAGTTTCAAATTATGGTAAAGACGCAAAGGATACTGGTTCTACACAAGTACAAATCGCTATCTTAACTGCAGAAATTAACCAATTAAACGAACATTTAGCTGTTCATTTCCATGACTTCCACTCTAAACGTGGATTATTAATGAAAGTTGGACAACGTCGTAGTTTATTACAATATTTGAAAAATAATGATGCAGAAGCTTACAAAGCTTTAATTGCTAAATTAGGATTACGTCGTTAATTAAAAACCTTGCTTCGGCAAGGTTCTTTTTTTTATAAAAAAAAAAGCCAAATGGCTTTTAATTTAAAAATGTTACTTTTATATCACCGGTTTGAACCTTAGCGTTAATTGTCCCAAATTCATTATTAGTTTTAATTATTTCATGATCAATGATTTGATGTATGTTATTATTAGGTATTTCTAAAACTTTTACTCGTCCTAATCTAGATGATAAGTTAAGTGTATAGTTTGGTCGTTGTCCATTAATTTTTAATATTTTTATTGAACCTGCTTTAGCAGTTGCATTAATGTTTTTAGTTGTAACATATTTATTAACTATACTACCAGAAGTGACAGAAGCATTGATATTATTTATATTAATATTTTTAAAACGGATACTACCTGATTTGGCAATAGTAGTTAGAGAGACTGCTTTTATTTCATTTGCACTTACTGATCCAGAAGTAACTGATGTATCGATATTAGAATTAGAATTTATTTTCATTAATCTAATTGAACCACTTCGGCATCTTGATGTTAAATCATTACAAATGTAATCAACGATTTTTATACTACCAGAAGAGGCAAAAGCTTTTATATTGTTTGCTTTTGATTGTCTATCTAGATCGGTATTAATTAATTTTATTGTTCCACTTGTAGATTTTAAGTATAAATTATTTGCATTAATATTCTTGCATTTTAAATTTCCGCTCTTAATTGAAACATTTAAATCATTTATATCAACTTCTTTAAATTTGTAGCTTCCAAAATTTCCATTTACTTCAAAGTTTAATTTTTTGTTGGTTGGAATATATAAATATATTTTATCTACCCTACAAGCTAAACATATTAAATTTACTAACCACGTAAAAGTAGTAAGACAAACTGCTGCACATACTAAAAACTTCCACCAATTAAAATCAAATACCTTTGAAAGAATGATAGTTAGAATTGCTGTTAAAATAAGATTAGTTATCATTAAATAAATATAGCTTTTAAGTCTTTTTGACTTTTCATAGATAAATATACTATTTCCCATTTCATAGAAATTTAATTTAGTAAAAATTGAATTTGTATGTTTTATATAACAACGATTATCTAATGATTTTTCTATTACTATACTTGAAGAAGTAGTATTCAATTTAATAGTATTTTTTCCATTCAAATTAAGATCTTGATTTTTAAAGCCTAGTCTATTAGATATATTAGGTAAAGAAGTTAATTCATTGAATTCTATATTTGTATTAGCAGAAAATTCTTCATTAGTTTTTATAATTATTTCATCAATATTTCCTAATTTAAGGATAGTTTCTTCTTCAGATAAACCATTTTCTAGATATCCTAATATTAAATCTTCGTAATACTCAACTATTTCACGAATTAATTCATCATCATAGTTGTTTTCTATAAGTTTTTGTTTTAAAAGATTAATAAATTCATTCTTATTCATTCTCATCATCTCCCATTATAGCATTAATAAATGCTTTCATTTCTTCACACATAATTTTGTATTCTTCAAATCTTTCTATTCCTAAGTCAGTAATTCTATAATATTTTCTTAGTCTACCTAAATATTCTTCTTGATAGGTTTCTAAGCATTGTTGTTGCTCTAATCTTCTTAAAATAGGGTATAGTGTACTAGAAGAAACTTGTATCTTAGAACTAACATCATCAAATAATTTATATCCATATGCTGGACCTTTTTTTAATAATGATAAAACATAAGCTTCTAAGAGTCCTTTTTTTAATTGAACATCCATCAAGTGACCTCCTTTTATATTATGTATTATATTATACAATGTATACTATGTCAATTAAAAAAGAGAATTAATATATATAAAGAAAAGAATAAGCAATGAGAGTTTTAGGAGAAAATGTCTATTTTAGTTTTTTTCCTTTAAATACTATGTTTTTTTAAATTTTTGTGATATACTAATACGGATAGAAAAAATGTAAAATAGTGTTATTTTAAAGGAGATTTAATATGAGTGATATTAAAAGATTCGAATATAACTGGGCGGGGCGTCCACTTGTAATCGAAATTGGAGAACTAGCTAAACAAGCAGGTGGTTCTTGTATGGTTTATTATGGAGGAAGTGCTGTATTATCTGCCGTTTGTTCAAAAACTGCAACAACTGCACAAGATTTCTTCCCATTAATGGTTTTATACCAAGAAAAACTATACGCAGCTGGAAAGATTCCTGGAGGATTCTTAAAAAGAGAAGGGCGTCCTAGTGAACATGAGACTTTAGTTTCACGTTTGATTGACCGTCCAATTAGACCTTTATTTGCTGAAGGTTTTGTTAACGAAGTACAAGTAATAAATACTGTTATGTCAAATGATACTGATTGTTCACCAGCAATGGCAGCAATGTTAGGATCAAGTATTGCATTAATGGTATCTGATATTCCATTTGAAGGGCCAATTGCTGGAGTAGTAGTTGGACATATCAATGGAGAATATATTATTAACCCAACTCCTGCACAATTAGAAATTAGTGATGTTAATTTAACTGTTGCAGGTACTCATCAAGCAATCAACATGGTTGAAGCTGGTGCAAAAATGGTTACTGAAGAAGTTATGTATGGTGCTTTAATTGCCGGACATAAAGCTATTCAAGAATTATGTGATTTCCAAGTTGAAATTGCTAAAGCTTGTGGAAAACCAAAAGCTGAAGTTGTTTTATTTGAAAAAGATGAAGCAATTGATAAATTAGTAAAAGAATATGCTGAAGCAAAATTAGTTAAAGCTATCCGTATTGAAGATAAACTAGAAAGATATGCAGCTATTGATGCTGTTAATGAAGAAACAGTTGCGCACTTTGATCAAAAGAACTTTATCAAAGAAGTTGAAGGAATCAAAGTATTAGATATGGATGCTAAAAAAGCATATATTAGTCAAGTAAATCATAGTTTAGAAGAAATTCTACACAATGAAGTTCGTAGATTAATAAGTGTTGATAAAATTAGACCTGACGGACGTAAGGTTGATGAAATTAGACCTTTATCAAGTAGAACAGATGTATTACCAAGAACTCATGGTTCTGCATTATTTACACGTGGTCAAACACAATCTTTAAGCGTAACTACTTTAGGTGCTTTAAATGAATACCAAATTATTGATGGTTTAAGTGTAGAAGATTCTAAACGTTTTATGTTACATTATAACTTCCCTCAATATTCAGTTGGTGAAACTGGACGTTATGGTGGGGTTGGACGTAGAGAAGTTGGTCATGGTGCTTTAGGAGAAAGAGCTATTGCGGCTGTTATTCCAAGTGAAGATGAATTTCCATATACAATTCGTGTTGTAAGTGAAATATTAGAATCAAATGGTTCTTCAAGTCAAGCTTCAATTTGTGCAGGGACTATGTCATTAATGGCTGCCGGAGTTCCGTTAAAAGCTCCAGTTGCTGGTATTGCTATGGGTCTTATCACATTAGGTGATGACTATACAATATTAACTGATATTCAAGGTTTAGAAGATCATTTAGGAGATATGGATTTTAAAGTTGCTGGTACAAAAGATGGTATTACGGCTTTACAAATGGATATTAAAATTAAAGGTATTACATATAAGATTTTAGAAGAAGCTTTAGCACAAGCTAAAAAGGGACGTCTTGAAATCTTAGATCATATGATGACTACTATTTCTGAATGTAGAAGTGATGTTAATCAATATGCTCCAAAAGTGACAATGATGAGAATTAATCCCGATAAGATTAAAGAAGTTATTGGAGCAGGTGGAAAAATTATTAACCAAATCATTGAAGATTGTAATCAAGTTAAGATTGATATCGAACAAGATGGTAGAGTTTATTTAATGCATCAAGATAGAGTATACACTGAAAAAGCTAAGAAAATTATTTCTAATATTGTTCGTGAAGCAGAAGTTGGTAAAGTTTATACTGGACGTGTTTCAAGAATTGAAAAATACGGTGTGTTTGTTGAATTATGGGAAGGAACTGAAGGTTTATGCCATATTTCTAAATTAGCTAAAGAACGTGTTGAAAAATGTGAAGATATTGTTTCTTTAAATGATTCAATTATTGTAAAATGTATTGGAGTAAATGAAAAAGGTCAAATTGATTTATCAAGAAAAGATGCTTTATCAGATACACCAAAAAAAGAAGTTGCTAAAGAAGCAACTACTGAAGAAGTAAAAGCATAAATAATGAAATGGTAATAGAAATATTACCATTTTTTGTATTTTTAAAGGATATTACATAATACTATAAATGGTGATTTTATGCTTTTGAATAAAATAATTGATAAGTTAAATATAAATCTAGATGAACTTCTTAGTGGATTAATAAAAGGAATTATTTTTTTAATACTAGGTTATATAATAGTAAAAATAATAATGATGATTCTCAAACGACTTCTATATAGATCTAAATTAGATAGAACTGTAGCAAATTTTCTTTTTTCAGTAATAAAAGCAATAATTTATTTAATTTATACATTAGGAGTATTGAGTACTTTTGGAATACCATTAACTGGGGTTACAGCCATATTAACGGCTAGTGGAGTTGCAATATCTTTAGCACTACAAGATTCTTTATCTAATATTGCCAATGGTATGATGATTATATTTTCCAAACCATTCAAATCTGGTGATTATATAAGTGTTGAAGAAATAGATGGAACAGTTGTGGATATAACAATGTCCATGACTAAATTAATAACTCCAGATAATAAGCAAATAACTATTCCCAATACTAAAGTATTTAAAGCTAATATTATTAATTATACAGCCATGGATTTTAGAAGATTAGATATGGAATTCTTTGTGGATTTGTATAGTGATGTTGCTAGGGTAAAAAAAGTCCTTCATGACACAGTTATGTCGCATCCTTTAGTAATGAAAACTAAAAATCCTATGATTAATGTAAAAGAGTATAAAGAGAAATCATTAATATTTATTTGCCGTGCCTGGGTTCAAACAGATGACTATTGGGATTTAAGATGGGAAATATATGAATTAATTCAAAAATCTTTTTTAGACAATGAAATAATTATCCCTTATGATAAATTGGATATAAGAATCCTTGACAATCATAAAGAATAAACTTATAATTAATATGCTTTGTAGTTGGGTAATTGAGCCTTAATTGGTTAGGAAAGTCCATGCTAGCACAGTCTGTGATGATTGTAGTGTTTGTGCCTAGGGAAAAAATAACCTAGGGCACCTTTTTGGTGACGGCAATTGAAACCTAAGTCTTTATGATATGGTGTAGATTATAACGTGCCACAGTGACGATACTTTTAGAAATAAAAGAGTGAAACGGGGTAAACCCCTCAAGCTAGAAACCCAAATTTGGTAGGGGAGTCTGCGGAAGCTAACAAGAAGCGACCAAGGAACGAGAAATCGTAGATAGATAATTACCGCCTTTACGGTACAAAACATGGCTTATAGACTACATAGTAATAATAAAGAGGTATTAATTTACCTCTTTATTATTTATTGTGATAATTTTTCCCATATAATTTTAATATTTTATATAAAATATAGTTAAGTTGGTGATTTTATGACAAAAGATGAAGCAAGAAGAGAGAAAATTTTAAATGGTAAGTTAATAAATACGATAATTGCAATATCGTTTCCGATATTTTTATATAATTTTTTTAATGCAGCATATACCTTGATAGATTCAATGGTTGCGTCAAAAATAAGTTCAGAAAGTGTTTCGGTAGTAACAACTTTAAGTCAAGTTAAGAATTTATTGTCTTCGCTAGGGGCTGGTCTTGCCTCAGGTGGATCAATTATAGTTGCTAGGCATTTTGGAGCTGCAAGATATGATGAGGCGAAGAAGAATGCCAATGTTTTATATACTATGGCAATTGTTATAGTAGCTTTGTTATTACTTATTTGTTTACCACTTGCAGTACCTATTATAAAGGCTTCGGGTGTTTCTAAAGATTTAGTTGCTATGAGTACAGGATATTTCGTTGTAAGTATTTGTGATTTAGGTTTTATTTTCTTTAACAATATATTTTTAGGATTACAAAAAGCTAAAGCAAATACAAAATTAGTTTTTTATTTAAATATAATGGTAATGATGGTGAAGTTATTATTAACTATTATTTTTGTTTATGGTTTCCATGTACAAAATATAATTTGGATTGCAGTTGCTACAATGATTGGTCAAAGTATTATGTTTACTGTAGGAACTTTTATCATGTTTAATAAGAAGAATATTTTTAAGATATCACTCAAAAAATTAGGTTTAAGTTGGGAATATGTTAAACCAATTCTCCAATTATCTATTCCTATTTTCATTGGTAAATTTGTATTTTCTTTTGGAAAAGTAAGTGTTAATTCAATGTGTAAAAAATATGGTAGTTTAGTTGTAGGAGCATTAGGTGTTTCCAATCATATTTCTGGTTTGGTTACTAGCCCTGTTAACTCATTTGAAGAAGGGGAATCAACAATTGTAAGTCAAAATTTAGGTAATAGAAATATAAAAAGAGCCTTAAATACATTTACCAAAACACTTTGTATTACTTTAACAATCGGTACGATAGGTTATATATTAGTAAGGTTTGCTTTTCAGGATCAGCTAATTAAACTTTTTAATCAAAATTCGAAAGATGCAAATGCACCAGAATTTATGGTTTTAATTAAAAGTATTTTCTATTATGATTCTTGGTCGATTATAGCATTAGCGGTAAATTCGGCAGTCTTAGGAGTATTATATGGATTTGGTCAAACACAATTATCTATGATATTAAATATTAGTCGTGTATTCGTATTTAGAATTCCAGTATTATGGTACTTCCAACATTATCATCCTGAAATGGGTGCAGAGTGTGCTGGTATCTCGATGGGTATTAGTAATATAGGAATTGCTAGTATGTCAGTTGTATTCTTAGTAATATTTTTACTTAAAATAAAAAGAAGAGGCTACAATGGAATGTATTTGGACGATAGAGTTGAAAATATTCAAAATATTTAAATGCCTTAGGGCATTTTTTTCTTCATATTCTTGTAAAAAATACCTAAATAATGTAAAATAGAAAAGATGATTAAAAGGAGTTTTTGGTATGAGTGATATATTGACAAAAGAAGAATTACTAAATAGACAAAAAAGAATAAGAAACTTTTCAATTATTGCCCATATTGACCATGGAAAATCAACATTGGCAGATAGAATTTTAGAGTTATGTGATAATGTTACCAAAAGAGAAATGGTAGAACAAATTTTAGATAGCATGGATTTAGAAAGAGAACGTGGAATTACAATAAAACTAAATGCTGTTGCATTAAATTATAAAGCATTAGATGGTAATGAATATATTTTTCATTTAATTGATACCCCGGGACATGTCGACTTTACTTATGAGGTTAGTAGAAGCTTAGCGGCTTGTGAAGGAGCTATCTTAGTAGTAGATGCATCACAAGGTATTGAGGCCCAAACATTAGCGAATGTATATTTAGCTTTAGATAATAATCTTGAAATATTACCAGTAATAAACAAAATAGATTTACCAAGTGCTGATCCTGAAAGAATAAAAAAGGAAATAGAAGATGTTATTGGACTTCCAGCTGAAGAAGCTGTTTTAGCAAGTGCTAAGGCAGGAATAGGTATTCAGGATATTCTTGAACAAATAGTAAAATATGTACCATCTCCGACTGGAGATCCTATGGCACCAGTGCAAGCTCTTATCTTTGATAGTGCATTTGATGCATATAGAGGAGTAGTTGTATTAATAAGAGTTGTAAGTGGTACAATAAAAGTTGGAGATACAATTCACTTTATGGCAACAGGAGCTTCATATCAAGTTGTCGAACTTGGAGTTAGAACTCCAAAAGAAGTAAGACGTGAGTATCTTACTGCTGGTGATGTTGGATTTATTACAGCTAGTATTAAAGATATCAATATGGTCCATGTTGGGGATACAATTACTACCTTAGAAAATAAAAGTATTGAACAATTAGAAGGATATAGAAAATTAAATCCAATGGTATTCTGTGGATTATATCCTATTGATTCTAAAAAATATCCAGATTTAAGAGATGCCCTAGATAAAATGAAATTATCAGATGCGGCATTAATATATGAAGCTGAATCTTCTCAAGCTTTAGGATTCGGATTTAGAACTGGATTCCTAGGATTACTTCATATGGATATTGTTCAAGAAAGAATTAATAGAGAATTTGGAATTGAATTAATTGCGACTGCACCAAGTGTTAGTTATCACGTTTATTTAACAGACGGTTCAATGATAAAAATTGATAACCCAAGTCAATTACCTCCGTTAACTGAAATTGATAGAATTGAAGAACCTTATGTTACAGCTACAGTTATGGCTCCTTCTGATTATGTAGGTGCAGTAATGGATTTATGTCAAAAGAAACGTGGTACGTTTATTGATATGAAATATATTGAAGAAACACGTGTAGTAATTCATTATGATATGCCTTTATTAGAAATAGTTTATGATTTCTTTGATAGATTAAAATCACAAACTAAAGGATATGCCTCATTTGACTATGAATTAGGAGAATACAAAGCTTCAAAATTAGTTAAAATGGATATAATGCTTAATGGAGATATTGTCGATGCATTATCAGTTATTGTGCATAAAGATTTTGCATATGGACGAGGAAAAATAATTGTAGAAAAATTAAAAGATATTATTCCACGTCAAATGTTTGAGGTTCCTGTTCAGGCAGTAATCAATAACAAAGTTATTGCTAGAAGTGATATTAAAGCTATGAGAAAAGACGTTCTTGCAAAATGTTATGGTGGAGACGTAAGTCGTAAGAAAAAATTATTAGAAAAACAAAAAGAAGGAAAGAAGAAAATGAAATCTATTGGATCTGTAGAAGTTCCACAAGAAGCATTCCTTGCGATTCTTTCTACTGACGAGGATTAATATGACTAAAGTAGCATTTATGTATGACTTTGATAAAACACTATGTGATAAGGATATGCAAGAATATGCATTTATTCCCAATATGAACGTCACAGCTAATGAATTTTGGACTGAAACAACAAAAATGTTTTCTAGTAATGAAATAGAAAAAATTTTAGCATATATGTATCAAATGATGAAGTACGCTAAGAGAAATAATATTAATTTAACTAGAGAATATTTAAATAGTTGCGGTAAAGATATAAATTTATTTCCTGGTGTTACCTCATGGTTTGAAAGAATTAATGAAATGGGAAGAAAATTAGGTCTAGAAGTAGAACACTATATTATTTCATCTGGTCTAAAAGAAATAATTGATGGATCGGAAATTGCAAAGTATTTCAACGAAATATATTCTTGTGAATTTCATTATGATAGAGAAGGAAATGCTGATTTTCCTGCCTTTGTAGTAAACTATACAATGAAAACCCAATTTCTATATAGGATTAGTAAAGGTGCATTTGATTTGAATGATGACGTATCATTAAATAATATAATCAAAGAATCTGAAAGACGCGTTAAAATGAATCATATGCTATATTTTGGAGATGGATTAACCGATATTCCATGTATGAGACTAGTAAAACAAAATGGTGGAAAAAGTATAACTGTATATAACAATAATGATAAAATTGCTAAACAATTACTACGTGATGAAAGATGTAATTTTATTGCTAAAGCGGATTATAGCAAAGATAGTGAATTAGAAAGAATAGTTTTTGATATTCTAAATAAGATTGCTTTAGATAACAAACTAGATGAACTACATATAAAACAATTAAGTGAGTAAAAAATATGGACGATTTGTCCATATTTTTTTAATGTTATTTATTATGTTTTGCCCATGACTTTGAATATCCAAAGCAATCTAAGTATAGTTTCTTTCCTACATAATCTTCAAACTTAAAGACTTCGCTATATTGTGTAACATAATAGCTATACATCCTAGAATAGTTTCTATAGATAGTAAATTTATTGTTTGAACAAAATTCTTTAAATGCAGTAGTATTATCCTTAATAGAGCTATAGATATCAAATAATATCTCTATTATATATTCAGAAGAAATATCAATTAAAAAAGGAATAACCCATGGTTCATAATCCATATTTAATAATTCTTGGATATTTTTTTGTCTAGTAAAGCCATTATAACTTCTAGAAAATATAGAACAATAGATCATCTTTTGTATATTAGAGAATTCTTCGATTTTTCTAGCGTCAAGTTCAAGGTTATAAACTCTATAAGGAAGATATATGGTTTCGCCATCAAGGTTATACAAAGTAGAACCAGTACAATTTATATTAACATTATTAATAGTTTTATTAGGTATTTTGTTTAAAACAAATTCAACATCTTTTTCTAAAGTCTTTGGGAAGGCTTTATAGAAAGCTTTATCCAACAAAATATCTTCTCTAGGGAATCTTCCTGTATTGTAATATTGTTTATAGTCATTACACCAGTATTCCTTTGGGACAATAATACAAGATTTTACTTCATCAGGGTTTGCAAATATAGGTACTAGAAAGACTTTTAAATATTTATCAATTAAGTGTTTTCTCCAAATCATTATTGAAGAATAATAAACTTTTCCATTAGGAGTAAGTCTCTTTGGTAGTTCCAATGATAAAGCATAATCATATTCATCAGTTATTATTTCTATAAAATGCCTTATATCCTCTGGTGTTTCATCAACCCTATTTTTATATGAACCAAATAGTTTTGATAGTTTTTGTAATTCTTCTGGGTGCTCATCATAATAGGGATCCATGCTATATAATATGGCGGCGCAATGATCATCTCTTTCAGGAGTGAGTCTAAAAATATTTTCATGTGCTTGTATTATTGATCCATAAACTATTTTACCTCTTTTGGCTAGTTTTTGTTTATCAAAATAAATATGACTGATTTGTGTACCGTCAACCCAACGTGGATTACTTACATCAAAATCATTTAAAGGATTTTTTTTATAATTATTTCGTATCTCTTCAATAAGCTTTTTATAATCCATAGTGGCCTCCATTATGTGTATTGCTAGTATTATACAATAAGTTTAAATAAAGGTCAAAAAGATAGATAAGGTTGCTTTATTTGATATTGTAATTATTTTCACTTACTAGTATAATGAAATAAAGATAGAGGGTGTATTAATATGGTTATTGCTAGAAAATTAAAAGCATCTTTTTTAATAGCGTTTATTGCATTTGTTGTGTTTTTTGTTATAGGAATAATTTTCTTATCTTTAGATGGACAGGTTGAATATTCTAAAATAATAGCAATTATACTTTTTAGTATGAGTGGCATGTTCTTGTTATTGGCAGTAATTCCACGATTTATAAATACAGGTATTCTTGTTCAATATGATGAAAATAGAAAAAGCTTATTGATAACAAGAGAAGAACGTACTATTTTTGTACCCCAAAAGACTAGTCTTACTCCAAAAAAAACATGTTATATCGTTCCTATTGATGAAGTGATTGAAGTTATGAGTATTAATAAAATGGAATACGAAAGGACACTTCCGATAAGAGTAAGTCTGTTTTATAAGACTAGAGGGATTAATAGTATTAATAGATTACTAATAAAATATATGTTAGATGGCGAAGAAGTAATTGCTAGCATAAGAAATGTTAATGGTGTTGCAAAAGTTGTAAGTGTAATACAATCTATTATTGACAAAAGAAAATCTATATAGTGTATTAAAAAGTAATATTGTTTTAAATAAAATCAGATTTTATGGAATCTGATTTTTTTGTTTTATTAATCGTTTTTTCTTTTTGTGACATAATATTTTCTTTGGTTTTTGTATACTATTTCCAAAGGAGAAAGTATGGAATATATTGAGTGTGTTTTGGGGTTTAATGCAGTAATTCATTTGTTACTTGTGTATGTAACAGGTATCATTCTAAATATTAGAATAAGGAAAAAACAATTATTTTTATCAATCATATTAGATGCTTCTTATATGCTTATATACATATATAAGCCATTGTGGTATGAAGGATTTAAATATATGTTTGGAATAATTTTAATGATGGTAACATTTTATAACTTGGGGAAGCGAAATGTTATTAAAGCGAGTCTTATTTATTATTTAGAAAATTTCTTATTGGGAGGGATTGCAAATATTTTATATATGTCTAATCGCATAAATATACTTAGTATTATAGGGGTTACGATATTAGTATTGGTGATTACATATATTTATAAGGAAAAGACAAGAATAAGATTTGATATAAAGAAATTAAATTATGAAATATTAATTATTGATAGAGGAAAGAAGTATTTCATAAGTGGGTATTGTGATACAGGAAATTTTTTGTTATCAGATGATATGGTGAATGTTGTATTTATTAATATGAAATATAAATTTGGGAAGTACAAAAAAAGTATATCATCACAAAGTATTGGTGTGAAAAATACTTTGGATCTTTATACAGTAGATGGTTTTTATATATTTACTGATAAAGGATATGAGAAAAAAGAAGTATATATTGCATTTAGTAGATTACATTATGATGGAATGTTTGGTTTAAATTTATTAGGGGGATAATATGTTTAAAATTTTAAGAAAAATACTAGGAATTTTTCGTAAAAAAGATGAGGTTTGTTTTATATTTTCATCGATTTCTTTGCCAGAGCCATTGAATGAAGAAGATGAAAGAAATTTATTATTAAAAATTGAACAAAAGGATTTAGAAGCGAGAAATAAGCTTATTGAACATAATCTAAGATTAGTTGTTTTTATAGCAAAAAAGTTTGAAAGTGCTAAAACACCACTAGAAGATCTTATATCAATTGGTTCTATGGGGCTTATAAAGGGTGTAGAGACCTTTAAATTGGATAAGAATATAAAATTAGCTACCTATGCATCAAGATGCATAGAGAATGAAATTTTAATGTTCTTAAGAAAAATAAGTAAACAAAAAACAGAAGTAAGCTTAGATGATACATTAAATATAGATTCGGATGGAAACGAATTAGTTTTAGCTGATGTATTAGGGACAAGTGAAACAATAGCTTATGATGGTGTATTACAAGAAGAAAAAGAACGCATTATGTATGAGGCTGTTAATAAACTGAAACCAAGAGAAAGAAAAATTATAACCTTACGATTTGGATTATATAAAATTCCAAGTATGACTCAAAAAGAAGTAGCAACATACATGGGTATTTCACAATCTTATATATCTCGACTTGAAAAGAAAATTATTGACAAATTAAAAGAAGAATTATCTAGGAAGCTAATGATAAATATAAATTAATTATGAATATTTGTATAAATGAACTAATACATGCAAAAACTCTTTCTATAGGAGGGGTTAGTATGTATAAAGTAGAAATAACTGGAGTAGATACATCTAAGTTAAATACACTTAGTAATGATGAAATGAATAATTTGTTAATGAGGATCAAAAATGGTGATTCTATAGCACGAGAAGAAATGATTAAAGGTAACTTAAAATTAATTCTTAGTGTAATAAAGAAATTTAATAATAGAAAAGAAAATTTGGATGATCTTTTCCAAGTAGGCTGTATAGGTTTAATGAAGGCTATTGATAATTTTGATTTATCAGTAGGAGTAAAATTTTCTACATATGCAGTTCCAATGATAATTGGTGAGATTAGAAGACACTTAAGAGATAACGGTTCAATTAGAGTATCAAGAAGTTATAAAGATATTGCATATAAAACATTAAGTATTAAAGAAGACTTTTCAAAAAGAAACGAACGTGAACCATCTATTAATGAAATAGCAGAGATATTAAATGTAGACCCTATCGATGTAGTATTAGCTTTAGAGGCTATTCAAGATACAATAAGTATGTCTACACCAATCTATGATAATGGTGGAGATGTAATCGAGTTAGAGGATCAACTTGGCAGCGATGAGTTAACTTTAGAAAAATGGGCTAATGAGCATATGTTAAAAGAGTCATTTAATAAATTAGATACTAGAGAAAAAGAGATTATTTATTCTAGATATTTTAAAGATAAAACCCAAATGGAAATCGCAAGTGAATTAAATATTAGTCAGGCTCAAGTTTCAAGATTAGAAAAAAGTGCTTTAAAAACTATGTATGAAACTATGAAATAAACCATTTTATTGAATGGTTTATTTTTTTCGCTTATTAAGGTATAATAATAAAAGATAGTTGGTGATTTTATGAATATATGGCATGATATAGATAAAAAAAGAATTACAAAAGATAAATTTGTATGTTGTATTGAAATATCAAAAGGTAGCAAAAACAAATATGAGTTAGATAAAGAAACTGGAATGCTTCTTTTAGATAGAATTTTACATACCTCTACTCATTATCCAGCAAATTATGGATTTATTCCAAGGACTTATTCAGATGATCAAGATCCACTTGATGTTTTAGTATTATGTAATGAGAGCATAAATCCTCTTACTATTTTAGAATGTTATCCAATTGGGGTTTTAAAAATGGTTGATCAAGATGAATGCGATGAAAAGATTATTGCCATAGCACTTGGAGATCCTGGTATGAATATGTATAAGGATATTAGTGAACTACCAAAACATATATTTGATGAAATCATTCATTTCTTTACTGTATATAAACAACTTGAAAATAAATTAACAGTTGTTAATGAAATTTGTGGAGTAGAGGAAGCGAAAGAAATTATAGAAAAAGCTATATTAGATTATAAAATTAAGTTTGAATAAAATTTGTTTTATTGCTTTTATTTGCTTATTTATGTATAATAGTTTGGTATTGAAAAAAACGGAGGAAGAAAATGGCTCTAACTGCAGGAATCGTTGGATTACCAAATGTAGGTAAATCCACATTATTTAACGCGATAACTAAAGCCGGTGCTTTAGCAGCGAATTATCCATTCGCTACAATTGAACCAAATGTTGGTGTGGTGGAAGTACCAGACGCTAGGCTTCAAGTATTAGAAAAAATGTATAAACCACAAAGAGTAATTCATGCACTTTGTGAATTTACAGATATAGCTGGACTAGTAAAAGGTGCTAGTAAAGGTGAAGGATTAGGGAATCAATTTTTAAGTAACATTAGAAATTGTGATGCAATAATCGAAGTAGTAAGATGTTTTAAAGACGATAATATTACCCATGTTGAAGGAGATGTTGATCCTATTAGAGATGTGGAAATTATTAATTTAGAATTAATTCTATCTGATTTAGATATTGTAGAAAAAAGAATTGAAAGAATTGCGAAAAAAGCAGCCTCAAGAGTTGATGATGCCGCAACTGAATATGAAATTTTAAAAAGAATACAAGCACAATTATTAGATAGTAAACCAATTAGAACAATGTATTTTGATGAAAATGATATGAAGTATGTTTCATCTTATGGATTCTTAACATCAAAAGAAATAATGTATGTTGCAAATATGAGTGATACTGATATAGCACATCCTGAAAAAAATGATTTCTATAATGCGCTTGTAAATTATGCAAATAATGAAAATGCGATAGTTGTTCCAATAAGTGCACAAATTGAGTCAGAACTAGCAATGCTAGATGCTGATGAAAGAGAAATGTTTTTATCAGAACTTGGAATTCCTGAAGCAGGATTAGATGTTTTAATTAGAAAAACATATGACTTATTAGGTCTTGCTACATATTTTACAGCTGGCGAAAAAGAATTACGTGCTTGGACATTTAAAAAAGGTATGACTGCTCCTCAATGTGCTGGAATAATTCATAGTGACTTTGAAAGAGGATTTATCCGTGCAGAAACTGTGTCATACAAAGATTTAACTGATGCTGGTAGTATGCTTAAGGCAAAAGAAAATGGTAGAGTTAGACAAGAAGGTAAAGAATATATCACAAATGATGGTGATGTAATGCTTTTCAAATTTAATGTATAAAAAAAAGCAAATTTTGCTTTTTTTTTTATATATTTCCCCATTTTTTATGGTTTTTTATTGGTATATATGATAATATATTATGTAAAGGAGTGAGAGTGAAATGGAATTGTTTGATGTTATACCAGAAAACTTTTTCTCTATATTATCTAGTAAAAACAAAAGACTCTATTCTGCTTGTGCGATAGAGGCTTTTAATGTATATGAGCAAGGATCGATCTTCGGAATAGAAAGAAAAATTGTTGTAGATGATTTAGTGAACTTTTTAGAAAAAAATCCTAATTTATTAAAATTAGATGACGAGTTTGATAAAGAAGATGCTCCTACGAATGCTCGTGAGATAGCAAACTTTGTTATTAGGCGATTAGAAGAATGTGGTTGGATTTATATTGATGTCACTTCTGATTATTTAGAAATATTAAATTTTACAGATTATGCAATAACTATAATTGAAGCATTAATGACTCTTACTCCAACTTTAAAATATTCAGATGATGATGACATGTATGTACCTGTATTTAATCCTAACGAGTATAATGGATACATATATACAATCTATTCTCTTTTAAGTAATTGTGATAATGAAAATTATGCACTTATGATTTCACAAGTATATAAAAATACTAAATTACTTTTAAGAAGTTTAAGAAAAATTGATTCTAGAATGAAAGATTATATTAACTCGGTAGTTGAAAATTCTGAGATTAAAGAATTAATGGAAAAACTAGTTAATTATAATGTGGAACTTTTTGATGCAAGTTATTCTAAATTAAAAACTAGTGATAATGTTAATAAATATCAATTAACGATAGTAAATGAATTAGAAAGAATTCAATTAGAGCCTTCTATTATGGAAAAAGTAATAAAAGAATATATGTATCGTTATAGTCCAGATGAGGCTTCAAAAAGAGCAAATAGAGATATAGATGAAATGATAGATGTATTCAAATCATTAGATGACTTTATTACTGAAATAGATTTAAAAAATAAAACTTATATAAATTCTACAATTGGTAAAATCAAATTTTTATTAAGCGAAGAAGACAATATAATTGGTAAGTTAAATACAATTTTAAAATATGTAAAAGTTTCTTACTCAAATGGTAAATTAGATAAGGCTTTAGATAAAGTAAGAAGTATGTATACTTTAGCATCTATTAAAGGATATGGTAATGATTCTTTATATACACCAAGAGGAAAATATTCTCATGGATATGCTCAACAAATCGATTTATCAAGATTTGATTTAAATGGGTTAGATGAAGATTTCTTAAGTCAATATAAAGCTAGATATGATGAAGCGTCAATTGCTGATTATATTAGTAGAAATCTTAATGCTAACAATCAATTAGTTGCCTCAGATGTTTTAAGATATGATTCAAGTGATGAGGAAGTAATTCTTATGATTTATTCTCTTATTTATGCATCGGATAGTAAATTCAAGGTTGAGAAGTTAGATAGCATTGTTAATCATAGAAAATTTACAATGAAAAATTTTATGTTAGTTAAGGATGGTGCAAAATAGTGTTAGAATCATATGAAAAATTATCAGTAACTCAAAAGAATACTTTTACTGATGTTGCAAATAAATTATTATGTAATACATTTTTAGCAAGAAATAAAGAAAACAATAAAAATGATTATTATTTTGTGGTTAGTTTTAAAGAAATTTTTGATGAATTCTTCAAAATATTAAATTATGAACTTGTGTTAGATAATAACACAGGTGCTATTATGCTAAGTGGTTCAAATAGTAACGCCTTAGTAAAACTTAAAAAAGATGAAACTATTATTTTATTAATTTTAAGAATTTTATTTCATGAAAAAATGAAAGAAACATCTTTGAATGAAAATATAGTAATTTCAGTTGATGACATTCATATTAAATACAATTATCTAGAAATGAAGAAGAGAATTAATAAGGTTGATTTAATTAACTCTTTAAGAACTTTTAGAAGATTTAATATTATTGAAATAATGGGTGATATAACGGCATCAAATGCTAGAGTTGTAATATTACCTACTATTTTGTATGCAATAAATACGGAAAATATAAATGAAGTATATGCAAGTGTTAATAAAATGATGGAAGAGACTGGTGACAAAGAATGATTAAATTAACTAGAGTCCGCTTAATTAACTGGCATTATTTATCAAATGAAACAATTCAAATTAAAAATAATGTCTTACTTACTGGTCAAAATGCATCAGGTAAGTCAACTATCCTAGATGCGATTACTTTTATTCTAACGGCTGGAGATACAAGTTTTAACTTAGCTGCCAATGAAAAAGGTAAACGTGATCTTAAAGGATATGTAAAGTGTAAATTAGGGGTAGAAAATAAAGAATATTTAAGAGAAGGAGATGTTACAGGACATGTAGCATTAGAATTCTTTGATGAAGCTTTTTCTACATCATTTGTTGTAGGAGCTGTAATTGATGCTTTTGGAGATGTATCTCCAGTTAAGGTAATTTTTTATAGAGCTGATAATGCCCTAGATGATAAAATGTTCATTGGTAGTAATGGAGTGATTCATTCAACAGTTGAATTTAGAAAAAATAATCCTACTTTTGAATATTATTTGACTAAAAAGGAAGCAAAAAGAGGATTTAGAAATGCTTTTGGTTCTATAAATGAAGATTTCTTTAAATTAATTGTTAAAGCTTTAGCTTTTAAACCAATTGCTGACGTTAAAGAATTTATCTATCAAAACATCTTAGAAGAAAAGGAAATTGATGTTTCTTCAATTAAAGATGCAATTAGATCTTATAAGGAATTAGAAAATACATTAAATGTTATAAAGAGTAAAATTACTGATTTATCTGAAATTGAGAGTGTTTATTCAGAAATTATTTCTTTTGAAGAAAAGAAAAATTATTATCAATATTTAATGAAATTATTTGATGTAGAAAAAATACAAGCAGATATAAAGAAATCTCTTCACCAAATAGAATTACTTGAAGAAAAGAAAAACTTTAAACAACAAGAGTTAAAAAATGTAACTCAAGAAATTGAAAGTTTAACTGAAAGAAGTAAAGAAATCTATTCAATATTATCTAATAATGAGGATTTTAAGGCTGAAGAATATCTAGAAAAACAAATTACAAAAACTAAACAAGCTTTAGAAGAAGTTCAAAATTCATTGGATAGTTATATTAAAAAAGCTTCTAATTTTAAGGATATCGTTAATGATATTAGAAAATTGTCAGAAAAGAAAATATATAATGAAATTGCTAATATTTCTTTAAATAATATTTCTAATTTTGATTCTGAAAAGGTAAAACTTCAGTTAATAGATATTGAGTCACGTTTAGGTGAAATTATTGGAACTAATCACCAAGAAATTGGACGTCTTGAAAAAGAAAAACAAGATGTAATTATGGAACTTAACGAAGTTAGAGTTGCGTTAAAAGGTTTAGATAATAATAAATTAAGATATAATCCTTCATTGGTTGGGATTAGAAATGATATTGCAACAGGATTAAAAAATGTTTATGGATATGATGTTTCTGTTCATATATTTGCTGAATTAATTGAAATTACTGATAAAAAATGGGCAGATACTATTGAAATATTCTTAGGAAATCGCCGTTTTGACTTAATAGTTGAGCCAAAATATTTTGATACTGCATTAGATATATTTGCAAGAATAAAGAATAAATATCGCTTATATGGAATTGGTCTTGTAAATACTAAACAATTAGATAAATTTAATTCATTTGATAAAAACTCTTTAGCAAGTATTATGACAAGTGATAATGTTGATGCTAGAAGATATATAAATATGACTAGTGGACAAGTTATCATGTGTGATCATGAGTCAGAATTAGAAAGATATAATCAAAGTATCACAAATGATGGATTGATTTATCGTGCCTTCACCGTTAGATCATTAAATCCAAATATCGAAAAACCATTCATTGGTAAAAATGCCTTAGGTGAACAAACTGAACATTGGAATAAAGTTGCTGTTGAAAAACAAAAAGAATTCTATGCTGTTAGTGATAAGATTAATTTAGTTAATAAAGAATTAGAACTAGTTTCAAAATTAGATTTTAAATCTTTAATTAAGGATTTAGATAATGCTATTTTAGCTACAAAATTAGATGCTACTTTAAAAACATTACAAAAACAAAAGTCGAATTCTAATAAGATGAGTGTTAACGAAATAGAAGATGATTACAATAAGATTTTATTGACTATTAAAAATACTGATGATAAGAAAGTTCAAATAAGCCAAGAAATTGGTGGAATCAATATTTCTATTGGTCAACTATCTGAAAATATTGAAATTTATAAACAAAGTTTAGAAACTAATAAATTAGAATTAGCAAATTTATCAAAAAATAATATTCTAATTGAAACTGAAGCAAAAAATCAATATGAAGAAATTAAAAATTCTGGTAATGATTTAAAGAATATTGAAAGCTTCAAAGCAAAATTAGCATTAGAAGAAAATAATTATATAAATTATTGTGATTCTTTAGTTACAAAGCAATTTAAATATATTAATAATTATAATTCTACCCTATCTACAGGCTTAACAGAAATTAATAAATATATTAATGAACTTGATAAGCTTAGAAAGAGTGAATTAATTAAATATGAACAAAAGGTTCGTACTGCTAGAGAAGATGCTGAAATAGTATTTAAAGAAGATTTCTTAAGTAAATTAAGAAACAATATCATGACAGCTGAAAGTGAAATAGCTAAAATAAATGATACATTGTCAGATATTAAATTTGGTAATGACTCATATGAATTTATCTTCCCTAAGAGTAAAGAATACTCTCATTTATATGATATGGTAACAACTAATATAAATAGTGATGGAAATAGTATATTTACATATGATTTCCAAAATAAGTACCAACAACAATTAGATGAATTATTTACTACTTTAAGCAATGATGAATTAAATAATAATGGAGCTATTAATAAATTTACTGATTACCGTACATATATGGATTATGATATTAGAATTATTAACCAAGATAATGAAACTATGTTATATTCTAAAGTATTTAAGGAAAAATCAGGGGGAGAAACTCAGGTTCCTTTCTATGTTGCAATGATTGCTTCATTTGTAAGAATTTTCCAACATAATAAATTTGGTGTAAAAGATACAATTGGAATGATTTTATTCGACGAAGTATTCGATAAGATGGATGATAACCGTATGAGAGCAATGATGAAATTTATTATTTCAATGCCTGTTCAAATAATACTTGCTTGTCCTCCAGGAAAAATGGGATTATTACAAGAATTTACAGATACAACTTTAATTATGGTTAGACAAGGTACAAGAGCACAGGTAATGGACTTTACTAAGAAAAAAGAAGAAGATTTTGATGTGGAGGAATAATTATGGGTTTATTTGGTAAAAAGAATAAAGACGAATATTATGAGGCTTCAATGAAATTGAATGATAATTCTAGAGATAAAAATGCTGCTGAAAGAGCAATTCTAGAAAAGATTGAAAATGACGACACTAGAGCGATTGAATTAATTGAAGAAATGAAAAATGGTAATCCTATTATCATAAATTTTGAAGATTTAGATTTAATGGAAGCAAATAAAATGCTTGCTTTCTTTAGTGGAGCTTGTTATGCAATTGAAGGAAATGCTATAAAAATAAATGAAGCAACTTATTTGTTTGCTAGAAAAGTAGATTTCCTAGATGGATCTATTAAAGAATTTTTAGAACAAATCTAAAAAAAGTAATTTACTTTATCCTAAAATTTTTATATAATTATAAAAGATAATAATATCAGTGAGTTGGACGTATTACATAAAACTTATTTAAAGCGAGCTAATGATGGTGCAAGATTGGCAATAAGATGTAATAAAATCACCAATATAGATGGATTTACGAAGAGTAAATTTCGGTTGCAACGTTATAGCTTAATGAGTGCTAGATTTATCTAGAACAAAGGTGGTACCACGATATAATGCGTCCTTTATTTTAAGGACGCTTTTTTTGTTTTTTAAGGAGGAAATGAAATGAAAGATTATAAAGATACTTTATTTATGGGTAAAACTGATTTTGAAATGAGAGGAAATTTAGGAAATAAAGAACCTCAACTTCAAAAACAATGGGAAGAAGAAAAACTATATTATAAAGTAATAGAAAAAAATGCTGGTAAAAAGGAATATACATTGCATGATGGGCCTCCATATGCAAATGGAGATATTCACTTAGGACATTCTTTAAATAAAATATTAAAAGATATGATCGTAAGATATAAAAATATGAATGGTTTTAAATCTGTTTATATTCCAGGGTGGGATACTCACGGATTACCTATTGAAACAGCTTTACAAAAAAAGGGTGTTAATAGAAAAGAAAAAACTACTGCGGAATTTAGAGAATTATGCGAAAAATATGCTTATGAACAAGTAGAAAGACAAAAAATTGGATTTAAACGTTTAGGAGTATTAGGAGATTTTGATAATCCGTATATTACTCTGCAACATGATTTTGAAAAAGATCAAATTTTAGTATTTGCGGATATGGCTAAAAAAGGTTTAATCTATAAGGGATTAAAACCTGTTTATTGGTCTCCATCTAGTGAATCTGCTTTAGCTGAAGCTGAAATTGAATATCATGATAAAGATGATTCTTCAATTTATTTTAAATTACCAGTAGTAAACAACACTAATGAAGTATTTATGAATGCATCATTTGTTGTATGGACAACTACACCTTGGACATTACCAGGAAATCTAGCTGTTTGTGCTGGACCTGAAATTGATTATGTTGTAGCTGAAACAAACAAAGGTAAATTTATCTTTGGTAAAGATTTATTAGAAAAATTAACGTCTCTTTTAGAATTAGAAGATATTAAAGTTATTGCTGAATATAAAGGAACTGATTTAAAAGGATTACAATACAAACATCCTTTATATGATAGAGTTAGTCCATGTATCTTAGGTGATTATGTATCTACAAGTGATGGATCTGGTCTAGTTCATATTGCTCCAGGACATGGAGAAGATGACTTTATGGTTGGTAAAGAAAATGGACTTGAAGTATTATGTCCAGTGGATTCTAAAGGTGTTATGACTAAAGAAGCTGGAAAATATGAAGGGCAATACTATGAAGTTTGTAATCAAAGTGTTATAGAAGATATGGCAGCTTGTGGTGCCTTATTAAAATTAGTTACTATTAACCATAGTTATCCTCATGACTGGAGAACAAAAAAACCAGTTATTTTTAGAGCGACTCCACAATGGTTTGCATCAATAGATCCAATAAAAGAAGATATTTTAAATGCTATTAAAAATGTTGAATGGAATCCTAAATGGGGAGAAGTTCGTATTTCTAATATGATTAAAGACCGTCATGATTGGTGTATATCTCGTCAAAGAACATGGGGAGTTCCGATTCCGGTATTTTATGCTGAAAATGATGAAGCAATTATTGATCAAGAAGTTCTTGTTCATGTAGCAGAATTATTCGGCCAATATGGTTCAAATATTTGGTTTATAAAAGATGCTAAAGACTTATTACCAGCTGGATTTACTCATCCAGGAAGTCCCAATGGATTATTTAGAAAAGAAACAGATATCATGGATGTTTGGTTTGATTCAGGTTCTTCACACCGATTATTAGAACGTCGTGGATTATCTTATCCTGCTGATCTATATTTAGAAGGTAGTGACCAATATCGTGGATGGTTTAACTCAAGTATTATTACGGGAGTAGCTACAACAGGAGTATCTCCATATAAAACGGTTGTTTCTCATGGGTTTACATTAGATGGACAAGGAAGAAAACAGTCTAAATCATTAGGAAATACAGTTGATCCAATCAAAGTATGTAATGAAATGGGTGCTGATATCCTACGTTTATGGGTATCAAGCGTAGAATATAGAAGTGATATGCCACTTAGCCAAGATTTATTAAAACAAGTAAGTGAAGCTTACCGTAAAATTAGAAATACATTACGTTTCTTAATGGCAAATACTTCAGATTTTGATCCAAGTAAGAGATTACCATATGAAAAATTAGAATCGGTTGATAAATACATGCATATTAAACTTCAAAAATTTATTGCAAGTATTAAAAATCACTATGATAATTTTGACTTTGGTGAAGTATATAGAGAAGTAAATTCTTACATTTCTAATACTTTAAGTGCCTTTTACCTAGACTTTACTAAAGATATTTTATATATTGAACATCCAGAGTCTAATATAAGACTATCAGTTCAAACAGTATTCTATGATATCTTAATATCGTTATTAAAATTATTAAGTCCAATATTACCTCATACTACAAGTGAAGCATATTCATTAGTACCAGGTAAGGAAGCAGAAGATATTTATTTAACTGATATGCCAAATGCACAAGACATTCTAGATACTGATTTAGAAGAAAACTTTGATAAGTTTATGAAGTATCGTGATATTGTAAATAAAGCATTAGAAGAAGCTCGTGCTAGTAAAGTAATTGGTAAATCATTCAATGCTAAAGTTACACTTACTGTAGATAGCGAAGCTAAGAAAGTGTTCAATGGTTTAAATTCAAACATTGCCCAAATATTAATTGTTTCTAAATGTGAATTAGTTGATGGAAAAGAGTTTAGTGTTAATGTAGAAGCTGCAACAGGTCATACTTGTGAACGTTGTTGGATGATTGTTGATGCAATTGATGAAGATGGATTATGTCCTCGTTGTAAAGAAATCGTTAGTAAGCTATAATATTTTAGGATATAAGAAATTTCTTATATCCTTTTCTTTTTACAAATTGCTAGATTAATCTACAAAAGATTGTAAAAAATATCTAAAAATGGTAAAATTTTTATTATATAGGAAGTGATAATATGAAATTTAGATTCTATTTTTTTAAAGAAGGTAGTAGAGTATATGATAAGGCCGATTTATTTGAATTTTTCAATGATCACGAGTATATAACAGTTGATTTAAATAGAACAGAAAAAAGTGCTGTATACTATAATCCTGTAATAGATTGTGAAGCTGAATTCATTATTGGAGAAAAATCAGTGGTTCCTAACCTGCATAATTTGAATCCTAAATATTTAGATCTTAATATTAGAGTTGAAATTGAATTATTGAATCCATCATATAAATTGGATAAAGTATTAGATATCGTAGAAACTATGTGTAAAAGATATTCTTTTTTAGTTTACAATGAGACCTTTGAAGACGTAAGACCTTTTAAGCGTAGTACGATGATTAAATCATATGAGCTTATTAAACAAGCATATAAAGAAAATAATGAAGAAGAATTCATGAAGTATAATAAAATAGAAAGATTATCACTTGATCAGGTATATTCGTATATTGAAAATAAAAATCAATATATAGATGATGAAAAGGTGTTTCAGCCATTGGAATATAAATTCTTTAAGAAACCCGGAAGTAGAATTGCCTTTATAGCAGTAAAATGGGATGGAAAAAGCTCTTTTATTATGCCTACTAATGTGTCTTTATTTATCTATGATGATGGAATAAATAGCAAAATAGTTTCATTTAAAGAATTATTTTCAAAAGTTGGAAAATATTTAAATCTTTTGGATACAAATATTAATGGTATCTATGAATCAAATCCAAAAGAGATTAAAAAATTAAAGAAAATTATTATTAAAACAAAATTCCCAAAATTACAAACTGATTTAATTGAAATAAACTTAGAATCTATTTTAGATTTATAGGAGGAAAATATGATAAATTCAAAATATATAGATCATACTATTTTAAAGGCAACAGCAACAAAGACTGATATTTTAAAGATTTGTGATGAGGCGTATCGTTATAATTTTAAGAGCGTATGTGTTAATCCTTATTGGGTAAACTTTGCAAAACAAATATTGGATGGTACTGATATATTAGTATGTACTGTAATTGGTTTCCCTCTAGGGGCAAATTCAAGTGAAGTAAAAGCTTTTGAAGCGATTAAAGCTATTGCGGATGGTGCGGATGAAATAGATATGGTAATTAACATTGGAGAAGCCAAAGATCATAACTATGAAGCTGTTTATAATGATATAAAAGCTGTTGTTGATGCATCGAATGGAGTATTAGTAAAAGTTATTTTAGAAACTTGTTATTTAACGGAAGAAGAAATAATGGAAGTATGTTTATGTGCAAAAAGAGCAAATGCTGATTTTGTTAAAACTTCAACAGGATTTGGTACCGCTGGTGCTACTGTCGAACATGTAGTACTAATGAAGCAAACAGTTGGTGATGATATGCAAGTTAAAGCCTCTGGTGGAGTAAAAAATATTAATGACTATAATAATATGATTAGTGCTGGAGCAACTAGAATAGGTACTAGTAATGGTGTAACCCTAATAAAAGAAGGTGAAATAAATGATTCCGACTCCTCATATTAACTGTTCTGATAAAGAACTGATTGCTAAAACGGTATTAATGCCAGGAGATCCTTTAAGAGCAAAATTTTTAGCTGATACTTTTTTAACTGATGTGACAATGTTTAATTCAGTTAGGAATATATTTGGTTATACTGGGTATTATAAAGGTAGAAGAATATCAGTAATGGCTTCTGGAATGGGTATGCCAAGTATTGGGATATATTCTTATGAATTATTTAAGTTCTATGATGTTGAACAAATAATAAGAATTGGATCTGCTGGAGCATATTCTGAAAGATTAAATGTATATGATGTAGTTCTAGCTACTTCAGCATATAGTGAATCAACTTTTCCATTTGTTCAATCTGGAATAAAAGATAAAGAATTGAAAGCAACTGAATCATTAAATGAAAAAATTAAATTAATAGCTAATAAGTTAAGCATTAATTTGAAAGAAGCTAAAATCCATTCTTCTGATGTTTTTTATCATGAAGATGAACTTTATTGGCAAAAAATGAAAAATGATTTTGGTTGTGAAGCTGTTGAAATGGAATCAGTCGCGTTATTTGCTAATGCGATTAGCTGCAATAAAAAAGCTGCTTGCTTATTAACAATTTCTGATTCATTTATTACTCATGAAGTAACTACTTCAAAAGAAAGAGAATCATCTTTTACCAAAATGATGGAAATAGCTTTAGAATTAGCAGAATAGAAAAGGGACATACGTCCCTTAATTTTATAGGTGGAAATATGAAAAAAATAATTTTTAATGAAACAAAAAAATTTAATACTATCAATATTTCATTTAGATTCTTATCTAATATGAACCGTGAAGATGTTACATCAAGAGCATTAATTCCTTATGTTTTAAGATCAGCTACAAAAAATTATCCTAATGATTTTTTATTAAATAAAAAAATGGATGAATTTTATGGAGCAAGTCTAACTAGTGGAGTTATGAGAAGTGGTAATTTATCGGCAGTAATGTTTAATGTTAGATTTGTAAATCCAAGTATAATAAAAGATAAGAATTATTCTATTAGTACCGTTTTTGATTTTTTAAAAGAAATAATTTATAACCCTATTTTAGAAAATGGAGTATTTAAAAAATCCATTGTTGAAAGAGAAAAAGAAACATTAGAAGATGAAATATTATCTGAAATTGAAAATAAAGCTAGTTTTGCTATGTCTAACCTTTATGAGTTAATGTTTAAAGGCACAAATGGAGCTATTAGAGCAAATGGATATATAGAAGATTTAGAGAGTATAGATTCAAAAAAATTATATGATGAATATCAAAAAATGCTATCTAATGATGATATTATAATTGTAGTAAGTGGAAATATTACTGATACTGATAAGGCAATTTTTAAAAATGATGATAGAGAAAACAAAAAATTCTTGCCTTATGTTTATGAACGTTCATCAAGTGAATATGAAATAAAAGAAGTAATAACAGAAGGAGCTCAATCTAATTTAACGATTGGATATGATACACAAATATTTAGAAATGATCCTAGATATGTAGGTATGATGGTTTTAAATAATATTTTTGGTAGTGGTGCAAATTCATTATTATTCCAAAGTGTAAGAGAAGAACATAGTTTATGCTATAGTATTTATAGTACATATAACAATATCTACGGTATGGTTACTGTTGGAATGGGAATTAAACATTCTGATAAAGATAAATGTTTAAGTTTAGTTGATGAACAGGTCACTAAATTAGTAAATAAAAATTTTGATGAAAATCTATTAGAAGAAGCCAAAAAGAATTTGAAAAATAGTTTTAATTCAGTTCAAGATAATCAAACAACTCTTCTAACATATGCATATAATGAAGAAATATTTGATATCAAATATGATATGGATGAAATATTTAATGAAATTGATAAAGTTACTATGGATGACATAAGTAATTTAGCGAAATTATTTGATAAGAAAGCTGCTTTCTTTTTAACTGGTGGTGATGAAGTTGAAGAATAGAGAATATGATAATTTAAATTTAATTCAATATCATGAAGTTCTTGAAAATGGATTAAAAGTAAATATAATAAAAAAGAAAGATTTTAAGAAATGTTATGTAGTATTAGGTACAAACTATGGTTCAATTGATCATAATTTCATGATTAATGATAAAACATATAATACGCCTGCAGGAATTGCCCATTTCTTAGAACATAAATTATTTGAAATGCCTGACTTTACTGATGCCTTTGTAACACTATCAAAATTAGGTGTTAATAGTAATGCCTATACATCTTTAAATAAAACTGCCTACTTATTTTCTACAACAAATGATATAATTGAACCCTTAAATATATTATTAGACTTCGTATATACACCATTCTTTGATAAAGAATCAGTTGATCGTGAAAAAGGAATTATTGCCTCAGAGATAAATATGTATAAAGATTATCCTGATCATTTAGTTGAATTAGAGGTTATAAAGAATCTATTTGCTGAATCAACCTTAGCTGAAGATATTGCAGGAGAAGTAAGTGATATTATGCAAACTACACCTGAAACACTTCGCCAAAATTATGATGCATTCTATAATCCAAGTAATATGTCATTAGTTATTGTTGGAGATATTGATGAAGAAAAGGCATTAAATGAAGTAAGAAACTTCTTCAAAGATAAAAATTATGAAAATAATAAAATAACTCGCCTAGATAATATCGAAAATAGTAAAATAGGAAAATTAGAAAATATAATACATGGAAATGTAGTTTTAGAAAAATTTGCAATTGGATTTAAAATGCTAGTAAATAAAGAAGAAGCCAATATCGTAAGATTAAAAAAAGAATTAGCTTTAGAAGGATTATTATATATTTTATTCTCTGAAAGTTCTGAAATTTATCAAGATTTATTAGATAAAAAACTAATTATGCCAGAGGCAGGAACTCGTGCTGATTTTGGTAAAAATTATCGTTATGCCCTTTTTGAATCTGATTCAAAACAGCCAAAAAAAGCTGTTGCAGAAATTAGAAAAATATTAACTAATTTAAATAATGACATGATTTCTAGTGAAAGTTTTGAAAGATATAAAAAATATACAATAGGTAAGATATATCTAGCTACTAATAGTGTTGATGCAATAGCTAATAATTTCCTTGATTTAGATTTATTATCAATTGATTACTTTAAGATGCTAGAGGCAATAGAAGAACTACAAATTGAAGATATATATGAAATTATTAAAGAAATTAAAAAAGACGAGATTGTTAGTGCAATTTTATTAAAGAAATAAATTAATAGATAATTAAATAATGAAATTTAAAGAAAACAACTTCAATTTTATAAAAAAGTGAAGTTGTTTTCTTTCATAAGTTAAAAATTCAATTTAATAAAAAATGATCATTAATATACAATGTAATCACACGTGTAAATATAAAAAGGAGTGATTATTTGTACAATTATATATTCTTAGTTGGAAGAATCGTAAGAGATGTTGAAATTAGAAAAACACAAGAAAATAAATCTGTAGCTACTTTGTGTTTAGCAGTCACAAAACCTTTCAAAAATGCAGAAACTGGGTTATATGATACAGACTTTATTAATGTTACCTTATGGGAACAAATCTGTGAAATTACTAGTGAACATTGCAAAAAAGGTGATTTAGTTGGGGTAAAAGGCCGTATCACAACAAAAAAAGAAACAACATCTACTGGATTAGTTTTAACTAATTTAGAAATTATTTCTGAACGTGTTATTTTTATATCATCAAATAATAAAAATACAATAGATTAAGAGCTAATGCTAGTTAAAACTAGCATTATTTTCTTTTATAGTATATAATTTGATTGGTGATATTATGGAGTATAAAAAATTTATCGATTTACTATTTGAAAATCAAGATTTGAAATATAGGGAGTTTAATTCTTCACTAATAATTGGTTCAAAATATGAAATGATTGGCGTAAGGACACCAATATTAAGAAAAATTGCCAAGCAATTCGATTTAAGTATTTTATCTAAAATGAAATATGTTTATTATGAAGAAGTAATAGTAGCGGGGTTTATAATTGATTCTGCAAAAATATCATATGATGAAAAAATTGTATATGTTAAAGAACATTTAAAGTATATAGATAATTGGGGAAGTTGTGATATGTTCCCAGTTAAGTTTGTTAGTAATAATAAAGAATTATTTTTTAAGGAAATAGAAAAATATATTATATCAGAAAATGTTTGGGAGATAAGATTCGCTTTAGTAGTACTATTAGGCTATTATATTACTGATGATTATATTGATAGAGTTCTAGAGTTTTCTAATAACATAACATCAGATTTCTATTATGTGAAAATGGCTAATGCATGGCTTATATCAATGTGCTTTGTAAAATATAGAGATAAAACCCTAGATTTTTTTAATTATACTAAAGTAGATTTTTCGACAATTACCATGGCAATTAGGAAATGTAAGGATTCTTTTCGTATAAATGCTGAAGATAAAGAAGTATTATCTAGATTTTTGACAGATAAGCAAAAAAAAAGTTGAAAATGTTTTCATTTAATGTTAAAATTAAAAATGTGAATTGGATGTGATTTAGTGAAAAAATTGGCACAATATATATCATTTATAGAGTTAGCGTTGGCTGTATTGGTAATATTTTCCATGTTTTTACCGTTCTTTAAATGTGTAGGAAATAGTCAAAATGCTTTTCAAGCTATTATTGGTATGAAATATCTTTCTACTAGTCTAACAACATTTTCATTTATGGCAATGATTCCATATATTTTAATTTTTGTATTACTTGTTTTAATTATTGTTTTTGATACAAAAAAGAATTTGGTTTCTAGTATTGTGAAATGCATATTTTTCATAGTTATTGCAATATTGTTCTTTATATATATAAGATTACTTGCTCCTTCAAATGCATTCACACTTGAGGAAATAATTGACCATAAATTTATAACTACACAAATAGGAACTATTATTAGTGGAATTATATGCATAATTGGTGCTGGTGTAACAGGTCTTGAAATATATTTAAATTTGAGAAAAAACAAATGAGACTTAGGTCTCTTTTTTTCTTTTAATAAATAACTTAATGTGATATAATTAAAAAAGGTGGTAGAATGAGACAATATATAGATTTATGCAATCATATTTTAAACAATGGTTATAAAAAGGACGATAGAACAAATACAGGTACTATTTCTGTTTTCGGATATCAAATGAGATTTGATTTAAATGAAGGATTTCCTTTGTTGACTACAAAAAGAGTACATTTAAAGTCTATTATTCATGAATTATTATGGTTTATTAGTGGAAGTACAAATATAAAATATCTAGTAGATAATGATGTTCGTATATGGAACGAATGGCCATATGAAATATATAAAAAGAGCGATATATATCAAGGTGAATCTTTAGATGAATTTGCACAAAAAATAAAAGATTCAAAAGAATTTGCTGATAAGTGGGGTAATTTAGGTCCTGTTTATGGAAAGCAATGGCGCAATTTTTTAGGTGTGGATCAACTTGAAGATTTAATTAAGCAAATTAAAAGTAATCCAAATAGTAGAAGATTAATAATAAGTGCATGGAATCCATCAGAGATAAAAGATATGGCATTACCTCCATGTCATTGTTTTATGCAATTTTATGTGAATGATAATAAATTAAGCTGCCAATTATATCAAAGAAGTGCAGATGTTTTCTTGGGTGTTCCATTTAATATTGCATCATATGCCTTATTTACAATGATGATTGCCAAAGTTTGTGGATTAGGATATGGAGACTTTGTTCATACTCTTGGAGATGCACATATTTATTTAAATCATATGGAGCAAGTAAATTTACAAATATCTAGAGATTTAAGACCTTTGCCAAAAATGAATATAAATCCTAATGTAAAAAGTATTTATGATTATAAATATGAGGATTTTAATTTAGAAGGGTATGATCCACATAAAGGCATAAAAGGTGTTGTCGCAGTATGATAAGTTTAATTTGGGCAATGGATGACAATTGGTTAATTGGTAAAGGAAATCAAATGGCATGGCATGTGAAAGAAGATTTATTATACTATAAAAGAAAGACTGAAGGAAAAACAGTTTTAATGGGATATAATACGTATGTTTCATTAAAAGGATATTATAAAACGAAACCTTTACCATATGGTAAAATTTTTGTTGTCACGTCAAAAAATATTATATTAGAAGATGCATATATTGTTGAAAATTTAAATGAATTTATAGAAAATTTAGATGAAGATATATTCGTAGTTGGTGGTAGAAGTATTTATGAACAAATGTTACCATATGCAAATCAACTATATATTAGTTTTATTAAGGGAAGTCACGATGGTGATGTTTATTTTCCCAAATTTGATTTAGAAAGCTATAAATTAGTGTTTTTTGAAGAAACTGATAGTGTAAAATATACTATCTATGAGAAAAGTAAGCTGGTGTAAAAATGTTAGTGATTTTTTTATTTTTATTATTTTGGGCTGGATATTCTGTATTATTTATGTTTATTCATTGTCCAAAAAATATTTGGTATCTTATCAATATTGCAAGTGGGTTAGGTGCTGCTATTGCAACAACTATTGTATTAGTTATAATAATCGTGATTTATATGAGTGTAACGAAACCGACAAATAGATTAAAACATAAAATAATGCATTATATAAGTAGTTTTTTATTAATAACTCAACATATAAAATTAGAAGTTGTTGGGAAAGAAAAACTACCTAAAGGCACGTATGTTGTTTATGGTAATCATAAATCTATGGCTGATGCTGTAATTGTTTATAATGTTTGTAATACTGTTATGAGTGCAGCAGGGAAAAGTACATTAAAAAAAGTACCATTATTACCCATAATAATGCGTGCCTATGGCGTTATGTTAATTAATAGAGATAATGACCGTGAAACTGCTAAAGTCATGATAGAAGGAATCAAAGGTGTTGAAAAAGGCCTTGGGATGATGATTTTCCCAGAAGGTGGAATAAAAACCCTTGAAACAGAAGAAATGATGCAAGTAAAACCAGGGGCGTATAAATTAGCTACTAAATCTGGTGTTCCAATTGTTCCAGTTAGTATCATTGGATCTTCTAAAGTAAGAAACAAAAAGATGTTTAGAAGAACGAAGGTAAAGATTATTATCCATGATCCAATTGTAAAGGAAGAATATGAGAAAATAAATACCATTGAGCTTGGTGAATTGGTCCTTAATATTATAAATACTGGTGTCAAAAATGGATAATAAACAAAAGAAAAGAATAGGGATAGTTTTTACTATCACTACGCTTTCAATGATTGCACTATTAGCTAGTGTTGTATTGGCTCCTAAAAATGCAATTCTCATATTTACTTTCTCGGCAATATTTCTATTATCTGTTATTGTAGAATGTGTTCTTGCTGTAAAAATATTCATTCAATATGCTAAAAAATATAGGTCAAAAGATGTTTAAAAGAGTTTATGTAGAATTAAGTGATTATTGTAACTTAGAATGTAAGTTTTGTACTAATAGTAAAAATACTAGAATGTTGAATTTTGAACAGTTCCTACATATATTGGGCGAATTGAAAGGTTTAACAAAAGAAATAGTATTACATGTGCTAGGGGAACCATTAATTCATCCTGATCTTGTTAGAATGATAGAATATGCTAGTAATGATTTTGATATTATGATAACAACAAATGGTTTCTTATTAAAAAAATATAAAATAATAGGCTTTCTAAAATTTAAAAAAATGAATATTAGTCTTCATTCCTCATATTTTCTAAATGAGTTGGAAACAATAAAATATCTAGATGAGGTTTTTGAATTTATAGAATTTGCTCATCTTCATAATGAAGAAATTATATTTAATTTAAGATTATGGACGTCTCATAATAAAATTATTGAGCATTATATTAATAAAAGGTTTAATATATCAATTGATTCATCTAAGGTTAGACTAATGAAAAAGGTTATTGTCACATATGATGAGGAGTTTGAATGGCCCAATTTAAATAATTTGGTAAATAATAATATTGGTACATGCTTAGGTGGAAAATTTCATATAGCTATATTAGCAAATGGGGAAGTTGCTATTTGTTGTCTAGATGCAAATGGGAGTTCAAAATTAGGTAATATATTTGATACTAAATTATCAAATATATTACAAGATACACAATTTAAAGTAGCTATAGAAGGATTTAATTCAAATAAATTGAATTTGGATATTTGTAAGCACTGCACATATCATAATAGAAAGAAGTGATCTTATGTTTTTATTTAATCCAATCATGCTTTTTGCAATTTTAGTTGTTATAGTATTAGTTCTTTTTATTGCTGTTATTATAGTCATAGGGATTGTAAAGAAAAAGAAGATGTATTTTAATGTTGAACAGACTTTAAAAAAATATGTAGTTAATGATTTGTTTTCTTTAAAAGTTGTAAGAAATAGTTGTTATGATTACATATTAGACATAAAAAATGCTATTTATTATATCAAAGTTATTCCTCATTTCAGTAATGATGAAATTTGCGTTAATAATCGTATCAAATGGCAAATCCGTAATGGATCATTTGATGATTCTGTACGAATGGTTGATGGAATTGAGCCCTTAATGAATATGCCTATGAATGAAGATAATAAAAATAAAAAAATGAAAAAACTTTATATTGTTTATCCTTCAGCACGAGTGTTATTAAAATATATTAATGAATGTGAAATGGAATTCATTTATCCAGATACTGATGTATATGGTGCAAATATTGTTAATTATTCTCAATTATTATCAGAAGAAAATATCATAAAATAACCAAAAGACCCAAATGGAGTCTTTTTTTTTCAATAATAGCATACTAGACATTATTCGACAGTATGAATATGTATAATAAAAGAAAAAGGAGGGGAATTATGAAAGACGAAGTATTAATAGGAAAATTGCAGATAATAGATGATCAAATTCATATCATTGAAATAGCAAATTTAAAAGATAAAAAAATAATTTTTTGTAATAAAAAAACTATATTAAATGCAATAAAGAATCAAAAGTTTTTTTTGTGGAAATTTATTTTTAAAATTAATGATCAAAAGAACATATGTAAATGTGCATTTAATTATTTCGGAGATATTGTTAGTTTTACATTATATGACTTTGAATACAATATACAATACGTCTCAAAAAGCATTCTAATGATTCAATATCAAATAGATAAGAAAACATTTATAATCCCCGATGAACAACATTTCAAAAATATGAAGGAAAAGTATTTTGTTGACCATGAAGAGAATTATGCTATTGTTAAAAAATTGAAATATGCAATAAATAAGGTTATTCAAGGAAATAAAAAATATGCATTTAATTTTATTTTTATTGATAAATTTGATAACGAAATTATCGCAAAAGTGTCATGTCAGTTATCTAAGAAAAAGATTATTAATATAACATTCTCTGATGACACCAAGCAGCAATTATTATTAAAAAAAGCATCACAAAGTGAAAAAATAGAATTATTAGGAGAAATATGTGGTGGAATAGCACATGACTTTAATAATCAATTAATGATTGTTGAAGGAAGTGTAGGATTACTTGAAAAGAAAATTGATGAGAAGTATCGGATATATACAAATAATATAAAAAATTCCATTCTTCAAATGTCTTTATTAATAAAAAAATTAGTAACTCTATCAAAAACAGAAGTTACCCTTATGGAAGAAGTAGACTTAGTGGAAATATTGGAAGATGTTCAAAAAAATATCATGTATTATTCCAATAAAAAATTTAAAATTATTTTTAATAATAAGATTGATCAAGCAATTATAAAAGGGAACAAAACATTAATAGAAACATCATTTTTAAATATTTTAAAGAATTCATATGAAGCTTTTGAAAGACCAGATGACAATGTAATAATAATTTCTATGGAACAGGTAGAATTAAAAAAAATGCCTAATGATTCAATAGTAGATATATTTACGCCAGGTAATTATATAAAAATTTCTGTTACTGATAATGGGGGAGGGATAACACCAGATAAGAAAAATAGAATATTTGATCCTTTCTTTACAACAAAATTGGATGAAAAGAAATCAGGATTAGGTTTGCCAACGGCATTAGGGATGGTTATTCAACATCAAGGAATTATAACCGTCACATCAAAAGTTCAAGTTGGAACAAAAATGACAATATATTTTAAAGCGGGTGAAAATTTGGAACAGTTAAAATTTGATTTAGATAGTAATAAAAAGAAAATCTTAATAGTTGATGATGAAGAAGTTATTAGGACTATTTTATCTGACATCTTGACTGAAGGAGGATATGATGTTGCAGCATTTACGGATGGGTATGAGGCAATTAATTATTTTAGACGAAATAGTAAGTTGATTGACTTAGTAATATGTGACATGATAATGCCGGGAATAAACGGGAAAGAAGTATTTTACCGAATAAGAGAAATAAATAATAATATGAAATTTTTACTATTATCAGGTTATAGTAATGAAGAATTAGATGAGAATTTTACTAATAGTATAAATGGGTTTTTAAGTAAACCTATTTCCATTGAAGTATTAGAAAAAACAATTGATCAGATTATAAATATGTGACTTTACTTTTTCTATCTTTGATTTATAATTATATTGGTGATGGTAATGTTTACGAATGTAGCAGATGCTATATTCTGGATCGAAAATATTGAGAGAAATAATAAAGAAAACACATTGAAAAGAATGGCTTTAGCGTTGGATATATTAGATCATCCAGAAGAAAGTTATAAAAAAATTCATATTACGGGAACAAATGGAAAAGGATCAACTCTTAACTATATTGCTAATATCTTAGAGCAAAATGGATTAAAGGTTGGTTCTTTTGTGTCGCCTTATTTGGTATGTTTTAATGAAAGAATTCAAATAAATGGTGAATATATATCTGATTCCGACCTATTAAAATATGTTAATATTGTATATGATGTAACTAAAGAGGTACTTTATAGAATGGATGATATAATATCCTTTTTTGAAGTTATTACTTTGATTGGTTTTTTATATTTTAAAGATATGAATATAGATATTGCAGTAATTGAAGTTGGTGTAGGTGGGAAACTTGATGCGACTAATGTAATTAATGCCGATGTATCAATTATAACAAATGTTGGTTTTGATCATATGAATACCTTAGGGAAGACCTTAGAAGAAATTACATTAAATAAACTTGGAATATTAAAAGAAAATGGATATTTAATAACAGCAATAGATGATGAATTATTTCCATTGGTTACTAATTATTGTATAGAAAAAAATGCTATGTATAAAAGAGTAAGAGAAACAACTAAATATATCTTAACTGAAAATGAAACATTTTTTGAATATCAAGATCAAGAATATAGATTAAAAATGATTGGACAACATCAAATAAAAAATGCAATTATTGCAATTGAGACAATAAAATATCTGTTTCCTAGTATATCTTTTGATACTATAAAAGAAGGTCTATATAAAGCAAAATGGATTGGTAGATTAGAATGTATGCAGAATAACCCTAAAGTTTATATAGATGGTGCACATAATACTCATGGTATAGCAGCATTATCAAAAAGTATAAAAGAAATATTTAGAGATAAAAAAGTAAATCTAATATTTTGTGCTTTGAAAGATAAAGAAACAAAAAGTATGATAAAGCTAATTGAAAATGATGTTGACAGTATAACTATTACGACAATTAATGATCCCCGTGTAAAAGACCCAAATGAATTATACGCTGAAATAAATATAATAAATAAAAGAATTATTTTTGATTATAAGAATGCTATTGATCAGCTAATATTAGAAAAAAGTAATACTAATGAAATAATATTGATATCAGGATCTTTGCATTTTATAAGTTTTGTAAGAAAATATCTTTTAAGCAAGTAAAAATTAGTAATTTTAACTATATATTAATTGGTGATATAGTGAAAATAGAAAATATTAGAAAAGAAAATTTGCCAAGAGAAAGACTTATTAATAGTGGTGTAGAGAGTTTAAGCAATTATGAATTAATAGCGATATTGTTGAGATGTGGAACATCAAAGCATGATGTATTTGAAATATCCCATGAGGTTTTAAATAGTGTTACTAACATTGGTTACTTAAAAGATTTAACTTATAATGAATTGGTAAAAATAGAAGGGATAAAAACGTCAAAAGCCTGTACTCTTTTGGCGAGTTTTGAGCTTGCAAAAAGATGCTATAGTTATCATAATAATCAAATAGAGTATTCCTCTTGTCAAAGGGTTTATGAATTGATGAAGCCTATTTTGTCTCTTGAGAAAAGGGAAGTTCTTTATTGTCTATTTCTAGATTCAAAATGTCATTTGATAGAGAAGCGTGAGATATCATCTGGAACTATAAATAGTGTTGTTTTTTCAAATCAGGAGATTTTAAGAAGAGCGCTTAAACTTAGTGCAATATCAATTATATTAGTTCATAATCACCCAAGTGGTGATAAGAAACCTAGTAAAAATGATATCGAATCAACTTTAATTTTAAAAAAAAGTTTGGAAGTTATAGGAGTATTATTGCTAGATCATATTATAATAGCAAATAATGGATATACAAGTATGTCAGAAAGTAATATAATTTAAATATTTTTCATAAACTATGATGGTGATATCAGTGGAAAATAAGAAATTATTAACAAAAATATATTTAGTAATCTTCTTTGGTTTTTCTTTATTTTTTCTAGATTCTTTCGGTATTGTAGAATTCGATAAGGTTAAAGAATACGCAAATACAAATTTAAATATAAGAAAAATAAGTGAGATATATCAAGGAGATATATTAACATTTTTAGGTAAAGATATAAGAGTGTCTCAGGATTCTGGAATAAATGTTAAAGAAATATATGAAAATGAACAAAATTTAACTATATGCACATTTAATAAGAATGTTGAATCGCCTGTCGAAGGTTTAGTAGTAAAGAAAAATGCTCATTCTTATGTTATTCAAGGGACAGATAACAATGAGTATTTATTTTATGATTTAAATACAGTAAAGGTTTCAATATATGAATATGTCTATAAAGGCCAAATCGTGGGAACTTCAAAAGTTAATCAAGGCAAGTATTATTATCAAGTATGTTTTAATAAAAATTCTAAAAAAGACATATATGAATGCTTATATTATATAGTGGAATATGAAGAAGCTTAAGATTCATTTTACAACGATCCTTTTTATAATAACTGGTTGTTTTTATAACTTTTTTAACTTAATATCACTAATGTATTTGATTATTATTTTACATGAAATTGGTCATATTGTTGCAATGAAATTATATAAATACGAAATATATAAAATTACTTTTTTTCCATTTGGTGCTATTATAGAATGTGATGTAAATAAAAATAGAGATATTAAGAGTGAAATAGTTATCTATTTAGCTGGTATTATTGTAAATATAGCTTTATTTTTCATAAGCTGGATATTTGGTTTACCAAAAATAATAATGCAATTAAATATGGTTGTTTTACTATTTAATCTAATTCCAGTATTACCACTAGATGGAGGCAGAATTTTTTTAGGAATCATTTCTTCATTTGTAAGATTTAAGAGAGCTTTAAAAATAAGCTATATATCATCTATATTGATATCAATAGCACTATTAATTATTTCATTCATTTGTTTTAGGAGTTTAAATATCATGTTTGTTATTGGATATTTTTTAATAAGCAACATTATTTTATATTTTACTATTAATAGGCAATATGAGGGATTTTTATTAGGCAAATATTTAAATTCTAATTTTTATTTAAAATACAAACAAATTTCATTAAAAGAAATTGGAATAGAAAACAATTTTTTTAAAGGTAAACAAAATATTTATCAGACAATTAATAAAAAATATTACGAACGACAGGTATTAAAAAATAAATATAAATAAGGATATTTTATAAATTGTCAAAATAATTATTATATTTAAAAATCAAAAAAGAGTTATTTGCCTATTCATATTAGGTTATAACTCTTTTTTGATTTTTAATTAAGTTCAAATGCACCAGTATATAGACGGAAGTAAGTTCCTCGTTGAAGAATTAAATCGTCATGATCACCGCGTTCAATGATTTTACCTTGTTCTAATACCATAATAGCATTAGAATTTTTTATTGTTGATAAGCGGTGAGCAATTACAAGTACTGTTCTACCTTCCATTAATTTATCCATTCCTTCTTGGATTAGACGTTCTGTTCTAGTATCTATACTAGAAGTAGCTTCATCTAGAATAAGAATAGGTGGATTAGAGATAGCAGTTCTTGCAATAGACAATAGTTGTTTTTGACCTTGGGAAAGATTACTACCATCATCTTCAATTATGGTATCATATCCATTTGGCAATAATTTAATAAACTTGTCAGCATTTGCTAATTTAGCAGCTGATATTATTTCTTCATCGGTTGCATCAAGTTTACCAAAACGGATATTATCTTTGATTGAACCAGTAAATAAATTAGTATCTTGTAGTACGACACCCATAGCTCTTCTTAAATCAGGTTTTTTAATTTTGTTGATATTTATTCCATCGATACGAATTTTTCCGTCTTGAATATCATAGAAACGATTTACTAGATTAGTGATAGTTGTTTTTCCTGCTCCTGTAGCTCCAACGAAGGCGATCTTTTGACCAGGTTTAGCATATAGAGAAACATTATGAAGAATAATTTTATTCTCATTATATCCAAAGTCAACGTCAAAGAATCTAACATCACCTGTCACTTTTGTAAGAGAAGTGGTCCCATCATGGTGAGGATGTTTCCAAGCCCAAGTTCCAGTTTCTTCAGGAGTTTCAACTAATTGATTATTAGAATCGTAATTTGCGTTGATAAGAGTAACATATCCCTCATCAAATTCGATTTCTTCATCAAGCATATTAAATATTCTTGATGCTCCAGCTCCAGCCATAACAATAGAATTTAATTGTTGTGAGACTTGTGCAACTGGATTAGTTACTTGTCTTAACAATATAAGGAAGGCGGCTAGAGAACCTAATGATAAAGCGGAAGGATTATTAATTGCAAACATTGATCCAAATATTAATACTAGAACATACGATATGATTCCTATATTCATTAGTAATGGCATAGCTATATTAGCGATTTTATTAGCCTTTGTTCCACTTTCAAATAAACTATCATTAATTACATTAAAAGCTTCAATAGTTTCTTCTTCGTGATTAAATACTTTAATTACTTTTTGACCATTTATCATTTCGTTAATATATCCATTTAATTTACCAATGTCACTTTGTTGTTTCTTAAAATATTTACTACTTTTATTTTTAATTTTTGCCATTGAAAATAACATAACAATTAATAGAATAAAAGTTATAAGTGTTAAATAAATATGAATAGTAAACATTGTAACAAATACTCCTATAACTCCAACAGTAGTACTTAAAACTTGAGGTAAACTTTGTGAAATCATTTGACGAAGAGTATCTATATCATTTGTAAATCTACTCATTATATTACCATGACTATTTTTATCGAAGAATCTTATTGGTAAAGATTCCATATGAGTAAATAGTTCATCACGAAGTAATTTTAACGTATTTTGAGTTATATACATCATTAATTTTGTATAAATAGTTAAAGAAATTAAAGAAATTGCATAAACAACTACCATTAAGAGGATAAATTTATACATTTCAGATAAATTTGTATCTTTTGTACCAAGAAGAGGTTCTACATATTTATCTATTAGTGTAGAAGTCATTAAAGTACCTTTGATTGTTAATACGGAAGTTAATATAATTCCCAAAATTGAAATAATGCATTTCGCTTTGTTATGTACGAAAACATATTTTATTAAACGTAATAATTGGCTATCTTGTTTAGGCATTGTTATCAACTCCTTTTACTTGAGACTCATATATTTCACGGTAAATTTCATTTGATATTAATAGTGAATTATGAGTGCCAACTCCATTGATCTTTCCATCTTCTAAAACTATTATTTGATCAGAGTCTTCAATGGAAGAAATTCTTTGTGCAACAATAATTTTAGTTACATCAGGAATGTCTTTTATGAATGCATTTCTAATTAAAGCATCAGTTTTTGTATCAACAGCTGAAGTAGAATCATCTAAAATTAATATCTTAGGAGTTTTTAATAGGGCTCTTGCAATACAAAGACGTTGACGTTGACCACCACTAACATTTGTACCACCTTGATCGATTATAGTATCAAATTTATCAGGCAAAGCCATAACAAAGTCATATGCTTGAGCTAATTTACAAGCCTTTATAATGTCTTCATCCGTTGCGTTTTTATTTCCCCAAAGAAGGTTTTCTTTAATAGGTCCGCTGAATAAAATATTTTTTTGTAAAACAACGGCAACATTATCACGTAAAGTTTTTATATCATAGTTTTTTATTGGTGTATTTGCAATTGTTATTTCGCCATTTGATACATCATATAATCTAGAAAGAAGGTTAACAAATGAAGATTTAGAACTTCCAGTTCCACCTAAAATACCGATAGTTTGACCAGATTTTATATCAAAATTTATATTTTCTAAAACCATTTTTTCTTCTACGTATCCAAAAGAAACATTATTAAATGAAATAGATCCATCAGCAACATTCATTATAGGATTTTCAATGTTCTTAATATTACTTTCTTCATTAAGCACTTCCATAATACGTATGCAACTAGGTTTTGCCATTGAGAACATTACAAGTACCATAGATAAATTCATTAAATTCATTAATATTTGAAAGATATAAGTATAAAAGCTTAACATATTTCCTGTACTTAATTCGCCTAAAATAACAAATTTGGCACCAAAAAGAGAAACTAAAATAATACATGCATAAACCGTAAATTGTAATATTGGACCATTCCATGTAATTAGTCTTTCAGCTTTTAAGGCAAAATTGCGTAATTGACCACTTTCGTTTTTAAATTTATTAATTTGTTCATCCTCACGAACAAATGATTTTACTGTACGAATTCCTCTAAGATTCTCTCCAACTATTAAATTTACATCATCATACTTTTTGAATAATTTTCTAAAGTTTGGCATTGCATATTTTATTATTAATAGTAAAGCAGCTCCTAAGAAAGGAATCGCAGCTGCAAAAACCAATGATAATTTTAAATTTATTGAAACTGTAGCGACAAAAGCAAAAATTATCATAAATGGTGCACGAACCATTATTCTAATAAGCATTTGAAAAGCTAATTGCACATTGGAAACATCAGTAGTTAATCTTGTAACTAAACTAGAATTTGAAAAGTTATCAATATTAGCAAAAGAATATGTTTGAATTTTACTAAACATATCTTTACGTAAATTTTTTGCAAATCCTGCACTTGCCTTAGCTGCACAATTACCAGCTAAAATACCAAAAACAAGTGAAAATGCAGCAATTAAAAGCATTATTCCACCCATCTTATAAATATAACTCATGTCACTTTTCTTTACACCATTATCAATGACCATTGCCATTGTAAATGGAATAAGAACGTCTAATATAACCTCAATTGCGACGAATACAGGTGAAAGAATTGAGTCTTTTTTATATTCGCGAATACTCTTTGATAAAGTTTTAAGCATAGTAAACCTCTTTTCACTTAACATTATTTATCATTCTATCAATTACAGTAAATAATACTTCAGATTCATGATTAGATACATTCAATAATAGTAAATCATCAATCATATCTAATTCAACTTTTACCTGTTTAAGTAAATCTAATCCAGGACTTGTAATTTTTACTTCTTTATGTCTTGCATCAACGCCAGAAATACGTTCAATTAAATGACGTTTTTCTAAATTATTAAGAATCAAGGATACAGAACCTTTAGTAGAATGAAAATCATCACATAAATTTTTTTGATAAACTTTATTAGTTTGATTTCTTTCTAGATACATTAAAAAACGTGATTGTTCCATTGTAATGTTATATTTTTGTAGATTTTGATCAATCCTTGTTTTTATTAGTTTTGATAAGATAGAAATTTTTTTTCCAAGTGGTTCTTTAACCATAAAAATACCTCGATAGTTTGAATTCAAACCAATTATAACGCTAATTTTTTATATGTCAATAAGCAAAAAAATAGATTTTCTATGAAAACAGTTTCATAAAGGAAATTATTCGTTGAAATTCTATCTTTTTGGTGTATATTATCAAAAATTGTTGTATAATAGATGGTATGATTTAGGAGTGAGAAGATGAAGAGTACAATTTTAATTATTGAGGATAGTCAAGAAAATATTGATGGATTAAGATCAATGTTAGAAGACGATTATGAGATTTTTGTTGGTATTAATGGAAGCAAAGCCATGAATATCTTAAATAATATAATTCCAGATATTATATTACTTGATATTGGATTACCTGATATTAATGGATTTAATTTATTACAAATGATTAGAAAAATAAAAAAATGTGAAAACGTGCCTGTTATATTTATAACTGGAGAAAAAGATGAATTAGATGAAAAATATGGTTTAGAATTAGGAGCCTCTGATTATATCCGAAAACCATATGTTCCAAGTGTTTTAAAAATAAAAATCAAAAATAATATTGAAAATAAATTATACAAAGAAAATTTGGAAAAGATAGTTGAGCAAAGAACTATTGAATTAGCTAAATCTCGCGAAATGGTAATAATGGGAATGTCATTATTGGCAGAAACTAGAGATAAAGAAACCGGTTCACATATTCAAAAAATAAAATTATATACTGAAGTATTGGTAGATAAAATTAATGAATTGAGACCTGACTTAATGTCAAAAGAATATCGTAATGAAGTTATTTTATATTCTGTTCTTCATGATATTGGGAAGGTTGGTATTTCGGATTTAATCTTATTAAAACCAGGGAAATTAACTGATGATGAGTATAACATAATGAAATCTCATACCATTTTGGGTAGTGAGGTATTAAGAAAAACAGAAGAAATATTTGGAGATAATTATTCATCTTTAGATATTGCTTTGGAGATTGCTGAATCACATCATGAAAAATATGATGGAAGTGGTTATCCATATGGTTTGAAAGGTGAGAATATTCCCTTATCTGCTAGAATTGTGGCATTAGCGGATATCTACGATGCCCTTACAAGTAATAGACCGTATAAACAAGCTTTTACCCATGAAGAAGCAAAAAAAATTATTTTGCTTGGTGATGGAAGAACGATGCCAAATCATTTTGATCCATTGGTACTAGAAGCGTTTAAAGAAGCTGAGAGTACTTTTAAAAATATAGTAAAAAATTTTGAGGTGAATTAATTGAAAAAGAGAATATTTTTTGTTATTAATTTAATAGCAATATTCTTAGCTTTTTTTGCTTGTATCAAAGGTGTAGAAGCTGATAAAACCGAAAGAGAAACACTTACTGTTTGTGTTAGTGAAGAAGACAGTATGGCAACAGATAAAATATTAAGATATGCACTTAATAATTTAGGATATAATGTTTCTATAACAAGTGCAAAAATGACTACAGCAATGATGAGTGTAAATAACGGCACATACGATATACTCGCTGTTCAATGTTTATCACCAACCTTAGCTGCACAGTACCAAAAACTTATAAAAGTAGAAGAAAGTATTGAAAAAGTAGCTTTCACTTATTATGGATTAAAAGATAAAGCAATTCCTGATTCATTGAATTGGAATTCTATTCTTGATTATGAGATTGGATGCGAATACGAAAGACCGTATATAGAAGAAAAAGTTGAAAATATTTCTGTAAAAAGATATAAATCAAAACAATTATTAATGAATGGTTTGCTAGATAATGATTTCGAATTAGCCATAATTCCAATAGTATCGAATGCACATTTTTATATGAATAGTCTTATTGAAGCAAAAGGTGTAATTGAAGAAGTAGAAGTTTTTTCATATGTTAATTCTTCTCATAGAGATTTAGTTGATGATTTAGAAAATGAATATAGAGCAATGAAAGAAAATGGGATACTAGATTCTATTATAGATGGTTCTTATACAGAAGAAGATAATCAACTTATTGTTTTAAATCTTACTTCATATGATTCACAGTATGAAACAGTAAAAGTTACTGAAGAGGCAATGAAAAATGTTTTATCAAAGGAAGAAAATATAAGAATTTATACAATGTATTTGAATGCAAATAATAGTGATGATATGACAGTTAGAAATAAAATGAAAATTGACACATTACGTTCTGACTTTGGTACAAGATTACCTGATGTTGTAGTTGCTTCAAATAGGTATGCACTCCAATTTATTAAGGATTATTATCATATTATTTTTAATGAGGTTCCTATTATTTATACAGGTGTTGGGGAAATAGAGTCTTCTGGATTTGATGATTTCATATATATTAAACAAGAAATTGAAGTTGAAGCAGTTATAGATTTAGCAATAAAACTATTTCCGAATACTACTGGATTTTTCATTCTAAATGATTATATGTTAGATGGTAAAGAATGGCGTAGAATAATAGAAGAAAAGACAGTTAAGTATCAAAGTAAATATAATATAACCTATAATAGCAGTGGTAATATCGATGATTTAATAGAAGAACTTAAAAATTTGGATAAAAACACAATTATTTTATCAGGATTGTATACTAGTAGTACAACGAATAGGTTTTTAGTTGGGGAACAATTAATAAATTATATAAGAAAAAATTATCATAATCCCGTTATGAGTTGGAATTTGTCAGGGTTAACATCTGATGAAGTAGGTGGCAAGTATATAGATCAAAACAAAATTGGGGAATATATTGCAAATATTATATTAAATATTAAAAAAACATCCTTAAATGAACTTGATATAATAAGCTCATATGACCTAAATACTTGGGAATTTAATTACGATTTATTAAAAAAATATTCCATAAGTGTGAAAAGTCTTCCATCAGGTTCTAAAATCATTAATCCTAAGTTAGGTTTAAAAGATGCAAATCCAACTGCATATTATTTATTACTTTCTACGATTGGTACATTATCTGTTGGGGTTATTATAGCCGTATATTTCGTTATTTACGCAAATGTCAAAAATAGAAAGATATTAAGAGTACAAAAATCATTAGTTGATGCAGAGGAAATAATAAAAAAAGAGCGAGAAATCAATATTGTTAAAGAAAGATTTAATACAATTGTAAAGGATGCACCAGTTGCCTTTGTAATAGCCGATAAAACCGGAAAAATAATTCAAACGAATGATTATGCTGCTAATAAAATTGGTTTTAAAATAGGTGCCAATGTTATCGATTACGATAGTGAGAAGGAAAGTCATTTAGAAAATTTATCAAAATTAAGAGATTCCGGGAATATATCCGATGTGTTGGTTGATTATCTTACTTCTTCAGGAAGTACAGAAAAATATCTAATCAATATAAAGAGATTTGAGGACGAAAGTGAAATAAATTATATTGTTTGGGGAATTAATGTAGAGGAATTAAATAATCAAAGAATCGCTTTATTACAAGCTCAAAAGAACTTAACGGAAATTATTGATTTACTTCCATGGCCAATGGCAATTGTTGATCCAATAACTAAAAAAATGATATATATTAATGAAATATATAAATATAAATTCACCAATGTAAAAGTTATGGAAAATTTCTATTCAATATTTCCTGACTACCAATCTAATGGGGAATCTAGTATAGAAAAAGTGGAGAGATTTATAGAAAAATTGTATTCATCAAAGGAAGCAAGTTCTGAAGAAATAGAACATATTGTTAATGATAAAATTGTTACAATGAAATGCTATGGTACAAACATTTTGTATGACGGGAAAGCTGCTATTTCAGTTGTATTAGATGACATAGAAGCACAAAAACAACAAGAATTGTTATTAACAAAGGCTGCTCTAAAAGAAAAAGAGGCAAATCAAATGAAGAGCAAATTTATTATGAATATGTCTCATGAAATACGAACGCCTATGAATGCAATTATTGGCATAAGCGATGTACAACTTTTAAAGTCAAATCCTAATGAAATTCAAGATGCTTTTAGAAAAATAAATCTTTCTTCTAAATTACTATTAAATATCATCAATGATATTTTAGATTTCTCAAAAATAGAAGCTGATAAATTAGAAGTTGTAGATATTGAATTTAATCTAGAAGATATTATTTCAAATGCATTATTAACATCTTCACAAAAAATAGGTAATAAAAAGGTAGAAATGCTACTTGATATGGATACAAGTTTACCACGCCGATTAAGTGGAGATGAAACAAGAGTTTGGCAAGTAATAAAAAATATTCTTGATAATTCTGCAAAGTTTACTGAAAAAGGTAGAGTTGTTTTAAAGGTTTCTAGAATAGAATCTGAAGATTGCAAGATTTTATTTGAAATTACTGATACTGGAAAAGGTATGTCGAAAGAGGAATTGGAAAGAATTTTTAAACCATTTGAGCAATTTGGAAGTAAAATTTCTAAAGCAAATGGTACGGGACTTGGTATGTCAATAACCAAGCATTTAATTGAATTAATGAACGGAAGTATTGATATTGAAAGTGAAATTGGTAAAGGAACTACAACAAGGATAATTATACCATTTAGAGAAATAACAATAGAAAAAATCATTGATTTTGATGAAATAAAAGTTCTAGAGGATAAAAATATCCTAATTATTGATGACGATGAAGTTGCTAGTACAATAATGGATGTTCTTCTTACAAATGCAGGAGCGAAACCAACAGTATTAAATTATGCATCTAAAGTTATAGATAAAATAAAAACTGACTTTGCTGCCAATAAAACGTATGATTTAATATTAATTGATTATATGTTAGATGAGGGAACAGGAATAGATCTTGCTAGAGAACTTAACAAATATATAGGGGAAAATACAAAGTTATTGATGGTTTCAAATTATGTAAAGAATATGAATAATTTGGATTTATCTTTATTTAAAGAAATAATAGATAAACCATTTGTTCCTACTCAGTTCTTAAATACAATCAACCGTGCATTATCAATAAATAAGATTATCATTCCGAAAAATAAAAATCAATATGTTTTCCCTAATGCAAATATTCTAGTTTTTGAGGATAACTATATAAATCAAGGTGTAATCATAGATATATTAGAGTATTTTAAAGTAAATGTCGATATTGCTGAAAATGGAGTAATAGGATTAGAAAAGGCTAAAAATAATAAATATGATTTAATACTAATGGATATTTTAATGCCAATAATGGATGGACATGAGGCAACTAAAAACATTCGTAGCCATCAAGATATAAATCAGAATACGCCAATTATTGCAATGACTGCTAACACCATGAAATCAGAAATGGATTTATGCTTGGAAGAAGGAATGAATGGTTATGTTTCTAAACCTATTAATATAGACAAACTATATGAGTATTTAGTTACATATTTACCTTCAGAAATTAATCCCAATTTAGACTCTGATACTGAGATTGAATTATCTCCTGAATTCATTTTATTAAAAAATCATGGTATAGAAGTTGTATCTGGAATAAATCGTTTTGGAAATAAAATGGAACAGTATAAAAACTCCTTAATTAAGTTCTCAAATAGAATGATAAAAGAAATTGATGAAAAGGTTTATGTATTTAAAGACACCGAGGAAAAAGAATTGGCCTCATACATTCATGCCTTAAAAGGTGTAACAGGAAATTTATCGATGAAAGAGATTCATCAAAAATTAATCAATTTTGAAAAGAATCTAAGAGAGCAAATTATTAATTATGATGAATATAATTTTATTATAAAAAATATAAAAGAATTATGTATTTCGATATTAAATATATTCAATAATGAAGATAATTCAAAAGAATTAGGAGATAGAAATGAACTAGAAGTATATTTTGAATCTCTAAAAAAATATTTGAATTTGGCTCATGCAAAAGAAGTTGATAAATATGTGGATTTAATAAAGTCTAAATCATGGAAGACATATAATGAAATTATTAACAAGATTCTACATGAAATAGATAGCTATGATTATGATTCTGCAATTATAATTATTGATCAATTTTTACAAAAGAAATAAATTAGTATAATAAAACCCATCGATTTGATGGGTTTTATTATTTATATTACTAAAATTTTCTATCATTTTGTATTTTATAAGTAAGTTTTAATAGTAATCTTTTGGGGATGAATTTTGTACCAAAGACAATAAATTTACTTTGAAAATCAGGTAGAATTATGGATTTACCTTTAAACATTTTTTTTATAGCAACAAAAGCTACTTTCTCGGAAGATGTCAATTTAGTTTTGAATTTAACATCAGCAATTTTTTCAAATTCTGTTTTTGTTGGACCTGGACATAAGGTAGAAATAGTTACTTTACTTTTTTCCTTTTTTAATTCATAGCGTATTGCTTCACTTAGATTTCTTACATATGATTTAGTTGCATAATAAGTAGCCATTTTTGGTCCAGGCATAAAAGAAGCAACACTAGCAACATTTAATATATATCCATGATTCCTTTCCTTGAAAATAGTTAGATATTTTTTTGTGAATATATGAAGTGCTTTGATATTTACATCTATCATTGCTAGTTCTTTTTCTAATGGGATATCAATAAAATCATCACAATATCCAAATCCTGCATTATTAATTAATATATCGATGTCATTATATTTATTAACCAAATAATCAATATTTTCAGTTATAGAAACATCAAAAGGTTCTACATCTACATTAATATTATAATTTTTTTTTAATTTTTCTTTTAGATCAAGCAATTTATTTTCTCTTCTTGCAACTATTACCAAATCAATTTTTCTTTTTGCTAGTTCGCATGCAATACTATATCCAATTCCTGAACTTGCACCTGTAATTAAAGCTTTCATAACATCACCTACATTTATTATATCAATAAAAATGAAATTTACTGATATTTTTTTATATCTGTAATATCAAATTATAAATATGCGGTTTACTTATAGATAAAAAAGTAGTAAAATATGGGTATATGAAAAGGAGAATGATATTATGAAAGCATTAGAAAAAGCATTATCAGGTTTAAATATTATAATTAAAATTATTCTAGTAATTTTAGGAGATATTTATGGAAATCTAACACGTATTGCAAGAAGTGCCGCAAAAGGAAATATACTTGGGGTAATCCTAGCAATCATTTTATGGCTAGTAATTGGATGGAATATTATTCTAATTATTGACTTAATTTGTGTAATTCTTAAAATTAAAATTTGGTGGATTGATTAATAAAATAATTCAATTCAGAATAATGGAAGACATCTCTATTCTTGGAAACACATAAAATGTGTGGTAAAATACAAGTAATGAGATGTTTTTTATTTAGAGTAAAAATTAATATGAAGGAGGTTATATAATGAAACAATACGATGTTGAAGAAATAAGAGAAATGAGTCCACTTAATGTAATAGAGGAAGCCTCAAGATGTTTATTATGCCATGATGCACCATGTTCTAAAGGTTGCCCTGCAAAGACTAATCCAGATAGATTTATTAGAGCTATTAGATTTAGAAATTTTAAAGGTGCAGTAGAAATTGTTAGAGAAAATAATTCGCTTGCTGGTATATGTGCTAGGGTATGTCCAACAGAAAAACTATGCATGATGGAGTGTTCAAGATGTGGTATAGATAGGCCTATAGAAATAGGACAGATTCAACGATTTATTACCGATTATGAAAATGCTACTAACATGACTGTTTTTAATAAGGGCAGCAATAATAAGGAAAAGATTGCAGTAATTGGTTCAGGTCCATCTGGATTAGAAGCCGCATATCAACTTACTAAAATGGGATATAAAGTATCAATATATGAAAAAGAAGATGAGCTTGGTGGTTGGTTAAGGTACGGTATACCAGAATATAGACTTCCAAGAGATGTCTTAAATAAAGAGATTACTAGAATTATTGATACAGGAATTGAAGTTATTACAAATACAACAATTACTTTAGAAAAATTAGAAGAATTAAAAAGGCAATATAAAGCTATACTTTTGGCAATAGGAAAAAATAAAGGAAAAACAATTGATATATTTAAAGATAATGATAATGTTTTTACGGCAGTTGATATATTAACAGAAATAAAAAAGGGAAGAAGAGATTTCAACTGGAATTCGGTATGTATAGTTGGTGGTGGAGATGTTGCAATGGATATTGCTGTATCTTTAAAAAAACTAGGAGTTAAAACTGTTAGTTGTGTTTGCCGAGAAACAAAAGATGAGTTTATTGCTTCAAAAATAGAGAAGGAAATGGCTAGAATTAATAATATTTCTATTTTAGATGGCTATACTCCTATAGAATGCAATGAAAATGAAGTGATTTTTGAACATCTAAAGATAAATTCTTCATTGAAGATTAAAGCAGATGCTATTATTATGGGAGTTGGTCAATTTATTAATCTTAATGACTTAGAAATAGAACAAAAAAATGGTAAAGTTGTTGTTGATAAATACCAAATAAATAATAGTAAATTGTTTGCATGTGGAGACATAGTTGAAAAGGATGAAACAGTGGTTAGTGCAATAGCATCTGGTAGACAGGCAGCCTGTGCAATAAATAAATATTTAGGAGGTGAGGATAATGCTTAAAAAAGATTTATCTATAACATTTTGCGGTGTTAAATTTGAAAATCCATTTTGTCTTTCATCTTCACCAGTTTCTAATTGTTATGAAATGTGTAAAAAAGCTTATGATGCTGGATGGGGTGGTGCAGTATTTAAAACTATTGGTTTTTTTATAGCTGATGAAGTTTCACCTAGATTTGACCATCTTCAAAAGGAAGGTACTCCTTTCATTGGTTTTAAAAATGTTGAACAAATAGCTGAACATCCACTAGAATTTAATTTAGAACAAATAAGAAAATTAAAAAAAGAATATCCTAATAAAGTGTTAATTGCTTCTATTATGGGCGAAAATGAGAAAGAATGGGAAGAATTAGCTAGACTAGTAGAAGAGGCCGGGGCTGACATGATCGAATGTAATTTTTCTTGTCCTCAAATGACTTCACATGAAATGGGTAGTGATGTAGGAGTAAATCCTACATTAGTATACAATTACTGTAAGGCTGTAAGAAAAGGAACTAAATTACCAGTTTTGGCAAAAATGACCCCTAATATTATTTATATGAATGATATCGCTCTAAAAGCTATTGAAGGTGGGGCAAATGGAATAGCTGCCATTAACACCGTAAAATCAATTTTGAATATTGATTTAGAAACTAAAGTACCTCTTCCTAATATAAATGGTAAGTCAGCGGTTTCAGGATATTCTGGTAAAGCAGTTAAACCAATAGCACTTCATTTTATAAACCAAATGGTTCAAGATCCTAGACTTAAAGGAATCGAGATAAGCGGTATAGGTGGTATAGAAACTTGGGAAGATTGCACTGAATTTTTATTGTTAGGTGCAAAGACTATTCAAGTTACTACAGCAGTTATGCAATATGGATATAGGATCGTGGAAGATATGATATCTGGTTTATCTCATTATTTAACAGATAATAATTATAATTCATTAGAAGAATTAGTTGGAAAATCTTCAAGTAATATTGTTTCTACGGATGAATTGGATAGAAGTTATATTATATATCCAAAGTTTGACGAAGAAAAATGTATAGGATGTGGAAGATGTTTAATCTCATGCTATGATGGAGGACATCAAGCAATATCTTGGAACGAAGAAAATCGCAAACCAATTTTTGATTTTGAACGATGTGTTGGTTGTCATTTATGTTCAAATATTTGTCCTATATCAGCAATAGGATATGGAGATAAAAAAATTAAGGATTATAAAAAAGGCTAGAATAAAATTCTAGTCTTTTTTAAAAAATGATAAAATATAATATAGGAGGTGTTGATATGTTTTATATAACAAGTTATGATTCACCACTCGGTCTTCTTACCATAGCAAGTGATGGAAAAAATATAATAGGTTTATGGTTAGAAAATCAAAAATATTTTGGAAGTACAATTACAACTAATCCAATAGAAAAGAATGATTTGGAAATATTTGATCTAACAAAAAAATGGTTAGATAGATATTTTACAGGTGAAAAACCTAGTATTAAAGAATTACCTTTATTACCAAGTGGTAATGGATTTAGGCAGGAAGTATGGAATATATTATGTGATATTCCTTATGGAAATGTTATAACATATGGAGATATTGCACAAAAAATAGCTGAAAAAAGAAATATAAAATCGATGTCAGCACAGGCAATAGGTGGTGCAGTTGGTCATAATCCAATATCGATTATTATACCTTGTCACCGTGTAGTTGGAAAAAATAATAATTTAACTGGCTATGCTGGTGGAATAAATAACAAACTAAAATTACTAGAACATGAAGGCATTGATGTATCAAAATTCTTTATTCCAAAAGAATAGTATTGTAAGATGTTAAAATTCTGTTAATAATTTATAATTGTTGTTATCTAGAATTTTTTTTGTGAGAATTGCCATTTCCTCTGGCGATTCTTTTTTATTTCTATCAACCCATTTGCATAATAAAGAAGAAAGAATAGAAATTTTTAATTCTAATAAGTATTCAAAATAAGGTTCATTTAAGGCATTTAATTTTTCTTCATAATGTTTGCGCATTACTGATTTTAGTATGCTTTCATTTTGAGTAGACAATAAATATATTAATCCTGAATGCTTATCCCAGTATTTATAAAAAAATAGTAATTTATTATTCGAATTTTGTGATTCTAAAAAATACTTATCTACAAAGTAAAATAATTTCATTTCAAGAACATCAATTATATTGTCAAAACATCGATAGAAGGTAGATCTAGAGATTCCAGATTCTTTCTGAATATCTGTGATTGTGATATCTTCAAGTTTTTTATTGAATAAAATGTGTCTAAGACTTTGATAGATTTTTTCAGCACTGTCTTTTGAACGTTTATCATTTAAGATATGATACATAGTTTCACTCCCCTGTAGCGTATAATTACGATACTATTGTATCATATCTTTATATATAATAAAATAAAAGAAAAAGGAGAACTTGATATGACATTAGGAGTAAGAAATAATTATTTATTTAAATCTAACAAACCCTTCTTTTGGTTGGGAGATACTGCATGGCTGTTATTCCAAAACCTAAATATGGAAGAAATAAAAAGATATTTAAGAAATAGAGGAGGTTTAGGATACAATGTAATCCAATCAGTCCTAATATATTCTTCACCCAAGACTACTGATATAAATGAAATGTCACATGGATATAAAAATCCTAACGATATGGAATATTGGAAAGAGATTTTAGAGGTTGTAGATTATGCAAAAGAATTAAATATATATATGGCTTTGCTACCAACCTGGGGTAGTTTAGTTAAAAATAATGCTTTAAATATTGATGAGGCAAAGGATTTAGCTAATTTCTTAGGACAATATTTTAAAGATAAAGAAAACATTATTTGGGTATTAGGTGGTGATGTAAGGGGAGATGTGAACCCTGAACTTTTTAATACTATGGGAAAAATATTGAAAGAATATAATCCTAATCGATTGGTTACTTTTCATCCGTTTGGACGTACTGGGTCATATTTGTGGTTTAATGATAAGAGCTGGCTAGATTTTAACATGTTTCAATCTGGTCATAGAAGATATGATCAACTAACATTAAGCTCTTGGGATGATAAATCGATGAATGAAGATAGTTTTGGTGAGGACAGTTTTAAATATGTTATAAAAAATAATTCATACAAAATAAAAAAACCATGTTTGGATGCTGAACCTTCCTATGAGGGGATTGTTCAAGGATTACATGATCTTAAAGAACCGTATTGGGAAGCGAGACATGTGAGAAGATACGCCTATTGGTCAGTTTTTGAAGGTGCTTGTGGATTCACATATGGAAACAATGCAATAATCCAGTGTCATACCAAAGATAAAAAGGGTTCATATGGAGTTAGGGAATCTTGGGAAGATGGATTACACTCACCTGGTGGGTCACAAATGCAATATTTAAAAAATTTAATGGAATCGGTAGATTTTACTAAAGGAGCTCCACATAGTGAATATATTTTAAATCAAAAGCCTGGACATCATAGAACATGCGTATTTGCTTCAGAGGATTATATCTTTATATATACCTATAAAGGAGATAAAATTAAAATAGATATATCAAAATATTTAGATAAGAAAATGGATGCTTATTATATGAATCCAGAAAACGATTCAATGAGTTACATAAAAACATATATAAATGAACCTATTATTGAGCTACATCCTACTAGAAGACAGGAATTATCGAATGATTGGGTAATTGTTTTAAAGGAAAGCCATGAGTAAAGTATATTTAATTGGTGATTCATTAATGCAGGATTATAATATAGAATCTTATCCTCAAGTTGGCTATGGAACTACATTAAGGTTATATGCTAAAGAAAATGTTGAAGTTGTTAATTTGGCAAAAGCTGGATGTTCAACAAAAAGTTTTTTAGACCAAAACAGGTTCAAAATAGTAGAAGAAATGATAACAAAAGATGATTTGTTAATAGTTGAGTTTGGAAATAACGATGAAAAGGATAGCGATCCATTTAGGTATACAGATAAGGATACAACTTTTATAGAAAACTTGAATTATTTTAAAACGAAAGCGATTGAAAGAGGTGCTAAAGTAATTTTTGCAACTAGTCCTACAAGAAGAACATTTGAAAACGGTTTAATTATTGATTCACATAAAGGATATCCACAAACTATGGTAAAATGGTGTAAAGAAAATGAATTAATTTGTATAGATTTAAATGAAATTACAAAAGATCTTTATAATTTATTGGGTGAGATACAAACAAAAAAATTTCATCTTATTTTCGGAGAAAATATATACACTAATTTTAATGAAGGTAAAAATGATAACTCACATTATAATCAATTAGGTTGCATAATGGTATGTGAAAGTTTTTTAACTAGTTTATTAGATAATCATCCAGGCTTAATGTCATATTTTAAACACCCTAAGATAAATAAGTTAAATTTTATGTTGCTTACAAAAGACTAAAAAATTAGTAGCATAATAGTACATATTTGACAATTATAATTAATATGATATAATATCAATATACTCGTGAGGGAGTAGTTTGCGTGTAATCACGTGTCAAGTCAACATCCTGGCCTCTTTGCCTGGCTTGTCTTAAATAACGAGACTCATGTATGGTTAATACTATGCATGAAATAATATTTTCAATAAATCCATGCATGGTAGAGATACTAAGTATGGATTTTTTTCATTTATAAAAAGAAGGAGCGAAATTAAAGAGATGAATGAAGAGCAGAGTAGTAGGCCGTGGCACTCACTAGAAATTGAAGAAATCTACCAAGCGTTAGATACTTCAATTGCTGGATTAAGTGATGCCGAGGCAGAAAAGAGATTGAAAGAAAATGGTTCAAATGAATTAATAGTTAAAAAAGGAAGAACGGTTTTTCAAATGTTGTGGGAGCAATTTAAAGATCCTATGATTTTGATACTGATTGCAGCTTCTATACTATCTTTCATATTAGATCAACTTTTAGAAGGAATTGTAATATTAATAATTATTACATTAAATGCTATTATAAGCATTATTCAGGAGAAAAAAGCAGAGTCATCATTGGAAGCATTAAAAAATATGACAACAACTTATGCGATTGCGCTAAGACAAGGTGAAGAGAGCCATGTTAAAGCCCGTGATTTAGTAGTTGGTGACATTATAATGTTAGAGGATGGAATGAAGGTACCAGCAGATGTTAGATTGATAGATTCTTCTAGTTTGAAAATTCAAGAATCATCATTAACAGGTGAATCAGTTGCAGCTGAAAAAGATGCAAATGACAAACTTTCTATTACAACATTATTAGGTGATAGAACCAATATGGCGTATTCATCAACATTTGTTACTTATGGAAGAGGATTTGGAGTAGTTGTAGAAACCGCTATGAAAACTGAAGTAGGTAAAATTGCTGGATTAATGGATAAACAAGAAGATTTGGATACACCTATAAAACGAAAATTAGCATCAGTTGGTAAAATATTAACATGCTTTGGAATTATTATTTGTATAATTATTTTTATTATTGGATGTATATATAAGCAACCACTTGTACCTTTAATAATGACAGCCATATCTTTGGCTATCTCAGTTATTCCAGAAGGACTTCCAGCTACTGCAACAATAGTTTTAGCCTTAGGAGTTCAGAGAATGGCTAAAAAAGGAGCAATCATACGAAAATTACCTGCAGTTGAAACATTAGGTAGTGCAACGATTATTTGTACGGATAAAACTGGTACACTGACAATTAATCAAATGACTGTTACTCATATGGCTGCAAATGGAGATTTAGTTGATGCAAAATATCGTGAAGTAAAAGAAGCAACTGAGTGGAGTAAATTATATTCTGAAATAATATTTGCAGGTGCATTATGTAATAATTCTGAATTTGATCCTGATAATAAAGGCAAAATTCTAGGAGATCCAACAGAGGGTGCATTGATAATGCTTGCTAGAGATTTTGGATATGATCACGATGAATTAGAAAATCAATTCCCAAGGTTGTTTGAGCAACCATTTGATTCAATTAGAAAAAGAATGACTACAGTTCATCAAATAGATAATAATTATATTGCCTATACAAAAGGCGGAATAGATGAAGTATTAAAAGAATGTAATAGAATTATTACGACAGAAGGAATAAGGGAAATAACTGAAAAAGATATAGAATCGATTAGAAAAATATCAGATGACTTGGCCCAAAATGCATTGAGAGTATTATCATTTGCAAAAAAAGAGCTAGTAAGTATTCCTAATGATGAAGATGATGTAGAAAGTAATTTAATATTTATTGGATTAGTTGGTATGATTGACCCGCCAAGAGAAGAGGTCAAGTTGTCGATAAAGTCATGTCATAAAGCAGGAATTAGAACAGCGATGATAACAGGCGATCATCAAATTACAGCGATTGCAATTGCAAAAGAATTGGGAATATTTCATGATGGCGATACAGTTTGTAATGGCTATGAATTAGAAGAAATGTCTGATGAAGAATTACAAATTATAGCGGCCACTACTACTGTATATGCACGTGTTTCTCCGGAACATAAATTGAGAATTGTTAATGCTTTAAAATCAAATGGAGAAGTAGTTGCAATGACTGGTGATGGGGTTAATGATGCCCCAGCATTAAAAGCTTCAGATATAGGTATTGCTATGGGAATATCTGGTACAGATGTTGCAAAAGAAGCTTCTGATATGATATTAACAGATGATGATTTTACTAATATAGTTGATGCTGTTGAAGGCGGAAGAAGAGTATATAAAAATATTCAAAAAGTTATCCAATTTTTATTGGCTGGTAATATTAGTGAGATATTGACTATTCTAATTGCTGTAATATTTAATCTACCTGCACCTTTGCTTGCAGCTCATATACTTTGGGTAAATCTTGCTACAGATACTCTTCCGGCACTTGCATTAGGGGTAGATCCAGCAGAAAAGAACATTATGAAGCAAAAACCAATTAAATCTAATTCCTTGTTTGAAAAAGATTTAATATTTAGAGTAATATTGCAAGGAATTTTTATTTCTATTGCTGTTTTCATAGCTTTTATCATAGGATATAAAGATGATTTAGCATCTGGACAAGGAATGGCATTTTGTACAATAGCTTTTTCTCAGTTGTTTTATTCTTTTAGTCAAAGATCGAATTCGGAAACAATGTTCTCAAAAGAATTTTTTAAAAATAAATATTTAATTATGGCAACTTTGCTTTCCACTTTTTTTATGGTTGCGTTACTATTTATTCCTAGTATTAGAGCGGCTTTTGAATTATCATCAATCAATGGAAATGAGTGGTTAATAATCTTAGGATTATCGATTATTCCTACAATTCTTGTTGAAATACTTAAATTATTTAAAAGAATAAAGAAAAGATCAAAATAAACTATTACTTTCTATTGCATATAGTTTTTAAATAAAATAAAAGAAGAAAATGGATTTGAAAACCACCAATAGGGTGTAGATTATCAAATCCATTTTATATATATTAGCACATAATGACTTTATCAACTAATGCTCAATTCTATAGGCTTACGCAATATGAATAATTAAATATGGAATTACTTCTAAGGATATATTTTTAAGGGAAGTATTATTTCTTAAAATCATAAATATTGAGGATTAATATAAATATAGCCTTTATATAAAAAAAAATATATGTTATAATAGCATAAAATAATTAGTTCAAAAAAAGTCGAAAAAGAGAGAAAATGGTAGAAATATGAAAAAAATAAAAGAGTTTCTAAATGAATCAGTATTACGAAAAATTATACTAATAATCTTATTAATCCCCATTGCTATGAATACTATATTATATTTTGTAAGTGTATCTCAAGAATATGGTGGTTCTTCAATCTGGACAAGTATTGTTAAGGGTACAAATCATTTTTCCATAGCTGCTATTGTCCTGTTATTTTTATATATTTTTGGCGTTATCTTTTATATATCCACAATCGTTATTTATGCGGTAAAAAAGGATTTACTAAAAAAAGTATTAAAAGTATATGTTTTTTATAATCTTTTTCATATTTTAGTGTATATGATATTATCCATCTTTTTAAAGATATATTCAAGTAAATTTATGATATTGTTCATATTAAATCTTATATTAAGTATAACAGCAATAATATTTTATATTTACTATAACAAAAGATTTAAAGATGAAGACTCTAATAAAAATGCAAATATAGAAACTATAGAAAAAACACAATCTAGATTATTAAAATTTATAATGCTAATAATAAGTACATTAGGTTTAGTGCTTGTAATTGTAACATATTTTTTGCCATTATTTAATAAAAATAATGAGAATTTCACGTTATTTAAAATATTAAAAGGAACTGGATATGCAGCGGATGAATATGCATTAGCACTATTAATGCTTGCAATATCAATCATTTGTTTGATAATATATGTCTTTAATTTTATGTATTATAAATTAAAAAATAATATATATATAAAAAAAGCATTTCGATATAATAGTTTTATTTTCTTAGTTGGTTTATTATATTTTATTTTTGGGGTTGGTTTCACTTTTGTTTATAAAATAAAGAAGATAAGTGCTACAACAATGAGTTTTATACCACTAATATTTTTTACTATATTATCAATAATTTCAGCATTTATATATGGAATTGTAAAGGAAATAAGAATTAAAGATAAAAAAACTAGAGAGAAGAAACGATATCGTTTTAAAAGAAAAAAGATATTTCCATTAATTTTTTCAATTCTATTTACTACTGTGACTATATGTTCTATCTTTTTTTGCTTAATAGAGGTAAACTTTGTTATTTTAGGAACAACAAATTATGCTAAAATAAAAGGATTGACTTTACTAAAGGGTTATGCGGATTTAAATAAACTGTATCAAGTAATGACATTTGTATATGCACTTATGATATTTACATCTGCAGTATTATTATTCTTATGCATAACAAGCTATTTAGGTAAAACTAAGGAATACTACAAAATAGTAAAGGCAACGGTTTATACAAATGCTGCTTTTATGTTCACATTATCAATTGTTGCTATATTCTTTATTTTTAATCAAAAAATTATTGATTCAAGTGTACGATCGATAATAGAATATTTGGGAATATATATTCCTGAGTTATATAAATATAAAATTAATTCACAAATATTTATACCAACTTCTATATCCTTTTTCCTATTAGCTTTAATGTTAATTACTGGTCAATTAAATCATACTTTAGATGATGTATTAAGTCCTAATTTTAATGATTTACTAGAAGAAAAAGAAGAAGAAACTTCCGGAAAAAATGAAGTCGAAAAAGAAGATTCTCCAATTGATGAACCAATAGTAAAAGATATTGAAATTGAAGATATAGACCCATGTCCCGTTTTTACAGAAATAGATTCAAATATTGGCGAATATAATGAAAAATTAGAAGAAAAAAAGAAATCTATCTTTATTAATCCTACTCTACCGAAATTAGTAGATTTTATAGTTGAATATGCTAGAGATAGTAGATTACATTTATCATATTCTCATGAAGATATAGCTACTTTCATTTCTGGTTTAGGAGCGTCTAGACTAACAATTCTACAAGGTATGAGTGGAACTGGTAAAACGAGCTTACCAAAAATCTTTGCTGAAGCTATTATGGGTAATTGCGAGATAATAGAGGTAGAATCTTCATGGCGTGACAAAAATGAACTTATAGGTTATTATAATGAGTTTAGTAAAGTGTTTACTCCAAAGAAGTTTACTCAAAGCTTATATAAAGCTAAATTAAATAATAATATTCCCACATTCATTGTATTAGATGAAATGAACCTAAGCAGAATAGAATATTATTTTTCTGACTTTTTATCTCTAATGGAAGCTGAAGAACATAAGAGGGAATTCAAGTTATTAAACATAAAATTAAATCCATCAATTAGTAGCGGTAAGGAATCATATATAGGCTTAGCTAATGGACATACAATAGAAATACCTAAAAATGTTTGGTTTATAGGTACAGCCAATCGTGATGAATCTACATTTGAAATTAGTGATAAGGTATATGACCGTGCGCAAACTATGAATTTCTCAAAACGTGCTCCAAAAGTTCGTTCTTATAAGGATGAAAGATTACCACAGTTTTTGCCGTATGAAGAGATAGAGTCATTGTTTAAAGAAGCAAAAAAGAATTTTGTTTATGATGCAGAGAATGATCCAATAATTCAGGAAGTAGAAAATTTGTTATCTTCATATAATATTTCTTTTGGTAACCGTATATTAAATCAAATTGAGGAATTTGTTAAAATCTTTTGTTCTTGCTTTATATCTGAGAATGAAATGGGTAAAAAAGAAATATTAAATATTGCGGTAGAAAATATATTATTTAGTAAAGTTGTAAGAAAATTAGAAGTCAAACAAATAGATAATAAAGAAAAATTAGCAATTGCTTTTGATAAATTACAATTATTTAAATGTAGTGCATTTATTAGAAAATTAGATGAGGAATAATTATGCAAGATAATTATAGCGATTTATCAAAAGAAGAAATAAATCAAATATTTTTAGATTATATAAATATAAAATCATTTAAAGAACAAAATAATAAAATAAGTTATATTCAATTTGACCATCAAATGGAAAATGGATTATCTTTATTTACAAATATTCCTGAATGTGATTTTGATTTATTGGAAGAAAAAATAGATATGATAACAAAGGTTTTACCAGCTATAAATAATATATTTGTAAAACCTTTAATCCATTTAAAAGAGGAAACTGTAGTTATACCTGTTGAAGCAGTAAAACGCATTGACAGGAATACTATTCAACATATTTATTCACATAGTGAAAATTGGGAAAATATAAAAAATAATAATGTTAAACCATTAAAACTTCAAACTAGAATACATGAAGACAATTATGGAATATATGAAAATTTAATTTTTTGTGATACAATAGATGAAATTTTATCTTTTTCTCGTCGTAATATTCGTATGCTAAAGGATTTAATTTTAACTAAACAAGTTATTGAATTGAACTTGCTTGATAGAGTTAATCATTTATATTATTTCTTAGCTTTGGGTAAACTTCATACTGGATACATGAGATTTTTTGACAACTATTCTGATATTGTTCAAAGATGTTATATAAAATTAAATTACTTATATCAAGAAATTAGTATAAGACTTAAAAGACCGGTTTATAGAAAAAATCAAAAAAGATCTAAATATATAAGATTACATAAGACTAATATATTTTTAATGCATAGGGACTATCGTAAAATATATTCATTAGCAAAGCAAATTACAAGAAATAAGATCAACGAAGTAGAAATAACTGAAGAAAAAATAAATTATCTAAAAGGATCTTATTTTTATTATACTGAAATGTTATGTCTTTTTTCTATTGGACATTTCAATTTTCAAGCTGATCCAACGAAAAAAATAAATTTTGATAGACTGGATATATCATTTGAATTTAAAAAATGGAAAGTAGCTATTACAACTAAATATTTAGAATCATATAAAGTAATTCAATTGGATATATGTGCGGATATTGGATATAAAATTATACTTATTCCTACTGTATCTAATGAAACTAATAGAACAAAATTAATAGATGATATTAGAGGATTCATAAGTTCAAAAATAGTTGCGGATGAATACATTATATGTACTCCTTACGAATTTGAAGAATATCATGATAATGAAAAATATATTAGTATTTCAAACGTAGAATCATTTAGACGTATACAGCAAATATTATTAAGAGCAATGGTCTTATCCGATAAAAAGAGGGATGAATGTCCATTTTGTAATAATAAATTAGATAAAAATACTGAATTATATGATGATGATCATTATGCACATACTTGTATTAGTTGTAGGACAACCATAATAGATACTGTATGTCCTGAAACAAATAAAGAATATTCATTTACAAATATATTTAATTTTCATCCTAATATTTTGTCAAAAGAGAATTATAGTAAAAATGATATGTGGTTATATTATCGTAAAGTAGAATCACAAATGTTTTTTAGAAATATTACTAAAATAAATATTCACATGGACCCAATTTGTCCGCATTGTAATAAAATTCATAAATAATTAAAATGAGGTGAATCAGATGAAACGAATTCTAACATTAGCAATGATAATGATATTAATATTACTTTCATCATGCTCCGGTTCAGTTGGTAATACAAAAACTAACGATAATTTTTTTGAATATATTGATGACATAGATAATCAAGAATTTGATTTTGATAAGTTTATGGAAAGGTTATATGAGGCTCAAGGTGAAGAATATAATAGACCAGTTGCATATTATAGATTAATTGAAAATAATACTGCATATGAACTATTAGCGGTAGAAAATAGTTATTTTGGTTCTTATTTTGTAAGCACGACATATAAGGATGCAAATGGTATTTATGGAGAATTGCCTGTAACTGAGATATCTAGTTGTGCATTTGCAGGGAATAGTTCAATAAATAATGTTTATATAGGTAAAAATATAACATATGTAGGTGAAAATGCTTTTGATGGATGGACTATTAGTCAAAAGATACACTTTGAGATATCTCAAGAGGAATCCCTAGAATTTGATCCATTATGGAATAAGAATTCTAATGCAATGATAATCTGGGATAATAATCAAAGTAATTTATATAATTATATTGATTACTTTTCAAGATATAGCACTAAATAATAGGCATAATTATGTTAAAAAGCATCTAGAATTCTTTATCCTAGATGCTTTATTATTTATATTAATAATTCGATTTTTTATAATATAATCCAAAGTTCCACATCGAATCTATTACTGTTTTTAGTGATTTACCAAGTTCTGTTAGACTATATTCAACTTTTGGAGGTACTACTGGATATACAGTTCTAATAAGTAGACCATTTTCTTCCATTTCTCGTAAATTTTGGGTAAGCATTTTTTGTGTAATTGGTTGTAATGATTTTTTAAGTTCATTGAATCTCATTGTTCCACTTAATAAATCTCTTATAATAAGAATCTTCCATTTATTAGATATAAGCAATAATGTAGTTTCGACAGGACATGCTGGCAAGATATCTTTATTAATCATAATAATCCTCCGTTATATTATAGTATGGAATCTAAATAATACCATGTAAAGATAGTCTATCAAATTTAAATACAATAGTAAATAAGTATTTGTATGGACTTTTAATAATAAAAAATTTAAAATAAATATAAAATAACTATTGACTCTCCTCTTAGAGGATATTGTATAAATAAAGTGGAAGGTGATTTTGATGATAAAAATTGGTGAATTTTCTAAATTAACACAAACAACGGTTAAAACATTACGATATTATGAACAGGTAGGTTTATTAACTCCGAAGTATATTGATAATAATACAAATTATAGATACTATGATACTTCACAATTAATAGACTTCAATCGAATTATATCACTTAGACAATTAGGCCTATCTATTGATGATGTAAAGAATATATTATCGGGTGTTTCAATTGAAGATTATTTGAAAAGAAGAGAAATAGAATTAGAAAATAATATCCATGAATCAAAAAGTCAACTTATCCGAATAAAACTTTTAAGGACAAAGGAGAACGAAAAAATGGATTATGAAGTAGTTATAAAGGAAATTCCAGAATATATAGTTTTTTATAAAGAAGGTATTTTGGATAAATATCAAGACGTAGGTAATTTTGTATTTCAAGCTGGTGAAGAAGCGAGACAAGCAAATCCAAATTTGAAGTGTATTACTCCAGATTACTGTTTTATGGAATATATAGATGGTGAATACCGTGAATCAAACATTGCAGCTAGATATTCTCAAGCAGTTGAGCATGCAGGAATAGAAACAAAAGACATTAAATTTAAAAATTCACCAAGAGTAACCGTTGCATCAATTTACCATAAGGGACCGTATAGTAATTTTAGAGAATCATACGGATTTATTATGAAATGGATTGAGGATAACAATTATGAAATTGATAGTTATTCAAGAGAAGTATACATTGATGGAATTTGGAATAAAGAAGATAGTAATGATTGGCTAACTGAAATACAAGTACCTATTAAAAGAAAGTAATTAATATTTAGAGATTATCAGTAATATGATAATCTCTTTTTATATGGTTTCAAAAAAGATACTATACCACTAAAAAGTGCGTACTTCTCATTTAATATGCATGATTATATAATAAGAGTAAGTCAAGGAGGAAATAATTATGACAGCAATTAATGAAGTTTATGAATTTTTAAAGAAAGCAGGTACATACTATCTAGCTACAGTTGATAAGAATAATCAACCACATGTAAGACCTTTCACATCTTATGATATTATTGATGGTAAATTATTTATTCAAACAAGTAATCAAAAAGATGTATTTGAACAAATGATCACAAATCCAAAAATTGAAATATGTGCAATGAGTAAGGGACAATGGATTCGTGTAATGGCAGAAGCAGAACATATTGATAATGTTGACACAAGAAAGAGAATGTTAGATGACGTTCCTGAATTACGTAATGTATTTAAATATGATGAAAATGATGGTAAATGTGCAGTATTATGCTTAAATAAAGGTACAGCTACATTCTATTCATTTACAGACGCACCAAAAACAGTAGAATTCTAATAATTAAAAAAGTCACATAAATCATACTAAGTTTGATTGTGACTTTTTTAATTATAGATATTAATTCATAAATCATAGCAAAAGAAATTATCGAATAATGTAATCTAATTAATACAATATAAATATGTTTGTTGATGATTTAATTAACACGTATAAGGTGATAATAGTGTATTTATATAGTTTTTTTTCTCTTTAAAGTAACAAAAGATAATGTTATAATATATTACAAAGATATCCATAATACTTCATATTATGATATTGTTAAGGGAGTGGTCAGTATGGAAACTAAAAAAATATATGCTGATTCAGAAACAACTAATATAGATGTTAATGAAAAAAAGAATGAAGAGATGCTTCAATTAGTTTTTGATGTTACTCAACAATTATTAAATGATGATAATCAAAGCATATTGAAGGCCATGAATGAAATATTAGACTTTTTTAATTTTAATCAAGCTTTTATATATGAGATTAATCATTTAAAACAATTAAATTTAAAAGAAAATATAAATAAAATTTATAATAAACAACTAATAAAAAAAATTTCTTTTGAGGATTATTTTAGCACCGAAGAAATAAGTATCATTACTAAAAATCCGATTATATATATTCAAAATAATTGTATAACTAATGAACTTAACGAAAAAATAAGTAAAATGTTTAATTTAAAAGACTATATTCTATTTTTTATTATAAATGATGACAAATCTATAACTGGATGTATAGGTATTGCTTCATATAGTGGAAATAATTGTTTAGAAAAATCTGATTATAAAGTGATTGAACAATTACTTAGACTTCTAAGTGGAAAAATTCGTTTACGTATATACAAACAACAGTTGAAATTTACAAATTCTACTTTAGAGAATATTATGGATCATATTGGTATTGATATTTATGTAAATGATTTTGAAACTCATGAAATGCTGTATGCTAATCAATCCATGGCAGCTCCTTATGGCGGTTGGGAAAATATGCAAGGTAAAACTTGTTACCAAGCATTATATGACAATCAAAATGAAATATGTTCATATTGTCCAAAGAAATTTTTAATTGATGAAAATGGGAACCCTTCCAATATTTACTCATGGGATTATCAACGACCATTTGATAAATCTTGGTTTAGAGTTATTTCTTCAGCATTTAAATGGACTGATGGAAGGTTAGCACAGGTAATCTCTAGCGTTAATATTACTCAAGAAAAGAATAATGAACTTATTATAGAAAAACTTGCATATACAGATGATCTAACAGGTATCGGTAACCGTGTATTATTACAAGAAAATTTTAAGAAATTAGCCCTAAAATCACAAGCACATGAAATAGGAATAACTATATTTTTTGCAGATTTAAATAATTTTAAAGAGATTAATGATAACTTTGGTCATAGTGCTGGTGATTCAATTTTAAAACAAATTGCTAATGTTATATCTACAGATGATTTAACAAAAAATAATTGTTATCGCTATGGTGGTGATGAATTTATTTTCCTATATTTTGGATTATCAGTAGAAGAATCTAAAATTCGTCATAGTGAATTGCTAGAATTATTTTCAAGACCATTGTTGCTAGATGGGCAAAATTATTCATGTTCTGCTAGTATTGGCTATGCTAGATTCCCTGAAGACGGAAAAACATATGAAGAACTTTTAGACAATGCCGATAATCGAATGTATGCACAAAAATCAAAATTTCATTCTTCAAAAGCCCAATAAATAATTAATTTTATTAAAAAACCGCATTATAATGCTGTTTTTTTCTTTTATGCTAATATTTATTTTTGACAAAAATGCTTTAAAATGCTATAATAAAATAAATTATTGTTCTTTTTTACAAAAAAGAATGAATTTTTTATAAGTATAATTCCGGTCGGCAGGTAACTGTGCGAGATTTTAGCTTTGAGGGTGGAAGGCTGCTATTCAGCGTTCCTTTTTTATTTTAAGAGGAAACCTATTGAATTAAATGGAGGAACAATATGAAAAAGAAAATTAGTTTGATGACATTAATATCTATTATTTTTTTATTAGTTATCATTATTTCGTTATTTACTTATAATACTTCTTTAAATAGACAAGTTGAAAAGTATATACACACTTTTGTAGATGAGGTTACATACTCATATAATGAGTCTATAAAAGTAGAACTTGATAATAAGGAATTAGTTGCAAAGCAAATTGCATATAACATTGGTAAGAGATTTGAGAATGGTGATTCAGAAGAATACATTTTAAATGATTATTTAACATCATCAATATCATTTCTTGGTTTTAACCAAACTGGTCTTGTGACTTTAGATGGTAAATTAAAAATTGAGCAAAATATCACTGATATTACTGAATCTAGTTATTTCAACAGGCTTTTAAATCATGAAGAAGCTTTTATAACAACTGATGATTATGATGAAAAAAAACAGTTTTTTTTGTATCCAATTAATATTAATGAAGAATTAAAATACTATTTTTATGGTACTTTTTCGTTGGATGATATTTTATATGAAATAACAAATGCATCATATACAGCTGAAACAGAAACGTATATTATAAAATCTAGTAGTAACCGCTTAATTGCATATTCAAATGGTGGCATTGAAGATGTTACTAGCACTCTTATAAATGAAATTAAATGCGGATCACAAACTGTAGATGAAGCAGCTAATCAGATAAAGAAAGATATGAGTGAAAATAAGGAAGGTTTCTTATTATATAATGTTAATAATAATGATGAATATATTTCGTATATTAAATTAGAAATAAATGATTGGTATTTACTAACATCTCTACCAAAAGCTTATTATACCGATATATTTGGTTCTTTAATTAATACAACAATTATTGTGATTGCGATAATTCTAATATCATTTGTTGCCTTTATATCATTTGTTTTATATAAAGATAAGAAAAAAATAAAAGAGCTATATAAGATATCATATTATGATGACCTAACAGGTGGGTATAACTTCAAAAAGTTTATTATAGAAGCTGAAAATATAATTATAAATAATAAAGATAAATACTTGTATTTACTAGAGGTAGACATTGATAAGTTTAAGGTTATTAATGATTTGTTTGGGCAAGATGTTGCAGATAAAGCTTTAATTCATATGTACAATATGATACTTTCTAATATAACAGAAAATGATATTTGTTGCCGAAGAGAGGCGGATCATTTTACTGTTTTAGTAGGATTTGATGAAGAGAATGAAATATTTAACGGTATTAATGAATTTGAAAATAAAATTTCATCTCCTATGCCTGGATACAATTATATAATTAGTCCTTCTATCGGAGTTTATAAAATAAAAGATAAATCTATTAACTTTAGGAATATGCATGATTGTGCTTTATTAGCACATAGTAAAATAAAAGGAAATGTTGATCGATTATACTATATTTATGATGAAGGAATGAAAGAAGAAATTGCAAAAATTAAAAAAATGGAAGATGAAATGCAAGAAGCCTTCAAAAATAACGAATTTGTTGCATATTATCAACCAAAAGTATCGCTTAAGTCCGATACTGTAGTTGGTGCAGAGGCATTAATTAGATGGATAAAGAAAGATGGTAAAATGATATCTCCAACTGAATTTATTCCAATAGCTGAAAATAATTCTTTTATAAAAACTATTGATTTATTTATGTTTGAAACTGTATGTAAAAAACAAAGAGAATATCTTGATAAAGGAATTGATCCGATTCCTATTTCAGTAAACTTGTCAAAAGTGTTACTGTTTGATATTGATTTAAAACAAAAGTATCAATCCATTTTAGCTAAATATTACATGGATCCAAAATATATTCAAATAGAAATTACTGAGACAGTAGCATTTGCTAGTACAGATTCAATGGCAAAAATTTTAAGGGATTTAAAAGATTTGAATTTTACAATTCTTTTGGATGATTTTGGAACTGGTTATTCATCATTAACTGTCTTAAGCAATACCCCAATCGATGAATTAAAAATAGATAAATCTTTTATTGATAACTACAATGTTGAATTTGGTGCTAGCTTACTAAAAAATGTAGTGCAAATAGCAAAATCATTAAAAATGAAAACTATTGCAGAAGGTGTAGAATATAAAGAACAAGTTGAATTGCTAAGAAAACTTGGGTGTGATGTTGTTCAAGGATATTATTTCTACAAGCCTCTAAAGGAAGAAGATTACGATAAAATTCAATTAGTAGAATAGTTATGGATTATTACAAGAAAGCAGAAAAATATAATTAGTATTCTTTAAAATGGCTTTTTAGGCCATTTTTTTGCTGAAATTACTTGAATAATATATCTAATAGCAAAATATTATTTTGACTAACCTTTTACATAATGCTATACTGAAAATAAAGTTTTATGGTGTTAAAAATGGTGATATATGAAGTATGTTATAGGAAATTCGATTATTGAAATATATTCTTTAGTAGTTATGATAATTTTACTATTAAGTCAACTAATTAGAAAAAATAATAAAATCCAAACAAATAAAATTTTATTTATTTTAATGATTAATCATGCAGCAGTTCTATTGATAGATTCAATAGATTGGATTGTAGATGGAACACCAGGAAGATTTATGTATTATTTTGGATGGATTATAAATTCTTTAGTTTTTATTGGATCTATGCTAACAATATATATATTTATTGTATACGTCATGCAATTTATCCCAATTAATGAAAATCGCAAAAAAAGGCTTTTATTAGCTCCCAAAATTATTGTATGTATTTATTTTATTCTATTATTTACATCTCCTTGGACACATTTTCTTTTTTATATGAATGATGAAAATTTTTTCACAATTGGTAAAATTTATTTTAGCTCATATATATTTTCGATTATTATTTATTTTATGACAGCTTGTATATTAATTTATTATAAAAAGGAAATTGGTAAAAAACAGGTATTAGTTTTTTATATATATTTTATTACCAATGATATCTATTATAATAAATTATTTTTATTATAAATATATTTTTACATACGCAACTTTAACCATGGCTATTTTAATCATATATATAAATATTCAGCTTGAGCAAGAAAAAAAGATGAAGGAACTAGAATTAAAAGTAAATGAAAATAAGATGTCATTAATGTTAAGTCAAATTCAACCACATTTTTTATATAATGTTTTAAATGCAATTGATGGTTTATGCTATGAAAACGAAAAAGCACATATGGCTTTAATATCTTTTGCTAATTATTTTAGATTTAATATGGATTCTCTTGGACAAAAAAAACTCATTCCCTTTGAAAAAGAATTGAATCATACAAAACAATATTTATGGCTGGAGAAATTACGTTTTGAGGAAAGATTAAATATTATTTATGAAATAAATGTTATAGATTTTCTTATACCTGTCTTAACCCTACAACCAATCGTTGAAAATGCTGTATGTCATGGTATTACAAAGAAGCGTAGTGGTGGTACAATCACTATAAAAACCGAAGAAATTATGGATTACTATATAATTACTGTAATTGATGATGGAGTGGGGATCAATCATGATAAACCATTATCAAAGAACAAAAGTCACATGGGAATTGTAAATGTTAGAGACCGTCTATTGGTAGCTTGTAATGGGAAAATTATTATTGAAAGCACAATAGATAAAGGAACTAATGTTAGAATAGAAATTCCTAAATTAAAATAACATCTACAAATATTGACATTTTTTTATAAAAACCTGATTTTTTTGCTAAAGTCAGGTTTTTTGATTTTCATTTGATTGTCTTTAAATTTTATAATATAAATAAGAACACAAAAAAGTGGAGGTAGTATTATGAAAAAAAATAATTTAAAAAAGATAATATTCACATTATTAATAATTGGAATAGTAGTGTTTTTCATACAGTCAAATAAAATAACTGCGGCTGATGAGAATGAAGTCATTTGTGATTTGTCAGATACTGATCAAACTGTAGAAGGTAATTTAGTAGTAACAGAAATTACTAGTGCAAATGCTAGTAAAAACTTTGTTTTTACTTCCAGTTCTAAAACTAATACTACAGGAATAGCAATTCAAAATAACACATCAAGCAATTTAACTTGCCGTATGACTTTAAGAAACTGTACTATTATGGGAGAAAACTGGAATAGTGCACTTAAGATAACTACCAAAGTAGGAACTACACTTAACGTTTATATTTTTCTAGAAGGTAATAATTACTTAGAAGGATATAACTGGGGTGGGATTACAATTGGTGATAGTGCAGGTACTTATGGAACTGTTAATGTTATTTTTGCTAGTAAAGCTGGTACTTGTGGTACTAGCACATTTACTGCGCGTCAAACACAAAAATATGCTTTACAAGTAAATACAGATCAAGTAGCAGGTTATAGTTTTGCATTTGATTCATCTATTACTAGAACAAGTGTAAAATTAGCTGGTAGTGTAAAATCAAGTTTAGCTGAAGCAGTTTCATTAGCTACGGCATATAAACCACTTATTGTAACTGTCAATGGATATCTTGCCGATTTTGGTACTGAAACACAAGTAGTGCCTTTAACTGGAGGTAGAGTTACCGTTCCTAGTTATGTAAAACCAGGATATACATTAAGGGGTTATTACATAGATGGAATAATATGGGATTTTGATAATGGTATAGTAACAAGTGATTTGGAATTTCAAGCACGATGGGATGAAGCGACATACAATATTAACTATCATCTAGATGGCGGGACGCTTGCGGAAAATTCGCCTACTACTCATAAATATGGAGGTGGTCAAACCAATTTAATTAGTCCTACGAAATTTGGATATAACTTCATGGGGTGGTATAAAGATGAAAATTTAACACAAACAATTTCCTATATTACTTCATATGAGTACACAGGGGATATAGAATTATATGCAAAATGGACAGTAGGACAATATCAAATTTATTATACTTTAAATGGTGGAACACAAAATGGCAATAATCCTACAACTTATACTTATGGAATAGAGGCACAATTATATACCCCAACTAAAACAGGATACACTTTTGAAGGATGGTGTCTAGATTATTATTTAACAACTGAACCAATAATGAAATTAGAAGCTGATGGGTATACTAGTTATATATCACTATATGCAAAATGGACAGCTGGTAATTATAATATTAAATATAATAATATGGAAAATGCAGAACATGCAATAGATTATCCAGTTAAACATTACTATGGAACAGTAACTGCCTTGTTAGAACCTACAAAGAGCGGGTATACATTTGAAGGATGGTTTACAAATGCTTCTTTATCAGATGAAAGTAAAGTTACGTCTTTAGGAGCAACAGATTATGAAGAAGAAATAGAACTATATACAAAATGGATTCCAACTGTATATACAATTACATTTGATAGTAATGATGGAAGTACTGAAGAAGATATTGTCGCAGATTTTGAATCTACAATAATATTACCTACTCCTACAAAAACTAATTTTACGTTTGAAGGATGGTACACAGATAATACAACATTCAACAATAAATTTACCGGAACAACTATGCCACTTAATGGTGCAACCTTATATGCAAAGTGGGAACCAGTAAAGTATAATATTAATTATAATAATATGGATGCTGCAACTCATGCAACTGGTTATCCAGTTAATCATATATATGGATTTGATACAACATTAATGAATCCTACAAAAGAAGGATATACATTTGTAGGATGGTTTACAAATTCATCATTAGCCGATACATCAAAGATTCTTATATTAGGTGGAACTAATTATTCTTCTGAAATAGAATTATATGCAAAATGGACAATTAATCAATATACAATTACTTTTGTTAGTAATGGTGGAACTGAAGTGAATAGTATTACAGTGGATTATAATTCAGTAATTACACTTCCATCACCTACAAGAGCAAATTATTCTTTTAGTGGATGGTTTAGTGATAATACAACATTTTTGAATCAATTTACTAGTGCAACTATGCCGTTTGAAGGCGCTACATTATATGCAAAATGGTCAGGAAATTCATATACTATTTCATATGAATTAAATGCTGGAACACCTGGAATAAATGCTCCTGCTAATCATATATATGGAACAATTACAACTTTAGTCAATCCTTCTAGATTAGGTTATAATTTTGATGGTTGGTATACATCATTTGATTTCTCTACATCAAAGTTAACAGTGTTAGCTGCAGAAGAGTATACTGAAAATATTGCACTTTATGCAAAATGGATAGTAAAAGATTATCAAGCTAATTATGATCTTGATAATGGTGCTAATACTCCTGATAATTCAAAAAAATACAATTATGGAGATACAATAGAATTAGAAGATCCAACAAAAATAGGATATACTTTTAATGGTTGGTACAATAATTCTAATTTTACTGGTGAAAAGATTATTACGTTATTAGTTGATGATTCTTTAGAAGAAATCACTTTATATGCAAAATGGACAATAAATAGTTATACAATAACGTTAGATATTGAAGGTATAACTACAACACAACCATATAATTATAATACTAATATAATAAAACCTACTGATCCAATAAAAGAAGGATATAGATTCTTAGGTTGGTATGTTGGGACTACTGAATATAACTTTACTGCTAAAGTAACTAAAGATGTTGTTTTAACAGCAAAATTCATTAAACAATATGTAGTAACTTTTGATAATGATGGTGAAATTACAACTATAAAAGTTGATGAAGGAGCGAAGGTAACAAAACCGGAAAATCCTAAGAAAAATAAGTATAAATTTAATGGTTGGATAGATGAAACGGGTGCACAATATGATTTTGAAAAATCAGTTAACACTAATTTTACTATTACAGCCCAATTTAAGAAAAATACTAATAACACAGGGCTAATTTTAGGAATTACAATACCTACATTTATAGCTTTAGTAGGAATTGGTGGATATTTCTTCTTAATTTTTTATAGAAAACGCAAAGAACAAAAAATCGTTGGTGAAAATGATAATGATAATATAGAATAAAAAAGTATAAAAACTCATTATTTTTTTGTAATGGGTTTTTATATTAAATTTAATTGTGCTATAATGCAATATACGAGGAGTGATTTTATATGAATATAATAGCTGTAGATGATGAACGTCACTCTCTTTTAGCTTTGGAACGCTCTATTAAAGCTAGCCTAGAGGATATATATCTTAAATGCTTTAATTCTTCTTTTGAGGCTCTTGAATATGCAAGGCTAAATCACATTGATGTAGCCTTTTTGGACATTGAAATGGATGGTTTAGATGGTATTTTACTAGCTAAACAATTCAAAAATATATCTAATACTATTAATATAATATTTGTTACTGGATATAGTAGTTATATGGGAGATGCCTTTGATTTACATGCTTCTGGATATATACTTAAGCCAGTTACTCCAGAGCAAATCAAAAAAGAACTTGATGACCTGCGCAAGCCTATTTTATATGAAAATAGTGGGCTTTATATAAAATGCTTTGGTAATTTTGAAGTCTTTTTCAATGGACAACCTATTTCATTTAAACGTTCGAAATCCAAAGAAGCCTTTGCATATTTAATAGATAGAAGAGGTGCTTTAGTTAGTAAAAAAGAATTGGCAGCAATTTTATTAGAAGATTTACCATATACACGTAGTACTCAGTCATATATCCATGTAATTATTACTGAGATGATTCGTTCATTTGAAGAAATTGGTCTTAAAAATATATTTATAAAGAAACAGGGAAATTACTCAATTGATATAACAAAAGTAAATTGTGACTATTATAATTATGAAAAAGGAAATATTACAGCAATAAATAATTATCGTGGAGAATACATGACTAATTATAGTTGGGCAGAATTTACTGCAGGATTTTTATCTAATTCAAAAAAATAAATTACTAATTAAAATTTATGTTTACCAAATTAAATATATAATTAACAAAACCCAAGATATTAAATACTTAGGTTTTATTATTTTATAATTATATATTAGATAGGTAAAGTGATATTTTTAGCAACTTTAAAGTGCGAACACTAAAAAAAATGCAATTCATAGTTGGTTGTGCTATTTTGTAATCAATAGTATAATAAAGCAAATAGAGGTGAATACCATGAATTTTGGACAAAACTTACAATACTTAAGAATGATTCATAAAAATATGACACAAGAAGACCTTGCCAATCAACTAAATGTTTCTAGACAGACAATTTCTAAATGGGAACTTAATCAAGGAAATCCAGAGTTAAATAAAATTAAAGAAATATGTACATTATTTAATTGCAGTTCTGATGAATTATTATTTGGTAATATAAAAATATCAAATGAGGCATATTCTGAAATCAAAATTGAAACCCTTGAAGCTTTTGAATATATAAAATATACTGTAATTTCCACTGACCCTGAGGATGATTCAATTAATAGAATAATGAAGTTAGCTAAAAAATTAAATATCACTAATCCAAAACTAATTGGTTGGGATTTTCCTTATCTCTCACAAGAACAAATCAATGTTTATCATATGCATGGATATACCTCTGCTTTAGTCCTACCAAATGATTTTAAGGTCAATAATACTTCATTAATAATAGAAAAGAGAAAATCACAAAACTATGTGACAATCACAATAAAAAATCCAATGGATAATCCATTTAATTTGATATCAAATGCGTTTAAATCAGCTTTTCAATATATTAATGTAAATAGATATTCCTATGATCATTTCGCTTTTGAAAGCTTATATAAAGAAGATAACATAGAATATATGAAAATTTATGTTTCAATTGAAGGATAAAATGAAAACTATTACAATTGGCGATAAAATAGTATTCGGAAAATATAATTGGCTGGTTTTGGAGATTAGAGAGGATAAAATTTTAATTATAACAGAAGGAATAATAGAACGACGTGCCTATCATAACACTTATAAAAATATTACTTGGTCAGAATGTAGTTTAAGGAAATATCTTAATGAAGAATTTTATAATAAATTTAGCGAAGAAGAAAGATTAAAGATTATGCCAGTAATAAATAAAAATCCTAATAATGCGTGGTTTGATACTATAGGTGGGGAAGATACTGAAGACAAAATATTTATATTGAATCTTGAAGAAGTTGCGTGCAAATACTTTGGTGATAGTAGCAAAAAATTATATAATAAAGGAAAAAATCAAAATTATTGGTTTCAAAGAAAAGATGAAAATAATGATAAAAGAATAGTTAAGGTTGATGGGCGTAAAGCTTGGTGGTGGATTAGAACACCTGGTAGGGTTAGCCTAAAAGCTGTTTATATCCATGGTGATGGTAATATAGGCATCCAAGGGAATAATATATTAAAAGGAAATCTTAGTGAAGGTTATAATAAAGGTGGGGTTCGTCCAGCTTTATGGTTAAAATTATAGTTTGAAGGAGAAATATTAAAAATGAGTAAATATGAAGAAGGAATGGAATTATTAGATAAAAAATTTGGTAGTGGTAAGGATAATGTAATAGCACTTGCAACAATTTCTTTAGAACTTAGTGAAGAAGGAAATCCAAAGCCGTGTGTCAGAGATGTAGATGCATTCTATGAAGATGGGGTATTTTATATAACAACACATGCACTATCAAATAAAATAAAGCAAATAGAGAAAAATCAAGAAGTTTCAATTTCAGCCAATTTCGAGGATTTTTTCAGCAGTGGTAAAGCAAAAAATTTAGGTTGGGTTTTAAAGCCAAATAATGCCGATTTAAGAGCTAAGTTACGTAAGATTTTTTCAAACTGGTATGATTTAGCAAATAATGAAAAAGATGAGAATTGTTGTATCCTTGCGATCTATTTAACAAAAGGAACACTTAGGGTAGACCATGGAGCAAAGTTCTATCACTTTGACTTTATAAATAAGACGGCAAAATAGTATTTAAATAAATTAGAAAAAAGTTATGATATATTTAAAAGAGATTGATTCCTATTAATCTCTTTTCTTTTTTTATAGAACCAAATTAAAATATAATATGATATTTTTGCAATAATAATTTATTAAAGAACACTAATTTGTTTTAATTATATAATTGTATATATTTGAAAAATGTTTACATTTAATTATGTTTATGATATAGTATTCCAAATAATAAAAGACTAGTGTACTTGGAGTGATAAGATGAAAATATTAATTATGAATTGTAGTCCAGTAAGAAGTGGAGCAACCGCCGAAATAGGAAATATCGTATCAGAATTTTTGAAAGAACAAAATGAATTAAAATATATTTGTATAGATGATTATAAATTTAATTTTTGTAAAGGTTGTAGGAGCTGCCATAATACTGCAAAATGTATCCAACGTGATGATTTTGATAAGATAATTGATTTATATGAGTGGGCAGACATTATTATATCTATATCACCATCTTATTGGGCAGATATTCCTGGACAATTTAAAGCTTTTATTGATAGATGCACCCCTTGGTGTAATACTCATGAACCGCATGCTAGTTTAAATAAAGGCAAAAAAGGATATATAATTGCCTTAAGGACTGGGCCAAGCATGAGGGAATGTAATAGAATTATTGAAAGTATAGAACATTTCTATGGTCATTTAGAAATAGAATGTTGTGGTAATTTAGGTTTGTGTTCTTTAGAAAATAAAGATTCAGTAGAAGGAAGAAAAGTAGAAATAATAGAATTTTGTAAAAAAATTTAAGTTAAATTAACAAAAAAAATTCTTATTATAAAATATTCATTGACAATATGACATGTGTGTCATATAATATTTGTGACGCGCGTGTCATTTTAATTAAAGGATGGTAATATATTATGTCAAATCGTTCAAATGAGAAGAAATTATTAATTTTAGAAAAGGCAAAATCAGTGTTTTTGAGAAGAGGATATAATGGTGTTACGATGAAAGACATTATTGATGAATGTGAAATTAGTCGTGGTGGTATCTATTTATATTTTAATTCAGTGGATGAAATTTTTATGGATGTAATTCAACTTCATAATGATAAAAAACTTATTCAACTTCAACTTAATATAAAAGACTATGAAAGCTTTCAAGAATTACTTGATAATTTTTTTCATATGCAGACGGAAAGACTATTACATATGGAAAATAGCTTAATGCTTGCGATGTATGAATTTTTTTTATCACATAAAGATCAATTAGATAAGAATTTTTTCTCTAATCAATTTAACAACACAAAAGCAATGATTTTAGAAATTCTTACATTTGGCGCTACAAAGGGAATAGCAAGACAAGATTCAATTAATGAATTATCAGAAATGATCATGCTTGTTATCGAAGGACTTAGTATATTTTCAATGACAAGTGGTGTTAAAAAAGATCTTATTGATTCACAATTTACATTGTTAAAAAGTATCATCCTCCAATCTTAAGAAGGAGTTTCTAATGAATAATAGAAAAGTATTATTTCTTACACAATTTTCTGTGTTAGTTGCCATTGAGGCAATATTTTGTTTCACCCCATTGGGATCTTTGCCTGCTATTGGACCAATAGTAGCAACTTTAGCAATGATACCAGTGATTTTAACTGCTTTACTATTAGGAACCAAAGCAGGAACAATTATGGGAGCAATAACGGGGTTATTTAGTTTTATAGTATGGACGTTTATGCCACCAACACCAGTTGCTGCGTTTGTTTTTACACCTTTTTATTCTCTTGGTGAATTTAAAGGTAATTTTGGAAGTGTAATAATTTGTTTTGTACCACGAATTTTGACTGGTACACTTACAGGAATAACTTATAGTGGTTTATCTAAACTTATGCCAAAAAGGAATGGATTAGCTCTTAGCATTAGCGGTGGAATTGGTAGTTTGATAAATACATTTGGAGTAATGATTGGGATATGGTTATTTTTTGGTGACCAATATTCAACAATTGCAGGAAAGTCAATTTACATTGTTATTGGAGTGACCATTTTAACAAGTGGGTTTCCTGAGGCTATTGTAAGTGCAATAGCATCACCAGCTGTGTGTAAACCACTCCAAATAATAATGAAAAAAGAATACTAGATTCATTCTAATAAATATAGTATTTCTTCATATATATGAATAGTTAGAAAAATTCATTGATATTTGGTATAATTGAATTAATAAATTAAATCTTTTGGAGGAAAATTATGAAATTATGTCAAAGCTGTGGAATGAATATAGAAGAAAATAAATATAAAGGTACAAATGCTGATAAAACTTTGTCGGAGGAATATTGTTCATTTTGTTTTGAAAATGGAAATTTTACCAATACTTTTTCCCTAGATGAACAAGTTGAGATTGGATTAAACTATTCTCCGGAATATAAAAATGCTGAATCACAAGAAGAAAAGAACCTGATAAGATTGCAAGCTAAGCAATATTTATCAAATTTGAAAAGATGGTATTGTACTTGTACAGAGAAATGTGCCAGTGGTTATAATCCAAATTGCAATTGTACCTCTAGTGAATGTCACTGTAGGGAAAAACATTAAGCTTTTGAGAATCTTTTATACAAAAATAAAAAATGATACTAATATTTAATTACTAGGACAATTATTACTTATAAACTGCATATTTTTTTATATTGTATTGAATATTTTAGCATTTTTATTTTAGAAAACTAAAAATTATCTCTATATATAATTTTTATAAATAACAGGAAAACTAATTTATAGTGGTATTATTTTTGATACTAAAAGGATAAAATTTAAAAAAAATAAAATTACCCTCTTGACTCTTCCTTTAGGTAATCCATTATATTAAACTTGTCCAATAATATAGAGATGAGGTAAAAGGAAATGAATAATTTAATAAAAATAAAAGATGTATCAAGTAAATATGACATTACAGCTCGTACACTGCGTTATTATGAAGATATGGGATTACTATCAAGTATCCGAGGAGAAGACTATAAATATAGAATGTACGATGAAGATGCTATTATAAGATTAGAGCAAATACTTATTTTGCGTAAATTGAATATTAGCATAAAAGATATTCAACGTGTTTTCAGTACTTCGGGTTCTAATGCAGTATTAGACGTATTAGGTAAAAAAGTTCAAAATATTGATGATGAAGTTGCACTTCTACATGAACTAAAGGAAATCGTATTAGATTTTATACATGAGATTGAACAAGTAAATTTTACGGACACATCAGATATAAAATTACTTTATAGTAAAGCAAAGGATATTGAAACACAATTGGTAAGCATTGACTATATTGGAAAACCATCTAATATAAATCGTTTAATTGAAATAACAGATAAATTAGATAATAAAATTCCTGATGTAATGGTTGTAAAAATTCCAAAATTCAAAGCAGTAACATCTGGAATACATACATGGGAAGAAATGTTTAAAAAAGGTGGCTATATGTATCAATTATGGCAACATGCACATTTATATAAACCTATAATTTTTGACTGCCTAGATTTTTTATTACTTAAAAATGATAAAGCAGAATGGATATGTGCCGTTAAAGATGGTGTGACAGAATCAGATATAGGTCCATTCAAATTAGTCGATTTCTCAGGTGGATTATATGCTATGGCAGTAAGTATTGATGAAGATGATGAGAGTATAATAAAAGTAGAAGAAAAAATTTGCCGTTGGATCGAAAGAACAAATTTTGAGCTTGATAGAAGTCGTGATTTTATGTTCAATATGCCTTACATAGAGGAAGGTAATGCACCTAAAGAAATCGAAAAAGGTCTTGGATATAGACAAATGCAAAGATATATTCCAATTAAATTAAAAGAAGGAATCTAATAATTATAACCTTTTTATAAGAAAAGAAGTGAACTAATGAGAAAAACACTAAAAGATTTGGCAAGATATTTAAAGAGCATTGTTGTATCTACTACCCAAGAAAAATATAAGATATTACCTAGATTTGAAAGTATTTCAAATGAAGGTAATATTCGTAAAGCGATCATAGATTTCAATGAATTTTTAATTAAATTATATGATGTTCTAAATATTAAAGGTGATTTATATGATAATGACAAAAAAGTAGCTCATGAATATGAAAATAGAACAACACTTTCAGTTTATTATCCATTTTTACATAATGTAAAGACCTTGTTAATGAAAATTGGATACAGTGGTGAATTGGTAGAAGATAATCAATTTATTCTATGTAGTAATAATATATTTAATGAAAAGCTCCCAATTTCAAAAAATATAGAATGTCTTAAGTTTTTAACTGATTGTGGTATATTGATTGAGGGTATCGATTTAACTGATAAAAAACTGCTCTTATCAGATATTAAAACTATAAAAATATCTTATCCTATAAATCCTTCAATGCTAATTGGACTAAAGGCGATGTCAATAGCTGAAATTGAATTGGGCACGCTTGACAACCAGGATATTTTCTTACGATGTGATTATAGGGTATTGAAAAAGGATGAAACTAATGTTCTTGATGTAATAAAGGACAGCATTAAATATTTATCTAATGAAGTTCAAGAATATATACTTGAATTGCATCAATATTATATTGATAAAGGACTTAAGTGCATTATAGAAATAAAGGGCTTTTGGATATTTATTAAATATACTTATAAGAGAAAAGAATTATGGGGAGTAAATATTTCACTTAATAATGGTTTTCAAATAAATATAAAAGCGGTAAATACACATGAATATATTGATCTTATTCAAAATTTTCCTTTATATTTACAAGAAATAATTTCAAGGGGATATGGATGTGGAAGAAAAAGGAACGGTTGTTGTGATGGCGGTTGCAGAGGGCTTATCATATCATTAGATGATTCATTTGGCGGTATTACAAATATTATTAAAATGTGGCTTGATACAGAAATATTGTTTTTATGATATAGATATCTTATAACATAAATAAAAAAAGATATTAGTTATATAATGAACCCCAAAGTTTTGATTTAATATGCAAAACTGAAGGGTTTTTTTTTGTAATAAAAATATAAAGATAAAATAGAAATAATTTATATTTATAAAATCTTAAAAGAATATTTTATCCAAAAAAGTCTTCAAAAAATCAAGTACTAGGCGTTATAATTATCCAAAAATAATGCATTTGTCATAGACTAATTTAGATAGGTGAGAATGCTTTATGAATGATAAAGATAAATGCAGTAAAAAAAATATATATTGTCGAGGACCAAAGGGTGAAAAAGGTGATCCTGGACCAAAAGGTCCACGCGGATGTCGAGGATTAGTTGGACCAAAAGGGGAACAAGGATTAAAGGGAGAACAAGGAGACCCTGGTATACAGGGGGAACAAGGACCAAAAGGCGATAAAGGAGAGCCTGGTATACAAGGAGAACAAGGATTAAAGGGAGAAAAAGGGGACCCTGGTATACAGGGGGAACAAGGGCCAAAGGGTGAACAAGGACCAAAAGGCGATAAAGGAGAGCCTGGCATACAAGGAGAACAAGGACCAAAAGGAGATAAAGGAGACCCTGGAATACAAGGGGAACAAGGAGTAAAAGGAGATAAAGGGGATCCTGGTATACAAGGAGAACAAGGATTAAAGGGAGATAAAGGGGATCCTGGTATACAGGGGGAACAAGGATTAAAGGGAGATAAAGGAGATCCTGGTATACAAGGAGAGCAAGGGCCAAAGGGAGATAAAGGGGATCCTGGTATACAGGGGGAACAAGGACCTACGGGTGTTTGTGACTGTCAAGATTTAATAGATAGAGTGACAGTTCTTGAAGAGACTATAGTTAATATCTATAATCAATTGACATATCTTGAAAGCTTTATTTATTTATCAGATGTTACTCAAATTTGGACTACAACTGTTTCCTTGTTGGGAATTGGGACATCTGTAATTCATTCTGGATATACATATAATTTTTGGGGTATTGGTAGTTTAAATCATTTGCAAACCCTATCTAATTCAACTGTATATTATTTAATAACAGGAAATCAATATCCTGAGCTATCATATTATCAAGGAGATACGACTATTGGTACACTTTGGATAGAGACTCCTTCAGGTAATTTATATACATTACCAATTCGCTTTGATGCTACAGGAATTTATTTTACTCCATCATCTCAGTTGACCAATCTTCCTATTGGCACAACCTTTAAGTTTACTCAGGCATTGATTTTAGTGGATCCAGATAGCAATAATTGATAGAAAAACTTTATACTTTCAATATATGCATATTAAATGTTTGTATTGAAAGTTTTTTCTATTAAATTTGTTAGCAAAAGAAAGTACACTTACTAAATTACATTATTATAAGGTATAGCATTTTTAATAAATTTTTATATAAAAAAATATATTTTGACATTTTTCTACAAATATTCAAATTATATTAGAATTTTAAAAAAAATATATATAATATAAGTAATTTTTTACTTTTTTTATAATATTTTTAACTTTTTTTCTTTATTTTGAAAAAATATAATGCTATAATTTTGTAGATAAAAGGGGGAAATAAAAATGAAAAAAATAAAACTTGTATTAACAATCATGGGTTTATCTGTAATTCCATTTAGTGCTGTGAATGTATCGGCTGCTCAAATTAGTTATACATATAATAACACAACTGCTTCGTCAACTTTTAACTATGAAGATAGAATTTATGGTAATGCAAAATATCATAATGAAGGTGTAGCAGAAACGAACAAAAGATGTACAGAAGACAATTACATAAATTCTTATACTTATCTAGATAAATATAAATATGTAGTATATAAATATGATAAGGCGTTGGCTAGTAGAGTAAAGAGATTGCATGATAATTATTATTATGTTGCAAAGGGTAATTATAAAGATGTGACAGCTTCAGTGACGAAAACAATTACTGACACTTATGAAAAATCTGTATCAGAATCTATATCTGTAAGTGCAACTGTTAAATCTAAAGCTGAAGCGAGTGATGGATTAAATAAAGTTGCATTTGAATCAAGTGCTACATCAACAATGGGTGTTGTTGCAACAATTGGTGAATCTCATTCATATTCATACGCTGCAGGATACTCTACAACTGATCATTTAGAAGCAATAGATTCAGATAAAAATTATTCATGGGAACTTAGAGCAAATTTTGATGTTTATGTTGCATTTCTTTATGAAATTAATTATAAACAAACCATAACTAAAAAGAAAACTTGGTATGGGAAAACATATCATACATATAGTTACTCTGTTGAGTCATTAGGATATGTAGAATGTATGTATTATTATCAACTTATAAGTGATAGCACTTCAGAAGGATTCTTTCCATATAGTTATGTTACCGATAAATATATGTTTGCCGGTGAAAAAAATTCTAATTTAGTATATTTAGATTAAGTGAGAGAAAAAATGATAAAATTTGAAAATGTCATTATTGAAGTTAATGACGGTGATGAAAAAAGAAATATTATTGATAATGTATCATTTGAATTACCTTCAAATGGAATCATTTCATTAATTGGAAAAAGCGGAAGTGGGAAATCAACAATTTTAAATCTGATATCGCATGAAGTTAAAAAAAGCAGTGGAAAAATTTGTGTTTCAAATATAGATTATGATAATTTATCAGATGAACAAGAAGACTTTATTAGACGAAAAATTGTTAGCTTTGTTTCACAAGATAATTTACTTTTCAATTTTTTAACAGTAGAAGATAATATAAATATATCCAATAGTTTAGTCGGAATAACTAATGAGGAAGTACAACAACATAGTAAATATGCTGAAATTTTAGGAATATCTAATTTTTTACATAAAAAGGTTGAGTATCTATCCGGTGGAGAGAAACAACGAGCATCTATTTATATATCAATTCTTAGAGATTCATTAATTTATTTGGTTGATGAACCAACGAGTGCATTAGACTATGCGAATTCAATTATAGTACTTGATGCACTAAAAGAATTATCAAAAGAAAAACTTGTTTTTATTTCTTCTCATGATATCGATTTATTGAAAAAATATGAAGATTTTTCTATTGAAATTGATTACGGAAAAATTGTTAAAAATAATATTATTCCATTGAGTGTAGAAAAAAGTATTATTGATAATACTAAGTCATATGGAATATATAAAATTGGTAATAAAATTCTATATCATCAATTTTTTAGACGTACATTTACACTTTTGTTGCTTATTATATCTATGACTTTAACTATTGTAACCATGTTTAATATTACATATGATGAAACTTCGTTTTTATATAATTCATATAAATCAGCTGATTGTGATACCTTTGTTATTTCAGACTCAGCATCATTATCAAATAATACTTTATTATATGATGAATTAAAAACCTATAATTTTAAAAGTAGTTATGAATTCTATTATGATTGCAATTTAATAACAAATGATGATATATTCAAAAATGGTAGTTCTATAGCCTTTATTAAAAATGCTATAATAGATAATTCTCTAAATGATAATGAAGTAATAATTACCGATTATTTATATAAACAACTTTTAAATAACAATTATCAAATTAATAATAACTTAATAGTCAGTAGTTATGAATTAAAGATTATTTCCATTGAGAAAACTAATTTTAATTGGTATGATAATCTAAATAATGATATGAAAATTGCATATTATGATTATGTTAACTTCTGGTATAAAAATATAAAAATCAATAAAAATACATTTAATAATTTAAGAAATAAAAATCTTGACCATTTTGAATATAATGATTCATTCTATAGTGTTAATAAAGTATCTGATTTATGGGATGGAAGCTATATAAATGGGAAAATAGAATTAGAAAACGATGAATGTATTGTGGATATTGCTGCTCTTAGTAGACTGCTTAATATTACATATGATAGTTCAAATAAGGATTCATATCTTGGTGAAGAAATTACGTTAGTTATTAACAATAAACAAAAAAAATATATAATAGCTGGATTATATGCTGGAATGGCGAATTTAGATGCATCTATTTGTTTTTCTGATCAAGAATATCTAAATTTATCTTCAGAAAATTTTATAGAAGTAGAAGAACCTTTTTCATCTATTCAAATAACAAATAAAAAAGAGTTTAAAAAAGTAATGAATTATATTAACAAAAATGGTAATTATTTGATATCTGCATATAGTGAGGATACAAATACCTGTCTAAATGAGTTTTTATTTATGAAAAAAATTTCTCTATATATATTTATTATTTCTTTATTGTTATTTGCATCAGTTAGTATTTATCTAAATACTATGTTAATTAAATCGAATGAAAGATCCATTGGTATTTTAAGACACCTTGGATGCTCAAGAAAAAATATTGCGAGAATGTTATTAGTAGATAATTTAATTTTATACGGATTATCACTTATAATTTCTAGTATATTCTATGTAATTTATATTGTACTTAACAATAATGCATATATAAATAATACTTCATTTAATAATAGTATTATGCCTATTAGACTAGATATAATCGCATTATTTTTAGTATTATCCATTTTAATAGATATATTAACGTTATTAATAAATTTAAATATATTAAAAAGAAAAGATAATAAAAAATTGCTATCATCATATTAAATAAAAGAGATTTGAAATCTCTTTTATTTTCCTTAAATTAATATGAAATTTGAAAATAAAAAGTAGTAGAATATCTCTACTACCATACTAAATTATAATAATCCTTGTTCCTTTAATTGGTTATAATGAGTTAATAATTCTCCAAATCTTTGGTAATGAATTATTTCTCTTTCTCTTAAAAATGCTAAAGGTGATAGAATTTCCGGATTATCTGTTAAATCCATTAGATGTTCATATACAGCTCTAGCTTTTTCTTCAGCAGCCATATTTTCTGTTAGATCTGTGATAGGATCACCACTAACAGCATAAACTGTTACGGAAAATGGCACTCCATTGGCATCAACAGGATAGAAATTAAGCCCATGTTCAGTATAATTGCTTTCTAAACCAGCAGCTTTTATCTCCTGAGGTGTTGCTCCTTTCATTAGTTGATATAGCATAGCACTTAATATTTCTATATGGGCCATTTCCTCTGTACCAATATCAGTAAGAAGAGCTTTTCCTTCTTCAGTAGGCATTGTATATCTTTGATTTAAATATCTTAAGGCAGCGCCAAGTTCACCTGCATATCCACCTATTTGAGTAACCATTATTTTTGCAAATGAAAGGTCCCTTTTTGTTATATTAACAGGGAATTCCAAATATTTTTCATACTTCCACATTAAGTGTTCCCTCCCAAGGCCATGGATTATTTATATAATTATATGTTTTTGATTCTGGATTTGCAGCTATATAAAGATTTGTATAATTCATTTGATAATAATGATATAACTTTTGATAATCCATAATTAATTTATTAAGATAATTTAATGCTTGCATATCATTTTTATGAGTATCGAGATATAGATTTAATTCGATGATTTGAAAATTATAACACATTAATAAATATTCAAGCTCTTGTTGTTTTGTCAATTTATTAGTTTTTAAATGGTTTTGATATTTATATGGAATATATAAATTATTCCATGCTGATCCTTTATTTAAAGAATCTTCTATATTGTTATTTATGTCAAAGGGTTGATTCTCAACATAAATAGTAGCTAGTTTCATATTTATTCCTCCCTAAATATAATATGCAAAAAATGAATGGGAAAATGGTTGATTATCATGAATTATATTTTTTGCCATATTTATTGCAAAATAATACATGTTTTTACTAAATTCTTATTAATATTCCAATAAATATGCTATAATATAAGAGAGAAAATAGGTGATACTATGAAGCTTTTTAATGAATTTACTAATATAAATATAAAAATTGATAAAAATTTTAATATTACAAATGAAAATGATTTTTTTAAGGGAAATTTTTTTGATTATGTACCTAAAATATTTCATGGAGATATTTTAAATTTAATTCAGACTTTTGATGATGACCATAGATCAACTTATACACGTATATATTATGAAGATGATTTGCTTCCTGTGGTTATTTCAATAAAGGGTGAAAATGATTCTTTTATTCTAGAATTATTTTGTGATGAATCATTATATAAATTCTCCGAAATGAAATCGGTTGAAGCAATTCTAGAATACGATGTCTCAAAGAAAAAAATTATTTCATACACAGATGACAAATGCCATTTAATAGATAAAAGTCCAACTGAATTTAGATTCGATAAACTTAAAGTTAGTGATGAGAGTAAGTCAACATTTATTTCTTTTTTTGAAAATATAGAAGAAGAAAACCAAATTGCATTTTGTTATATTCAAGCAAAAGTAAATAATGACCGTAATGAATGGTATCAATTGAAACATACGTTTGGATCAACCGCTAATAAAAATATTTATTATGTAAGACTAAGAAATGTTGATGCTGATTTTGATCAAAGAATTGCAATGATAAGAAAATCTTTAAAGGATCCTTTAACTGGTGTCCTTCAAAAAGAATCAATAAAAGAACATATTACTGATTATGTAAGAGCACAAAATGCAGAACCTGCATTGTTAGCAATCGTTGATATCGATTATTTTAAGCAAATTAATGACACATATGGCCATGCATTTGGTGATTTGGTTGTTTCGGAAGTTGCCAAAATGCTTGAAATAATCACATTAAAAGATGGAAGAAATGGAAAGATTGGTAGACTAGGTGGAGATGAATTCGTTATTTTTATTCCCAAAATGTCAACTAACGAAGAAATGAGAACTATTGGACGTGAAATTAGATTTGGAATTTCTAGTATTTCCTACGAAGAAATCAAATCATTTTCAATTAGTGCTACAATAGGTATTGCTACTTTTCCTGAAGATGGGACTAATGTTGATTTATTATATAAAAAAGCTGATATAGCACTTTACCGTGGTAAGAAAAAAGGTAGGGGATGCTATGTTATTTACGATGCAAAAAAACATGGTATGGTTTCCGAAGAAAAAGAAATAGTTGACTTACATCAAATTGCCCAAAATGCAAAAGACAGTTCAACTTATGCCACTTTATTATCTGAAAGTATTGATTTTTTAATTACTTCTGATTTAAAAGATGCAGGTGAAAATATTGTAGAATGTTTACGCAATTATGGGAAGTTCTATGGCTTAGATCGTATACTTGTACGTATGCAACAAGATAATGAACTTTATTCAAGAGATGTTATTCTAAATGATGAAACCATATTAGGTCTTGAAAATTATACGATTGAAAGATGTAAGCAATTAGAACCATATTTTGCTGCTGATAACGTATATTCTTGTGAAAATTGTGGTCTATTAACATATAAGAATTATTCGCTTCAAAAGTTATTAATTGATTTCCATACAAAATCAATAGTAATAATTAAATTTCCATTATTTAACAATAGTATTGGATATGTTAGTTTTGAAATGACCACTTTAAAAAGAGTTTGGCAGCCTACTGAAGTTTTAATGTTTAAATTATTAGCACAAGCTGTTGGATCACTAGTTAAAAAATATTATACAAGATTTAATAAATTGCCATAAAAAAAAGAGGTCTAACCTCTTTTTTTATTCTTCAGAAATTGCAGAAACTGGACAAGCAGCTTCACAAGCTCCACAATCAATACAAGTTGATGGATCAACTACCATGATTTCACCTTCACTTATAGCATCTACTGGACATTCTCCAATACAAGTTCCACAAGCTACACAATTGTCACTAATAACTCTAGGCATTTTAGTTCCTCCTTGTTTTCACATTTTTACATACATATTTTAGCAAATTATGTTGTAAAAGTAAATAAAATAACAAATAATAAAAAAATAAATTTTTTGGTTGTATTTAGATATAATTTTTAGTACAATATTAAGAGAAAAAGGAGTGTATAAGATGGAAGTTTGGCAAGCAATAGTAATGGCAGTCGTTACATTATTAATTGGTGGAGTATTAGGTTTCTTCATTTCAAGAAAAGTATTTAAAAACTATTTAAAGAAAAATCCTCCTATAAATGAAAATATGATTCGTGCAATGTTCCAACAAATGGGAAGAACAGCATCTGAAAAACAAATAAGAGCTGTTATGAAATCAATGAATGATGCAAAATAATTACAAAGCAATTTAAAATTGCTTTTTTTATTTGATTAAATTAAAAGAGTAAATAAAAAAAACTCTAATTAATTAGAGTTTTCTGAAGTGTTATTTTCTTGTTCTTTAGCTAATTTAGCAGCCTTTTTTTTCTTTTTGAAGTTGTTTTCAGTACCATTTAATAATCGTTTGAAATTAGTTTTATGTTTATAAATTAGGAAAACTGCAACAATAGAATAAATTATACATAAAGTATTTCCCGGTTTTTCAATAATGAATAAAGTGTCACTACCAACCGCATTTAATATCCATGATGAAGCAACTACAGCAATTGCAGCCATACATGAGCAAATAGAAACATACCCAGTTGTATATAAAAATAATACAAAGACAACTAAGCATATAAATGCCGGAAGTGGAGTTAATGCAAAAACAACTCCAAGTGAAGTAGCAACTGATTTACCACCCTTAAATTTTAAGAATATTGGGAAAGCATGACCAATGATAGCAGCTATACCAAAACAAATATGATTAATTGGGGATTCCATAATACCTAGTGGCTCTAATAAATACTTTACTATTAAAATAATAGCCGCTCCTTTAAGGACATCCATAAAGAATATTAAAAATCCAACCTTTTTTCCTAATACACGGATACAGTTTGTTGTACCTATATTTTTACTTCCATGTTCTCTAACATCTATTCCAGTTAGTTTTTTTCCGATTACAACTCCATTTGGAATAGAACCTAATAAATAAGAAATTATTAATAATACAACAGTTAAAGTTATATTTGTGGCAGTATTAAATAAAAACATTTTCTAAGACCTCTTTTTTCTAAACATATTATACTAGAGTTAGAATAAATTTACAATATCTTAAAAACTTATCATCAAAAATATTGTCTAAAAATTGTTTGTTTGTTATAATTTAAATAGTTTAAAATTTAAAAAGTAGGTGTATTTGATGCAAAAGGCAAAATATGATGATAGTTCAATTCAAATACTTGAAGGTCTAGAAGCAGTAAGAAAACGTCCTGGGATGTATATTGGTTCGACTGATGGAAGAGGATTACATCATCTTGTATGGGAAATTGTCGATAATGCAATTGATGAATCTTTAGCTGGATATGGAAAAGAGATCACTGTTCAGATTAATAAAGATAATTCTATTACTGTAGTCGATAATGGTCGTGGTGTCCCATGTGGAATGCACCCAAGTGGAAAAAATACTATGGAAATAATATATACTGTTTTACATGCTGGAGGAAAATTCGGTAGTGAAGGTGGATATAAGGTTTCTGGAGGATTGCATGGAGTTGGTGGGAGTGTTGTAAACGCTCTAAGTAGTTTAATGGAAATAACGAGTTATCGTGAAGGAAAAATTCATAAAATAACGTTTGAAAATGGTGGTCATAAGAAACATGATATGATGATAACAGGAGATACTAGAAAAACTGGTACAACTATTACATTTAAACCAGATCCAACTATTTTCTCCACAACATTATTCAATTATGACACGATAAAGGAAAGAATTAGAGAGTCTGCCTTTTTAATAAAAGGTCTAAAAATGAATCTAATTGATGATAGAAGTAATAAAAGTGATGTATTTTATTATGAAAATGGTATTAGTGAATACGCAGTATTATTAAATGAAAAAAAGACACCAATTTATGATGTTTCTTTTTTTGAGGGAAAAGAAGGAAAAGTTGAAATTGAAGTCGCAATGCAATTCATTGATGAATACGAAGAAACATTAATTTCCTTTGTTAATAATGTTCGTACTAGAGATGGTGGTACTCATGAAACGGGGTTCAAGACTGCTGTTACAAGAGCCTTTAATGATTATGCTAGAAAAGTTAATTTACTTAAGGAAAAAGATGCCAATTTAGAGGGATCTGATTTAAGATGCTCACTTACTGCTATAATCAGCGTTAGAATTGAAGAATCAATTTTAGAGTTTGAAGGACAAACAAAAAGTAAGTTAGGAACTCCACAAGCCAAGAATTGTGTTGACAGTATTTTATATGAAAAATTATCATATTACTTAATGGAAAATAAAACTTTATCTGAAATGGTAGTAAAGAGAGCCATTCTAAACTATAATGCACGTGAAGCTGCTAGAAAAGCAAGAAACGATGCTAGAATGGATAAAAAAGATAAAAAGGAAATTAATTTAAGTGGTAAGTTAAGTCCTGCTCAAGGTAAAAATAAAGAAGTAAATGAATTATTTTTAGTAGAAGGTGATTCAGCTGGTGGAAGTGCTAAGCAAGGAAGAGATAGAAGATTCCAAGCAATATTACCACTTCGTGGAAAAGTTTTAAATACTGAAAAGAAGAACCAAGATGCTGTTTTAAAAAATGAAGAAATAGCTACTATGATTTATACAATTGGGGCTGAATACGGTGAAGCCTTTGATTTAAAGAAATGTAATTATAATAAAGTCGTAATAATGACCGATGCCGATGATGACGGATCACATATTCAAGTTTTATTATTAACTTTTTTCTTTAGATATATGAGACCTTTAATTGAAGCTGGTAGAGTTTATTTAGCTTTACCTCCTTTATATAAAGTTACTAAAAAAAGTAAATCTGAAGAAATCAAGTATGCTTGGAATGATGAAGAACTTAATGAAATTACCAAAGGTTCTACTAATACAATGATTCAACGCTTTAAAGGACTTGGAGAAATGAATGCAGAACAACTTTGGGAAACGACTATGAATCCTAAATCAAGAACTTTAATTAAGGTTGGAATCGAAGATTTAGATGATGCAGAAAATCAAATTGAAATCTTAATGGGTGATGATGCAAATAAACGCCGTAATTGGTTAGAAAATCATGTATCATTTACATTAGAAGAAGAATAGAAGGAGTAAATTTATGAATGTTAAAAAGAAATTAGATAATTTCATAGAAGAAACTTTTGTTTATGAAAAATTAGAAGATGTAATAGGTGATAGATTTGGTAAATACTCAAAGTATATTATTCAAGATAGAGCTATTCCAGATGTTAGAGATGGTTTGAAGCCAGTTCAAAGACGTATTTTATATGCAATGGATAAAATGGGTATTACTTCATCTACTCCATACAAAAAGTCTGCCCGTATTGTTGGAGACGTAATGGGTAAATATCACCCTCATGGTGATTCATCAATTTATGAAGCCATGGTCCGTATGAGTCAAAATTGGAAAATGAGTGTTACTTTAATTGATATGCACGGTAATAATGGTAGTATCGATGGAGACAGTCCCGCTGCTATGCGTTATACAGAATCACGTATGAGTAAAAACGCCGATTACTTACTTCAAGATATTGATAAAAACACTGTTCCTTTTATTCCTAACTTTGATGAGGAAGAAACTGAACCAACTGTCCTACCTGCTAAATTTCCTAATTTATTAGTTAATGGAGCAATGGGGATTTCTAGTGGTTATGCTACTTATATTCCTACTCATAATATTTCTGAGGTAATTGAAGCGGCTATTCAAAAAATTGATAATCCTGAAATGACTTTAGATGAATTATTAGCTATTATGCCAGGACCAGATTTCCCTACTGGAGGTATTGTCCAAGGTCTTGACGGTATTAGAGAAGCATTTAATACTGGTAGTGGGTCAGTTATAGTTAGAAGTAAAATTGATTTTGAAGAAATTAATAAGGATCAAAAAAGAATTGTTGTTTTAGAAATACCTTATGATACAAATAAAGGAAAAATAGTTGAAAGAATCGATCAACTAAGAATTGATAAAAAAGTAGAGGATATAGTTGAGGTTAGAGATGAGTCTGACCGCGAAGGGCTTAGAATCGCAATAGACTTAAAAAAAGGCGCAAATGAAAAAGCTATTTTAAATTATTTATTTAAAAATACTGATCTTCAAATAAACTTAAAATATAATATGGTAGCTATTAATAATAGACGACCTGAAAGATTAGGCGTTCTGAAAATATTAGAAGCTTATATAGAACATCAAAAGGATGTAATTACTAATCGTACTAATTATGAATTAGCTAAAGATAAGAAGAGATTACATATCGTTGATGGATTAATGAAAATGGTTAGTATTGTTGATGAAGTAATCGCAACTATTAGAGCTAGTAAAAATAAAGCAGATTCGAAATTAAATATTTGTGAAAAATTTGCTTTTACTGAAGAACAAGCTGAAGCTATCGTAATGATGCAATTATATCGTTTGAGTACTCAAGATATTGTAACTCTACAAAATGAACATACTACATTAAACGAAAATATCATTGGATATAACCGAATTCTAAATAGTGAAAAGGAATTACTTAAAACTATTAAAAATGAATTACGTACAATGCAAAAAGTTATTAACTGTCCACGAAAGACTGTTATTGAAGAAGAAATCTCTGATATAAAAATAGATGAAACTGATTTAATATCAAAAGAACAAGTAATGGTTCTGGTATCAAAAGAAGGATATATAAAAAGAATCAATATGAAATCTTATAATATAAGTCGCGTTAATACTCTTAAAGAACATGATAGTATTCAATTCATAGGTGAAGTTTCTACGCTAGATACTTTATTAATGTTCACTGATCAAGGAAATTTCTTATATCTACCAGTATATAAAATTGATGAATGTAAGACAAAAGATGTTGGTGCATTTATAAGTAGTATTATTTCTATTAATCCTGGTGAAAAAATAATTAAGGTTTTTGTTGTAAATGACTTTAAAGCAAACAAAACTTTATTATTAACCACTAAACAAGGATTAATAAAACAAACTCTATTAAACGGATTTGAATTAAGTAGATACACTAAAGCCGTAAAAGCTATGAAATTATCAAGTGATGATTCATTAGTTAGTGTAGATATGATTGATACACCTTATGAAATCTTTGTGGCTACAAAGAATTGTGAAGGAATGCGTGTCAGAGCCTCTGAAATCTCGTTATACGGGACTTCTGCGGGTGGAATAAGAATTATATCAATGAAACCTGACGATGAGGTTATAGGGGCATTCTACGCTAATAAAATGGATGATGCATTATTGTTAACTACAAGAGGATACATTAAACGTGTCAAAATTGCTGATTTGCCTTTATCAAGAAGAGCACGCTCTGCAACACCTTTAATTAAAAAGGTAAAATCTAATCCTCATTTATTAACAGATGCTAAGAAAATGTCTCCTAATCAATATAAAGAAGATGTCTTAATTGATATTATGTATTCTGATGGAAATGATCAAATAAATGCTTTTGAATTGAAGTATCAGTCTAGCGATGCAGGAAAAGATATTTTAAAGGATGGAATCGGTTCTCCTTTAAAAATGACACTACCTAATCCTAAAGAAGCTGATCAAAAAATTTCAGATGATTATTTATTGGATAAATCAACTGCAATAAATTTATTTAGTTCTGATTCTGAAACAGAAGTAAGTTTGAGGTCTGATAAATCAACTCAAAGTATTTTAGATGATTTAGATAAGTTATTAGGAAGTACTGATGTTATTATTGACAAACCAATTGACAAGAAAGAAATTATCGAAACGGAACAAACAGTAACTACAAACACTAGAACTTCTACAATAGTTAGAAAAAAGGATATTGAAGTTTTTGAATCTAAAGTTGCTAACAAAAATGATGATGAGGATAAAAAAATTCCATTTAAGAAAATATCTTTATTCGATGAATAATGAATAAGTAATTTAAAGATAGAAAGTGTTGAAATATAACTTTCTATTTTTTATTATTTTTTAACAATTGATAAAATTTCACAATAAAATCACATAATATTACCATTTTTATATTTTATAATTAAATTAGTCAAAAAGTAGTGGAGGAAATTTATGAAAAACAAATTTAAAATTTTTATGTCAATCGGAATGTTAACCTTTTTAATGACATTTATGGTTGCATGTGATTCAGGAGATAACTCAAGTAATTCTTCAAATCCAAATGTAGCATATGAAAAAATTGAATTATCTGAAGGAATTAATTCATTAGAAGATCAATTATCAAATGGAATTGAAATAGCACTAAATTCAACTTTATGTGTTTATAACTATCAAAGGGTTAGATCTGGCAATCCTGGAAGATATACATACACTGATCAATTGTATTCAACAGGTTCAGGAGTAATATATTATAAAAGTGAAAAAGATTCTTCTGGGCAATATACATATAGACTAATAACTAATGAGCATGTTATTGATGCATCTAGTGATAAGACAGTAACGGCTGGATATGAAAAGTTCGAATTATATTATGGTGAATCAACTACATTAGGGGCTACTCTATTGGGATCTAATGCTGAAGCCGATATAGCGGTTCTAGAATTTAAAACTAATAAAGAATTTACAGCCGCTACACTAGCAAAAAGTAGTGATATAAAAGTTGGAAAATTTGTAATTGCTGTTGGTACACCTCTAGATATAGAATATTATAATACAGTTACGTTAGGAATCATTTCTAGAATAACTGAAACATCTATTCAACATGATGCAGCTATTAACTCTGGAAATAGCGGAGGACCATTGTTTAATATTTACGGACAATTAGTAGGTATAAATAATTCAAAGCTAACAGGTCAAACCTCAAGTGGTACTTATATAGAAGGAATGTTATTCGCAATATCGTTATCAGTCACTTGTGATGCAGTTAATGAAATTGTAGGAAATACAGAATTAGTGTTTGAATAAAAATATGGCAAGGATAATTTCCTTGTCTTTTTAATTTAATAATGAATATTTCTATAAATTGTTGAATAATAATATATAAACTATTTAAGTAGAAAAACATGTAAAAAATATTGAACTGATAAGGGTATAAATTTATTTACAAACATGTTATACTAATATCGAAAAACCAAAAAATAAATTTCAAAAGGTATCTAGTTGTCGAAACTAAATAAAGTAATTTATTTAATCTTGTCAAATAGTGATGTAAAATAGTTTGAATAATTTTTAAAACTAAAACAAGTTTGAAAAATAGGAGGAGCAGATTATAATATAATAATCATGCAAAGAAAAATGTTAATAAAAGTATTTAATAAAGAATTAGAATATTCAAGACCAATATCGTTGTTGAATATATTAAAACAAGAAAATATTGAGCCTACAAAATATATATGTGCCAAGGTCAATAATCGTCTACGAGAATTAACATATGAGGTAAGTGATAATTATTCAGTTATTGAATTTTTGGATTTAAATGATCGTGATTCAATGATGATTTATCAAGCCAGTTTAAGATATTTGTTTGTAATGGCCGTAAACGCCGTTTTTCCTGGAGTTAAGGTAATTTTCAATTACAGTATTTCAAGAGCCATATTCGCGAAATTTGAGGGTTCAAACTTCATTTTAAATCAGGACACATTAAACTTAATATTAAAAAAATTAAAAGAGATAACTGAATCTGATTTACCAATCATACGCAAGAATTTTTCAAAAGAAAAAGCGCGTGAGATCTATATATCAGAAGGATTTGATTTTAAAATTAATATGTTAAAATATCGTGATAAAGATGTCAATGCGTATCAATGTGAAGATTATATAAACTATATGTATAATTATATGGTTCCATCAACAAAGTTCATTAATAAATATGAAATAAATTTATACTCACCTGGTGTTCTAATTCAATACCCTAGAGCAGAGTTAGAAGGAGAGATTCCAAGTTTTGAAAACGAAATGGTTTTTGGAAAAACTTTAAAGGAATCTAACAAGTGGGGAGTAATCACGAAATCAAGTTATGTAGATAAACTAAATCACACTATTGAATCTAATAAATATCGTGAATTAATAAATCTTTGTGAAACTAGGCATAACAACATGTTGGCCGAGCTTGGAAGTAATATAAAAAATGATATTGAAAATATTAAACTGATTGCTATTGCAGGACCGTCATCAAGTGGTAAGACAACTTTTTGTAATAGATTAAGAATTGAACTAATGACAAAGGGAATTACACCACTAATGATCTCTATTGATGACTACTATAAAACACGTGATGAAATAACCAATTTTGAAGAAGATGGGACTCCTGATTTTGAACATGTAGAGGCACTTGATTTAAAGCTATTTAATGATCATATTTACCGTTTAATTCAAGGAGAAGAAATTACATTACCAAAGTTTGATTTCCAGTCAGGAAAACGTGTAGAAGGTCAAACGATTAAGCTTGAAGAAAATCAACCAATTTTAATCGAAGGAATTCATGCTTTAAATGATATTCTAACTCCTTCAATACCAAGTAATCAAAAGTATAAAATATATATTGCTCCACAATCACAATTACATATCGATGAGCATAATCCAATTAGTATGACTGATATTAGATTAATTAGAAGAATGGTTAGGGATTATAAATATCGAAACACTACCGCAGAAAAAACGTTAGCTATGTGGCCTAGTGTTCGCCGTGGTGAATTCAAATGGATTTATCCATATCAACAATTGGCTAATTATGTTTTCAATTCAGAATTGACATACGAACTTTCAGTAATGAAAAAATATGCTATAAAAGGTTTAGAAAAAATTTCTAATAATAGCGAACACTACATTACTGCAAATCGACTATTAAAATTTTTAAGATATATAAAAGAGATTGATGAAAAGTGGATACCATGTAATTCTATTTTAAGAGAGTTCATTGGGGACAGCATATTCTACGAAGAATAATAAAAAAGGAAAGGCAAAATAACATTGCCTTTTCTTTTTATTTTTATTATAATTTAAGGAGTGGAGGTGGCAAAATGAAATGCTTAACTAACATGGAAAGAATTACTTTATCGACTGAAATAGTTATGGATATGATAAAGCTTTACCAATACAAAGGAAAAGACTTTTATTATCAAGATATATTAAAATCTGATATGGATTATATAACTAAAGAAACGGTAGAAAGAGAAACGTTTTTCATGTCTAAAATTTTAAAACTTGATATCACTGAAAATCGTTTAAGATTAATTATAAAAAAATCTTCAGAACCGAAAACTAAAGATGAACAATTACTTTTTAACATAAAAGAAATATTCTCGTTCTTGCAATTGAAGGTATATGATTTTGAATTGAATTCAAATGAAGTCTTCAGCTTAGCAAAAATGATTTTCAAAAATGTAAAAGAAGTTTCATTTGCATATGAAGTTAAAGAAGTACAAATTAATTTACTAAGAGAAAAACAAAGAATATCAAAAAGAAAAAATCTTGAAGAGTTTATGGAACTGTATTCTAGAAAACTTCGAAGCAATGATTATGAGCTAACTCAGTTGATAACTAATTTCTATGTAGATTTCTTAAACCTTAAAGTCTTCAATGATGGAAATGAATTAGTCGGAATTCTACTATTGTATATCTTATTATTTAGAGAAAGATTCAATATGTTTAAATATATGAGTTTCTTTGAAATGGTTATCGAGAGAGAAGAAAGTTTTAACAAAGCTATCCTTCAGGCAAATTTCAACTGGGAAGAAGGATACTCTCAAACAACCCCATTAAATAAAATGGTAATTCAAATTTTACTCGATGGATATTCAAAAATAGATTCTATGATTCATGAATACGAATTTGAGAGTCAACTGAATAAGTCTGATAATATTGAAAATACAATTTATAAACTACCTCAGGTATTCACCAAAGATGAAATCAGAATCAAGCATCCTTACGTAAGTGAATCTACAATTAATAGAACACTACAAAGATTAAGAGATGAAAACAAGATCCGTCCAAACGGAACCGGAAGAAGTGCAACATGGATAAGATTAGTAGAACAAGAAAAATTTAATCCTCACTTCAAGCAAATTGACTTATTTGAAATAACTAATGATTAGTAAAAAAACCTGGATATTAAATCTGGGTTTTTTCTTTTTATCCAAAAATAAGAAGTAGAAGCAAAAGTCGAAAAAGTAGAAGTAGAATATTTCAAAACAAGTAAATTGTCTAAAAAGATAATAACTAATCTAAGAACATCAATTATTAGCAATCGGGATGGATAAATGTCCATGTTCGACTTTTTCGAATGCTCTTTTTTTCTCGAACAATCTCCTAAACATATTCAAATGAATATAAGTGACTATTTTTAGTGAAAGAAGTAGTGTCGATTAGAGTGAATAAACATGTCTAAAATACCTCTACTACAAGTTTTCAAACGATAAAAAACTAATTATAAAAACTCAAACAACTTCCTATAATGTATATTATGTAAACCAAAGTAATATGGCTTAACCGTGCGATTAAATGTCTTTGTGTGGATATGTTGAAACGTGTGGTTAATGTGTTAATTACTGGTTTCGTCTAGGAACCCTAAAAAACATTGTAATTAAGCCATTTTTTATGACAAAATTAGATGATTTTTTTGAAGAGTTATGGAGGATCGATTCGACAAAAAAATATATCCACAAATCCATTTGTAAGGAAATCATCTTTTATCCGAATCCTGTAGAAACCACTCAATGATTTAGAGCAATCCAAAAAGCTAAAGACAGACATTCCACTTACTCGATTCTTCAAAATACATCTATTATTACTTAAGATTATCGAATGATTATCTGATTAGAGATTCACTTATAAAAACAGTTTATGACAGAATTCTAAATATTTCTACAATCTAGTTTGAAATACTAGATATGATTTGAATTTTTTTACCAGGATCATGTACGCTTCAGGCAGCCCTTTTTTACTTTATTTTTAGAGAATATAATGTATGAAAGATCATCATGGTACCTGCAAGCCTTCCAGCTACTAAGATGTTTAAAATCATTATTTCAGGCTCTTTAGCCTCAATATTAAAAACTAATTTATGTAAATGTTTATAACAAATTATTATTTATAAAGTAAAAATGAAGAACTATAAAATAAGGTTTTGTTTTACAAAATCTGGATAAGATTTCTATTTATCCTTTTTTGTCTCACGGTATAAAAATTATATTATTGCTTTTGAATAGCTAGCTAATAAAAATGTCTTAAAAATTAATAAATCCCTCCATCATAATAAAAATCTATTTAGTTAATTTTAGAATAAACATTTGTAGGAAAATTAATATTTTCACTTCAAATTAATTTCCTGTAACGACTTTTATTCGCATCTTTTTTCATTAAATTTTATAACCATAAACTATTATGTACGGATATTTTATTACCATTTCATTACATTAGTTGTATGTGACTGTTCACTTTTCAAACGATAATTTAGTTAAAAATCGGGCAAGAATATTAGAAATTATTCTCTTTATTTTTCAAGATTTATATAAAAAATATAGTCTATATAGCCTCCTAAAATGTTACAAAATAATTTCAAAAATAACCTAGATTTTAAAATTATGTGAAAAGTTTGTCATAAATTGTAAAATTGGTTTTTGATACTAGATAGGTTTTGAAATTATTTTTGGGCTCTTTTTTTACTAGGTTATGACAATAAAAAAACACGATTATTAGTCATAATTTTTAATATATTTATTCTACTTTATATCGAATTTTAATGCATTTATTATTGTATACATCTATCATATTTTTAATGATTGTAGTGCCATTGAAGATATATTTTCAAATGATTATATTGAAATATTTAGTTCTTTAAATGTGGTTGACATACCAATTTATTTAAATCAATATTCAAGCAATTTGGTATTTTTAACACCATTTTTCTTGCTTCTAAACTCTTATCTACTTCCATTACATTATATGTAAATCTTATAAATTTTTACACATCTTCTACATAGCACACCTTTACTCAAGCAATTAATAAGATCAATAATTTAGTACATCAAATAGATAATTAAACATACATTTTACCTAATGATTTAACTATTGAACAGACAGTTCACATCTATTCCTGATACAATAAATTAATACTATAATAATAAGAATCTGGGTAAAAATTTGAATATAATTAGAAAATTTTCGTTTTCATTTTTGCACTTTTGTTATATAAAATATCCTCTGTATTCTCTCCTAAAATGTTACAAAATAATTTCAAAAATAACATAGATTTCTAAATCATGTAAAATGTTTGTCATAAATTGTAAAAATAGTTTTCAATACTAGATTGGTTTTGAAATTATTTTTGACTGCATTTTTACTAAGCCATGACAATAAAAAAACCACGATTTTTTATCGTAGTTTTATATATATTTATTCTGCTTTGTATAGAATTTCAAGGCATTTATTATAGTCTACATCAACTATATCTTTAAGGATTCTAGTACCATTAAAGGTATAATTTTTAGCTAATTTTTCAAACGAATCACTTGTGATATTCAACTCTTTGAATGTTGTTGGCATACCAATTTCTTTGAAGTAATCTTCAAGCAATTCAATACCTTTTAGCGCCGCTTTTTCTGCTTCTAATCTCTTATCTACATCCATTACATTATATGCAAATCTTGCGAATTTTTGAACATCTCCGACATAACAAACCTTTGCCCAGGCAGGGAATAAAACTGATAATCCAGCTCCGTGAGCTACATAATCAAACATACCACTTACCTCATGTTCTATCTGATGAACAGGCATTACAACATCTCTTCCTACTCCCATAAGATCATTATGTGATAGTGAACTTGCCCACATAAGTGTTGCTCTTGCATCATAATCATTAGGATTTTTTATAGCAATTCTTCCAGCTTCTATGACTGATTTAAATAATCCTTCAGATAAATAATCAGTTAATTCTACGTTTTTTTCTACTGTATAATAACGTTCTAACGTGTGCATTAGTATATCAACAATGCCACATCCAGTTTGAAATTTATCTACTGAATATGTTAATTCAGGATTCATTATTGAAAATAAAGCTCGATTTGTAATACTGTTAAATCCTCTTTTTTCCCAAGTTTCATCATTGGTAATTACACAAGATTGACTCATTTCACTACCAGCTGCAGATAGAGTTAATATAACACCAACTGGTAAAGCATCCTTTGGTGTCTTATTTTTTATACTAAATTCCCAAGGGCTAAAATCAACTTTTGCACCATTAGAAATGGATTTTGCAGAGTCAATTACAGACCCACCACCTACTGCTAAAACTAGTTCAATGTTATGTTCTTTACATAGTTTTACCCCCTCATGAACTAGTGATAATTTAGGATTAGCTTCCACTCCTGAAAGCTCAATAAAATCGATTTTTGAGGCCTTTAATGAGTTAACTACTTTATCATATAATCCAGTTGTTTTTATAGAGTTTTTTCCATAATGTAATAGTATTTTTTTGTATCCATAATTACTTATTATTTGACCAACATTGTTCTCTTCACCCTTACCAAATATGATATTTGTAGGTGTATACAAATTAAAATTTTTCATACTTCCTCCTATTTTAAATCCTTTAAAAATGATGTTCCAATATCTTGTTTTTGCACATTAAAGTTCTCAGCAATTGTTTGACCGATATCAGCGAATGTTTCTCTAATACCTAAATTAATCGATTTTAAATGCTTATTATAAACAATTAATGGAACATATTCTCTTGTATGATCTGTTCCTTTCCAGGTCGGATCATTACCATGATCAGCTGTTATTATTAGTAAATCATCATCTTTTAACTGTTCTAAAACAGGTGATAATTTGATATCAAAGTCTTCGATTGCTTTTGCATAACCAAGAGTATCTCTTCTATGACCATATAAAGAATCGAAGTCTACAAGGTTAATAAAATATAAACCTTCATTAAAATTTGTCCCAATTATATTTAAAAGTTTATCCATTCCATCGTCATTAGAAATTGTTTTTATTGATTCTGTAATACCACAACCAGTATAAATATCACTAATTTTTCCTAGCCCAATAACGTTAATATTATTCTCTTTTAGGTAATCTAGAGTTGTTTTCTTAGGTGGTGTAAGGGCATAATCATGACGATTTGAAGTCCTAACAAAATCGTTCTTATTTGTGCCAATGAAAGGTCTAGCAATAATTCTAGCCACTTTCCATTTTGGTTTTAGGCATATTTCACGTACAGTTTCACAAACATTATATAGTTCCTGAAGACCGAATATTTCCTCGTGACAAGCTATTTGAAGAACACTATCAGAAGACGTATAAACAATCAATGACTTAGTTTTCATATGTTCTTCTCCAAGATATTTTATGATTTCAGTTCCACTTGCAGCGATATTCCCAATCACTTTATATCCAGTTTGGAATTCAATTTCTTCAATTAAATCCTTTGGAAATCCTGTATCAGTGAAGGTAAGAAAAGGCTTTTCAGTCTTTATTCCCATCATCTCATAATGTCCAGTTAAGGTATCTTTTCCGATACTTAATTCAGCGCATTTTCCATAAGCTGATATACACTCATTATTAGTATTGAATATGACATTTTGAATTCCTAAACGTAGTAAATTAGGTATCTTCATATCGGGTTTTGCATCCCAAATATGCATAAAAGTGTTTGAACCAAAGTCATCATATTTACTGCTATCAGGTAAAAAACCACAGCCTAGTGAGTCAGTAACTATTAAAAATACTCTTTTATACTTCATTTTTTTCCTCATCTCCTTTATGTTTATTTGCCATTGGATGGGCATTTTCATATACTTCTTTAAGAAAAGATCTATTTATATGGGTATATATTTGAGTCGTAGATATATCCTCATGACCCAGCATTTCCTGTACAATTCTTAAATCAACTCCACCTTCTAATAAGTGAGTTGCAAAGGAATGTCTTAGTGTATGAGGAGAAATTTCCTTTTCAATTCCATTCTCTAAAGCTAATGTTTTTATATATTTGTATACTCCCTGGCGAGATAATTGTTCTCCTTTATAGTTATAAAATAATAGTTCACCTGGTTTATTACAGATCTCTTTTCTACCATTTTCTATATAATCTCTAACAGCTATTATTGCCATATCACCAAAGGGAATTAAACGCTCTTTATTACCTTTTCCAATTAATTCTATATATTTAGCATTGATATGAATATTACTCGTTTTAAGGGTAATTAATTCCGTCACCCGAAGTCCACAACCATAAAGTAATTCCATAAGAGCCTTGTTTCTTTTGCCTAATGGAGTATCTACTTTAATTGAATTAATCATCTTTTCAACTTCTTCTTGAGTTAAAACAACCGGTAAAGGCTTATCAAGTTTTGGCGTATCTATTAGTTTTGAAGGATCTGTTTTAGTTATTTTTTCTTCATATAAAAACTTATGAAACTCTCTTATAGCGGTTAATTTTCTACTCATAGAATGAGGAGATAATTCTTTTCTTTTAAGACTTTGCATAAATTTTTTGATATGAACATCTTCAATTTCTGATACATCAAAGATATTTTGGTACTCTTTAAGGAACTGTGAATAAAGTCTTAAATCAGTCATATAGCTATTTACTGAGTTTGTACTTAATCTTTTATCTGTCTCTAAATGATATCTAAAATCAGATAATTCATAAAATATTATGTCTTCTTCTTTTTTCTTTTTCATTTTACACAAACCTTTCAAATACTATATTTGCTAAAGGAATCCCTTTTTCTGATAATTTTATTATATCATCAGTTTCTATTATCAATCCATTATTTAGGATATAATCTAGATCAAAGTCTTCATTTATATTAGATTGATATCTACTAAAATATTCCTTTTTTGATACTCCATCTATCATTCTAAGTCCTAAAATCATAAATTCTGATTTTGATATTTCTTCAGTAATCTCATCTTTTGTACTGATAAATTCATTAAAATACTTATCTAAAATAGAATTATTTTCATACCTAATTTTTTCTATATAGCCACTTGCTCCTGCACCAACACCAATATATTCAAGGTTTTGCCAATATATTTTATTGTGAATACTTTCCTTATTTTTAGAATAATTACTTATTTCATACTGTTTATATCCATGTTCATATAAATCTTTTCTAATGAAATCATACATATCAGCTAATAAGTCTTCATCTAATAAAGATATTTTCTTTTTTTTATAATCAATAAAAAACTTAGTTTTCTCTTCTAAGATCATACTATAATATGATACATGTGGAAGATTTAAATCATAAAAAACATCCAAGTTTTCTTTTATTTTGATAAGACTATCGGTAGGGTATCCAAACATTAAATCCATACTGATGTTATCAATTCCATTATCTCTTAACATACGTATAGCATTTAAAATATTTTCTTTTCTGTGATGTCTACCCAAGAATTCTAAATCATTATCAATGAAATTTTGAGCACCAATACTTACTCTATTAATGTTATATTTCTTAAATAATTCTACTTGTGAGATAGTTAGTAATTCAGGATTAATCTCAATTGTATATTCCAATACATTTAATTTATAATCTGAAATGGCAACAAATAATCTTTCCAGTTCTAAATCATTTAAGATGTTTGGTGTTCCTCCACCAATAAAAATTGTCTTAATATCACTATTTAAATAAGGTTTATAGACCTCTATTTCTTCAATTAATTTATTTACATATTCACTTATTTGATTTTGATTTTTGGCAATTCTTTTATGGAAATCGCAATAATTACATATATGTTTACAAAATGGTATATGTATATATAATCCACGCATAAAATCACCTCATTATAGTATATATTTTACCATAAAAAATTATAATCGTCCTTATTTTATAAATAGAGTAGAAAAATTTATTAATTTTTGTTATAATTATAAAAAAATGGAGATGTTAACTATGAAAAAAATTATTAAATTAATGTCAATCATTTCACTTGTTTTTTCTATTACGATTTTGGTTTCTTGTGGAGACAAGACACGCGAAAATTTCGATAAATTTGTCACCGTAATAGAGAAAACTAATAGTTATGAATGCAATGTACTATACGAAGATATTGAATATACTGTGTATTCCGAAGGAAATAAAAGTTTATGCATCAGTAATAATAGAAAATTATATACAGAAATAGATTCTGAGACAAGAGAATATCATCGATATTTATTTTTTGAAACGACTAAAATATGGGAACCAACAAATGGTTTTTTATTACCTTATAATGGGCTTGGAGAATTTACTAGCATAGGAAAACAGTTACCACTTATAGAAGCTAAAAATGGTAGAATTGTATACCATATTGAAACAAAATACTATAGTGATTCCTATATAATAGAACTTGATGATGACGGAAAAGGTGCTAAGGTTACACATATTCACACACAGGTTGGTGAGACGGATTATCTTGATTTATTTGTTTACACAAATGTTGGATCAACAACTGTAGTTTCTCCTATTTAAAGAAAGTAATCTTACTAAAAATTTGATAATTTTTAAAAAGTATATTCTATTTTATAGAATATCTTTTTTATTAATATAAAAATAAAAACCTCTATAAGAGGTTTAAATATTTTTATTATATATTGTAACAAGACCATTTAAAACAAGATTTTCTTCTAATGTTATTTTAGTCTTACATAAAGGCACTATTAATTTAGATAATCCTCCTGTAGCTATAACGAATAAATCAGGTCTATTTAGTTCTTCTTTTATTCTTTCAATCATACCATCTACTTGACTTGCAGCACCAAATATTACTCCTGATTGCATGCAGCTTATAGTATTATTTCCTAGAATTTTCTTTGGGGCTTGTAATTCAATATTAGGTAATAATGCGGCATTGCTTACTAGTGCACGCATTGATATTGCTACTCCAGGAGCAATAGATACTCCTATTAATTGATTATTTTTTACATATATATATTTTGTAGCTGTACCCAAATCTACAATTAATGCTTCATTAGTAATATTCATTGCACCAACACAATCACAAACTAAATCTGCACCTACACTTTTAGGATCATCTGCACCCTTTAACATGATTCCTGTTCTTAGTGAAGAACTAACAACCATTGCATCAAGCTTATAATGGGTTTTAAATAATTTCACTAAAGCACTCGTTATTACTGGGACAACGCTACTGATTATTACATTATCAATTGTACCATTCTCTAATAAGGATTTTATCTGAATGTAGTATTCATCAGATGTTCTATCAGTAAATGATTTAATACGATAAATATTCTTAATTTCATTATCTTTATATATTCCAAATACTATATTAGTATTTCCAACATCTATTAAAACTACCATTTTGTACCTCTTTAATCAATATTTACATCTAATGTTTCAGCTGCATAAATAGATATTCTACCAACAACTGGAGATAGTATTGAACTAAATATGAATTCTACTATAAAATTCATTCCAATCATTGTTAGGAATAAGAAACTTATTGCGTTACTTCCACCAGAGGCATCGTTTAAAGCTGGTTTTAAAACAGTTAATACACCAAGGGCAAATAATCCAGTGTTGACAATTGGTGTTATTATAGAGGCTACAATACAACCAAGAGTTTTATTTTTTCTTTTAAATAATTTGTATACATATCCAGCAGCAAGTCCAGCAAGTCCACCTTTTAATAATACAAGTACGACTGTCCAGAATGGTTCAAATCCCATAAAATAAGCAGCATCTCCACTTAATAATACAGTTGCACCAAATGCAAGTCCAAGGACTAATCCCGCGATAGGACCAAATAAAATTGCCCCTACTGTTATTGGTAATAAAACCAATGTAATTGAAAATGTTCCTAATTTAATGAAGCTTCCTAGTAATTGTAGTACAACTACAATAGCTAATAATGCTGCCATCATTACCATTTTCTTAATGTTTTTGTTATTGTTCATATTCATTTTTCCTTTCTTTTTAGGTCCTTTTGGATCCCGTAAGCATCTTTATTATATATCATATTATTTTGATATTCAAGTTATTTTATATATTATTATCAAATAAATAAAAGCTATGCAAATGCATAGCTCTATGTTATATTATTTCTTTTAATGGTACAAAATGGGCATTATCAGGATCTGAATATACTCTTCTAGTGATATTAAGATTATTAATTTTTTCCATATCTTCACCAGTAATATCAAAATCAAAAACATTAAAGTTTTCAATAATTCTATCCTTAGTAACCGATTTTGGAATCATTACAACATTTCTTTGAATTCCCCATTTTGTTATAATATTAGGGATACTTTTGTTATATTTTAAAGATAATTCTTTTAATAATGGTATATCAAAAGCTTGACCTTTCATTAGTGGTCCATAAGAATTAATAGCAATATTATTCTCATTTAAATACTTTTGCATATGTAATTGTCTAAGTCCAGGATGTAATTCTACCTGATTTAACATAGGCATTATTTTAGCGGTTTTCTTAAGATTTTCTAGATGATGAATATTAAAATTAGATACTCCAATTGCACGTGCTTTTCCAGTTCTATAGATTTCTTCCATGGCCTTCCAGCACTCACTTGTTAGTTCATAATTTTGACTTGGCCAGTGTATTAAATATAAATCAATATAATCAGTATCTAATTTTTTTAGACTTTCTTCAAAATATTTTTTTGCATTATTATATCCAATTTTTCCAGGATATAATTTTGTAGTAATAAATATTTCAGATCTATCAATTCCACTATCTTTTATTGCTTTTCCAACACTTTCTTCATTACCATACGTTTGAGCAGTATCAATTAATCTATATCCTGCTTCAAGCGCCCATTTTACAGAGTTATATGCATCTGTACCATTTTCACTTAAAAACGTTCCTAATCCTAAAAGAGGCATCTTTACGCCATTTGCTAAAGTAATATACTTCATAATTATTTTAATTCCGCTGTTTTGATATGATCCATATCATCAAATTCTTGATTTTCACCACACATACCCCAGATAAATGTATAGTTATGTGTTGCAGAAGCACTATGAATTGACCATGAAGGTGAAATAATTGCTTGTTCAGGAGCTGTAACTATATGTCTAGTTTCTTCTTTAGTTCCCATTAAATGGAATACTCTTTCAGTTTCAGGGAAATCAAAGTAGAAATATACTTCCATTCTTCTTTCATGTGTATGACAAGGCATTGTATTCCAGCAGTTACCTGGAGCAAGTTCAGTCATTCCCATTGTTAATTGACAAGATTTACATACTGCAGGGTGAACATATTGATTAATAACACGTTTGTTCATATGTTCTTGATCTCCCATTGGGCGTTTATTTGCTTTAGTATATTCGATATAAACAGTTGGATAAGTCATATGTGCAGGGCTACTATTAACATAGAATTTTGCAGGATTTTTAGAATCAACAGATTCAAAAACTACTTCTTTTGTACCCATACCAATATACATACCATCTTTTGGTAAAATAGTATATTCTTTACCATCTAAAGTAACTTTTCCTTCTCCACCTACGTTAATGAAACCTAATTCTCTTCTTTGTAAGAAATAATCCGCAGCTAATTCTTTAGAAGTTTCTAATACAAGTTTTTTTCTTACTGGCATAACTCCACCAGCAATAATTCTATCTTGATGAGAATATGTAAATAATATTTCATCAGCTTGGAACACTTGTTCAATTAAGTAATGTCCTCTTAATTCTTCAGTTGTATAATACATTGAATCACTTGGGTGATTGGCATATCTAATATCTAATTTCATTTTAATTTCCTCCTATATGCGTTATTTTCATTATATCATATTAATCATAAAAAGTTAATAAAAAGACTCAAAGAGTCTTTTTAAGTTTAGTTATTCTTCCATTTCCAATTTCTAATTTCAGGCATATCAATACCATAATCAGAGATATAGTGTTTATGATAAACTAATTTATCACGCATTTTTTGTAATAAATATGATCCTTTATTTCCTAAATTAGGAAGACTGGTTATGATTCCTTCTACTAAATGAAATCTATCAATATGATTTTGCACTCTCATATCAAAAGGAGTAGTTATAGTTCCTTCTTCTTGATAGCCAAATACCTTCAAATTACGATTATTTCTTTCGTATGTAAGCTCATGAATTAAGGTAGGATATCCATGGAAGGCAAATACAATTGGTTTATTAGTAGTGAATAATGAATCGTAATCTGTGTCAGATAATCCATGAGGATGTTTAGATTTAGGCTCTAGTTTGAATAAATCTACTACATTTATAAAACGAACTTTTATCTCGGGCATTTCTTCTCTTAGAATACTTACAGCCGCAATTGCTTCCATAGTAGGAGTTTCTCCAGCACATGCTAATATTACATCTGGTTCAGAATTTTGATCATTTGATACAAAGTCCCATCTACTTATACCTTGTGTACAGTGAATAACAGCTTGTTCCATCGTTAACCATTGAGGTCTTGGATGTTTTGAAGTTACTAAGACATTTACATAGTTTTTACTCTTTATACAGTGATCAAAACATGATAATAAACAGTTTGCATCAGGTGGTAAATATATTCTTACAACATCTTGTTTTTTGTTTGCAATATGATCTAGGAATCCAGGATCTTGATGAGTATACCCATTATGATCTTGTTGCCATACATTTGAAGAAAGTATTAGATTTAATGATGCAATTTTTTGTCTCCACGGCAATTCATTTGATACTTTTAACCACTTAGCATGTTGTGCTGCCATTGAGTCAATAATACGAATAAAGGCTTCATAGCTTGCAAAGAAACCATGCCTTCCAGTTAATAAATAACCTTCAAGCCAACCTTCACATAAGTGCTCAGAAAGCATTGAATCCATTACTCTACCATCATCTGCTAAGAATTCATCATTATCGTACTTCTCACCAGTAAATACGCGATTTGTTACTTCAAATACTTTATTTAATCTATTTGATAAAGTTTCATCAGGCCCAAATACTCTAAAATTTCGATTCTCTTCATTTAATTTTAAAACATCTCTAACATAAGAACCAAGTACGCTCATATCAGAACCATCTATTTCACCAGGATTTTTAATGTCTAAAGCATATTTTTTAAAATTGGGCAATCTTAATTCTTGAAGAAGTAACCCTCCATTAGCATGTGGGTTGGCACTTATTCTTTGTTTCTTCTTTGGACAAATAGTTTTTATTTCACTATTTAGAACACCATTTTCATCGAATAGTTCTTCTGGCTTATAACTTAATAGCCAATATTTTAATAATTCTAAATGTTCAGGTTTTTCCATCGTTATCGGAACTTGATGCGCTCTAAAAGTATTTTCAATTTGTTTTCCATCAACATTCTTAGGACCAGTCCATCCCTTTGGAGTTCTTAATATAATCATTGGCCAAAAAGCCCTCTTGGTAACATTATTATTTCTAGCTTGATTTTGAATATCTTTTATTTCCTCAATACATTTATCCATTGCTTCTGCCATTATAATGTGCATTTTTATTGGATCATCTCCAGAAACAAAGTATGGTTTCCAACCACATCCATGGAAAAATGAAGTTATTTCATCATCAGAAATCCTTGAAAAAATGGTAGGATTGGCAATCTTATAGCCATTTAAATGAAGAATCGGTAAAACAGCACCATCATGTTTAGCATTTAAAAATTTATTTGAATGCCATGATGTCGCAAGTGGTCCAGTTTCAGCTTCTCCATCTCCAACTATGCAAGTAGTTATTAAATCTGGATTATCAAATACCGAACCAAAGGCATGAGATAACGAATAACCTAATTCTCCACCTTCATTAATTGAACCAGGCGTTTCAGGGGCAACGTGACTTGATATTCCACCAGGGAATGAAAACTGTTTACATAATTTTGTCATCCCCTCAATATCTTGACTAATATTTGGATAAACCTCACTATACGTTCCTTCTAAATATGAATTAGCAACAAAGAAATTTCCGCCATGTCCTGGTCCAGAAATTAATAGCATATTCAAATTATATTTATTTATTACGCGATTTAAGTGAGTATATACAAAATTTTGACCTGGAACTGTACCCCAATGACCAACTATTTTCTTTTTTATATGCTCAACCTTTAACTCTTCTCTCAATAAAGGATTATCTAATAAATATAATTGTGCAGCAGAAAGATAATTAGCCGCCCTAAAATATTTATCTAATTTTTCCAAATATTCTTTACTTAAAAAGTTTTCCATTTTAAAACCTCCTGATAATTACAATATACTTATATTATACGCTTTTAATGCGTTTTATTATAGTAAAAAGAACTTTATTCTTCATAAAGTTCTAATACATCATCTAAATCATTTATTTTTTTTTCATTAAGGATAATTTCTTTATCTATCAATACAAAAGTATCCTCAAATATAGTATCATGTTTGAATTTACTAGTTATAAGAGCTACTATACAAGTCAATGTAGAGCCAGAGAAAGCTAGAATTAAATCTTTCATTGTATCTCTTAGTGCCGCTTGCCCAATTAATGGTTCACCTGCATTGAAAGTACCACTACTATATAAATAATGCTGCATGTTTGTACCGATTAATGAATCCATAATAAATTCTGCAATTTCCCAAACAACTCCCATTCCCAATGTAAAGCAAATTCCTGACACTACCACAAAGAATTTTGGTAAGCTAACTTTTGGTGAATGATATTTACAAATTGTATTTATAACAACAATCCATAGTATAGTCAACAACACACCAGTTGAGAAATGAAGCATTGAATCCCACCAAGTAAACATTCCAAAGAAATCGTACATTTCTCCACATAAAAGGGCAGCAATTAAAGCTATCTGATATGGGATCTCAAACTTCAATGGGACTACAACATGATAAACCTTAAATAAAATCAACGGTATACATAGAGCAACTATTAAGATTGCACCTTGCATCATATTGAACCAATAGCTATTACATTGATTATTATTTTTCAACTCGATTATTTTAAAAACACAGTAAAGCATTGATAAAAATACCCAAGACATTATAAATATGGTTGTTTTTGTCATCTTATATTTTTTCATATGCATCACCCTATATACATTATACAATAAATTATGCCATAAAGTAATGATATGTGATTATTTTCTACAATTTCACACAATTGAAAAAAAAAGAAGAGTGCAAACTCTTCTTAAATAATTATCTTTGAACGCGTCCGTTAGCAGCTCCACCAGCTAAAGCTTCAACTTCATCAGCAGATACTAAGTTGAAATCTCCAGGAATAGTGTGTTTTAAAGCAGATGCAGCAACAGCAAATTCTAAAGCTTCTCCTTGGTTAGGTTTAGTTAATAAACCATGGATAATTCCTCCTGAGAATGAATCTCCACCACCAACACGGTCAATGATTGGATTGATATCATAACGTTTAGAAACATAGAATTCAGTTCCGTTATAAATCATAGCTTTCCATCCATTGTGAGTAGCTGAGAATGATTCACGTAATGTTGAAACAACATATTTGAATCCAAATTCTTTTGCCATTTGTTCGAAAATACCTTTGTATCCTTCTGCATTAGTTTCTCCACCTTCAACGTCAGCTTCAGGTTTGAATCCTAAACATAATTCAGCATCTTCTTCATTTCCGATACATACGTCAACATATTGCATTAATGGTTTCATTACAGAAATAGCTTTTTGGCTAGTCCATAATTTTTTACGGAAGTTTAAGTCAACTGATACAGTTACACCATGTTTTTTAGCAGCGATACAAGCTAATTTAGTTAATTCAGCAGCTTCATCAGAAATAGCTGGAGTAATTCCTGACCAGTGGAACCAAGAAGCACCTTCCATAATTTTATCAAAATCGAAATCTTTAGCAGTAGCTAAAGCGATAGCTGAATCAGCACGGTCATAGATTACTTTAGAAGCTCTCATAGAAGCCCCTGTTTCTAAGTAATAAATACCAACTCTATCTCCACCACGAGCGATAAAATCAGATTTAACTCCATAACGAGTTAATGCATTAACTGCAGATTGTCCTATTTCATGCTTAGGTAATTTAGAAACGAAATATGCTTCGTGTCCATAATTTGCTAAAGATACAGCAACGTTAGCTTCTCCTCCACCATAAACAACATCAAATTCTTGTGATTGAACAAATCTAGTATTTCCTGGAGTTGATAATCTTAACATTATTTCTCCCATTGTAACAACTTTTGCCATTTTAATTCTCCTTATTTATTTTCTATTTTTATTTTCATAACTACTTTTTCGACGATATCATCATTAGCTTTACATTTTGCTAAATGAATATCTTCAGGATATACTAAAGCATAACCTTCTTCAAGTGTAAAGAATACAGCACCTTCACATGCATATTTAGTTACATCTTTGACATTATCATATGGTGTAGTAACAGTTAGCGTTGGATTAGAAATATCAGTATAACCAATTACTTCTTGTCCCTTTAAAACTATTTGTATATCCATGTAAACATCATGATTTTCAAAGAAACATTCTTCTAAAGGTCTAGCAACATAACTATCACGATTTAAAATAACATTATCTCCATCAATTTTATATTTACCTGGCGCTAAAGCTAATACATCATTGTTTGCTAAATAATCAATTGCAGTATCTATATTTTTTGCAATTCCCTTATAGCGACCTAAGTCTTTTAATTTACCTACTATCATATAATTACCTTTCTACTTCAGCAGATCCTGAAGCCTTCATGAAGTTTTCAATGTCTTCACAAGATAATACACAAGCATCTCCATACAATGTATGTTTAAGAACACTTGTATTTAAACCATATCTAACAGCATACTCTGGATCATTAAAATTAGACAATAAACCATGAATAACACCAGATGCATAAGCATCTCCACCACCAATACGGTCATAAATATTAAAACGTATAGGATTAGTTAATTCAAATTTATCTTTTGTGTAATAATATCCAGCTAAAGAATTTTCAGTAGCTGAGAATACAACTCTATCTGTACCAAATACATAAGAACATCCATATTTTTCAATTAATTTAGGGAACACATTCTTACGTTTTTCATGCATAGGTGCATCTTCTAAACCTTCATCTAATGGAATACCTAAAATAGTATTAGCATCAAAGAAACTTGCAAATACAACATCTACGTATTCTATCATTTCTCTATATGCAGGAATAGCTTCTTCAATAGTCCATAACTTTGAACGGTAATTAAAGTCAAAACTTACTTTAACACCATGTTTTTTAGCACACTTTGCAGCTTCAATAGCAAATGTTTTTACTCTTTCATTTAGGGCAAGACTTATTCCACTTACGTGAAACCATGTAGCTCCTTCAAAAATTTCATCAAGATCAAATTCATCTAATTGAATTCTTGTAATTGCAGAGTGCTTACGATTATAAATAACCTTACTTGGGCGTCCACCAAATCCTGTTTCAAGGAAATAAATTCCTAGAGTTGTTGAACCTCTAACGATATAATCTGTATTTACACCATTACTACGTAAATGACTAATCGCACCATCACCTAATTGATTAGGTGGTAATTTACTCATAAAATATGTTTTATGCCCCATATGAGCTAAAGCAACAGCAACGTTAGCTTCTCCTCCACCATAATTGGCGATATATGAATGAGCCTGATTTATTGTTGTATAATCTGGAGTAGATAATCTTAACATTATTTCTCCAAAAGTAATTATTTTTTCCATAGGGCCTCCATTAAATATGAGATTATTTTTTCTTGTTTGCTCTAGCAACTTTTACAGCTTCAACAAATTGTTTAGCTAATGAAGTTACTTTATCATAATCATCAGTTTTTGCAGGTCCAGTTAAGTCCCCTCCTGTACCAACTGCGATTACTCCAGCATTAATCCATTCAGCAACATTGTTTAAGTTAACTCCACCAGTAGGCATAATGTTTGCTTGAGGAAGTGGTCCTTTTACAGCTTTAACATAATCAGGCCCTGGTAAGCTTCCTGGGAATAATTTAACAATGTCACATCCAGCTTCCATAGCACGGATCATTTCAGTAATTGTCATACATCCTGGCATGTAAGGGATTTGGTATCTATTACATAATTTTGCACTTTCTAAGTCAAAACCAGGTGATACAATATATTCGGCACCAGCAAGAATAGCAATACGACAAGTTTCACTATCTAGAACTGTACCTGCACCAACGATTAATTCATCGTCACTAAAAGTTTTCTTTAAAGTTTTAATTACAGAGTCAGCTCCTGGAACAGTAAATGTTACTTCGATTGCAGGAATTCCTCCTTTAATACATGCTGATGAAATTTTTACTGCTTTTTCTTCGTTTTCAGCACGAACAACAGCAACAACTCCAACTTCAGCAATTCGATTTAATACATCAAATTTTTTCATAAAATAGCCTCTTTCATAAAATATTTTTTATCCAACATATATTATAAAATTATTATAATATTTTGTCAATCTGTTAGTGATTTATACTTAATTTTTTTATCAAAAAAAGGCTTTCAAAAGCCTTTAGTCTTTAAATTCAAATTCAAAATTGAAGACTCTTACGATATCCCCATCTTTTACTCCAAGTTTTCTTAATTCCTCATCTACTCCAAAAGATCTAAGTTGTCTAGTAAATCTAATAATAGATGATTCCTTATTTAAATCAGTCATTTCAACAATACGCTTTAAACCATCTCCACTAACTACATATACACCATCATCATCACGAGTGATTTGATATATTTTTGGATCATTTGGTTTAAAAGTATAATCAACAAAATCAACCTTTTCGTCATCTTCAATTAAACTAAAACTTTCAGTCTTTTCCAGTAAATCAGCAATTTCATATAATAACTGATCTAAATTATCATGATTATGAGCACTAATTGGAATTATTTTTACATCATCAGTAATTTGTGATTTAAATTTTTCTAAATTATCCTTAGCTTCAGGTAAATCCATCTTGTTTGCTACTACAATTTGTGGGCGCTTGCTTAAATTCATTTTATATTCCTTTAATTCAGCATTTATTATATTATAATCGCTAAAAGGATCTCTTCCTTCACTACCAGCCATATCAATAACATGAACTATAACTTTACATCTTTCAATGTGACGTAAAAATTGTAATCCAAGTCCTAGCCCTTGAGAAGCACCTTCAATAATACCTGGTAAATCGGCCATAACAAAGCTTCTTCCATCTTTTACACCAACTACCCCTAAATTAGGTACTAAAGTTGTGAAATGATAGCTAGCAATTTTTGGTCTTGCTTTAGAAACGGATGAAATAAGTGTAGACTTTCCAACACTTGGGAATCCAACCAATCCGCAGTCAGCTAATACTTTTAATTCACATTTTATATATTTTGTTACTCCAGGTTCACCCTTTTCACAGTAATCTGGACATTTAATTGTACCAGTAGCAAAAGACATATTACCTCTACCACCACGTCCACCAGCCGCTATAATAGCTGTTTGATTATGCTTTGTGATATCAGCTAATACACTACCATCATCATCATTATAAACAATAGTTCCTACAGGAACATGTATAAGTGAATCTTCTGCTTGTGCTCCATATTGACCTTTGTTTCTTCCATTTTCACCATTCTTACCTTTAATTACTTTACTATAACGTAAATCGAGTAATGTTGATAAACCTTCATCTCCAACAAAGACAATATCTCCGCCTTTTCCACCATTACCACCAAATGGTCCACCCATCTCAACTTTTAATTCACGACGATATGCAACAATTCCATTACCGCCACGTCCACCATGAACCTCAAGCTTGACTTCATCTACGAACATATTTCATACTCCTTTCTAAAAAAAAGATACCCTTTATATTTAGGGTATCAATTATAACTATTCACAAGGATAAACAGATACTTGTTTCTTGTCTCGTCCTTTACGTTCGAACTTAACAACACCAGTTACTTTTGCAAATAAAGTATCGTCTCCACCACGTCCAACATTGTTACCTGGTAAGATTTTAGTTCCTCTTTGGCGATATAAAATTGACCCAGCTGTTGCAAATTGTCCATCTGCTTTTTTAGCTCCAAGACGTTTACTTTCAGAGTCACGACCATTTCTAGTAGATCCAACTCCTTTTTTAGAAGCGAATAATTGAATATTTAATCTTAACATCATTGTAAGGCACCTCCTATTTTCTAATTTTTATATGTTTAGGAAATTGTATTTCCAATTCTTTTAAAGTTTCTTCTAGATTCAATAAAATAGTTTTTACTAAATCATTTTCTAATTTGATAACTAATTTGAAATTTCCGTCTTCACAGATTAACTCTATGATATTGTAACTAAGATTTAATCTTTCAATTAAGTTAGCAGTCATCACTAATGCAGTTGAAACACTAGAACACACTATATCATTACCATGATTGGCATAATTTGCATGACCTAACACTTCAATGCTATATACATTATCAATATTTTGATTTATTGTATATTTTATCATTTTAATTATCCGTTAATTGCTTCGATAACTAATTTTGTATATGATTGACGGTGACCTTGTTTTTTACGGTAGTTCTTTTTAGGGCGATATTTGAAAACTACAATTTTCTTTCCGCGTCCTTGTTTTTCAACTTTTGCAGTTACAGTTGCTCCTTGAACATAAGGAACTCCTACAGAAGTCTTTTCTCCACCTACAAGTAATACTTTGTCTAAAGTTACAGTTTCTCCTTCAGCAGCTTCAATTTTTTCAACGAAAACTGTTTGACCAACTTCAACTTTAACTTGTTTTCCACCTGTTTCTACGATTGCATACATGTCGTTACACCTCCTATAAATTTTAAGACACACTATTAAGGTAAGCTTATGCTATTTTTAACCTCTTCTACGTGGTGCATGTTACAACATATTAATTATATATTAAGCTTGATTCAATGTCAACATAAACTTACAAAAATATAAAAAAACAATCCCAAAGAAATTGTTTTTTATAGTAAATTACTAAATTCTCTTTTCAACAATTCTAAAACAAATAATTCCCTCATAATCCATGGAGATTTATTCTTTTTATTTAAGGAAATAGCTTTATCAATATTAACCAATTCTGGTCTATACCCAGCAACTATTTCACTCTTAGTTGGAGTAATTTCTAGAATTGTGTCTTCACATTCACAAAAATAATAATAACTTTCCATATGAAATATAAAGTTTTCATTTGGCTTAATGCTCTTTCTTCTTTCAATAACTTTACCATATTCTTTTATAGTATCTTCTTTTACAATTAAACCAGTTTCTTCTCTAACTTCTCTAATTAAAGTTTCAATAATAGTTTCATTTCCTTCAATTCCACCACCAGGGAATTTATAGTCTTTTGAGTATCTTCCATGTACTAAGTAAAGTTTTTTATTTTTTATGATAATGGCTCTAGCAGCTTTTCTTTCTAAAACAACATCATTTTCAGTATAATCTTTATTATCAAAAACATTTAATATTCTCATATTTAACCCTTTGCTACTTTAGCTGGCATTGTAGTATCATCATTTTTCTTTCTAAAAATATTAACTATTTTCTTTGGGAAGAAAGTTAAGGTATCCGATATAATCAAAGGTAATAATTTTAATGATTCCTTCCATGCACTTCTTCTAATATCTTCTTTAGTAATTTCTTTTCCATCTTTAAACAAATATTTTCTAGTAACTGTACCAATTCTTATTGTTAGTAATGCATTAGCTATCCCTTGAGTTACTGAAGACATTATAGGTTTTATTAATGGAATATCACCTAATGAATTAAGTGTATTTTGAGGTAATACATCATCTAAATTTATACTTTCTAATCCTTCGGCAATTAGTGCAGTAGAAAGTACGTTTAAAGTTAATTTACTTAGATTTTTCATAGATGGTCTAAATCCACATTTTTGTACTAATTCTTTTATCATTTTTAAATTAACTGATGCTGTGGTAAGCATGTCCACTCTTGCATTTTGAGATATAGCCGTTGAAATCATTACAATTTTAGCATTTCTAATAATAATAGCATTTAATTCTTTTTTTACACTATTATTGAAAACAACTTGTAAATTAAATTTAAGTTCATTCATATTTTTATAATTTATAAGGAGTGATCTATCAGAATCAGATAAATCATTATTCTTTAAAATATTTTTAGCTACTTTTTTAAATACACGATTATTCTTTCTACTTGGTTTTTCCATAGTTGTTACCACTTCAAATGAAGGGGAGAAAATTATAATTCTTATTGGGTTAATTATAATAAAATATACAATAATTGCTACTAATGCATAAAACCCGTATTCAGCATATCTATGTATACTTCTTATTTTTTCACCAACTGTTATTATTGAACTCAATAGAATTACAAAGAAAATAATTAAACAACCAATTCCTATTGAATACCACAATGCTTTTCTAGTTTTGTTCATAAATATCACCATTTTCTATAGCAAATTGCTTCTTCGCTTTATTAACTAAAGTTATAAAAATAAATACGCAAATTGCTATAAAGATACATCCTAACACAATACACATAAATTTACTTAACGTCTTATAACTAGTTATTAGTATAAATGCAGTTAAATACTTTAAGCAATCAACTAACATTTGATTCTTTTTAGTTTTAGAATAAATAATTCTACATATTGGAACAACTACATAAAATAGTCCTAATATGAATGTTACTATGGGATATTCTCTAAAATTTAGAGAAATTACTCCAACTAAAATAGAAAGCACTCCCTCAAAAATATCAAAACGATATTCTAGTGAACCAAGTATCCTTTTATCGGCCAAAGTAAGTTTAACAATCCCTGAAATAATTAAAGGAATGCACATAAACCAATATATTATTGGCATTAAATATTTTGTTGGGACAGCAATAAATAATATTCCAAGAATTAGAAATATTAAAATCGCAATACTTCTTTTACTAGTAAAATATACTCTCACATCCAACACTCCCATTTTTTACTATTATAACACAAAAAATAACAAAAAAACTCTAATATTTAATTAAAGTTTGTTTTTTAAGTATTCTTTTATTTTATTAGCCGCAATGGCTCCATCAGCTACAGCTTTACTAACTTGTAATAGTCCACCAATTACATCTCCACCAGCAAAAATACCAGGAATATTTGTCATATAGTCTTCATTTACCACTAAATAATTTAATTTATCAGTAGCTAAACCTAAATGTCGACTAAATGATATAGGTGATGCACTTCCATTCGCTATAAATAATCCATCTAGTTTATAATCATTATTATCAGTTGATAATCCTTCAAATTTATCATTTCCAATAATCTTTGTTAATTTATCAGTTACTACTAAGTGATCTTTATTTTCTAAAGATACTCCATCAGTAAATATAGTTATATTAGAAGTAAATCTTTCTAAAGTCGCTAATTCACTTAACATATAATCTCCACTACCAATGATACCAATATTCTTTTGTTTATAAAAGAACCCATCACAAATGGCACAATAACTTATACCTTTTCCTTCAAATTCTTCCAAGCGAGGAAGTTTAATTTTTTGTCTTGGCATACCAATTCCTAAAAATACGGCATCGCAATCATACTTTCCAATAGGCGTAATAATCTTAAATTTTTCTTCTTGTTCTATAGATAAAACTTCTGTATTTATCACCTCAATACCTAAGTTCTTTGCTTGTTTAATTCCTAGATCAATCAAATCTTTTCCTGTTATGCTTTCAATTCCATAATAATTCTCTATAGTAGCTTTTTCTAATGAACCATATCCATTACCTATAACTATAGGATTTAAATTAAAGCGTTTTAAATATATTGCACAACTAATCCCTGCTGGTCCATTTCCTATAACAATAATATCAGTTTTTTTAATCATTTATCATTTTTTTGATATCATCTTTTGAACGATAACCGACAAAATTTGAAACCACTTTTCCTTCTTTAAAATAAACCATTGTTGGAATACTCATAACATTAAAAGCTGCGGAAAGTTCTCCTTCTTCATCTACATTTATTTTTCCTATAACAATATCACTAGTTTCTTTTTCTACATCTTCTAATACAGGAGCAAGCATTCTACAAGGACCACACCAAGGTGCCCAAAAATCAAGTAAAACTTTTTTATTGCTATTCATCACTTCATTGAAATTATCTTTTGTAATTTTTACTATCATATATACCTCACATATTTTTATATTATAATATTATAATAACACAAAAAATCAAATAAATACATTAATATGCTTACACCTAATTGTTAAATTAATATTTTCATATTATAAAAATAATAGGGGAGAAAATCATTATGGAACAAACAGTATTTACATTTGAAGAATTAAAAAGTGCTATTCAAGATGCAAATATTGACTATATTTACCTAGGGCAAGACATCGAAGTTACTACAAGTGGTGGAATATCTTTTCCTCTAACCAAAACTTCACTTACTATTGATGGTACTAATCCCACAACTGGAATAATACATACATATATTGATTATAATTCCTCGAATTACACAGATTCAATATATATAAATCCTACAGCTAACAACATTAAAATAACCGTAAAAAACATTATATTGCACATTAGAAATTATTATGGTTTTATTATGTCTTATGATTCCTCTACATCAATAAATGTATCATTTTATTATGAAAATGTAGATTTCTCTGGTACACAAGCGATTTATAATAGATACGGAAAAACTTATATAAGTGATTCACGATTCGTCATTGATAAATTATATAATAGTGTTTCTGCTGCTCAAGAATTAGCAGAAACCAATTATCTTGAACTTGCTGGAAATATATCTATAAAGCATACTTCAACAGAAAATTCATGTATATGGTTAATTGGTACTACTCCTAAATTAATAATTGATAGCAATGCCATTGTTACTATAAATACAAGTGCTAGAGATTTAATTTATAATGATCCTGAAATTTATATTACTTTAAAAGAAAGTTCAAATGTTACATTAAATATATATAATAGTGTCACATATACAAATTATATAAATACCTTTATTATAGAAAACAATGCTTCACTTATAATAAATCAAGCAAACAATCCAACTACTCCTACGATTAGAATATCTAATCTTTTTGAAATAAATGAAAAAGCTACACTTCAAATTTACCAAAAGAAACTATTATCAAGTTCCTTAATTCAGTTCAAGGGTACAGCTACATTTAATATAACGAATCCTAAAAGTGTTATATTATATAATTATGGTGGCCTTGCCATAAATGTTGCGAGTGGCACAATAACACTTAACATTTCTACTAAACAACTAAATTATTGGACTAGTGCTGCATTGTTTGATATTTCGGGAACACTTCTAGATATTCCATTATATGCCTGGAAAAAGCATGATAATAGTTATCTAACAATAACGGCATCTTTAAATAATTTGCTTATGCTTTCCGCTTCATCAAATCTTGTTTTAGGTACTGATGCATTAGTACTAATCACAACAGTTACTTTTAACCTCCTTTTATGTAAGGTATTATCACTTGGTGAAATAACCTTAGAGACCAATGAAATAACTGATACCACTACTAAAATAACTGGGTTATCTTTACCTTATTCTACCATAGAAATAACAACAGAAACTGATACATATAAAGATACCTGCAATGAACTTGGAATATTTAGTATTGGTGTAGATGGACTAACGAAAAATGATTATGTAAAGATATCAGCAAATGTTCTCTTTTTAACTTTATCACTTGAGTTTTTAGTATACGGATCTTTATCATTTCTTCTCGTTCCAGAAATATTAGAATTCCAAAGTAAATATGTACCAACAATCAATACTATTATTGAAAGAAAAATTCCAAATTGGAGTATCGAAATATTAGATACTAGGGATAATGCAAGTGACTGGATTCTATCTGCTAGTATAGATGATTATCTAAGGAAAGATACTGAAAAGATAGAGAATGGATTAATATTATTAGATAATGATTCCAAACAAATTTTTTCGACTCAAAAAATTAATATTTACGAAGGTATAGGAAATAAAACAACTCAAACTATTACTACTATCTCATGGAATAGAGTACAGGGAATTTTAATAGAACTAGAATCACAAAAAAAGTACCAACCTGGAGAATATATTACAATAATTTCTTGGTATTTGGATACTAAATAAATATTTATTTTATATTAGTTAAATGCTATAATATTTTTATAATTATGGAGGAAACCCATGGACAAAGCAGAGAAATTAATTAAAAAAATGGAAGAAACAAAGAAAAAGATTGATAATTTAGAAAGTCAATTAAATGATTTGCAAAAACTCCCAGATAAGTTAAATAGAAAATATAAATATAGTGAAATATTTAATGAAAGTTTTTTAAAAGCTAATACAAAAAACAAAAAAACTTCACTTACTGAATATATAAAGGCTGGTGGATGGGGTGATATCCCTTTTAAAGAAATACCCGAATATGAATTAGACTTTTATGTCTTTAGAACAACTAAATTCTCTACATTTAAAGAAATGAGAGATGCTGCCCTACAAGAATTAGTTGATAATGAAGTAGCTAAAATAATGAACAAAAATAAAAGCGATTTTTAAATCGCTTTTTCTTTTATATTATTATAGTTTTGTTCCACATTGCACACAATAAGCACTTTTACCTTCATTTATATGGCCACATTTATCACATTTCTTACGAACTGGTGTACCACATTTATCACAAAAAATTTCATTTGGTTCAACTTTATCTCCACATTTTGGACATTTATTACCAACTACATCATCAACTAATTTAGTTGTATATCCAGTTATAACAATTTTTAATCCCATACTTGTTATTGCAGAACCTATTCCACCAACTAAGGCACAAGGAATAATTAAAATAAATGGTATTATTACTCTTGATGAAAAACCAGTATCAGTAAATGCACCCATTCCAGCAGTAGCAAATAACACAAAACAAATAAAAACACCAAGAAATCCAATAACTGCCATAGGTATTCCAATATTTAATAATTTTTTTCTTAAAGCTCTAGCCTTTTCACTGTTTGCGACATTATTAACATCAGAATTCAAACTTAAAATTTGATTTCTTAATCCTTCAAACATATAAATCCCCTCATCTCTTTTTTATAAGATAAAGTATAAACTAACCCTATATAAAAGTCAATAATCCATAATATATTATTTTAAGGATAACAAATGCTTTATTTGCCACTTTCTTTCTTCATCCATCAGTTCATATACATTCTCATTAGATTTATTTACATATTGAATAGCTGAGATAATGTACATACATGTTCCTTCTGAATGAGTTGGTACATGACAAGTTGCAAGCATATGTGAACATGCTCTTAAAATTTGACATGCAACTTTATCCTTACCTTCTATTTCTCTTGCAGCTTCTAAAATAACAAAGCAATATTTTCTTGCTTCTTGCATAGATATTTGATTATTTATCCATGATTTAAGAGTTTCTATTGCTTTATCAATTATTTTATTCTCAGGATAATCTTTATTAAATAAATATCTTCCTCTATTAAAACAATCAATAGCCCAAACTGCTAATGTCTTATGTTCAGTATCATTAATAATTACTTGTAAATCAGGGTCATGTTTTGCTAATGAAAAATTTCTCATATCCATAGTTTTATTCTCCTTTACTATAATTCAAATAAAAAAAGACACTAACATGTCTTAATTAAAGTGGAGTATTACTCCGATATATCATAAAGTACCTATTGTACTATATTACATTTGGAGCGGGTGATGGGAATCGAACCCACGTAGTCAGCTTGGAAGTTTGAATAAGTGAAATTAACACCTTAAAAGAGGTGTTTTTATTTTTATAAATCACTTCAAATAAGAACTGACTAGCTATCTGTTCTTACAAAAATTTAATTCTTGCAGAGACCCACTTTTTTGCAAGAGAAGTGGGTTTTTGTTTTAAAGAATTGAAAATGAAGTTTAAGAGTGTACAAGCTCTTTGATTTCATGAAGAACAATAATCTTTCTCCCCCGTTAGATTTATTGTTTTTCATGAAGTTATTTAACTTCAGAAACGGGGAAATTAATATGAAGAAAAACAATAAAACTAGACAAGTCATTATTGATGTTTCTAGAGATAACGAGATTGAGTGCTTTACCAAAGTTGAAGTACAATCAAAATTAGAATTAGATGAGGTTAAGGAAATATTAATTGCTACTTTAATTTATATTGAAACCCTCACTACTACTTCAGCTAGAAAATCAATAAGTGATATCATGGATAAATTTTACAAAATCTATGATAAAACTAAAGACAATCCAGAAGCTTTAAATAAGCTTGAAATGGGGGTCTTATAAATGACACTAAAATTAACAGATATTATGAACAAGTTACACGATAATCAAATAATGATTATTCAACATGGAAGCGAACAAATTTGTTGCTGTGAAGCTAGGGTTCTGAACACAACAATTGATAAACGTTTCTTTGAAATGAATATAGAGACTTTACAAGCTATCGTAGTTGATGACATACCAGTAATGTATGTTTACTTCTACTACTAATAAAGGGGGAATTTTAAATGATAATAAAAAAAAATTTTGTTTATGATATTAAAGCTGAACTCCTTCAGCATTATCAAGGAACTGAAAAAAGAATTGAAACACATAAAAAATATGAAGTTATTGAAATCGAAATAGGACAATCTAGTTCAAGTATTATCGTATTGGATCAACATGGTTCAGAGTGTTATTTTAACTTCTTAGATTGTAATTGGAAGATTACATGTAATGATGAAACTGTAGATATATTTGAAAGTTGGATGTTCAATCACTATATCCAACCTAATCATGTTGGAATCAAAACTACTTCTAGCTATAAACTGAGTAAAATTATAGCAAAGCTTAATAGTATTTATATTAATGAATCAATAATTTACGATAGCGAAGCTAACGTTATAATGTCAGGTAATCATATTTTTAAAAGTACCTTTGCTTATTTAGTTGATTATAAAATTGTTAAAATTGTTCCAATGTATCAAAAAAGTTTAAAATGGTTGTTTGACTTAATGATTAATGAAACACATATAGAGGGGGAATTATAATGAGCTACGGAGTATGTAAAGTTTGTGGTTGCACAGATACTAACGCTTGTAAGATAGAAATGTTGACAATAATAAACCTGTCAAAATCTATCGCAGACATGGCAGAAAATACAACAATAAATAACCTGGAGGATTTTTGATAATGAAGAACAGTTCCAATATTTACATAGTCTTTAATAATAGATTTGAAATAACTGGCAAATTTAATACTCTTCAGGAAGCATGGACTCACTTCCAGAATAGACTTTGTTGGAATTTTATATCGACAAAAGAAATATTTGAAAAATACAAAGCCAAATATTTAAAAGGATATAAAAAATATCAATATTTACAATCTTGTACTTCTGCAGGATCCTTTACAGCTTTCTTTGTAAAAGTATTTCCTATAGAAAATACACTCATAGCACCTGATATTTTAATCACTAAAACAGAAGCTAAGAAACGAAATTTGATTATAGATAGATTATTAGTTCCTGATTATTTTTATCAAAGCTTCATGGGATATACACCATACTATCATTTAAGCAAGGTTATTATAAGTAATCAATCTAAAAATAACCAGGAGGAAAATTTATGTTTGGAATAATAAAAAAGAAAAAAATTTGTGCTACTGTCTACGAAATAACTGAAGATAAATATTATAAATTACTCGATAAAATCTTTCTTGATAATGCAAAGTTCAAAAAAAGTGAAAAAAAACTATTTTTGTATATCGTCGATAGCTCTACATATTTAGGAATTGACAATACAGATGGAGATTGTTTTGTTGAAGAATTTAGAACAAAAAATGATGCGTTAATTTGGTTGTTAAGCTTACAAAATGCTGAAGCAATACAAGAAGCTGCAAGCACAATTCAAAGTTGGTGTTAAGATGGAAAATAACAAACCTAAGTTTCTAATTGAAAATAAAGGAATATTTATAGCTTCAGATAAACCTCTAACCTATGCTGAAGCTGTTGAAATATACAAGAATGCAAACAAGGATAAACATATTAAAAATGAAAATCAAAATAATTAAAGCATTTTTATATCTTATACCTTCTGGAATAGCATTTCTATTAATTTATTTTCCACTTAAAAAACTGAATATATTTCATGGAAAATTCGAATTTGTACCTACTTTATTCGCCGTTGCAGTCTCACTTTACTTTTATAGTAATCTATTGGCCACCGACAAAGATTTTCACTAAATATAAATTGAAGAGCTACTGCTCTTCGGTTTCTTAAAGCAATTTAAACCGCTTAGATTGCTTTAAGAAGTCTAGTAACAATATCACTTCATAAATATTTCTCTATATTTTTAAATCTAAAATTATTAATGATATTGTTACTGCTTCATATAAATAATATAAACTTTGTTCTGACACACCTTTCAAAGTTTATATCATTTATCCAGCTTCATGCCCTTTGACTGGCTTTGTGGCGTAGGTTGGATAAATGATTACAAAAAGTAATACAACGTTGGACAATAAGCAATTTAAGAGCAATCGAGCAATGATAACATGGGGAAATGTATTACTCGATTTCTAATATGATTATAACAAAAAAAGGAAGTGATGAAATGGGAAAGACTTTTGTATCTGAAGAAGAAAAAAATGCTTATTATGCAAAAAAAGCTATTGAAGCTGAAGCTGAAGCAAAAAAGAATATTAAAGCTTTATTTAAAGAACATCAATTCGAAAGAGTTAATCTTGCTCCTGTGGATTCAACTACTGGCCTTAGCATGTATGCTAGGATTTTTAAAAATAAAGAAAGCTATTTAGATCCAGATTTCGATTTACACCATTTGGGAGTAAAGTTTGGGGATTATATTCAATCTGAACACATACCATCAAATCACAAAATATTAGTATTGATAATGGAGTTTGAGAGACTATCTCATTCACCATTTTTTTGGAGTTATAAAAAGCTAGCAAGACTATTTAATAAAATCGGTAAATATGAAACGGTTCTAGAGCCAATTTTAGATAAAAATGGTAAGAAAATGTACGATAAAAATAAAACTATTAAGAAAGTAAAATTGGAATGTGTTTTAGATGGAGAAGGCAAAAAAATTCTCAATACTAATGGTAAACCTTTAATGCAACCAGCTAGAGACAAAGACGGTAAGAAAATATACATTGAAGAAGCTAAACCATTAATGAGAGCTAAAATGGAATATGTCTTGAATGAAAAAGGGGAAAGAATACTTACTACTGATGGAACATACTTAATGCAGCCGGTAAAAAAGCTTTCACATAATTGGATTGGTATTAACACTATTGAATCAGATATTAAACGTTTAGCTGCAAGAGGTTTAATTAAAGTAAGACTAAAAAAGAAAAAGGATCCAGATAGCTCAGAACCACATATCTTCAGAAAAATATATCCTAATTACACAAACATTTATCCATATCTAAACATCTATCTTAAAGAGGAAGATGACTATAAAGCTTTACCAGCTAGAGGTTGGGAACGTAAGCTTGTAAGAAATAAATTTTATTGGTTAAAAAACTACATTACTGAAAAGTTTAACTCTTTATCAGACAAATTAAAAAAACTTATTAAAAGTAAAACTGGACTTTATAAAACATATATATCTTTACAACATGAAGCACTATTTCCAAATACAGTAAATAAGTATTATAATGAAAAATCAAAATCTCGCAAAAACAATCCTGAAGAAGACGATAAGGTATTCCTTGAATGGTTTGATGGTATTGATTATATAACGTCTAAAACACATTCTAGGGAGCTAAGCGAAGAGACTAAGGAAACACTCGACAAAATTTATAATACTATTCCTGGCTCAATTTACAGCCCACCTGAAGATATTCCTTCAGGCATTAATCTGGACAAGCTATATAATTCACGAACTGGTGAAATAATTCATTTACTGGAAGTTGAAAAGCTTATCTATAATTCATTTAATAATAAAGATAAGATACTATTTCTAGAAATGCGTATGAACTATGATTCAAAAGGATATATAGATAGATTTAAAGCAACATTCCCAGAGGAATATGAGTTCTATAAAGATTTTAAAGAAGGAGAATGTGAAGTAAATAAAGAAGATTTAGAAAATTTTAAAGCTAGTAAGCGAGAACTAGCATTTTATTAAAAAGCCACTCTTTAGTGGTATTTTCCCTTTATAGTCTTATTTTGAGCACTCAAAAGTGCTTTTTTTTTCGTTGAATATATCTGAGTTTGCACTACTATTTTTTGACAATGCACCATCACAAAAATGACAATGCACCACTCTTTTTGAGTTTGCATGATATATTTTAAAAACGTTTTTTAATTTATTAAAAATACGTATAGATAAATTATTATTATTAAACTTTAAAAGGTTGTCGCTGCGCTCCTACTTATTTTTAGTTTACTACAGGCCAGGCGACTTGCTTCAAAAATTTAGATAATAAATTATTAAGACTAGTTAATAAAATTTTAGTGTCGTTATAATGCTCTCGCATTAAATAGTTTTTGTGATAGTCTTTAGTTTTCTTTTAAAAGATGTTAAGCTACTGGTTAGTGAATTTTACTTCTTCTAATGTCTATAGATTTTATACTTGGTACTTTAATCTTTAGTTTTGTTAAAAATAGACTTTAAGATATTGAGATTAGTTAATCATTATTTTGTATCTTGCAAATAATACTACTATGTACTATAATTTAGTTGTGTTAGAACAAAGTTTAATTACTGACTTAGTCAGTTTTTAAGTTTTGTTCTTTTTTTCGTTTTTAAAGGAGTTGATGTAGGAAAATATTAGTCATTAAAATTTTAAGACAAGCCAGGTAAAGTTAAGTTTTTTTAAGCTTATCTTTTCCTGGTATTTTTTTTAGCAAAGGAGAGATAAAATTATGAGAGCTGAAAAAAAAAGAAAAAGCGAACTTGAATATAATATACCAATTGTAAAAAATAGGTTCTTCAATTTCATCGATAAAATTTTCAATATAATGGAAACAAAATTAATAAAAAATATAAAATTAGCAACTGCATTCCTAATAACTGGATTAATAGGAATATTTGCTTTTCTATCTGCAGCTAATGTTAGTGCTGCTGCTTCTGTAGAGATTGTCTCAGAATGTAACTTTACTTATACGACTTCAGGTTATGATTCACTTAGAAATTACTATGGAGACGAATTAGCACAATTTGCAAATAGTAAATATACAGGAATTAATCAAGGATTTCCAACTCAATATTATTATGACTCTTCAGGAACAGGGAATTGGGGAGATAATCAAATTTGTGATGACGATCAATATGCATATGATTTAAACTTTATCTGCTATGATCATACAGCGTCATTATTTGAAATATCTTTTGATGTTACTTCTAATTCTAAATTATTAATTTACACTCCAACTTCAACTGAAGATTTCAAAATATATGTCAATAATAGTTTGATTTATACCTTATCAAAGACTCAACACCGCGACAAGATTATGTTGATGTATCTAAATGTTGGTAATTCTTATTCAACTATTAAATTAACAGGTGGCTTTCAATTTGGTGGTGCTATACCTGACGATCCTATTAAAGGTGAAATTGGTAAACCTGGCACACTACAGCATGATAATTTAAAGCCAGTTGTTTCTGGTAATACTTATTCTGTTATTTCCAATGTTGAAAATCCTTTTACGTGGAATGAAATAATATCAGGAATTAGAGCAATCGATAACACTGATGGAGATATTACTAATAATATAGTTTATACAACTAATTATCCAAAGACTACAGCTGAACTTGCTAATTTAGCTCTTGGTAATTACTCGGTTAATGCCAGTGTTTCAGACGCTGCAGGAAATGTGGCTACATTTAGCTTTAATATTTATGTCATTGATATTAACGCGCCGACCTGGAGCGGAACAACAAGCTATCCAAGTCAACCGAATAATCAAAAGTTGACTCTTGATACTATTAAATCTAATTTAAGGTGCAATGACTCGTTCGAGGGAACTATACCGTCTTCTAATTGGGTATTGGTAAAAGATAACTACTCTTTGAACTATACAAAGCCTGGATATTATGAAGTGGAATTTAAAGCTTGTGACTCTTCAGAAAATTACAATAATGTTATTGTTGGAATTACCGTTAAAGACGTCGTGAAACCTATCATTACTGGAGCTACTACTATAACCAAGCAACAAAGTGTCACTTTAACTATATCTGATATTATATCCAATTATACAGCTACGGATGATGTTGATGGAGATATATCTACTAAAATTGTAGTTGATACCGATGGTTATACAGGACACGGAGCTACAGCTGGAACATATAAGATAACACTTAAAGTTACTGATAAGGGTGGAAACGTTGGAACGTTTACTGTATCTATAATTGTAGTAGATAATATTCCACCTGTTTATTACCTAGACACTAATACTATTATTGTTTCTTCAGCTTCAGTTTTAACCAAAGATCAAATGATATCAGTTTTAAGACAAATGAATAAACTCGATGTACAAGCTGTCAATTATGTGACTATTGAGTCAGCTTACTTCGATACTCCAGCTGTAGTTAATACTTATGCAATGAGAGTTTCAATTAAGAGTTCTTCAGGAATCGAAAGTGAAGACATGATGACTATTAGAGTAACATCTGCAGATGGTGGAACTAAGGTAACACCAGCTCAAAAAAAATGGTATCAAAAAGGAATTTTTGGAATTTTCTATAAAATCTTTTATGCCATATTTCATCCAATTAAGACTATTAAAAGATTTTTAAGATGGATCCATATTATAAAGTAGGTGATGTTATTGAAAACTAATTTAATAAAAAAAATTAGCATATTAACTATGCTAGTCTTTGCAATATTAGTAACTCCTGCAGTATTTGCTTATAACGAAGAAACACACCAGCTTTTAATTACTTCTACTTCTTCATTAATCGATGATCTAGATTTATTAAATATTGACTATGAAAAATATAAAACAGAAACACCTATTGAAAATGAAAAAATAGAAGCAATCTTTAAGAACCAGGAAGAAGTATTTATCTACATGTATGTTTCTGATACTGTAGCTAAAGATTATGCTCTCGCTTCAATAATGATTAATGATACAGATTACATGCCTTCTTTTTGTAATGAAATAGTCTTAGGTAATGGAACTGTCTCTAACACATTGAGGAAATATAGATTCAAATATTACTTTAATGTGTCTGATACAGCTTTCCAATTTCATATAACCAGATACAAATATTTACATCTTTTAAAAGCTGAATTCATGAATCATAATACAGATGAAAATCATTACTTTGGTTATGATAATGATAACTACTACTATGAAGCACAATTTGAAAATACTATCGAGCTACAGGGACGACTATTTAGCTATACAATAGATGTGACTACTACTTTGAAAGATGTATTTACTAATATGTGGTACTCTTTTAGTGGAACTAGTAAAGAAAATGAAAAAATTATCTACTATATGGCCATTAACTTTTTTGATAAGAATATACAGGAATATTTTACGCCTGATTATGTCACATCAATTTCTATCAAATATCTTGAACAAAATGTTAAAGAGACATGGAGCGATTTTGCTTATTATTATAAATCTTCAGTTGAAAATTATGATTTTAAGCAGACAAAATCCGGTGACACTGTTAAAGAACAAACTATTAAACCAAAAGATGTTACTATTGATTATTCAAACGGATTCGAGAAGGTATTTTCAATGCTTTTTACTAACGGGAAAATGAATACTCATTATGACTATAAAACAATAGCTAAAGTTAATCAGGAGGATTTAAGCGCTGATTTATACTCTTTAGTGCAAGGATACGATTATGTTGTTTCTGGTCTCGGTGATGAGCAAGGATATGCATATAATACTTCTTTTAAAACTTACATGCTTTCTACTCCAGAAGGAAATGATTACGGTGTAAAATATGACTACACTAGAGCGTATACACAAGTATCAGAAGTTAATATTTTTAAAACTTCATATTGGTATAAGGGCAATCACTACGAAGTAAACTGCGATTCTATCATGAGTGAAAAAATTGATGTAGATCCAACTGATCCAGGAACGGGTAAATATGACGGTGAAAATGATATATGGACTGATATTATTAATTTCATTAAAAAATATGTTGTCTATTTTTTAATAGGACTTGGGGCAATTATTTTTGTAATAGTCTTTTCGTTTTTTAAATCAATTAGTGATTTAATAATAGGACTATGGAAAGGACTTAAATTTATGATTAAAGCTATAATTTTTATAATAACACTACCTTTTAAAATTCTAAATAAATTATTTAACTTCATATTCAAAAGAAAAAAGAAATACAAAAAAAGAAAAAAATCTAAAAAATGAAAAAAATTACTATTAAAAGAGTAATCCTTAATTTAGGAAATAAAATAGACGCATTGACCTGGCATTATAATTATTTTTTAGCTAATTTGATTAAAAAAATAATTAAATTATTTAATAAATACAATGCTTTTATAATGTCAGATAAAGTCTATTCAATCGGAAGAACTATAACAAGGCCTCTTCACTGGCTTTGGATTTGGAAATGGTTAGATAATTTAAAAAGAAACTATAATAGAACCTTTTTTCAAAAGCCAGGACTATATATTATTTGTGGTGAACCTGGTGCAGGTAAAAGCTCTTTAGCATATGAAATCATGGAAAATGATCGCTTTAGAAATGGTAAAGGTTCTTATATCAATACTGAAATAGAGAAGGAACGCGTAGATCTAAAAGTTAAAAGATACTATAAATATCACATGAATTATGAAATTACTGAATTTTTCAATAATAAAGAAATCGTAAAATATCCTAACCACTTCGATTATAACGCACTTCATGTTGATGAGGCACATCGAATATGGAACTATAGAGATAACATGACAAATGACTACAAAAATACATTTATGCCGTTTATTGAATATGCAGTAGGTGTTAGACACTATATCGGAAGAATCTTCTTGTATACACAACTTAATAAAGTCGATACGCAGCTTATGAGTTTAGGTGCTTCTAACTATTACACAGTAAAAAAGAAATTAGGTTTTGATTATGAACGTTGGTTAGCGACTGGAAAATTCGAATTAACGATAAAAGGCTGGGATATAAAAGAGTATAAACTCGATGACAGCGGCATAAAAAAGGAAGTTGATAGATTTTTTATTGAAAGAAGTTTTGACATAGATTATTTTGATACATTTAATTTACGAAAATCAATAGATTTAGAAAAAATGGCTAAATCTAATGTAACGAAAGTTGGTTAATAAAATGAATACAGATACTTTTCTAAACGCTTTGAAAATAGCGTTACAAATATCAGGATTAATTCTAATAGTGGCTTTAGCTTTAATGATAGGTATATTAATTATTGTTACTGCTCTTTACATTCCTGTAAAAAAAGCTAATAAATACAATTTGAAATCGGCTGAATCATATGTTACTGAGCAAAGGATTTATTTAGATGAATATAAATACACGGTCGAAAATGATCGTTTAAAAGAAAAACTGGAATCTAAGGAACAGGAACTAAAAGGCATACAGGATAATATCAGAAAACAATCAGCAGAACTTAAAAGTATTGAAGCTGAAATAGCTAAAAAATCAGGCAAGAAAAAAGACTAAATTTCTATATATACTTTAGTATATATATTAACTTTTGAGGAAAGACACACACGAAAGGATATCAGAAAGAAACTAAATTATGGGTATAATATATGCTATCTTTGGTAATCGTACCAAGAAACGTCTAAGAAGACAAAAAAGTAATACTACTGCAGCTAGAACTGCAAAGGAAAGACTTGATTATAAGAATAATAAAACTGCTTATAATCCTGATTATAAATTAACTGGAAAAACAATCAGCGTTAATGAAGTTGATTTATATCCAACAAAAAGAAAACATAAAAAAGAAATTGCTATTGTAGATGGAGATAATGAAAGTAACAAGAAAAAATCTAGTAATTATAAAAAAACAAAGGTATCTAATTAAACAAAAGAAAAAGGACTCAATAAGAGTCCTTTTGGTTGGAATCCTAACTTAATAGGACTCGTCTTTTTATTTTAAATGGCGGTAAAGGCGGCAACCTCCAGCATTACCCGATACCATTGTAACTTCATTTTAATTTACATTAAACTTAAAGTCAATATATTTTATTCCTTTTCTATAGAATTATTCTTGGAAGTCAAAATGACACGATATAAATCTAATGTCATTTTAATATCCATTATTTCATCGTTCATCTTTTTCTTATTTGCTTCTAATTCATCTTCTAGTTTTTTGTTACTAGATTTTAACTCTTCAATTTTACTTTGCAATTCATTAATAATTTCATTATCTTTTGAATTTTGTACAGCTTCGGCTGGTAGCTTGGCACCGTCTCCAGGGATAAATACTTTATTATTTAATATTCTAATATTATCATATAAACTTGCTATTTTTCTACTTCTGCTAAAGTTAAAGAATATTTGAAACAAAGTTATGATAGTCACGATAATTAATACAAATATAAACCATCTCATCTGACTAATAATTTCAAAGTCAATGGCCTCCTTTGTTCCAGTTCCAAGTTTTTCTATTAACTCTTTAAAATAATCTGCTGGACTCATATATTTTCCAGTACCTGGATCAGTTCCCACTGCAAGTATAGTATTCATATAATACCCTCCTCCTAATATACATATATTTTATCATTAAAGAGTGTTTTTTCCAATATTTACCAGTAAATTGTTAAATATAACATTATCAATTAATGATATAATTAATTGTCGTGCGAGCTACCTTAGGACCAGTCAAGAAAAGGTAGGAAAAAAATAATGAATAAACAAAAAATAATCAAGAATTATTTAAATCATATAGAAATATATAAACGTAAGAACTTGGATAGTCTATACAAGGAAACTAGACAAGTTCTAAAACTTCAGGAATGCATCGAAGAATATGAAATCGAAGAGATTAATCAATTCGATTCAGACTTGTTCTACTTTATCATAAAATGGTATCGAAGTAATACAAGAAGCAAGAATGCAACAATAAATAAAAATCTTAAGCTATTAGAAAGAATTTTTAAATTTAATAATTTAGAAATCAACCATAATTTAAAGAAACTATCTGATGATACAATTCGATTTCAACCAATCGAAGAAAAAAATCTAAAACTTATATTAAACTATCTAAATGATTTAGATATTAATTATAAAAATAACCAGGTATATCAACTAGCATTTTTTTTGTTATTAGATACAGGTTGCAGAGCTTCTGAATTGTTGGAGATTAAAACAAAAAATATTAATTTCAGTAATAACACTATTTTTTTGGAATATACAAAAAATGGTGATAATGCTCATGTCTTTTTCACTAAATTTACTCATGACAAAATAATGAACTTAGTTGAAAGAAATAAATCTATCGATACTGACTACTTATTTTATAATTATGATAAAAAAAGAAAAATGAAAGTTGATGACCTTGATTTCTTTGTACGTAAAATTAGAGATGATTTAGATCTGAACAGATTACATCTTCACCAATTTAGAAAAACGCTTGGTACTACTCTTCACAATAACGGAGTAGATATTTACGATATACAACAAATACTAAGGCATAAAACTCTTGAGATGACTAGAATATATGTAGAATCTTCAGTATCAAGAATTAAAAATATTTATGATCATGCTTCTGACTGGTACGATGATTAGAAAAAAGAAAAAGACAATGATTTACTCACTGTCTTTATTTTTGTCTTCATCGATTAAACCTAGAAAGTAATCTGCAGATACTTCTAAAGCTTTAGATAATTTTTTCACCTGTTCAGCAGATAATTGCCTTTGTTCGTTTTCATATTGTGAAACAGTTTGTTGTTTTACACCTAGTATTTCTGCAACATCAATTTGCTTTAAATTCTTTTCTTCTCTAATTTTCTTTAAATTTATCATTTATAACGTCCCTTTCAACAAAAAAATTATTGCATATACTGCAATATGTGATATAATTTAATTGTGATACAGCATTTTGCGATGTCTGATATATATCATAAAAGGTGTTAAACACTTATATTTAAATTTTGGAGCGGGTGATGGGAATCGAACCCACGTAGTCAGCTTGGAAGGCTGAAGTTCTACCATTAAACTACACCCGCATTACGCAAGAATAATTATATTATAAAGTATTCCTGCTGTCAACACTTTTTTTTATTTTTTTAAAAAATTATCAATAAAATTTTCACCTTTTAAAGTATCGGGTTCATGCATGATTAAATTAGGATAATCTAGTTTATGTAAAGCCTGAAAAAGTACTAATGCCACACAATTACTAAGATTTAAAGATCTAACTTTATCAGTAGTTGGTATGCGGTAACAATTTTCTAAATTCTTACTTAATATTTCATAAGGTATACCAGTAGACTCTTTCCCAAAAACGAAGTATAAATTTTCATCATTAATTTCTTTAAATTCAATTTGACCTGGAGTTTTATGACCATATCTAGTTAAATAAAAGAATGCTCCTGTATTTTTACTAAAAAATTCATCTATATTCTCATATACCACATAATCTAAAAATGGCATATAATCCACTGAACTTCTTTTTACATATTTATCTTCTAAACTAAACCCAAGAGGCTTAATTAAATGAAGTTTAACATCAAATCCAACACAAGTTCTCATGATATTTCCTGTATTTTGAGGGATTTCTGGTTCAAATAAAACAACGTTTAATTTTTTCATTTTACTTGTTCCCCTGTTAATGTATATGCATCAGCATCTACTATTTTAACATTTACAATATCTCCAGCTTTTAACTCTTCCATTGCCGCTACATAAATGCATCCATCTATATCATCTGGTGCGAAGGCATAAGAACGTCCTACATACATAAAATTTTCCGCATCGTAATCTTCAATCATAACTTCATAAGTATTACCTATCTTATCAGAATTAAGCTTAGTGCTTATATAATATTGAGTTTCCATTACTTTATTGAATCGTAGGGCTTTTTCATTTTCACTGATAATATCAGGATACTCCATAGCCTTTGTGTCTTCTTCTTTTGAGAATGTAAATGCACCAAGACGGTCAAATTTTACTTCTTTAATAAATTCAATCATATTGTCTACATCAGTTTCTGTTTCATATGGGAAGCCAACAATTAAAGTTGTTCTTAAGATAGCATGAGGAATTTCTCTTCTAATTTTTGAAAAAAGATCTAATAAATATTCTTTATTTCCTCTTCTATACATATATTTCAATATTTGATTTTCACTATGTTGAATAGGAATATCAAAATATGGCATTACTTTTGTATTATTTTTAACAAAATCAATAAGTTCATCAGTTACAATATCAGGATATAAATAAAGCATTCTAATCTTAAAGTTACCAGGAATAGCACATAGTTCTTTTAATAAATCAACTATGGCAAGCCTCTTATATAAATCATATCCATACTTAGAAGTATCTTGGCTTATTAAATTTATTTCTTTTGCCCCCTCGTTAACTTGATTAGTAACTTCTTCTTTGATATCTTCAATAGTTCTACTTCTTAATGTTCCTCTTATTAAAGGAATAGCACAAAATGCACATCTATTTTGACATCCATCAGAAATTTTAACATATCTCATATATTCAGGAGTAGAATAAACTCTTTTTAATGGTGAGATATAAATATCATTTTTAAAATCACCTTTATATAAAGAAGAAATAATGCTTGTAAGCATTGGGTATTCATCTATACTAATGAAACGATCTACTTCTGGTAATTCAGACTCTAATTGCCCTTTATATCTTTGAGATAAACAACCACATACAACAAGCTTTTTACTACCATCTTTATATGTAGCTAAATCTAATATTGTATTTATAGCTTCTTCTCTAGCACTTTCTATAAAAGCACAAGTATTTACCATAATAACATCCGCTTCATTTGGATATGCAACTATTGACATGTTATGTTCCTTACATAACCCAAGTATCATTTCAGAATCAACTTGATTTTTTGAGCATCCTAGGCTCTGCATATATACTTTCATAATTTCTCCTATCTTAAAAATGATGCAAAAATGTTTAATACACTTTCTGTTTGCTCACTTTTTCTTTCTCCAAAGACACAATCATTGGAAAAATGTTCACAGTTATTATTTATTATATTGTAGCCTTTTTCCCCTAATCTAGATAAAGCTACATTAACAATTTCTGTTTCACTTCTTTTAACTTTTAACTCAGATTCATTATAACTACGTACTTCTAAGGTTCCACCCTTAAGAAATTGTTCTAAACTAGTACATACAACCGATGCACTAGCTGGATCTAATTCTTTACCAGGTTCTAACGAAGCAAAATGAACAACATTATTATCATCAATATAAATACCATGATGATAATATAGTCCTCTATTAACTCTTATTTGACTACCATATTTTGGTAAGATATTACTCCACATAAAAATTACCTCTTTAAAGATTATTACTATCTAATATTAAAGTAACTGGACCATCATTAAGGAAATCTAAATACATGTGTTCACCAAAAATTCCAGTTTCTACTTTGATTTCATAATTCCTAAGTTCATTGTTAAATTCATCATATAATTCTTTAGCTTCAGTTGGATTTAGTGCCTTTGTAAAAGAAGGTCTATTACCTTTTTTGGCATCACCATATAAAGTAAATTGACTAATTGATAAAATACTTCCATCTATGTCCTTAAGCGACTTATTCATCTTACCAAATTCATCATCAAATATACGAAGTCCAGATATTTTATAACTCAATTTCTTTACAGTATCGATATTATCATTATCAGTAAATCCAACTAACAATAAAAATCCTTTATCAATTTGACCTGTTATTACATCATTTACAGTACATTTTGCATTTTGTACTCTTTGGACAACTACAATCATAGATTTTCTCTTTCAATATTGTGAATATAAGGAATTTTCTTCATATTAACAATCAATTTTTCAAGTTCAATTGTGCTGCTAGTTAATAATTTTATATTAACAAATGCAGTTAAATTTTTATTATTAACAGCATTTATACTAGCAATAGACATCTTATTAGCATTTATAGTATTCATTATTTCACCAAGTAAACCAGGATGTTGAGAAGCAGTAACTTTAATGCAAATAGGATATTGTCTCTTTATATCACTTGCCCATTCGACATCAATAAGACGTTCATGCTCTAACTGATTTAAATTCTTACAGCATTTATGATGTACAACAATACCATTTCCTTTAGTAACATAACCAGATATCTCATCTCCTGGTATTGGGAAACAGCAATTGGCAAGTTTTATTTGAGGATTCTTTAACCCTTCTACAACCACTCCAGTATCAGAATTAGTTGTAAGAATACGGTTAGTTTTTGCCATTTGTTTTTGTAGTTGTTCCTCATGAGTCATTGTGTTACCTAAAACTTTACCAACGACTGTTTTAGCACTAATTATGCCTTTTCCGATTTCTAAATATAAATCATTTAGGGTTGTTATATTGTTTTTACTAAAATTTTCTTTTACAAATCTATCAGTTAATTCTAAATCTATTTGTTTAAATGCAAATTCTTTTTCAACATCATCTTTACCAGAAGCAATTAAAATATCTTTATTTTGCTTATTTAAAAACGATTTAATCTTATGTTTAGCATGACTTGTTTTAACAATTTTCAACCAATCTTCACTCGGACCAAAAGAATTCTTATTAATTCTTATTGATACAATATCACCAGTTTTTAATTCATAAGAAAGTGGCATCATCTTATTATTTACAATAGCCCCAACCATAGAATTACCAAGATTAGTATGAATTTTGTAAGCAAAATCTATTGGCGTTGAACCTGAAGGTAAGTCTATAACCTCACCAGTTGGAGTATATATATATACATTAGAATCAAAATAATCACCTTTAATAGATTCAACGAATTCTTCAGCATTTCCATCTTCTTCTTCAGAATAATTTAATAATTCGGCATACCATTTTAATTTTTGTCCGATTTCAAATTGTTCACGATCTTTAGAATACTCAACATTTTCTTTATAAGCCCAGTGTGCTGCAACCCCATTTTCAGCAATCATATCCATTTCTTTAGTACGAATTTGCACTTCAAAGGTTTGTCCATCAATACCAATAATTGTAGTGTGTAAAGATTGATACATATTTGGTTTTGGCACAGCTATATAATCCTTAAATCTCTTTGGAATTGGAGTATAATGACCATGAATAACTCCAAGAACTTGATAACATTCTTCTATTTTATTAACAATTACTCTAATTGCTAAAATATCATAAATATCTTCAAACTCTTTATCTTGAGTAACCATTTTTTTATAAATACTATATATATTTTTTATACGTCCTTTTATAATACAATCATCTAAATTAGAGTAAATTGATAAATATTCTTTAATATTACTTATCATATTATCAATAGTACTATCTCTTTCTTGACGTTTGTTTTTAACTAGACTTGTTATTTTTTGGTACATTGCTGAATCCAAATATTTTAAAGATCTATCTTCTAATTCAGCCTTTATACTAAACATCCCTAGACGATCTGCAAGTGGAGCATAAATCTCTAAAGTTTCCTCAGCAATACGCATTCTAGAGTCATTAGACATAAAATCCAAAGTTCTCATATTATGTAATCTATCGGCTAACTTAACAATAATTACACGAATATCCTTAGACATAGCTAAAAGCATCTTTTGATGGTTTGTGGCTTGTCTTTTTTCTAAAGAAGAAAAACTTAATTTACCAACCTTTGTAACTCCATCCACTATACTCGCTACATCAGGATTGAACATTTCTGCTAGTTCTTCCAATGTAGTTTCTGTATCTTCTACAACATCATGAAGTAATCCTGCACATAGAGCATTTGGCCCAACATGAAGTTCGGCCAATATTTTTGTAACACATAAAGGGTGAACAATATATGCTTCACCGCTTTTACGATATTGATCTTTATGTTGTTCAAAAGCAAAATCAAATGCTTTTTGAATCATAGCTAAATCTTTTTCTTTATGTATATATGAACATATTTCATTATATACAGCCTCAAACCTTGCATCACTTGCCATAAAAAAACCACCTTATTACAAAAAACTATTCATCATATTTAACTAATGTATGAATATTATAGTCCCCAATAAAATCTCTTCCATTTAATTCTTCTAATTCTATTAAGCATACAATCCCAACTACTATACCACCTAATTGTTCAACTAAATTTATACCAGCTTTAATTGTTCCACCAGTAGCTAATAAATCGTCAACGATTATTACTCTTTGTCCTTTTTGAATAGAATCTTTATGGATTGCTAATTCACTTTCATTATATTCTAAGCTATAATTAGTAGAAATTTTTTCTCTTGGTAATTTACCTGCTTTTCTAACAGGAACAAACCCCTTCTTTAGCATATTCGCTAATGGGCATCCAAAAATAAACCCTCTTGCCTCTGGTCCTACTATCACATCAACATCTAAGCCTTTTGCAAATTTATATATCTCATTGCAAGCATATGAAAATGCTTCACCATCCAGGATCAGCGGTGTAATATCTCTAAATAAAATTCCTTTTTTAGGGAAATCCTCAATATTTGCTATATAATTCTTCAATTCCATAATTACACCTCCATTAATATTTCCATTATATCATATTTTTTCATTTTTGATGTTTATTTATGTAACATTTTCATACTATTTAATGGTGATATCATGGCAAAAACAATGAAACGAAACATTCAAATTATAATTGCTATATCTTTAGTAGTAAAATTATTCGGCATATTGTACCGTTTTTTGATCGCAAGGTTTTTAAATATTGAAGGAATGATGATTTTTTCTCTTCTTTCACCAATATTATCATTATCATTATGTTTAAGCAGTCTTAGTATACCTGTAGTAATAAATCAACGTGTTTCATTGAATCTATCAAGAAATACCTATTCTAACCGAAGTTTAATATTATCTGCTTTAAGGATAACGATTATTTCTTCTTCTCTTGTATCTATTGCACTAATTCTTGGTAGCTATCCACTAAGTCATTTTTTGTATAAGAATGACAATCTATATTATCCAATTATAATGACTATACCTATTATTTACTTTTCAAATTTTTCTGGGATTTTAAAAGGATACTTCGAAGCTCATAATCATTTCAAATATACACAGACATCAAATCTAGTTGAACAAATAGTTAAAATTGTAATATGCATCGGATTAGTCGCAATTTTTAGAGATAAAAGCATCAATTTCCTTATATGTCTTATTGTTATTGGTTTATCTTTAAGTGAGGTATCCTCTTTTACATATTTAATTATTAAAACACGAAAATTTACTTCTTTAAAATTTGAAAAGAATTTTGAGGAAACATCCCCAATATTAAAACAAGCTACCCCTTTAACTATTAGTCATTTAATAACCTCTTTTTTTTCTTTTTTAGAACCAATAGTTTTTACATATTCATTATCAAAAATTAATTATTCTAGTGACGTAGCACAAAGATATTTTACTCTATTTACAGGATATGCAGTTCCTTTATTGCTAATGGCATTTTTCGTCACAGGTGGTATAACAAAGGCTTTTTTCCCTAATTTATGCAAATGTAAAGAAAACAAAAAAGAGACTAATAACTTAATCTCAAAATCATTATTTCTAGCAACCTTCACATCAATAATAAATTTTAATATTAATTATTATTTTGCCGATGAATTATTATCTTTCTTATATAAAAATAATGAAAGTGCTAGCATTGTACAATTTCTAGCACCATTTTATTTCATTTTCTATTTTAGTCCAATCTTTGTTTCAGTTTTACAGGCTCATAATCATGAGAAAAAATTATTAAGAAACAATGTAATTTCCACTTGTATAACACTTTTTTTCATATTTATTTTGTGTCAAATACCAGCAATAAATACTTTAGGATTTGCAATAAGTGTAATTATTACTAATCTTATATATTTGATGTTAAATTATTCAATAATTCATCATGATATTGGATATAAAATAAAAATTAAAAGCATTATACTTGTTGGATTACTAACGTTAATAAATATTTATCAAACGAAATACTTATTATTAGTAGCACCAAAAATTATGGCTTTTTTACTTGGCAATATAACAACTATTTTGATATTGGTAATCTATTATCGAATAAAATTTAAACCTTCTGAGGAATAAATAAGTCTTTTCCATTGCTTGATGCATAGACTACATCTTTTAATTGAAGCTTTTTTTCTTCTAATCTTCTTTTTATTTCTTTTTCCGTAAGACCCAAATACTGAATTGTTTTCTTAATAATCTTACCACTTTGAATAACTGGTAAAATAATCTCATTAAAATCTTTTTTATCAAACGCGGTTAATTCTCCATTTGTCTCTAGGACAGCTAGTTTTATATCTCTGATATCCATAATATTATTTTCTCTCATTTGTGTAATTAAGTCATCTACAGTATAAGATTCTTTTTTCATAACTTTATAATTAAGTTTTCCATTTACAACAATTACCGAAGGCTCTCCATCAATAATTTTACGTAATCCAGAAAAATGTAATAGCAGTTTTGCAAATATTTTTTGTAAAACTATTAAAGATGCCAAACATATTAAAGCTGATAGAAACAATTCTGAATGTTCAATTCCCATACTACTTACATTTGCAATTACTAATAAAACAACTAAGTCGAAACTGCTTAGTTCTCCAACTTCTCTCTTACCTAATATTCTGATTATAAACATCATAAATAAAAATACTGCTATCGAGCGCAACAATGTATAAACTAATTCCATTTCTTATCACCGAATATATTATTTACGAATATTAAGAAAATTATTACATATAGTTTAATAGGTGATAGCATGAAGTCAAAACCCGTAGTTATTTTGAAAATTTATCTTATTTCTTTGATTCTATCAATTATAATTAGTTTGCTCACAGCAGTATATTTTTATTTCTCTGATTCAACTGTTAATCCAAAGAATGTTACTTTATTTGTTGGAATTATTGCCTTTGCTACTATTGGATTCTTATTTTCAAATTATAGACATAAAAAAGGCCTTTTATCTGGAATAATAATAGGATTTATTACTTCGATAGTTATTATACTTATTTTAGTATTAATGGGAGAACAAATAAAAGGATTAACTTATTTGAAATATTCTATTTATATAATTTCTTCTGGGGTATTTGGAATTTTTGGGGTAAATTTTAAAAAAATAATCAAATAATAGGTTTTATGATATAATTAATTGTGGTGATATTATGCAACCTTTAGCTTATAGAATAAGACCAAATTCATTCAACGAAATTGTTGGGCAAGATCATTTAGTTGGACCTAATGGGGTCATAGCTTTAATGATGAAAAAGAACCAACTTTTTTCGCTTATATTATATGGAGGACCTGGTACTGGAAAAACAACTATTGCTTCTATAATTGCAAAAGAATATGGATTATCAACATTTGAATTTAATGCCTCTATTGATAATAAATCAAAATTAAAAGATATTATTGATAATACTAATTATTATGATACAACACTGGTTGTTATAGATGAAATCCACCGAATGAAAAAAGACACTCAAGACTTCCTGCTTCCTTATATAGAAAATGGAAAATTAACTATCATTGGTCTTACCACTGAAAATCCCTATATAAGTATAAATACTGCTGTTAGAAGTCGTTGTCATATATATAAATTGAATTCTATTTCCCCTAACGATGTTATGACACTTCTTAAGAATACCATAGCTCAAGAAAAAGAGTTATTTAAAACTATTATTACTGATGATATTCTAGACTATATTGTATCTTCTAGTGGTTGCGAAATAAGAACTGCATTAAATATGCTAGAAGCTCTTTCTTTAATTGAAGGAGAAATTACTATGGAAAAAGCCCAAAGCCTTATTGGAATAAAATCTATTAAGCTTGATAGTAAAGGGGATAACTATTATGATATCTTAAGTGCTTTTCAAAAATCTATCCGTGGTAGTGATGTTGATGCATCGCTACACTACTTAGCACGATTAATTCTATTAGAAGATATCGATATAATATGTAGACGCTTAACGGTAATTGCTTATGAAGACATTGGACTTGCTAATCCACAGGTTGGACCAAGAGTTATTGCTGCCTGTCAAGCGGCAAAAAACCTAGGATTTCCTGAAGCTAGAATTCCTTTAGCATGTATCACGATCGATCTAGCTCTTTCTCCAAAGAGTAACACTAGCGAAAGTTCCATTAATAGTGCAATTGATGATTTACTAAACCTATCATCCTATGAAATTCCAAAGCATATTCTAAATAGAGAAATAAAAGGTAATTCTAGCCTTTATAAGTACCCTCACGACTATCCTGATGATTTTGTTGAGCAGCAATATCTTCCTACTTCTATAATAAATAAATCTTATTATATTGGAAAATCAACAGGTAAATATGAACGTGCACTGAATGAAAGAAATGAATACCTTAAAAAATTCTTGAAAAAATCATAATATTTTTCTTAATATCTTTTCATAATCTGAGATAGATAAATAAGGAGATTGTCCATGATGGATTTGATTATCTATCTGATATAAGACATCTCCTTTTTTTTGTAGGGCACAACAAATATCCGAATTAAGTAATTTTAGTGATAAGTCTAAACTACTTGTATAAAAACATATTTTACTTGCATTATTAAGAGTAATGCTTCCTAAATCTTCTCTTTTTCTAACACATACAAAAATATAAATACCTAACTTACTACTAAATTTAGTCAAATAATTTAATTTATTTTCAAATTCACTATTATGTTTACTAATGCTTGTATTAATAAAAAGAAAATATGGTTTTAAATTTTCTAATTTATGATGACTATTTTCAATTTCATCATTAGCACTCTTAAAATCATCAACATTTAAAAAACTGAATAATTCTCTTCTTCTTTCGGCTTCTATACATAGATCATCTAAAACTTCTAGTGCCTTTTGACTACCAATTGTATATTCAATAGATTCACTTATCAAATCCAACTCTCTAAATTCTGATTTTGTATCTATCATTGCTATATTAAAATTAAGTGAATATTTTAATATTATACTAACAATTAAACTTCTAACATAAGTTTTTACTCCAGAAGAAATGTCTCCACTAATAATATAATAATTTGGAGTAGTCAAATCTATACATAAGTCATCTAAATCATTATTAAGTGCTAGTGGAAGTAAATATGTTTCATTATAACTGTTAGTAAGTAATCTCTTAAGCGTAAGTAATTCTTTAAATTTATTATTTACTTCGGCATACATTATTTTACCTCTTGTTATAAAAAAGCATTGTTGATTAAAAAATTCGAATATTTTGCTTTGTAATACTTTTGTATTATTTTCTCCAATCAAAGTAAACTTAAATGTAGTTGAATTATATCCAACCTTAAATCTTTCATATATTATAGGAAGAGAAAACTGCTTGATGAATAATTTTAAATTTTCTTCCTGTTCCTTTGAAATTTGATATTGAATATTTGTATTTACACTCGGTTTTATATCAGATAAGGAATTCAAATTAATATTCGTTGGAGTAAACTTTGTTTCTTTTTTATTGGAATAATCTACTTTACTAAAATAATTTTGTATCCTTCTAAAAAATTTCACAAAGAAATTTTTAATTTGTTTAATTTTATTAGCAAAAGATAAAACCGAAGCATTCGAAACAAATGAGATACCGACTACAATCAAGAGAATACTTAGTACAATTGTTCCAGTTTTTCCAAAAAAGAAAATTAAAACTTGAAATACTACTGCGCCTATTATTCCCCCACCAGTTATATAATTACTTTCATAACTTACATAATATTGTTTAAATAATTTCAATGTCCCTGAGATAACCGTTGAATCACTTAATGGTATTTCTTCATACAACGATAGATGGCATAAAGACAATAAACCAAAACTTCCTATTATAATTCCTTGAAAAACAACCGAATGAGTATCAACTAATCTCTTTTTTACAATAGATTTAAATCCTAGCCACATAATAGCAATAATAAAAGCAAAGGAAAAGTCACCAAAAAGGAATTTCAATATTAAATTTAAGCTACTTCCAAATTTACCTAACCCACCCAATATAATTAAACAAATTACGACCATTGTCATTCCAATGATTTCATAAAAATAATTTTTTTGCTGCTCTTCTATTTTTACCTTTTCTTTTGCCATCGACAATCACCTAGCATATATTTTATTAAAACGGAAGATAGAATAATGTAGAAAATAATAAAAACCACTAAAATAGTGATTTTTAAATACTTTTCTTATTTATTTTACTTCTCTTTCAGTATAAATTGAAGAAACAAATAATAATGCTGCGATTACAATTAGTACAACACCTATTATTTTAATTAAAGTTCCTAGAATTGCTTCTGGTGATAATACAAGTAATATAATACCAAGGATTATTTTAAAGATTTCTTTATAGAATTGATCTTTTTTATCTGCGGCTATAAATATACGATATAATGGTAATCCAATTAAGAAAATTCCCAGTAATACTAGCAATATAATTCCATGATAGAACATCAATACTACACCAAGAGCAATATAAATCGTTCCTACTATAGCTATATCAAACTGCTTTGTTTTATATCCTAATATTGTTTGTTGTAGATTTGTTAAAATAACTACTAATCCTAATATTATAAATATTATTTTTATAATTGTATTTGTAGGAATTACTAACATTAATATCCCTGCAATCAGCAAGGCAATGATTGATTCCAAATTCTTTTTAAAAAATTTTACTTTCATAATTTACCTCTATTTGTTTTCTATACTTTTATTAACCGCTTCAACATCAGTCGATATCAAAACAGGAATAATAATTGGATTACTTTTTGTTAATTTATATACGACACGATTCATTTCATTCTTCAAATCATTTTTATATTCACTCCAGTTAATAAACTTATTAACTAAGTGTTTTATACTTATTTTTTCAAAGGCTTGATGGAATTCCTTATCCATATTTATATCTTCTTTTGAAAATGAAAAACCTTTTGTAATAATCTCAGGTCCAGAAACAATCTTCTTAGTTTTTGGATTAACATTAGCAACAATCAATAAAACTCCGTCTTCAGCAAGCATTTCACGATCTCTCATTACAACATCACCAACATCACCAACAGCTCTACCATCGATCATTATTTCCCCAACCGAAACAGATGAAGTGATTCCAATACGCTTTCCATCATCAATTTGTAATTTATCACCATTGTCAAGTATAATAATATTTTCAGGATCATATCCAATACATGTAGCAACCGTTATAAAAGCATATTGATGACGATATTCTCCAATTACTGGTAATAAAAATTTTGGTTTCAAAATATTTATCATTGCCTTGATCTCTTCTCTCGTTGCAAATGCTGCAGGCAATAAATTTGACTTAAATACTTTTACTTTACTAGTCACTTTATAAACCATATCTAAAGTTCTAGCAGCCATCTTTTCAGTACCCAAATATGGAACCGTTAGAATAACTACCGTATCATTTTCTTCTAATCTAACTAATCGATCTATTTTCTTACTCATACGTTGAAGCATATAATAAGGCTCATGACGATCACCTGTGACTAATACAACTAAATCAGGATCATTATTATGATTTTTTTCATCTATAAATTTAAAATTAACTAAACTTTTTTCAGGAATCTTTAAATATCCCAAATTCATTGCTTGATTAACGATCTTTTGGGTTTTACGACCCATTATAGCAACTCTTCTATTAAAAGAAACCGCAATATCGATAATCATTTGAATACGTTGTAAATCATTTGAGAACATACTAAAAACTATTCTACCCTCTGCAGAACCAAAGATATTATTAATTCTTTGCTTAAATTCCAATATTGTTCCTCTACTATCTTCATTATTGGCACCAAGGCTATCATTAAGTAGAGCTAGTACCCCCTCTTTAGAATATCTAGCTAAACTTGAATACATTTTTTGAAAATTAGCCTTAACATTTTGATCAAAAGTATAATTCCCAGTATAAACAATATTACCATCAGGAGTACCAACTACTATTCCAACACAGCCAGGAATATTGTGTGCAACCTCAAAAAATCTAACTGTTATATCATCATATTTCAAAATAGAATTGGGATTGATTTCAACAAAAGAATCATCACTTACTTTACAAGAATTTTCATTTAATAAATCTTTTACAATAGCTAATGTAAATTTTGTTGCATATACTTTAGTTTTAATTTCTTTTAATAAATGTCCTATTCCACCAATATGATCATCATGTGCATGTGTCAAAAAAACACCACAAATTTTATCCTTATTTTCAACTAAATACGAAAAATCGGGGACTATAACGTCTACACCGTACAATTCGCTTGTTGGGTACTTTAAACCAACATCCAGGATAAATATTTTTTCATCCACTTCTGCTACATATAAATTTTTACCGTTTTCTTGTAAACCGCCCAAACCAAAAATATTAATTTTACTCATATACATATAAGTTCACATAAAAAAAATTGTGAACTTCTGCCTCCTTTATTATAATTAAGAATCGAAATAATCCTTTTATAGTATAGCATCAAAAGAGGGAAAATACAAATATTATTTTTTTAATTCATCTTCTATAATATCAAAAATTAATTTAGCGGCGCTTTTTGGTAAAATGTTACCAGGAATTTGAGGAACCACTTTAACATTTTTAATCATTTCTTCATTGAATCCATATGGATATGAAGACACATCATATATTTTAGTACTTTTGTTTATAATTACATCAGCTTTTATTAAATTAACTGGTATTGTGTTAATTATTAAATCATAATTAAGTTTATCCAAATTATTAACTAATTTATTCTTGCTTAATAAAACACTTTTTTCTTCCTTTTGATCAATTGTATAAATACTTATATCATTATAAAAATTTAAATGTTTTGTGATACTTTCACCTACATAGCCATAACCTAAAACTAGAATATTTAAATCAGAAAAACTTTCTTTTAAATCATTTGAAATAACTCTTAATATTCCTTCAGCAGTTAACATCGCATTATGTGCCACAAATTTTTTATTATTCATAAGTGCTAATAAAAGAATATCATTGTCGAGACATAAATTTTCTAATTCCTTATTCGCAACACCTGTCACAACTAAACGTAAGCTTCTATTTTGTTTTATCAATTCTTTTAAATTAATATCTGTTTGTTTCAAATAATAATTTGTGTCCATTCCTGAAAAATTTAATATTAAAATATCAAGATTATAGAAGTCTTTTAAATCATTTGAGTATATATATTTTTCCGTTCTAAAATATTTACATAAATACTCATTCCTTAAATCATTAGTTTTTATTATACCAATCATTTTAAACACCCAACTTATTATATTAATAATTATCATTTTTGTGTTTAAATTCGATTTTTTTTTACATAATATTAATATCTATGATAAAAAAATATGATATTATATAACTAGGTGATGAAGATGGCTATAAACTTTCCAATAATTAAAAAAACCAAACAATCAAATATATCAGCAAAAAATAGAGGGATGAACCTTGAGACTATTATAAATGAGTCAAATGAATATTATTTAAACAATAATAAGGCTATTATTCATAAGAAGCCTACACCAGTTCAAATCGTTCATGTAGACTATCCTTCTAGAAATAAAGCAGTTATTACAGAAGCTTATTATAAAACTCCCTCTACTACCGATTATAACGGAATTTATAAAGGAAGATATATTGATTTTGAAGCAAAAGAAAACAATAACAAAACACTTTTTCCTTTAAAAAATGTCCATGATCATCAGATACATCATTTAAAACAAATAACCGATCATGGTGGAATTGGATTTTTGATTATCTATTGGAATGCATATAATGAATTTTACCTAATGGAATTCAGTATTTTTTATAAATATTATTTAGATTCTATTAATGGCGGAAGACAGTCTATCTTATATCAAACATTTAAAAATGAAGCACATCTTATTAAAGAAGGATATTTGCCACGTCTAAATTACTTGGCAGTAATCGATGAAAAAATTCTTTAAGATTTTATATACAATATCATTATTTACTTTTACCATAGTATTACTTGTAATTTCAACCTTAGCAATTTATATTATTAATATTTCTCCAGAAATGGATTATACGAAATTAATTGCTCCTAATAATACAAAAATTTTAGATTCAAATGGAAACGTAGTATCTACTGTTGGTGCAAAATTAACTAATTATGTACCAATAGATAAAATAAATAGAAACATGCAAAATGCCATTGTTAGTGTTGAAGATAATTCTTTCTATATCCATAATGGAATAAATCCATCCAGAATAGTTACTTCTACTATTAATAATTTAATTTCACAGTCTTATAGCGAGGGCGCTTCAACAATAAATCAACAATTAATAAAGAATCTTTTTTTAACCAATGATAAATCTCTTAAACGCAAATTACAAGAGATTTCTATGGCTATAAAATTAGATAAAGAACTTACCAAAGATCAAATCCTTGAAGCATATTTAAATAATATCCTATTTGGAGGAAATATATATGGCGTTGAAATGGCAAGTAATTATTATTTCAATAAAAGTTCCTCTGATTTAACAATCGAAGATTCCGCTTTACTTGCGGGGATAATACAGCTTCCAAACTATTATAATCCATATAAAAATCCTGAAGCCGCTACTAAAAGACGAAATACAGTTATTGATAGCATGTATAAATATGATTATATTTCCTTATTAGAAGCAAATAATGCAAAAGAAATTAAAATTGAAAATCAATTAAAGAAAGGTGAAGTTTTTATAAAAGAAGATTATGCAACAGCATATCTAAATTATTTATACACTTATATGCTAGATAATCATAATATAAATATTAATGATGCCGATTATAAAATAAAAACTTCTATGAATTCTTCTATACAAAAAGAAATATATAAGATAATGAATAACGAATATAATTATTTTCCTGATGATGATATAAAATGTGCTATCGTTTGTATTGATAATGCAACTGGCAATTTATTAGGTATTTCAGGAAATAGAACAAATAGTAATCTAGTATTTGATTATGCAACTGCTCTTATTCAACCAGGATCAACAATAAAACCAATTTTGGACTATGCGCCAGCAATCGAATATTATAATTTGTCTCCTGCATCAATTATTCTAGATGAACCTTATACATATTCTAACGGTTTTAATATTAATAATTGGGATTACCAATACAAAGGATATATAACATTACGTCAAGCATTAAGCGAAAGTCGTAATATTCCAGCTGTTAAATTATTTCAAATGGTTGGTAAAGAAAAAGCTTTAGAATTTGCTAAAAGATTAAATATTATTCCTACTACTGAAGTTTATGAATCTGAAGCCATTGGTGGATCAACATATGGGTATTCGTTATTAAACCTAACTGGTGCTTATACGGCTTTTGCCAATCTAGGTAAATTCAAAAAAATTTCTCCACTTTTAACCTTTAATGGTAATAATTCCTTTGAAGATAGAAAGACCACAACTGTGATGAAAGAGACAACAGCATTTCTTATAAATGATATGCTTCATGATGTATTTAAGGATACAAATTATGATTTAACGAATACTTATCTTATGGCCAAAACCGGTCAAACTAATTATGATATAGAAACAAAAAGAAAATACCAGATGTCCTCTGATGCTGTTAAGGATTCATTAGTTATTTCTTATACTAAGGATATAACTATTGGAATTTGGTGTAGTTATGACACAAAAACTAAATGGTTAACAAGTTCTACAAAAAATATTCCTAGAACCATAATGAATCATATGATGAATAAATTTGCAAAAAACTCCCAATATTATGAAACCCCAGATGATATTTCATATATTAAAGTACTCAAGGATAATGATACTCTGTATTTGGCTAATACATCTAATTATACGAATAGTTTCTATGATTATTTTATATCGGGAACTGAACCATATTCATATAAAACAAAAAAAGATTATATAAAAAGTTAAAAACTTACCAATTTGGTAAGTTTTCTTATTTCTCTATTATATTTTTTATGACTTCGCTGGTTATAACCATTCCAGCAACGGGTGGTACAAATGAAATACTTCCTGGTATACTTCTTTTAGTAGAATCTGCTAACAACTCCTCATTAATTTCTGGTTTTAAAGGAATTTCTTCACTAAATAAAACTTTAAGTCTCTTTATACCACGTTTTCTTAATTCATATCTCATAGTCTTTGCCAGTGGATCTTCTGATGTTTTATAAATATCAGTAATTTTAAATTTTGTTGGATCTAATCTATTTCCAGTTCCCATAGAACTTATTAAATTAATGTTATTATTATAACAATATTCAGCAATATAGATTTTTGCACTAACGGTATCAATTGCGTCAATTACATAATCGTATTCCGATAAATTTATTTCATTATATGTATCTTTAGTATAGAAAATATTTTTCTTAGTGACTACTACATTGGGATTAATATCTAAGATTCTTTCTTCCATGACATCAACCTTCAAACAACCTATTTTTGATATTGTTGCTATTAATTGACGATTTATATTCGTTAATGAAATTGTATCATTATCAACAATAGTGATTTTTTCAATCCCAGAACGCACTAATGATTCAATGCAAAATGATCCGACTCCTCCACAACCAAAAACAATTATATTAACTTTTTTAATTTTTTCAATTGATGATTTACCGATTAATATCTCAGTTCTAGCCAAAAAATTGTTCATAATATTCTCCTTTGTAAAAAAAAATGGCTTTACAGCCAAATCATGTAGGGGGGTGGTCGTTGCGGGGGTATGCAACGACCATAAAAGGGGGTTGTGAATAAAAATTCACGAGGACTTACGTCCTTCTTAGGATAGGGTTGTATCTCAATGAGATACATCTATAGTTTATCATTTTTTTTTATAAAGTAAATAGAATTTTATTATTTTTTGTACTTTTTTGTATTTTTGTGCAAGTTTTTCCAAATTCGACAAAGAAAAAAGCACTTTTAAAGTGCTTTCCATTTTTTACATTCTTTCGTGCATAGTACGACTTATTACATCGTCTTGTTGCTCCTTAGATAATTTGTTAAAGTTAACAGCATATCCAGAAACACGAATTGTTAATTGAGGGTATTTTTCAGGATGTTTTTGTGCGTCCAATAATGTTTCACGATCAAAAACATTAACATTAAGATGATGCCCACCTGATGCGGTATAACCATCAATCATTTGAACTAAATTATCAACTTTATTACTCATATTATTCATCCTTTCCTAAAGAATTTGGTACGATTGAGAAAGTATTTGAAATTCCATCTCTTGCATATTCATATGGAAGTTTTGCAACAGATTCTAAAGAAGCCAATGCTCCATTGCTATCTCTACCATGCATAGGGTTTGCCCCTGGTGCAAGTGGTTCTCCTGCTTTTCTTCCATCTGGCGTATTACCAGTTTTCTTTCCATACACAACATTAGATGTAATTGTTAAAATACTCATTGAAGGTACTGATTCACGATATGTTTTATGTGAACGGATTTTATTCATAAAACTCTTTACTAAATTAACAGCGATTTGGTCAACACGATCATCATTATTACCATATTTAGGATAATCTCCTTCAATTTGATAATCAACAACTATTCCACTTTCATCTCTTATAGTTTTTACCTTAGCATACTTTATGGCAGATAATGAATCGGCAACACAAGATAATCCCGCAATACCAGTCGCAAAGAATCTTCTTACTTCGTGATCATGTAATGCCATCTCTATTGCTTCATAACAATATTTATCATGCATGTAATGAATTACATTTAATGTATTAACATATAATCCAGCTAACCACGAAGACATTTGTTCAAATTTATCCATTACATCATCGTATTCTAAATATTCACTTGTGATTGGAGCATACTTAGGACCAACTTGGTTCTTTTTCTTTTCATCTACTCCACCATTAATAGCATATAATAAACATTTTGCAAGATTAGCACGGGCTCCAAAGAATTGCATATCCTTACCAACCTTCATACAGCTAACACAACATGCTATTGCATAGTCATCGCCCATTTCAGCGCGCATCAAATCATCATTTTCATATTGTATAGATGATGTTTCAATAGAAATTTTTGCACAGAAACGTTTAAAATTCATAGGTAGATTTACTGACCATAAAACTGTTAAATTAGGTTCAGGTGCAGGTCCTAAATTTACTAAGGTATGTAATACTCTAAAAGAACTTTTTGTAACTAATGAACGCCCATCAATTCCCATACCACCAATAGATTCAGTAACCCATGTTGGATCTCCAGAGAATAATTCATTGTATTCAGGAGTTCTCATGAATTTTACTAAGCGTAATTTCATAACAAAGTGATCCATTAATTCTTGAGCTTCCGCTTCAGTAATAACATTATTTTTTATATCTCTTTCGATATAAATATCTAAGAACGTTGAAGTTCTCCCTAAACTCATAGCTGCCCCATTTTGGTCTTTTACTGCAGCAAGATAACCGAAATATACAGCTTGAATTGCTTCCTGAGCCGTTGTAGATGGACTAGAAATATCACATCCATATATTTTAGCCATTTCTTTTAAATCTTGTAGAGCTCTTATTTGTTCAGAAATTTCTTCTCTATTTCTTATAGTATTTGCATCCATATCGCCTACTATAATATTTAAATATTCTTTTTTATCTTCTATTAATCGGTCAACACCATATAATGCAACTCTTCTATAGTCTCCTATAATACGTCCACGTCCATAAGCATCAGGAAGTCCTGTAATAATACCAGCATTTCTTGCAGCTCTCATTTGAGGAGTGTAGGCATCAAATACACCTTGATTATGAGTTTTACGATATTTAGTAAATACTTTTAATACTTCATCATCTATTTTATATCCATATTCTTCAAGAGCCGTTTCACTCATTCTAATACCACCAAATGGTTGTAAAGAACGCTTAAAAGGTTTATCAGTTTGGAAACCAACTATCTTTTCCAAATTTTTGTTTAAATAGCCAGCACCATGACTAGTTAATGTCGAAACAACACTAGTATCAGCATCTAATACCCCTCCGGCAGCTCTTTCTTGCTTATTCAATTCAGTAACTTGGTCCCATAATGCAGTAGTTGCTGCTGTTGGTCCAACTAAAAAACTGTCATCTCCTTCATATGGAGTATAATTATTTTGGATAAAATCGCGTACATTTATTTCATTACACCATTTACCTTCTTTAAAACCTTGCCAACCTTTTTGCATATTAGTACCTCATCTTTCTTTTATGTTCATCAATTTTTGCATCAATCCAAATCTCAAGTATTTCATTTGGTTGATATCCTCTAGCCAATCCAAGCAACTCATTATCATGTAAAAGCAAAATACTTGGTACACTTGTTACATCATATTGATTAATTAAATTTTTAGATTCTTCATTTGCTTCTACAACATAGAAATTTATATCGAATCTTTTTGATATATCTTCGAGTATAGGCATCATAGTATAACAACTTACACAAGATTCGCCCATAACTTCAATTATAGAATAACCTGATAAATTTGAATAATTCTTATCATTAAGCATTTTTTTCACCACACAATATATTCTTTGCAAAATTAATTTCTTCGTCCGTCGGAACTTGTGTATCCTCTAATTGATATTTTATTCCAAGCATATCATATTTCACTTTTCCCATCGTATGATATGGAAGAACTTCAATCTTTTCTACAAAATTAAGTGTATTAATGAATTCTTTTGTTCTCTTAAGACTATTTTCATCTAAATTAATCCCAGGAACAATTACATGCCTTATCCACATCTTTTTTTCATTTTTAGACAAATAACGAGCAAAAGCGAGTGAATTATCATTATCTTTTCCAGTTAATAACTTATGTTCTATTCTATCAATATGCTTTATATCCAATAGAAATAAATCAGTAACCTGTAAAAGTTCATCAATTTTAATCATTAACTCGTCATTCGTTTCATTAAAAAGTATCCCAGATGTATCTAAACAAGTATGGATATTTTCTTCTTTCAATCTCTTGAATAAACAAGTTACAAAATCAATTTGCATTAATGGTTCACCACCAGATATAGTTACTCCACCATTCCTACCAAAATAATGCTTATATTTTAGTACTTTTTGAAATACTTCATCAATGTTATATAGTGATCCCTTATTTAAATCCCAGGTATCAGGATTATGACAATACTTGCAACGAAGTGGACAACCTTGAAGAAATATTACAAATCTTATTCCTGGACCATCAACAGTACCAAAACTCTCAAATGAATGAATTCTTCCAAGCATTTTACATTACCTCTTCTTAAACTTTTTTAATGCAATAATATTTATCATCTTTATAACTTATTTTTCTCTTATTTTACATTTCTATGATATCTTTTTTAGCCTTATTTGTCAATTTATACGCATGTTTTTTTTATATTTATTTTTGGATTATATAATGTTATAATATAAGTATATTTGGAGGTTTAATATATGAAAGTTTTAGCAATTATTTGTGATGGATTTGAAGAAGTTGAAGGAGTTTGTTCTTTTGGTTTATTAAGAAGAGCAAAAATTGATATTGACATTGTATCAACAAAATCAGAAGTTGTAGGAATGAACAATATTTATTTTAATAATTTAAAAACTCTTGAAGAAATTAATATTGATGATTACTCTTGTCTACTTCTACCAGGTGGAAAACATTATAAAATATTAGAGAGTACTGAAACCATTGTAAATATTATCAAAAATTTTATGGATAACAATAAAATTGTTTGTGCAATTTGTGCTGCACCTACTATTTTAGGAAGACTTGGATATTTAAATGGAAAAAAATACACTTGCTTTACAAGTATGAATAAAGACTTTGGTGGAGAGTATATCGATAGTTACACTGTAATCGATGGAAACCTAATCACTGGAAAAAGCGCTGCTGCTAGTATAGAATTTGCCTTTGCTATTATCAATAAATTGGGCGGAAAAGAATTAGAACAAAAAGTAAAAGAAGATATCTATTATTAACAAAAAAATCCATAAATGGATTTTTTTTTACTTTAAATATGGTTCCCAAAATGTTAAATCAGGTATCACCAAATCACTACTATAGTCAAATGTCTCTACTAGTTTTGTACTTGTATTTATCCAACCAATTAATTTAATTTTAACTTCATATTTTTCTTCTGTTTCTATCGATAATATTTGCCATTTTGAATTAAAAGTCATCTTTAATGAAATACTTGAAAAAACAGGATATTCAGATGAGCCAGAGTTATATTTTATTTTACGTTGATAATAAACTGGAGCTATTGTTGGAATTAAATTATAAGTAATTTCATAATTTTCATCATTTTTTAATATCTTTGATGTAGATTTTATTGTATCTTTCGAAAGAACATATGATGCAAAAGTCATTGGATTAGAACCATATTCATCAAAATCTGATTCATATGTTTTTTCAGTTATATTATTCTTAAATGATTTTAAATTACTTTCTGCCTCTCTAATCAATACTTTTTCTTGGCCATACAAGTATATCCTTTGCTCACCGAGCTTTACAAAAGATGATGAAGTTATAGTTTGATTAAAAGCATAATCTTCTAACACTATTCTTTGGCCACTTACTTTTTGTGTCGCAACACTGGCTTTTGACTCACCCGTAGTTGTTGAGGTAAAACATCTATTGTTTTCTAATTGATATATAAGAAAATTTAAATTTTCAAGTTGTGTATACTCAAGAGGAGTTTTTGCATCTTCAAGAGGTGCAGCTACACCATGATTCATAACAATATCATCTGTAGTTGTGCGATCACCATCAGGTTTATTACTACTTAAAAGAAAGAAAGTTATACCTACTGCAATAAATAATACACATATTGAAATTATTTTTCTTTTTCTATGATTCTTCATAACAATTACTTCCTTCCAATATAAATAGTATAATGATTTTTTTGTAAAATTTCAATATTTTTTATAAAAAAAGGCGATTTCTAGACTATTATAGCAATAGTTTTTGAAATCGCACTTTTAATTAATTATAATGACCCTTCTAAATCAGATTCAGAATATACAGCCGTGAATAATGCATCTAATAAATCAGCAATACTAGTTATTTCAAAACCAGGTATAGAAGAGATATCAGAGTATAAGTTAGCATTTTTTGGAGCTGAAACAGTTACTCCAGTTGTTTTAAATGATAATTTGAATGTTCCCATATCAGTAATAGCTACTTCTAAAGATTTAAATACATTATTTGAATCGAAAGCAAGAGTAACTTTTGCAGGTACTAAATCACTAACAATAACTAAAGTATTAGTTTTTCCGCCAGTATATGAGAATTCTAATGATTCCATAATAGTAGCAATAATTACTTCTGATACTACATATGAAATTACCATACTAGCATAGTCTTCATCTGCTAATAATTGTTCGATACTAGTGTACCCAAGATTAGTCATTAAAGCAGTTATCTCAGACATATCAATTTCGTATGCAGCAATTAATCCCATTATAGTAGTTGCATCCATAGTAGATAAATCCATACCTAACACTTCATCTACTATTCCGTATACATCATCTAAAGACAATCCAGCCATTTCAAGAATACTTGAAATATCAAAACTTTCAAGGTCCATTCCACCAATAAGCTCATTATCTCCGTCTTCATCACCAATTTGGCTTAATGTTTCAATATATTCAACTACTTGAGCTAATAAATCATCAAATCCATCATAAAGGTTAGAAGCCTTTACACATATTGTATCTGAACCCATAAATAGTCCAAAATAAATAGTATTATTTACTAATGTTAAGTTTGCTTCAACAGAAGACACTCCAGCAAATAATAACAAAACGTTACCAGTAGCTTTAACATTAATTGAAGCAGCACTTGAAGTTGCCTTCATACTTAAAGTAACTTCTATATCAGTTGTTTTAACTTCTAAAGTTACTTCATAATTTCCTGTTAAAGCAGCTTGTGTTGCAACAGCTGAAGTTGCTATTTTTTCCATTGCTTGTTCTTGTGTATAAGAAACAGTTTGATCTTTTTCTCCACATGAAACAAGTACTAAAGACAATAATGCTAAGAACATAGTTGTCAACATAAATTTCATTTTTTTCATATTCTCTAATTCCCTTCTCAAAATTCTATATAAATTATATGACTTTTGATGCCAATAGTCAATAATTTTTACAATTTATTTATTTCACTGGTAATTCCATAACAATAATCATATGCAGGTTTATTTGCATTATCGCCATACTTTTCTATAATTGAAACAATAGCCGAACCTACTATTACACCATCAGTTTTTTCTGTCATTTTTCTAGCTTGTTCGATAGTTTTTATTCCAAATCCTACAGCATCAGGAATATTTGTATACTTTCTTATCTCATCAACTATTTCATTGATATCGGTTGTAATTTCGTCTCTTACTCCCGGTACTCCTAAAGATGAAACTAGATAGATAAATCCTTTTTCTTCACTTGCAATCATTTTTATTATATCATTTGAAGTAAGTTGTGCTATTAAAGAAATTACTGAAATATCATATCTTTCAGTAAAATTTCAATATTTTTTATAAAAAAGTCGATTTATAGACCATTATATCAGTAGTTTTTGAAATCGCACTTTTAATTAATTATAATGACCCTTCTAAATCTAATTTAGAATATCCACCAGGCATGAAAATAATACATTTAATAAATTAGCAATACTAGTTATTTCAAAACCAGGTATAGAAGAGCTATCAGAGTATAAGTTAGCATTTTTTGGAGCTGATACAGTTACTCCTGTTGTTTTTAATAATAATTTAAATGATCCGATATCATTTACAGCTACTTCAACTGATTTGAATACATTAGTTGCATCAAATGCAAGAGTAACTTTTGCAGGTAATATTTCACTAGCAATAACTAAATTATTAGTTTTTCCACCAGTATATGAGAATGTTAATGAAGATGCTATTGTAGGTAAAACAGTACCGATCATTTCAATTTGAACAATTTCAAGAGCAATGTATTCAAATATAAGCGGAACCCAAAATGGATCGTTCATTAAATTCTCCATACTAGAATAACCACTAGCTGCTAGTATTTCATCATATTTTGATAAATCAATATTATATTGTTGAACTAAAGGCATTATAGATGAAGCATCATAATAAACTGAACTAATTAATTCTAATCCCGTTAAGTCAGCAACCATTGAATAACATATGCCATAGATATCAATACCCATCATTGAAAAAAGGGATAAAATGGTGAAGATATCAGAGTCCGCTATATAAGTAACAATTTCTTCTAATAAATCATCAAATCCATCATAAAGATCTGTAGCTTTTAAACATAAAGGATCTTCTGAACCTATAAATAGCCCAAGATAAATTGTGTTATTTACTAATGTTAAATTTGCTTCTATTGAAGATTCTTGCATAAGAAATTCTAAAGTTTCTCCGCTTACTTTTACATTGATAGAAGCTGCGTCTTCTTTAAATTTCACAGTTAAAGCAACTTCTAATCCATCTATATTTGCTTCTAAAGCTACTTCAAAACTTCCTGTTAAAGCAACTTGTGTTGCCTCAACTGAAGTTGCTATTTTTTCCATTGCTTGTTCTTGTGTATAAGAAACAGTTGTATCTTTTTCTCCACATGAAACAAGTACTAAAGACAATAATGCTAAGAACATAGTTGTCAACATAAATCTCATTTTTTTCATATTATCTAATTTCCTTCCCAAAATTATATATAAATTATATGACTTTTGGTGTCAATAGTAAACAATTTTTACAATTTATTTATTTCACTAGTAATTCCATGACAATACTCATAAACAGGCTTATTTGCAGCATCACCATACTTTTCTATAATTGAAACAATAGCTGATCCTACTATTACACCATCAGCTTTTTCCGTCATTTTTCTAGCTTGTTCGATAGTTTTTATTCCAAATCCTACAGCAACAGGAATATTTGTATACTTTCTTATTTCATCAACTATTTTATTAATATCGGTTGTAATCTCATCTCTTACTCCTGTTACACCTAAAGATGAAACTAGATAGATAAATCCTTTTGCTTCACTTGCAATCATTTTTATTCTATCATTTGAAGTAGGTGCTATTAAAGAAATTACTGCAACATCATATTTTGAAGCTATTTCTCTAACTTCATTTTTTTCCTCAAATGGTAAGTCTGGTATTATTATCCCATAAATATCTAATTCTTGGCAATGTTTAAAAAATTTATCATATCCATATCTAAATACGGGATTAAGATATGTCATAAATACAAATGGAAAATCCTTGTGTTTTTTTCTAACATTCTTCATCATATCAAAAATTCTATCTGTTGTGACTTCATTCTTAAGTGCACGAAGAGATGCTTTTTCAATTATCTTTCCTTCGGCTGTTGGATCAGAAAAGGGTATTCCTATTTCAATCAAAGAAACATTAGCATTTATCATTTCATCAATAAATTCTTCTGTCTTACCTAAATTAGGATCTCCAGCCGTAATAAAACTAATAAATGCTTTTTTATTAAATACATTTTCAAAATAATTATTCATTTAAATCAACTCCTAAATATCTAGCAATCGCCGCTACATCTTTATCACCACGTCCAGATACATTTATTACTATTATTTCATCTTTTTTCATTGTTGGGGCAATTTTTACTGCATATGCTATTGCATGTGATGATTCAATTGCTGGAATAATCCCTTCTGTCTTAGATAAATATTGGAAAGCATCTACAGCTTCATCATCCGTAATTGGTACATATAAAGCACGCTTTGTATCATGTAAATTAGCATGTTCTGGACCAATACCAGGATAATCTAATCCTGCACTTATTGAATATACAGGAGCAATTTGTCCATATTCATCCTGACAAAAGTAAGATTTCATTCCGTGGAATATACCAAGACTTCCATTAGCAATTGTTGCCGCATTTAAAGCCGTTTCAACACCCTTACCAGCAGCCTCACAACCAACTAATTTTACATCTTTATCATTTATGAATTCATAAAAAGCACCCATGGCATTACTTCCACCACCGACACAAGCAATTATCATATTAGGTAATTTACCTTCTTTGGCTAGAAGTTGTTCTTTAATTTCTCTACCAATAATAGATTGAAAATCTCTAACTATCATTGGAAATGGATGTGGTCCCATAACAGAACCAAGAACATATAGAGTGTCATCCATTCTACTTGCCCATTCTTTCATTGTTTCATTAACAGCATCTTTTAATGTAGCTGTACCAGAAGTTACAGAATGTACTTTAGCTCCTAATAATTCCATCCTAAATACATTAAGTTTTTGCCTTTCTGTATCTTCCTTACCCATGAAAATTTCACATTCCATACCCATTAGTGCAGCCGCAGTCGCAGTTGCTACTCCATGTTGACCTGCTCCAGTTTCCGCAATTACTCTTGTCTTTCCCATTTTCTTAGCTAATAAAACTTGACCTAAAACATTATTTATTTTATGAGAACCAGTGTGATTCAAATCTTCCCTTTTTAAGTATATTTTAGCTCCTCCTAGATTATTACTCATTTTTTCTGCGTAATAAAGTCTAGAAGGTCTACCAGCATATTCATTTAATAAAGTAGTTAATTCATTATTAAAATCTGCATCATTTTTATATTTTTCATAAGCAGATTCTAATTCCAAAACGGCATTCATTAACGTTTCTGGAATATATTGTCCACCATGTATTCCGTATCTACCTTTCATCTCTTACTATCCTCACTATTTCTTCTATTTTATTAAAGTCCTTTACACCATTTGTTTCAACTGAAGAGCTTACATCAATAGCATAAGGATTTAATTTTAAAGCTTCTTTAATATTACTTGAATTAATACCACCGGCTAAGAAATACTTCTTCTTAGAATTAATTATTTTCCAATCAAATGTCTCACCACTACCAGGATTAATATTATCAAATAAACTATAATCTGCATATTTAGAATCTCTATAAGCTTTAATAATTTCTAATTTTGTCTTACTTCTTAATTCCTTAATATATTCATCATTTTCATCACCATGTAATTGTATTACATCTATGATATTTAAGTTTTCAATTTCTAATATTTTGTCTATTTTTTCATTTACAAAAACACCAACAGCTTTAATATCATCATTTAATCTTTCCTTCAATGAAATTGCAGTTTCTATATCAATTTGTCTCTTACTCTTTGCAAATACAAATCCTATATAATCAGGCTTAGTAATATTTACATATTCAATATCTTCTAATCTTTTAAGTCCACAAATCTTAATTTTTGCCATATTTAAGTTCCTTTAATGATTCACCAATATTATTACTTTTCATTAATGTTTCACCAATCAATACTGCATTTACATTATTACTAGATAATATATTTATATCTTCTCTTGTTTTGATTCCACTTTCAGATACGAATAATACCTCTTTAGGAGCCATATTTCTTAAACGAATAGAATTATTGAAGTCTACAGTAAAGTCCTTTAAATTACGGTTATTTACCCCAATTATTTTAGCATTAGCTTTAATAGCTCTTTTCATTTCTATCTCATCATGTACTTCAACTAAAACCCCAAGTTTTAATTCATACGCTAATTTTATATAATCATTTAATTCTTTATCATTTATCATTGAACAGATTAATAGAATTGCATCTGCACCAATTGCTCTTGCTTCATATATTTGATATTCTGAAAAGATAAAATCTTTTCTTAATATCGGTAAATTAATATTCTTTTTTATTTCGGTTAGATATTCATCTTTTCCTAAAAAGAAATCTGGTTCTGTTAAACAAGAAATTGCATTTGCACCATTTTGTTCATATTCTTTAGCTATTTCAATATAATTAAAGTCTTCTTTAATAATTCCTTTTGATGGAGAAGCTTTTTTAACTTCACATATAAATGAAATATCTTTCTTATTTAGACTATTATAGAAAAAGTTCTCATCAAATATTTCTCTAGCTAATGCTCTTTTTTTAATTTCTTCTAAAGAAACATTTGATATTATTTCTTTGTATCTTTCTTTTCTTTTTTCAATAATTGTATCTAAAATCATATTTCATTACTCAACCTTATATATTTATTTAACTGTTCTAAAGCAATTCCATCATCAATTGTCTTTCTAGCAAGATTTATTGAATCTTCTAAAGTTAGCCCATCTTTTACTATGTAAATAGCTAAGGCTGCATTAAGAATAACAACATCCTTTTTAGGTCCTTCTTTACCATTTAGAATATCTAGAGCAATTTGTTTATTCTCTTCAATTGAACCACCAACAAGATCTTCTTTATTGCATTTTTTAAATCCAAATTTAGATGGATCAAAGATATATTCAACTATTTCTCCATCACGTAGTTCACAAACTTTAGTGTTATCTGATAAAGTAACTTCATCAAGACCATCAAGTCCATATACAACCATTGCACGTTCTACTTTAAGATTTTTTAGAACATTCGCAATTACAGGAACAAGTTTTTCATCATATACACCTAACAACATATATTTAGGCATTGCTGGATTAGATAGTGGACCTAATATATTAAATATTGTTCTAACTCCTAAATCCTTTCTTACTTTACCAACATTTTTCATTGATTGATGATACTTTTGAGCAAATAAGAAACTCAAGTTTATTTCCTCTAAAATCTTTTTAGCTTTTTCTTCCGAAATATTTATATTTATACCCAAGGCTTCAAACAAATCTGCAGAACCACATTTAGAAGAAACGCTTCTATTTCCATGTTTCGCTACTTTAATTCCATTAGCTGAAATAACAAATGATGATACTGAAGAAATATTAAATGTGAATGATCTATCTCCACCTGTACCTACAATATCTAAAGAATCTCTTTCATCAGAAATATTTATTGCATTATCTCTCATTCCTTGAGCTGATGCAGTAATTTCGATAATACTTTCTCCCTTTAATTTTAGGGCAGTTAAATATGAGGCAACTTGACATTCTTCAAGTTCACCTTTCATGATTTTGTCCATAACATATAATGCTTCATCATATGTTAAATCTTCTTTTTCACATACTTTATTTAAAATATCTTTTATCATTTTATTACCCTCTCAAAAAATTTTTTAAAATTTTTATTCCATTTGGCGTCATAATAGATTCAGGATGGAATTGAACTCCGTAGATAGGTAAATTTTTATGACGTATAGCCATAACTTCACCAATTTTATCACGACCAATTACTTCTAATTCATTTGGTAAATTAACCGCAATTAAACTATGATATCTTGCGGCTTCTATTTCATTATCTAACCCAGCAAATATATCAGTTTTATTATTTATAGATATTAAATCTCTTTTACCATGCATTATTTCTTTTGCATGTTCTATTTTTGCCCCAAATACTTCACATATTGCTTGGTGGCCTAGGCATACCCCAAGTAATGGAATATTTTTATTTTCTTTAATCAATTCTTCTATGATACCAGCATCATGTGGATGACCTGGTCCTGGAGAAATTACTATATGAGTTGGATTTAAATTTAATATTTCTTTTACAGTTAATTCATCATTTCTTATAACTTTGATATCAGGATTTATTGTCCCTAATAGTTGATATAAGTTAAATGAAAATGAATCGTAATTATCTATTAATATAATCATATAAGTTCTCCTTCTGACATTCCTAAAGCCTTTAACATAGCTCTTGCCTTATTTTCAGTTTCTTGATATTCCATTACTGGATCACTATCTAAAACAATTCCTCCACCAGCTTGGACATATACATCATTACCTTTCTTTATGGCTGTTCTTATTACAATACACATATCCATATTTCCTCTAAAATCAATATATCCCATTGCTCCACCATATATACCACGGCGTTCTGTTTCTAGTTCATCAATAATTTGGCATGCTCTTATTTTAGGAGCTCCTGACAATGTACCTGCTGGTAGTATTGATTTTAATGCATCTAGAGCATCACATTCATCTTTTATAATTCCATTTACAGTGGATGTAATATGCATAACATGGGAAAACTTCATTATATGTTGATAGTTTAGTACTTCAACACTACCAAATTTACTAACTCTTCCTACATCATTTCTTCCTAAATCAACAAGCATATTGTGTTCAGCTAGTTCTTTTTGATCATTCATTAAATCAATCTCTAGTTGCGAATCTTCTTTTTCATTTTTTCCTCTAGGTCTTGTACCAGCTATTGGGAAAGTTTGAATTAAGTTTCCTTCTTTTTTTACTAATGTCTCTGGACTCGCCCCAGCAATTTGTACTTCGTTAGTATCTAAATAAAGCATATATGGAGAAGGATTTATAGTTCTTAATACTCTATATGTATTAAATAAATCTCCTTCCATTTTACCTTTGAATCTTCTAGAGAAAACCGTTTGGAAGATATCCCCATCTACAATATATTTTTTTATTTTTTCTATCTTTTTAGAATAACTTTCTAATGTATCATGTGCTTTTATTTCTTCAACAATCTTATTATGTGGTATTTCCACATGATAGTCAGCTTTCACAATCATGGCTAAATTATTTAGTTCTTTTATTGCAACCTTATAATTTTCTTCTAAATTATTAGTTTTTATATTTGTAATTAAAATTATCTTTTGCCTATAATTATCAAATGCAATTACCTTATCAAATAACATAAAATGATAATCATTAAATTTTCCTGTATCTTCAGTATTAAATTTTAGCACTGGCTCAACATATTTAATCATATCATATGAAGCATACCCAACAAGTCCACCTGTAAATGGTGGCATATAATCGAATTGTGGTGATTTATATTGTCCAATTATTTTTCTTATTTCATTAATTGGATCATCACTCATAAAACTATTTTCTACTTCATTATTTATAATGGTTACTAAATTATCTTTACAATAAATTTCTAGTATTGGATCATATCCTAGAAAAGAATAACGACTCCATTTACCACTAGATACACTTTCTAATAGATAATGCTTTTTACTAATAGCCTTTAAATTTTTTAATACTTGAATAGGTGTTTTAACATCTGCCATTATTTCTTTACAAACTGGTATAATGTTATATCCACTTAAACTTTTTACGTCTTCTAAACTTGGTCTCATATTCTTTTCCTCCTAATATAAATAAAAAAAACTCGCCCTCAAAATAACTTCAAGGACGAGTATAATAAACCCGCGGTACCACCATGATTCATAGATAAAATAATCTATGCTCTCTACTAAGATGCTAACACATCTCTTGCAACTAACGTATGCGTACGTCATACAATACTCTAGAAAAAATTCTATTTGAATATGCCCTCTATGGTCCACTTACAAATTCGTACACTATCAGATTTCCACCATCACTGACTCTCTATAAGCTACTCAATATGTTTTATCTCCATATCTTTGGTTTATTATTAATTTCATACTATTATTATATGCTTCCAATTTTATAATGTCAACATATTTTTTGTATTAAATCGACCAATTTCCATTTTTAAATATTTGGTACTCTTTTCCATTAAAATCTACACCTAATATTTCTAAATCATTTGAACCTATCATAAAATCAACATGATTAATTGAATTATTATAACCAAGACTCTTAAAATCCTCTTCAGTCATATTTTCATAATCTTTAATATTATTTTTAAACCCCATACCAAATGCTAGGTGACAACAAGCATTTTCATCAAACAAAGTGTTATAAAAGAGAATACCTGTTTCATTAATTGGTGAATTAAAAGGAACTAATGCCACTTCTCCTAAATATTTTGAATCCTCATCCATATCGAGCATGTTTTGTAAGGTTGATAATCCTTTTTTTGCATCTACTCTAACACATTTTCCATTTTCAAAATAACAAACAAAATCTTTAATTAGATTACCATTATAAGATAAAGGTTTGGTAGAATACACTACTCCATTTACTCCATCTTTTTTTGGCATTGTAAATATTTCTTCAGTTGGCATATTTGCTGTAAATTCCCTACCAAACATATTCTTTTCTCTTGCAGATAACCAAACATGATTAGGTTGTAGTTTTATAGTCAAATTTGTTCCATTAGAACTTGAATACTTTAGACAATCTAAATTCAAAGCATTAAGAATTTTACTTTTTGTATTTAAATTTTCAATATGATTTTCCCAATCAATGACCGGATTCCTATTTTCTAGTCTAGTAACCTTGATAATTACTTCCCATAATTTCTTTAAAGCCTCTCTAGGTTTTTCATTAGGAAAAACAATCTTTGCCCATTCTATAGAAGGAACAGCTATTATTAACCATTGATTTTTATTATCTTCTAAATCTCTAAATTCCTTTAATACTTTTCTTCTAGTTTGCATTACCGAAGTAAGTTTATCCATATCTAAACCCTCATATGCATAAGGATTCTCATCATCAACATAAATATAACAAGGTAGTGTATCAGCATTATATTTGGCTTTTGCCTTTTCCCAATCACGAACCTCGCTTAATGAATCGATATTTTCTCGATCATAACGTATTCTATCAATATTTTCATTAAACCATTCTACTGTAACTTTGTTTGCTTTAGCATTATAACATTCATTTACCAAAAATGAAGCAAATTCACTTTGTCTAGTAGATATACGAATTACAACATCTTGACCTTTTTTTAAATTGATTCCTATTTTCACAGCTACTTTTGCATACTTTTTATATATTGTTTTATTCATACTTTCACTTTCTTTCTTAGTCAAAATTATATCATGTTTTTCCAAAAAAAGATTGCATTTATTAATAATGTATTGTAAAATATAAAAGTCGCTATTAATAAAATCGACAAATTGGACCGCTAGCTCAGTTGGTAGAGCAACTGACTCTTAATCAGTGGGTCATGGGTTCGACTCCCCTGCGGTCCACCATTTAAAAAATATAAGCAACTCTTGTGGTTGCTTTTTTAATAGAAAAAAAGAGGTTATTATGGAAAAAACAAATGTAATGCGCATACTAGACCAAAAGAAAATAAGTTATAATGCTTATGAATATCCTCATAGTGATGAATGTGTGGATGGAATTGAAGTTGCTAACTTATTAAATCAAGACCATAATAAAGTGTTTAAAACACTTGTTACTGTTTCTAAAGCTAAACAATATTATGTTTTTGTACTTCCTGTTATTGCTGAACTTGATTTAAAGAAAGCTGCACAATCAGTAAATGAAAAATCTATAGAAATGATTTCAGTAAAAGAACTTCTTCCACTAACTGGATATGTTAGAGGTGGATGTTCTCCAATCGGAATGAAAAAACAATTTAAAACCGTTATTCATGAATCAGCAACACTAGAAGATAAAATAATCTTCAGTGCTGGAAAAATTGGATATCAAGTGGAAATATCTCCTAACGATATAAACAAAATAATTAATGTTAGATTCGCTAATATAATAAAATAATCCTCTTCTAGAGGATTATTTTTTAATCTATAAGCATTTTATAATCTATTTCTTCTTTAATATTTAAATCAATAAATAAATCATTTAATGGTGAATTAGTTTTTGCTAAATTCTTGACAAATAATTCAGCAACCATTACAGCACCTTCATATCTTAAATGAGAATTATCTTCTTTACCATTCATATAATTAGGGAACATATTAGGGGCAAATATCATATGATATTTCTTAGTTTTTTCTTCACCTATTAAATCATAAAAATCTTTCGTTAAAGTATTTAAGTCGATACAAGTGATATTATATTTATTTGCAAATTCAAGCATTGCTTGAGGATAACCTAAATGAGTATCTAAGCATTTCCCATTTTCAAATATACGACGTGATATTGAAGTCGCTAAAACAAATCCAGCTTTTTTCTTAGTTATTTCTTGATAAAAATATAAAAGATTTTCTTGATATGTTGTATTGGGATCTGTATATCTAGCCGGGTCACTAATCTTTTCATCATTATGACCAAATTGACAAATTAGAAAATCTCCTTCTTCAATTTGTTCAAGAACTTCATCAAATCTACCCTCTTCAATAAAGCTTTTTGTACTTCTACCATTTACCGCTTTATCTATAACTAAAACATCTGGTTTAGTGAACAAATTCACTACTTGTCCCCACCCAGTTTGAGGATAAGCATTAATATTATTAAATTGCATGGTTGAATCACCAATCATATATATTTTTCTCATTTTTTTACCTCTATAAATTTATTATTTCATTAATTGCAATAGCTAAATCTTCATTTTCAATATCTTCCGCATTACCACTATCTATTTTATCAGCAATTTGTGGATCAATTGGAAGACTTGCCAAAGGAATTAAATTATAATCAGCACATACTTTGTTTAATTTTGACTTACCATATGGATAAATCACTTGATTACAACATGGGCATTTTAAATATGCCATATTTTCAACCATTCCAATTACTTTAACATTAGTCTTTTGAGCCATACTTACAGCTTTACCAACAATCATACTAACTAAATCCTGTGGAGAAGTTACTAAAACAACACCATTTATTGGTAACATTTGATAAACTGTTAAAGCGACATCACTTGTACCAGGAGGCATGTCTACAAATAGATAATCTATTTCTTCCCATACTGTTTCAGTATAAAATTGTTTAACAGCATTAGCTAAGATTGGCCCTCTCCATACTACTGCATCAGTTGGATTTTCAACTAATAAATTTACAGAAACAATCTTAATCCCTGTTTTTGATACTGCAGGATACATTGATTCTTTTGTGCCTGCTAACTTACCAGTTATTCCAAAAGAATGGGGAATCGATGGACCAGTAATATCTGCGTCTAGTATCCCAACCTTATATCCCATCTTTTGCATTTTAGCTGCTAGTAATGAAGTAACTAGAGATTTTCCCACTCCACCCTTACCACTCATAACACCTATAATTTTTTTAATGTTACTAAAATTATTTTTTAAAATATTATCTTCTTTTCTATCATCACATTTTTCCTTACATGATGAACAATTATGATTACATGCCATTGCTATTACCTACTTTTCTTCTATATTATACTACCAAATTATTTTATTTCAAAAGCTTTTGAAAACTATTCTTTTGTTTATACATATTTTTTCAATAATCATACACTAATCTAGGAGGTGAAACTATGTATTATCAACCAAATATGACTACCTATTATCGTGGAAAACCATCACATTCAAATAACGATGATGATAGAGGTGCACTTTTACCTTTTCTTGCCGGTGTTTTAGTTACTACTCCTTTTATATTTGCAGCAAAAAATAACAATCAAAATAATTATCCTTATCCACCACCGCCACCTCCTCCAGCTCCGACATATTATCCAATGTATCCGGCAAGTCCATATCCATCATATCCTTATCCATATCGATAACACTTAACAAAAACCTTCATATACTATAATGGAGGTTTTTATTTTATGAATTATTCTACATCGGATTATCGACCAAGCATGGGTGGCTTCCATGGTGGAGGTCCAGGTATGGGTGGTTTACATGGCGGAGGTCCGGGAATGGGCGGTTTCCATGGTGGAGGTCCAGGTATGGGCGGTTTCCATGGTGGGGGTCCAGGTATGGGTGGCTTCCATGGTGGAGGTCCTGGGTATGGTTTTCCCGGATTAGGATTTGGATTACCATTTCTAACTGGCGCCCTTGTTGGAGGAGCGATTGCTAATAATCAACCTTATTATCAACCATACCCTTATCCATATCCATATTATCCAGTATATTAAAATTAATAGGAGGAGTCCAAGTCGGACTCACTCCTTTATTTTTTTGTTATTTCAATAGTTTTTGTAGCTACTTTTTCACAAAATATTTTATCATGTTCAACAAATATAATTGTTGGATTATAGGTCAATATTAATTCCTCTATTTGCATACGTGAAATTACATCAATATAATTTAATGGTTCATCCCATATATATAAATGCGCCTGCTCACATAAACTTTTCGCAATTAATAATTTCTTTTTTTGACCTTGACTATATGATTCAATTTCCTTTTCAAATTGAGTTCTTGAGAAATCTAATTTCCTTAATATCGCTTTAAATAATGTTTCATCAATATGGTTATTATATATAAAATCTTTTAAACTACCACTTAAATATGACGTATCCTGTGAAACATATGATATTTTTAAATTACTAGCTCTAATTATTTCACCACTATAATTTATTCCTTGATTTAGAATTAATTTTATTATACTAGTTTTACCACTACCATTTTTTCCTTTTAATGCTATTCTATCTCCATAATTAATATTAAAATTTACTTCATTACAAATCTCTTTTTCATCATAAATAATAGATAAGTTTTTGATTGATATTAATTCATTATTAAAATGTTTTATAGGGGAGATTTTTAGTCCTTCAACCTCTTCTATATTTTTCAATAATTTCGATTTTTCCTCTATTAAATCTTCTCTTCTACCTTCGATATTTTTAGAAGTTTTCATCATCTTTGCAGCTTTGTGTCCTATATATCCTGTATCGGGTCTAAGTCCACCAAATCTAACTCCATATTTAGTGCTTTCTACTTTATCAGACCAATCAGATGTTTTCCTTTGCGCTTCTTTTAATCTTTCAATATCTTTTTTCATTTTTACATTTTCTGATATTTCATATTTATCTTGATTTTCTTTATTTGTATACCAAGTTGTGAAATTACCATTTACAACTTCTATATTACTTTTGTTTATTGATAAAACATGATCAATAATTGAATCCAAAAAAAATCTATCATGAGAAACTAAAATAAATCCTTTTTTGTTTTTTAAATATTTAGCCAACAATAATCTTCCTTCGACATCTAAATGATTTGTTGGTTCATCAATCAATAAAAATTTATTAGGTTTTAAAAATAAAGTTGCCAAAAGTACTTTAGTTTGTTCACCATAGCTAAGAATATCAAATTCTTTAAATAGATTTTCTTCATTAAATTCTAAATAATTTAGTTCTCTGCATAATTCCCAAAATTCATAATCAGGATATATTTCCTCTACAATATCAATAGCATTTTTATTCTTATTTTGTACTACATATGGGAAGTATTCAAACTCTACTGAAGAAGTTATTGCTCCCTGATATTCATATTCCCCCATTAATAAATTTAAAAACGTTGTTTTACCCTTTCCATTTCTCCCTACAAATCCTAGTTTCCAATTTGTATCTACCGAAAACGATACATTATCAAAAACATTATCAAAACTATCTTCATATCCAAATGTTAAATTTGAGACATTAATTAACGACATATATTATTCCTCCTTAAAATTAAAAAGCCACAAGAAAGACTTGTGACCCAAAAAAATAAAAAAGGCTTATTAAGGGAGAACATGATTATCTTTCTTGCTTACATAACAAAAAAACCTTCTGTTACGTATATAAATAAATTAGCAAGAAATAACCAACATCTTCTCATCCTCATTTCTATATTTTTAGTATATCACTAATCGCCTTTTTTTACAACCTTTTATTAATAAGAAAAAAACACTACGAAATGTAGTGTTTAAAAAATACTATTCAACGTCTGATGATTTTAATATACCAGCAACTATTAAAGAAGCACCAGCAATTAATTGAGAAGCAATTCCTACGAAATATGCCCAACTTCCACCAACATTAAATTTAAAGAAATCCGAAGGTAATGAATATGGTTTCAAAGAAGCATTTACTATATCAGTATAATTTTTTGCAATAGACAAACTATTTCCTAATGAAGATAAATATATAGCAAATGATGCAATTGCCAATGTACCTACAATTATAAGAACAATGTTAGATGCTTTTTTAATTTTTTCACATTTTAAGAAACTAAATACTAATGATGCACCAACTAAAATTATTGCTAAAATTGAAGAAATAATTATAATTCCCCATTCATTTGACGCTCCATTAGTGAATGCCATTTTAAATGCATTTTTCGGTGATCCATCCTTTACAGCACCTAATAACTGATTTCCTATCTCATCTACTGATTCATTAATACCTGGAATTTCACTACTTTTTCTTGTAAATGAGAATACATTTTGAGATTGAGTAAAAGCAACTATAGTAAGAATAAAACATACTAAAGCCACAATTTGTAATACTTGTGTTAATTTAATTTTTTTCATTTTTTCCTCTTTCTAATACTTATCCGACAATGTTTTTAAATTAAAATAATTTTAAAATAAAACATTTTTAACTTCAAAGCATTTACACAAAGAAATATTATCATATCTCTATGATAATATCAATACTTTTATATTCAAACTATTACATTATTTCTAGATTATTAATAATCAATTTAAATTCTACATTCAAATATTTTGCCGCTTTACGACATAATATCATACGATTTAAAAAGATTTCAAAATAATCCATTACTGCGCATATTTTTGTATCTATTTTCAAAACAAGTGAAATTGATGTACTATCGTCACTTATTACTACTTCACTAGATTCAACTGCATAATTAACTCTATCGTGAATATCAAAAGTTGCTAAATCAGTATTTCTAACTCTACTACGACGAACATCAGTTTTATCAGCTAATATTAATGCTGCAGTTATAGCGTTTACTGGATAAGCTGTAGCCTCATCATGATTACCAATTGCTGTAATAATACTAGCAACATCTTTATTAGGCATTCCCAATTTATCCAAGATTCTAAAAGCCATAATAGCACCACTTTGAGCATGATCTATACGATTAACAACATTACCAATGTCATGCATGTATCCAGCTATTTGTCCTAAATTTATTTCCCTTTTAGAATATCCTAATTTTTGAAGAATTTGCTTAGTAACTTTCGCAACCTTACTAACATGAACATATGAATGCTCAGTATATCCCATAGCTTGTAGTGATAGATCAGCTTGTTGAATATATGTATTTATTTCATGATTTCCTTTTATATCTTCATACTTAATTATTGTTTCTTTTTCCATATTAATAATCTCCTAGTATAATATTCTTCCAAGCCTTACATGAGTTGATCCGGCTTTTATAGCTAATTGATAATCATCACTCATCCCCATAGATAGACATTTTAAATTATTTTTTTTCGCTAATTCATTTGCTTTCAAAAAAACATTGCACTTTTCTTCATCTATCATATTTGGTTCAGTCATACACATTAATCCTATTATATTTATTTTAGGATATTTTTTTGCTTCTATTATAAAATTTTCTAAATCATCTATTTTAATTCCATCTTTTGTTTCACTATCTGTTAATTTTACTTCAATAAAACAATCCAGAACTTCTTTTCTTTCTTTATTAATGATTTTGGCCAATTCTAAGCTATCTAAAGAATGTAGACAATTAATTTTATTAATTACTTCCTTAGCTTTATTTCTTTGTAAGTGACCAATGAAATGCCACTTAATATCTAAATGTGATAAAATTTCATATTTTCTTAGAAATGAATCCACTCTATTTTCACCAAAGTTATTTATTCCACATTCATATAATTTAACCATCTCTGATTCATCAATATATTTAGTAGCGGCTATAACACATACATTATTTGGAATACTTGATATTATTTCATTTATTTTAATTTTATCTATCATACTATCACCATAAATATTATACAACAAAAAAAGAGATATGGTTAAATTTATCTCTTTTTATTATTAATTTTGCTTATTCATTATATTTTTTACATCATCATAAATTGTTTCTACTCTATTGCTAACAAAAGTTTCCATTGCATCATCAAAATATATATTTTTATTTAATATGTTTGCCATACTATCTAAGTCTTTATCTATGTCATAACTAAACGTTTCTTTTTCTGATTCAGTTAAACAGTTATGACGTTTTAATTCAATTAATACCTGCGTTCTTAATGATAACAATTTAAGTTTTCTATGATTTTCATCTGTTTTATCATTTTCTATATCTTTATTTAAATTATTAAGTATTTCACGAAGTCTATTTGGATCATTTTTAAAGAATCTACGGTATTGTTCATATTTATAAAGTTCTATATTATTTTCAATTCCATTTAAAAGCGTTTGTCTTTTGCTTTCAAATTTTGGTTTATCATTACAATATTTAATTAATTCCACTCCAATAGGACTTGTTTCATTCAATATTTTTTTTGCATCCTCTAAATAAGTATATACTTTTTCTTTGAATGTTTTATAAGTATAGAAAGTTGTTCCTAAATGCCTAAGTGCTCTAGCTTTTAAAAAGATTAATTCAAAATATTCATCGTTTTTTGTTTCTTTTAATTCATATAATCTAGCATCAATTAATATTATTGCTTCATCAATTGCTTTTTTACCCTCATTATTGTTTCCAAGTAGTATTTCAGTCCATCCGATAAAATCAATATATCCTATAGCTTTTTTTGAAATAGTATTTGCATATTTTATAATGTATTTACCAAATTTTTTTCTCATGTCATACATATTTAATTGTGCTAATATTCTTTGTAAATCCATTATTTCATCAATAAGGTAGTTTGTTATTTCCATATTTTTGGCAAAATCAATATTTTTAACTGCTTTCCTTATATCTTCAAATGTTCCTACTAGTTTAGGAATTTCTAATGAATAGTCTTTTTGATTCTTTTTACAATCCTTTATTATTTTTTTATATCTTTTTTCTACTTTTTTTGCTTCATTTAAATCAAAATTCTTTTTAAGGTTTTTTTCATTTGCTTTTGCTAAAGCATATATTTTATTTATATGCTTAGAACTTTCCAATATTATTTTATTAGTGCTTTTTTCTTTTCTAAATTTATATTTTTTTATAAGATATTCTATAAATTTTGGAGATATTATTACAATTGATATACCAATAGTAATATATTTTATTTGACCTGTGGTAAAAATTGCAGATAGTACTGTTAAAAGCGAAATTATTTTAATTAGGACTTCAAGATGATCTTTAAATTCAGTTTTTTTCATATATTACCTCCGAAAATGTATTCTTTATTAATTCAATTATATCAATATCTCTGTTACCTTCTAATATATTAAAATTATATTCTTTTAATTCATTAGATTGATTTGAAACAACATAAGGCATTCCAGCATAATTTAACATTTCAAAATCATTCATACTATCTCCTACCGCAATAGTATTTCTATAATAATATCCAAGTTCCTCAGCGATTTTTTTCAAGCTAAGACCTTTATGTACATTCTTTTTTAGAATTTCATACGTATGATAAGCAGTTCTACAACAATATATATCAGAGTATTTTGTACATATTTCTTTGATGATATTTTCTTTTTCTTTAGATTCTTCTCTATTATCATCGTTTATAAAAATTAATATTTTTATAATTTCATCATATCTTACCTCTAGTGATTCATCAAAAAACATTTCATTATATTTTTCTAGATTATAATAATTATCTTCTATTAAATCTGTTATCTTAATAATAGAATTTTTGTAATAAGCAATAATATTAAGATTATATTTTTTAAGTTCCATAATAATTTTATTTGATAATGATCCTAATCCATTTAAGATTTCAAATTCATTATTCTTGATTAATACTGAACCATTTAAAGTAGAAAAATAATTTTCTTCTAAATTGCAATCTTCTATTGTATTTTTAATTGATTCATATACCTTTCCAGTTGAAAGTATTATTTGATTTTTATGCTTAAAGTTAGATATATATTCCTTTTTTTCTTCGCTTAAAAATCCATTATACGTTAGAGTATTATCCACATCTAAAAATACTAATGGTTTTTTATATTTAGATATATATGAAAAAAAACTATTTCTATTATTTATATATATATCATTAGTAAAACCATTCATTTCTAAAGAAACTATTCTACCTGTATCATCTATAGTAGAATAAAAATAATTTACTACTATAGCTTCTAAAGTGTCATTAAAATTATTTATATATTTATCCAAATTATTTAAATCGATATTTATTTCATAATAAAATAAAAAGTATTTTATTTCTTCAATTATTTTATTTAGCTTTTGATTTGTCATAAAATCACCTATTTTTATTATATCATTTATAAGATATATTGTAAAAAGAAAAATAAAGAGTAAAAACTCTTTATTTTAATAATATATTTAAATATTTATCTGCGTAGTACTTGGCCATATCTAAATTTAAGTCTAGATAATTACCACATTCGATAGCACTTGCACCAGGGATAATTCCTTCGTAATCACCGATAAAATTCATACAATCAATTACTTTACTTAAGATATCACTAGCCTCAAGATTTCCTTTTAGAATTAAATAAAATCCTGTTCTACATCCCATTGGTCCAAAATACATAGTTCTATCAGGATAATAGGTTCTAAAGAAAGTAGCCCCTAAATGTTCAATTGTATGCATTACTGATGTATCCATAACTGGTTCAAAATTTGGTCTAGTAACTCTTAAATCAAAGGTTGTAAAGGTAAAATTATCCATTGTATCAACTCTTGATACATACAATCCAGGTAATAATGTTAAATGATTAACTTCAAAGCTTTTAATTTTTTCCATATTATCCAATTACCTTTTCTAATATTTCAACAAATTCTAATGCATCTTTAGAGTAATAATCTGCACCAATTTGTTCTGCAATGTCTTTAGTAACTACAGCACCACCAACGAATATAGGACACATATTATTAATTTTCTTAAGTTCTAGGATAGTTTGTTCCATCGAGATTACTGTTGTAGTCATTAAGGCACTAAGTCCAATAGCTTTAGGATTATATTTATTAAACGCTTCAACTACTTTTTCTATAGCAACATCTTTTCCTAAATCAATTACTTTATATCCATAACTTTCAAGTATTACCTTAACAATATTTTTTCCAATATCATGAACATCACCTTTTACAGTTGCGACTATAATAGGACCCTTTTCACTTCCTGTTTTAGGGAACTTTTCACTAATAACAGCAAAAGCTTCTTTAGTAGTTTCAGCTGACATTATCAATTGAGGTAAGAATAATCTACCTTTATCAAAATCGACACCTACTTCATTTAATGCTTTTATTAAAACGTTATTTATAACTTCCATAGCATCTTTTGATTCTAATTCTTTTAGAGTAGCATTTTTAACCTCATCTTTTAAACCTAATTTTATTATTTCAAATAGACTTAAACTTGTAGATTTAGGAAGCTCTTTTTCTCCTTCAACGATTTTAGAAATGTATTCTTGGCTATTAGTATCTATATTAGCTAATACATTATAAGCATAAATAGCTTCCATCATTTCCTCTTCACATGGATTCATAATTGGCATATTAAGTCCATTATTCATAGCCATTGTTAAGAATGTTTTATTTAATAATACTCTTTTTGGTAGTCCAAATGAAACATTTGATACACCAAGGGCAGTTCTAACTCCAAGTTGTTCAGTAACAAGTTTTAAAGCTTTAATAGTTTCCATAACTAGTCCTTGTTCAGCTGAGGCTGTTAGAGTTAAAGTATCAATAATAATCTTATTTTTATTAATTCCATACTTTGCTGCATGATTAACGATTCTCTTAGCTATTTCAAATCTTTCAATAGCAGTTTTAGGAACACCATTATTATCTAAAGTAAGACCTAAAACTACACAGCCATATTTCTTGGCTATTGGGAATATTTTGTCCATAACTTCATATTCACCATTTACTGAGTTTATTAGTGCAAGTCCATTATAGTATCTAACACCTTGTTCAATTGCTTCTATATTAGAGCTGTCAATTTGAATAGGTAGAGAAACAACTTCTTGAATCTTTTTTAGTGCTTCTCTCATAATTCTAGGCTCATCAATTTTCGGTAATCCTACATTTAAATCTAGAAGATGAGCTCCGGCTTTTTCTTGTTTTATTCCTTCTAAAACAAGATAGTCATAATTTTCATTTATAAGGGCTTCTTTTAATTTTTTCTTTCCGGTTGGATTTAATCTTTCTCCACAAATCTTAACATTTTCAATATCAACTAGTACAGTTGAACTTGTAACAGTAGTTTTATATGGATTATTTAAAACTACGACATCTAAATTTTTATATTTGGAAATAGTCTTTATAAAACTTGGATCAGTACCACAGCAACCTCCAATAATACTAACACCTTTTTGTATAAATTTTTTAATATAATAATCAAATTCTTCAACTTCTAAGTTATAGACAGTTTCTCCATGACAAATACAAGGTAATCCTCTATTTGGTTGTACAATAACTGGAGTGTGTGAATAAGCTAATATTTCATCAACAATTGGTTCTAATTCTTTTGGACCAAGTGAGCAGTTTACACCAAGTACATCAACTCCAAGCCCTTCTAATACTTCCACCATAATTCTTGGTGTAGTACCAGTTAAAGATCTTTTTGTTTCATCAAAACTCATTAATGAAAATACTGGTTTATCCGAATTTTCTTTAACAGCTAAAACTCCAGCTTTAAGCTCATAAATATCAGTAAATGTTTCTAATATAAATCCATCTACATGATCTCTTGCGATTAAAACAATTTCCTTAAATGCCTCATAAGCTTCATCAAAAGAAATGGTTCCAAGTGGTTCAAGTAATACTCCTAAAGGTCCAATGTCTAACATTACATATTTTCCATTAGAAGATTCTCTTGCATTAGATATGGCAGCCATTAAGACTTCATTTAGTGAATACTTGATTTCAGATAATTTATATCTATTAGCCCCAAATGTATTAGTAGTAATAAAATCGGCACCACTATCAATATAGTTCTTATGAATTGTACATAGTATTTCCTTTTTTGTAATATTTAATTCTTCTGGATTATCTCCAGCTTTTAATCCAAAGTGTTGAAGTTCAGTACCCATGGCACCATCAAATATCATTACTTTTTTTCCTATTTTTGATAACATGTTACTCCACTCCTTAAGTATTTGCAGTTTTTCATTAGAAAACAATTTTTACAATTTTTCTTTTTTATATTTCCTATAGCAACGATTCCCATCATTGATTTTTGAGGAACCATTAATCCTGATTCTAGGAAAGTTATTCCCATGAACTTATCAGCTTTTATGATTGTACAAATTTCTTTATTATCTTTAATATCAGTATTTGAATAGCCAGGACAAAATCTATATGATAATTCCATATTTAGATTTTTTTCAAAATTATCAGCTAATTCTTCTATATAAGCACTACTTACAGCATCAAAAACGATTGATTTAGTTAAATCAGTCATTTGATAATACTTTATTCTTTTATCGATTTCGATCCCTAGGGTAGTTCCTACAAGTAAATATGATTTTGAACCATTCAAATAATCCAAGTAAATATCATTCTTCAGAAAATCAAATAATTCATCGTACTCTTGATAAATATATTTAAATTTCGCAATTGATTCTACTTCTAAGATTGTCTCATCAATAAGTTTATTTATTATCTCATTTGGTGATATATTATGATATCCCAAATATTTTAAAATGTTATTCTTCATTAACACTCAATTCTTTCTTTAAAACATTGCTAATTTTTTCAATTATTTCTTTAGCTGTTGAAGAATTATTCATTACATATAAATGAACTCCATCTACATCATTTGCAAATAAATCAAGAATTTGATATACAGCATAATTAATTCCAATTTCTCTTATAGCTTGTTTATCATCCTTAAATCTTTCAATCATTGATCTTAATGATAAAGGAATAGAACATCCTGTTAATTTAATAGTTTTTATGGCTTGTTTTGAATTTGTTAAAGGTAGTATTCCTGCAATAATAGGTACTGTAATCCCCATTTTTCTTGCTTCTCGAACAAGACGATAAAAATAATCATTATCATAGAAAACTTGAGTAATAAAGAATTTAGCCCCAGCATCTTGTTTTATTTTTAGATTTAATATATCTTCATATAAACTTTCACATTCACTATGTCCTTCTGGATAGCAAGCTCCACCTAAACAAAAATTATCATATTTATTTGAAATATAAGTTTGTAATTCAGACGCATATTTAAAATGTTTTAAATATTCAATATCCATATCAATTGGCTTGTCCCCTCTTAAGGCAAGAATATTTTCGATATTATTTTCTATTAATTCTTCACAAACTCTATCTACATCTTCTGGACTTGATGGTCCACCAGTTAAATGAGCTAATGCTTCAATATTAGCTTTATTTTTTACATAGCTTGCAATGGCTACAGTATTTTTTGTATTATTTCCACCAGCACCATAAGTAACACTTATCCAGTCAGGATTTAATAATGCTAATTCATCTATTGTTTTATATAAAGAATCTATATCTTTAGAATCTTTCTTTGGTGGAAATACCTCGAAAGATAAAGTTTTTTTTCTTTTTAATATTTCTGCTATCTTCATCTTATTCACTCCTAAAATTACTATTTATTTTAACATTTTTTAATGTAAAAAACAAATAATAATGTAAAAATGCATTATTATTTTACTTTATCAATGAAATTTGCTAAACAGGCTTCAAAATTGACACCATATTTTATATCTGTTTTTGCATTATATGTTAAATTGATTGATTCTACTACAAAATCTACAGCTATTTCTGCAGCCTCTGGTAAAGATTTATTGTTTAAAATAGCACCAACTAATGCACTTCCGAACACATCACCTGTTCCATGATAATACCCAGGTATCTTTTTCGCAAAATAATATGATATTCTTCCGTTATCATATGTGGCAGCCCCAATATATTCTTCATCAAAACTAACTCCAGTTAGTACTATTCTATCTGGTCCTAATAATGCTAATTTACTTAAGATATTCTCTATATAAAATTCTGTATATGGTCCTTCTTTATATTCAATATCTAGCATTAAACAAGCTTCCGTAATATTAGGAATTATTATATTTGCCTTTGAACATAATTTTTTCATTCCTTTAGGAAATTCCTTGTCAAATGAAGAATATAATTTTCCATTATCAGCCATTACTGGATCAACTATTTTGAGTGTATTCCTATTTGATAGCTCATCAAAAATATTTGATACTAAATCTAATTGTTCAAAAGAACCTAAATATCCAGTATATATACCATCAATATTTAAATTTAGAGTTTTCCAGTGATCCACAATTGGTTTAATATCATTTGTTAAGTCTCTAAAAGTAAATCCTGTGAAACCACCAGTATGAGTTGAAAGAACAGCTGTTGGTAAAACTGATGTTTCTATTCCTGCAGCGGAAATAATAGGTAGTGCTACCGTTAATGAACATTTTCCTACACATGAAATATCATGAATTGCTAAAACTCTTTTTTGCATAATTAATTCTCCATTTCTAATATAGTTATATAATAACATCCTTTTGGTACTGATAAAACAACCAATTTTAATTTATTTTTCAGTACCAGTTTTTTAAAAAAACCTTAAGATAATATTCATCTTAAAGTTATTAATAAATTATTAATTTTCAAATGCTTGGGATAAATCATAAATTATATCATCAATATGTTCAGTTCCAATTGACAATCTAATTGTATTTGGTTTAATACCAGCTTCTAATAATTCTGCTTCATTCATTTGTGAATGAGTTGTTGATGCAGGGTGAATTACTAATGATTTAACATCGGCAACATTAGCTAATAAAGAGAATATTTCTAATTTATCAATAAATTCTCTTGCGTCTTTTGCTCCACCTTTAATTTCAAACGTAAATATTGAACCTGCTCCATTTGGAAAATATTTATTATATAAAGAATTATATTTATTTCCTTTTACTGAAGGATGATTAACTTTCTCCACTTTTTCATGATTAGTTAAAAAATCTATTACTTTTAAGGTATTAAATATATGTCTTTCTATCCTTAAAGATAGAGTTTCTAATCCTTGTAAAAACAAGAATGAATTAAATGGACTTATACAAGCACCTGTATCTCTAAGTAGGGTAGTTCTTACTTTTGTTATATATGCAGCTTTACCTACGGCTTCTGTAAATACTACTCCATGATAACTAGGATTTGGTTTTGATAAACCAGGAAACTTATCATTCTTAGCATAATCAAAGTTACCACTATCAATAATTACGCCTCCTATAGATGTACCATGTCCACCAATAAATTTAGTTGCAGAATGCACTACAACATCCGCACCATGTTCAATTGGTCTAAATAAGTATGGAGTTGCAAAAGTATTATCTACTATTAATGGTATTCCTGCATCATGAGCTACTTTAGATACTGCCTCCATATCTATAATACTTGAGTTAGGATTTCCTAACGTTTCAATAAAAATAGCTTTTGTATTTTTCTTTATAGCTTTTTGGTATTCACTTATATCATCCGGATCAACGAAAGTTGTTTCAATTCCATAATCTTTTAAGGTATTAGCAAATAAGTTATATGTTCCACCATATAAAGTTTGGGCCGCTACAATATGATCACCTGATGTAGCAACGTTTAATATTGAATACGTAATTGCTGCTGCACCACTTGCAAGAGCTAATGCCGCGATTCCACCTTCTAAAGCTGCGATTCTTTGTTCAAAAACATCAGATGTAGGATTCATTAGTCTTGTGTAGATATTTCCACCTTCCGTTAAAGCAAATCTTCCAGCTGCTTGATTAGAATTTTCAAAAACATATGATGATGTTTGATAAATAGGTACTGCTCTTGAACCAGTTGCACTATCTGCTTGTTCTTGTCCAATATGTAATTGTTTAGTTTCAAATTTTAATTCTCTTTTGTTTGCCATAATTTTATCCTCCAACTTATATTCCTATATAAATAGTATGATATGAGTATACTCTTTTAATCATACTAAGTCAATATGAATTTATAAAAAAATAAAATCCTAGTTTCCTAGAATTTTATACTAACAATTCTTGACCAATTTTAAGATTATTTGAAGTTAAGTTATTTAAGGCTTTCAAATAATTTACAGTCACTCCGTTTGCCGTAGCAATTGTATATAGAGTATCTCCTGCTTTTACTCTATAGGTTGATAATGAATTAGGGATTGATATCGTAAGTTTTTGACCTGGATATATAGTATTACTTGTTAACTTATTTGCATCTTTTATAGAATCCACCGTCACACCAAAGGTTTGTGCTATTGAATAAAGACTATCTCCACTTTTTACATTGTATGTAATAACATTACTTTCACTAAAGCTAACTGGTATTAATAGTTTTTGTCCTACTGTTAAATTAGTAGATGATAAATTATTTAAACTCATTAAAGTAGCTACTGTAGTATTGTTCTTTTTGGCTATATTATATAAAGTGTCTCCACTTTTCACAACATAATTTGTCGTACTTCCTTCATATTTATATCCTAAATACTCCGCAATACTTTTCACAACTGCTTCAGCTAAAGCATATCTATTATATCTAATTTGATTTACATCATCACCCTTGCTATCAGCGAATCCATATTCAACTATGATACTTTCATAAGGTTTAGTATCTCTAATTATATAATAATAATCCTTTCCAGTTGAACCGGTTCTTGTATATATACCGTTGGCTGAAAGGTTTTGTCCTCTTGTGGATAAATTACTTGCAATTAATCTTGGAAATGTATCCTTATTATCAATTGAATAAATAATTTCTGCGCCATCAAAGTTCCCATAATCTATATTTATATGGTTAGAAACTAATATATTTTTACCAGTTGAAGAAGGTGTTATATTAGAAACTCTTTTTATTCTCTCTGTAGGTCCCACCGTTTCATCAGTATACCTTGTCATTAGTACTGGTATACCTAATTGCTTTAATCTATTAAATTGGTAAGTAGATATATCTAAATTAATATCTTTTTCTTTCCAATAACTATTTGATCCGCCACCTGGATCTGTTCCACCATGTCCGGGGTCTAATATGACCATTTTAATCACCATTATATTGTATGTTTGTTACTTAAATATGTTCTTTTATATTGAAAAAAAGTTATTTTTATTAGATAATATTACTATAAAATAGGAGGCAGCAAATGAGTATGAGTTATAGTTTAATTTCAATAGTAATAATGATTCTTAGCTTTTTATTTGGTTTTTTATTTTAGTTAATATGAAAAAGGAGAAAATTTATGAAAATTAGTTATCGTGCACACGATTACGGTAAATGCAGTACAACTGAATTAGCAGATAGAATATCTAAACATGATTTTAATGGAGTTCAATTAGCTATAAATAAAGCTATTGATGGGCTTACTGCTGAACCAGGTACTCTAAATGAAAATTTAGGGAAAGAAATAAAAGATGCTTTTAAAGCAAAGAATCTAGAAATTACAATGTTAGGGTCATATTTTAACCCTGTTCACAGTAATAAAGAGTTAGTAAAAAAGAATATTGTAAAATTTAAAGAACATTTAAAATATGCCTCTTCTTTCGGTACAAAATATGTAGGTACTGAGACTGGTTCTTTCAATGATGATAAATGGACATATAATCCATTAAATCGTACTGAAGAAGCGTTCCAAGAAGTAAAAACAATCTTAAGTGATTTATTAATTACTGCTAAAGAGTATGATACTTATATGACTATCGAGGGTGCTGATGGACATTGTATGTATGAACCAAAGCAATTAAAAAGAATGTTTGATGAAATTAATAATGGTTATATGAAAATAATCGTTGATATTTATAATTACTTAAATCTTACTAATTATCAAGATAATGCAAAGATTTTTGATGAATGTATAGAACTATTTGGTGATCAAATTGTAATATTCCATTTGAAAGATTTCATAGTTAAAGATGATAAACTTGTACAAGTAGGTTTAGGACAAGGAATTATGAATCTAGAATATATTTTACCTCGTATTAAACAATACTGTCCTAATGCAAATTTAATATTTGAAGGAGTTAAACCTGAAGATATTGAAACTAGTTTAGCGTTAGTAAAAAAATATATTTAACAAAAAAAGATAGATTTCTCTATCTTTTTTTTGTGCTTACACTCATACCATCACCTATATTAAATATAGATGTGCTATATTTTTCATTTTCTAATAAAAAGCTATGGTAATTCTTCAATTTTCTAATTAATCCTCTTAAACTTCTACTTTGTATTTCGGATTCATCTAATACAAGTCCATGAAACAACATATTATCAGTTACAATAATACCATCTTCAGTTAATAAGGGTTCATATAAATTAAAGAAGTTTGTATATTGCCCTTTTGCTGCATCGATAAAAATCATATCAAACTTTTCATCTTTTACATCATCAAAAGAATCAAGTGCATCTTTAAATATAACTTTTACTTGATTTTCTAATCCTAATTTTTTAATGTTAGAAATTGCTTCATTATACATAGTAATATCTCTTTCAATAGTTATAACTTCACTTTTACAAACCATAGACATACGAGTCGAAGAAAAGCCAATGGCACTACCAATTTCTAATATTTTTTTAGGTCTTTTTACTCCAACAATCATTTCTAGAAAAGCTAAACCCTCATCATTAATTATTGGAACATTATTAAGTTTAGCATATTCTTTCATTTCCTGATGGATAGAGTTAAAATGAAGATTTAGCATTATCGCCAAATCTTCTTTCTCTAATGTTTTATTATTCGTGGTGATGTCCACAAGAACATCCTTCATCTTCGCAGTCACAATCTTCTTCGCCTTCACAATCACATTCTGAATCACAATGATCGCATCCACATCCACATCCATCATGGTCATGTTCTTCCATTTTATCAGCATAATCAGCTAATAATTCTTCTAACATTGTCCATTCTTTTTCAGTTTCGATTTGTTTTAGTTCACCATTTCCATCAGCAGTTGGTACATATACTGCAGCACTTGCTTCATTTGTCCCTTTTTGAACAAATACTACATAGTCTTTATTTGTTTCATCTGAGTGATGAGTAAATAATATTTCACACAATACTTCTTTTCCATCATCTGTTACAATTGTTAATAAACGTTCATTATTCATTTTTCTATCTCCTTTTGATATCTAAATAATTTTGTAGAATTACTACCGCAGCTAATTCATCTTTTTTTTCTTTACGATCTTTTCTTTTTACATTTCCTTCAAGCATTGCGCGGTTAACAGTAATTGAAGTTAATCTTTCATCTAAAAGTTCTACCTTAATATCACTAATTGCTTCGAGATTTTTTTTGAAATCTTCGCTAATTTGAGCTCTAATTCCAGCACTACCATTCATATGCTTAGGGTACCCTAGAATAACGGTTTTAATACCTTCTTTTTCACAAAGTTCCTTTGTTTTGTTTACAGCATATTCATAGTCATCATCTTTAAATCTTAATGTATCATAAGTACGAGCAAACATACCTAGTTCATCGCTAATAGCCATACCTAATGTTTTACTACCTAAATCTAATCCAAAATATCTCATTATAGTATACCTTTAATATGTTTTAAAGCATCGTCTACTTTACTAACATCTTTTCCACCAGCTTGGGCAAGGTTTTTCTTACCTCCACCACCACCTCCGGTGATTTTTGTTGCTTCTTTAACAAATAAATTTGCATCATATTTATCACTAGTTGCACAAACGAAAGTGACTTTTGCTTCATCTACACTCGCAAGCATTACTAAATCAAGATTATAATTATTTTGTAAAGCTTGTGCCATTTCTTTTACTAAATTAGAATCAAGTGAATTTATTTTTACTACTAAACTCTTTCCAACAATATCTTTTTCAAAGGTATTTAATTGTTTTAATACATTTTGACTTTTCTTGCTTTGATAATCTTTTTCTAATTCATGTAAAGCTTTTGATGTAGCTTGAATAATATTACGCATAGTTAAAATATATTCATAACCACGTTTGTCATTATAACTTAAATTATTGTTAAATTCAAGTGAGATGCCTTCTTTGTTTGCTTCAGCAATTATATTATTAGCTTTATTTAATAAAGCATTTAAATCACCATCTAATGTTGAAATATTTTCTTTTAATAATTCTAAGGCATTATTTCCAGTAACTCCAAGACATCTAAATATTCCTGAACCAATTGATTCAATACTTACAATCATAAATTCTTTTATTTCATTTGTATTAGAAACGTGGGTCCCAGCACAGAATTCTTTTGAGAAGTCCATGTCTACTACTCTAACTTTATCTCCATACTTGTCATCAAATAAAGCCATAGCACCAAGTTTTTTTGCTTCATCTAAATTTAAAACTTGTGTTTTAACTTCATGATTATTTATAATATTTTCATTTACTAATTTTTCTACTTTTAAAATTTCTTCATCTGTTAGATTTTGGTAATTATTAAAGTCAAAACGAACATATGAGTCAGAAACTTGTGATCCTTGTTGGTGAACATGATTACCTAAAACATTTTGTAATGCTGCTTGTAATAAGTGACATGCAGAGTGATTTTTTCTTGTATTATCGCGGTTATTTATATCTACAGCACAAGATACAATATCACCTTCAGATAAAGTATTTTCTTTTAATAAATGAATGTGTTGTCCATTTGGCATTTTTGCTACATCTAATACTTCAATATCATTAATTGTTCCTTTATCAGATAATTGACCTCCACTAAATGCATAGAAAGGAGTCTTATCTAGTACAACGCTATCTCCAAAACATTTTATTACCTTAGCTGTAGTATTAATTTTTTCATAACCAACGAAAATACTTTCTTCTTTAAAATTCAAATATTCTTCATTTTGATTTTTCATACTATTAACTTCTTTACGAGAATTTCTAGCTCTTTCTTTTTGTTCATTCATAGCTTTTTTAAATTCATCTTGATTAACAGTCATACCTAATTCTTCAGCATATTCTAACGTTAATTCATATGGGAATCCAAATGTATCATATAATAAGAAGGCATCATATCCACTAATTACTTTTCCATTTGTATTTTTAGCAATAGTTTCAAATTTCTTTTCTCCATTAGAAATGGTAGATAAGAATTTTTCCTCTTCACGAGTGATAATTTCTTTAACAATATCAGCTTTTTCATTTAAATATGGATAGAACATTTGCATTATTTCAATTACAACATCAACTAATGCAGCCATAAAAGGTTTTTCAATTCCTAATTTTTTTCCATATTTTGTAGCCCTTCTTAATACTCTTCTTAGAACATATCCTCTACCTTCATTAGAAAGAGTTGCCCCATCGCTTACTGCAAATGTAACTGTTCTAACATGGTCAGCAATAACTTTAAAAGCCATTTGTCCGGTATAAGTAACTCCACTTATTTCCTCAATCTTTTTAATGATTGGCATAAATAAATCTGTATCATAGTTAGTATCAACCTCTTGCATTACACAAGCCATACGTTCAAGACCACATCCAGTATCGATATTTCTACTTGGAAGTTCTTTATAATCTTTACGTTCTACACCTTCTTTAGAATTATATTGACTGAAAACAATATTCCAAATTTCAATATAACGATCATTCTCTAAATCATTTTGTAAAACTGTAATACCTCTATTATCATATTTTTCACCACGATCATAGAAAATTTCAGTATCTGGTCCACATGGTCCTTCACCAATTTCCCAAAAGTTACCTTCTAATGGTATTAAATGACTAGGATCTACACCTAAACTTATCCATTTATTTTTAGCTGTTTCATCACTAGGATAATAAGTCATATATAATCTATCTTTTTCAAATCCAAACCATTTTTCACTAGTTAATAATTCAAAACCAAATTCAATTGCTTCATTTTTGAAATAATCACCAATTGAAAAGTTTCCTAACATCTCAAAAAAAGTATGATGTCTAGCTGTTTTACCAACATTTTCAATATCATTTGTTCTAATACATTTTTGAGCATTAGTGATTCTAGGATTGTCAGGAATCATTGTTCCATCAAAATATTTCTTTAATGGTGCAACTCCTGCATTTGTCCATAGTAATGTTGGATCATTAACAGGAACAAGACTTGCACTTGGTTCTACACTATGTCCTTTACTGGCAAAAAAATCTAGCCACATTTGTCTAATTTCATAACTTTTTAATTTTCTCATATTTCCTCCAAAAAATAAAAAAATCGTCCTACAAAAAAGGACGAGATAACCCGTGGTACCACCTTAATTCTAAGAATTCTTCTTAGCACTTAAGCCCTTAAAGCGGGAAACTAAATGCTCAATAGTTGCTTCTAAATAAATTGACTCTATGTTCTTTCACCATCGCCATAGTCTCTATAAATCAAAAATTTATTTATACTTATCTACATCTTCGCACATAATATAAGTATAGCATATTTTATTTATTTTTAAAGTATCTTTTTATATTTTTTTCAAAGTAAAATAGTTAAAATTTACCTTAATAAATTTATTCAAGTTTAAATTACCCTAAAATCAACTTTTTTTAGTTAATTTCAATATAATTAAAGAAAAAGGAGGATTCCTATGACTAATTTTGGTGAAACAATTAAAAAATATCGCGAAAATTTTGGATATTCGCAACAATATGTAGCAAATTTGATAAATATGAATCAATCAAATTATTCTAAAATAGAACGCGGTATACAAGAACCTAATCTGTCCCAATTAAAATCATTGGCTGAAATTCTCCACTTTAGTATTGATGATATTCTTGGAATAAATATTTCCGAAACAAAAAGTAAAGATCTTGAATTATTACATGATATTCAACGTCTAATAAGAAAACATACTACAAATAATTAAAAGAGGAATCAATGATTCCTCTTTGGTTTTTTCGCTACATCATCTTTGATTTAAGAGCATGTATTAGTTTTTTCATCTTCTTATTAGCGCGAGCATCAACTATAACATATGATACCGCACAACCAAGAACCATGTACGCTAAAGGCTTAGTCATTTTTATCACCTCTAATAGTATTTTGTGTTTACTTCATGAATACATACGGTGTAATATTTTCCATATTTTCTTCGCCTAAAGTTCTAAATGGAATCTCAGGATCGTTTATATAAATAGTATTATCAATTATCGGTTTTTTATCTAAAAGTCTTCTAGTTAAAGATGTTTGTCTAAAATCATCGTTAGTTGTTATTCCTTGAATAAATGAAGTATATTTACCAATAATTATTAATTTTTGTTTTGCTCTTGTTACTGCTGTGTAAATTAATTTTCTTTTTAACATAGTAAAATAACTTGGAACAATTGGCATAATGACATTTTTATATTCACTACCTTGGCTTTTATGAATACTTATTGCATAAGCTAGGGTTAGATTTTCAAAATTTGTAGGATTATAATTAACCATCAATCCATCAAAATCAATTATTAAATATTCATTATCCTCATCTTTAACAATATCCTTTATATATCCAATATCACCATTCATTATATTTAGTATTGGATCATTTTTTAATTGTAATACCTTGTCATTAACTTTGAATAATTTTGTTCCTCTTACAATCATTTTTTCATTTGGATTAAATTTTTCTTGAATTACTTTATTGATATTATCAATACCTGCAACTCCACTATACATTGGAATAAGTATTTGTAAATCAGTTATTAAGTTCCCACCTTTTTCAATAAAGTTCTTAGTAAATAATTCAATTTTCTCTACTACCATTGAAGAGTCACAATCATAGTACATAACTTCTTTTTTTTCTCTAAAATTATTAAAATTAACATTTTGATTTTTTATATCAATTGATAATTTTATAATATCACTATCCATTGCTTGTCGCATTACTTCATTTAATCTCGATACCTTAATAGTATTTGAAGCAATCAGATCATGTAATACATTACCAGGTCCAATGCTAGGTAATTGGAATTCATCACCGACAATAATTACCTTGCAAGAATTTGGAATTGCTTTAAAGAAATTATAGGCTAAATTGATATCAATCATTGACGCTTCATCGATAATAATGGTTTTTGCGCTTAATAAATTATCTTCATTATACGTAAATTCAAGATTATAATTATAACCTAAAGCTTTATGGATTGTACTTGCTTGAATATTTGTACTTTCAGATAGTCTTTTAGCGGCTCTTCCTGTAGGTGCTACTAATAATAATTGATTTTGAAAATCATCTTCATCAATTTTTGTTTTTTGTAAGCAAGCAAGCATATTTAATATTCCCTTTATAATAGTTGTTTTACCAGTTCCTGGTCCTCCAGTTATAATCGAAATATTTGAATTTATAGAATTAAAAATTGCTTCTTTTTGACTATATGTATAATTTATTTCATACGCTTTTTCTATTTCATCTAAATAAGTATTTAATTTATTTTGATCATATATTTTAGTATTTGCAGTATTGTTTTTTATTAAACATATTTTTTTACTGAAATTAATTTCATTTTCATATAAATATCTTATATAAATTCTATTTTCTTCTTTTATAAGTCGATTATCTTCAATAAGATTAGAAATGCATCTTTCAATTGTTTCTACTGCTATTAATTCTTCTGTTATACCTTTATTTAATAAATTTTGGGCACTATTTATTAGCTGAACATCCGTCAAAAAAACAAATCCATTAGTATTACAAACGTAATTAAGAGTATATAATAATCCTTCTCTTATTCTAAGTTCATCATGAATACTAAATCCAATTGTTAATGCTAAATTATCACTTTTAGTAAAGCCATAACCATCTACTTCATAAATTAAACGGTATGGATTACTTTTTATTTTTGATATAGTTTCATTACCATAATTATCATATAATTTTTTAATCATATTGGCAGTAAGACCATAATTATATAATTCAACATATGTTTCTTCGTTTGATTTGTTTTCCATTAATGCATCATATATTTGTTTTTGTTTTTTTTCTGGAATTTGAACTAAGTTAAGGATTGTATAGTCCTTTTCTATTAATTCTAAACAGTTTTTTCCTAGCACTTCATAAATCTTAGTTGCAGTTTTCTCGCCAATCCCTTTAAAAAGATCACTAGATAGAAAGGAAATAATACCTTCTTTAGAATCAATATCGAGTCTTTTAAAAGTAGATACTTTAAACTGAGTACCAAATTTTTGATGTTCTATATATTCACCAAAAAATTCATATCTTAATTCTTCACTTAATAATGGAAAATAACCAACAACGGTCATTTCATCATCGTCATCGGTTATTATTTTCACTACCTTATAAAGTGAATCTTCTGCCTGATATATAAAGTTTTTAATTTTCCCAATTACACTTTCAGACATTAAATCACCTCTAATATAATCTTTGTTCCTCATCTTGATAAACTTTATCAATGATTCCTCCACCAAGACATACTTCACCATCATATATTACAACAGCTTGTCCAGGAGTGACAGCACGAACTCCGCCTTCATAAATAACTTCAATTGTATCGTCATCTATGTATTTTATTAAAACATCATTATCTTCTTGTCTATATCTAAATTTAGCTTGATAGATTTTATTTTCTTCTGGTTTATAACTAATCCAATTTATATTTGTCGCAAAGCAATGGTTACTATATAAATATGGATGATTGATACCTTGTCCAACTAATAAAACGTTATTTACTAAGTCTTTACCAATTGTAAACCATGGTTCATTATCATAGCCGTCAAGACCACCAATTCCAAGTCCTTTTCTTTGTCCTATTGTATGATACATTAATCCATCGTGATTACCAATAGTTTTACCATCTAATGTTTTCATTAACCCAGGTTTAGAAGGAAGATAATTCTTTAAGAATTCTTTAAAATTTCTTTCTCCAATAAAGCATATCCCTGTAGAATCTTTTTTAGTAGCTGTTGCAAGATCAAATTCTTTTGCAAGAGCTCTAACTTCCGATTTTTGCATATCACCGATTGGAAAAAGACTCTTCCTTAATTGAGCTTGTGTTAACATCATTAAAAAGTAAGTTTGATCTTTATTACTATCTAATCCTCGTAATAAATAGCTCATATCTTCATCATGCTTTACCCTTGCGTAATGTCCCATAGCAATATAGTCACAACCTAAATCTATAGCACATTTCAAGAAAGCTTTAAATTTGATTTCTTTATTACACATAATATCCGGATTAGGAGTTCTACCTAATTTATATTCATTAATAAAATATGAAAAAACATAGTCCCAATATTCTTTAATAAAATCTACTCTATGTAATTTTATTCCAAGCTTATCAGCGACTTTTTTTGCATCTTGATAATCTATTTCTTGAGGACATACATCATTATTTAAATCAGGGTTTCCTAATAAATCATTATTAGTAGCGCTATCCCAATTCCTCATGAACATTGCCTCTACTTCATATCCTTCTTGCATTAATTTTATAGCGGCTACTGATGAATCTACTCCACCACTTAAGCCTAGTACAACTTTCTTCTTCATATTCTCACCACAATCTATTACTACCATTTGTTTTGTAAATTATTTTCTATTATATAATTATATACCTTTTCATGTAACATTTCTTTATTTTTGCTTAAGTTTTCACGTATTTTTGTAGAGCTTATTTCTGAATCAAAATCTAAAATGATAAAATTCTTTATATATTCGTGTAATTCCTCGGCTAAAAATTCTTTTATATCAATATTTCCTCTAGAGATAATTATAAATTTATATTCCATAACTAAGCTTTTATAATTTCTCCATTTTGTAATATTTACTATATTATCAGCACCCATTACAAAATGGATATTATCATAGTTTTTACTTAATTTTTCTAAAGTACTATACGTACCTTTATAATCGGCGGTATTTGTTTCAATATCACTAACCACTGCATCACCTTGAAACATAAGATTAAGCATGTTTATACGATCATATGAAGGCAACAATTCCTTTTCATCATAGTTATTCCCAACTGGAATAATTATAATGTTTTCTGGATTAAATTTTCTTTTTAATTCATCAACAATTTCAAAATGTGCCAATGTAGGGGGATTAAATGATCCACCATATACAATATTCATATTAATCACCGTCTATATGATATCACAAATTATCCATTTTATAAATATACAAGTAAATTTAATCAGCCTTTTGTTTTAGATATCCCTCTACTATATTATCAAAGTCTTCTCCTCTTTGGATATAACTTTCATATTGATCATATGATGCACACATAGGAGAAAATAAAATATACTCATCAAGTCTTTCATTTAAGGAACATAATGTAGCTTCTTTTAATGTATCAAATTCTTTTACTTCTATTTGATGTTTTAAGAAAAATTCTTTTATCTTGTTTTTACTTTCACCATATACATAAACTTTTTTTATTCTATTTAATACATCATATAAATTATCAATATTATCTTTTCTATCATATCCACCACAAATTAAATTTACTTCATTAAAATTAGTTATTGCGGCCATTGTAGAGTAGATATTTGTACTCTTTGCATCATTATATAAATAATCTGATTTTTTTTGCATACGATATTTTACACCTTCAAAGGTAAGTAAAACTTCTTTAATATCCTTAGTATCAATATTAAGAATTTTTCCTACACAAATCGCAGCCATTGCATTTAAAAGATTATGTTTACCTAAAATTTTTATTTTATTAGTTTTGATTATCTTTTCTTTTTTAAAGTAAATATATCCATTATATTCATAACAATCGGCTAGTTTACTATCTAATGAAAAACTATATTTATTAATTTCTAAGTTTTTAGCTAATTTTCTTAGATTTATATCATCATAATAATAAACCAAATGTTCATCAGTTGTTTGTCTTGTAACAAGTTTTTTCTTAGCTTGAAAATAATTATAAAAACTTCCATGATGATCTAAATGGCATGGACTTATATTAAGCATAACTGAAATTTTAGGATGAAAAGTTAAACATCCTTCTAATTGAAAACTAGATAATTCACAAACAAATAAGTCCGCTTCTTTATTGTCTAGTATTGCATCACTAACACTATACCCAATATTTCCACATGCTATAGCGCTTAGTCTCTTATTAATTATTTTTGTTACTAATTCAGTAGTGGTAGTTTTTCCATTACTACCTGTTATTCCTACAAAGAAATGATTATATAACATATATACTAATTCTATATCAGTAATAACTTTTATCTTCATATATTCAAAATCTTTTATTACTTTTTCACTATATTTTATACCAGGACTTTTTATAACTAAATCATAGTCATATCTCTTTACTTCACTTAATTCTAGGATATCGTAATCAAATTTAAAATCATTCAATATTCTTTCTACACCTTTTGTGCTTACACCATTTCCTAATACAAGTATCTTCATCCTATCACCCTATTACATGATATGCATAAGGGCTTTAAAATAGAAAAAAAGTGTTAAAAATTATTTTTTTAACACATATAATATTCCTATTGTACCTTTTCCACAATGGCTACTAATTACACATCCTGCATTAGTAATCATTATTTCTTTAGTTTGAATTATTTTTTCTAATTCTGTTTTTAAATAAATAGAATATTCATCACCCATTGAATGAGTTACCATTACAACATCGCCATCTAAATATTCTTTATCTTTTTCAATAATATTTAATAAAGCATCTAAGGCAACCTTCATTTTACCACGAGGTTTTTTCATTACATCCATTTTACCATCACGAACTGATATAATAGGTTTAATTTTTAAAACTGTTCCAAGTAGATGGGCAATACTGCTACATCTTCCACCCTTATATAAATAATCCATCTTTTCTATTGCAAATTGACTTCTTACTAAAGGAATTATTTCTTCCATTTTTCTTACTATTTGTGAAGTAGATAATTCACCAGATTCAACCATTTTAGCTGCCTTTAGAACAGTTAATCCTATTCCTGAAGATAAATTCATTGAGTCTACAATAAATATTCTATTTCCGATTTCATCAATCATATTCTTTGCGATATTAGCATTATTAAATGTACTTGACATCTTTGAACTTATACCAGTATATATGACGTCATATCCTTGATCATAATATTTTTTAAATATTTCATAAAACCCATTTATTGTATATGCCGCCGTTTTTGGTAGTATTTTTTTCTCATCAACTAAATTGTAAAGTGTCTTTGTATCTATATTTACACCATCTAAATAGCTTTCTTCTTCGAAATTAACAAATAACGGAACTACATCTATATCATATTTTTTTAATGTTTCAGGCATTAAATCAACTGTACTATCTGTAATAATTTTAACTTTATTACTCATATATTCACACACACTCCTAATGTGGTCTATTATACCATTTTTTCATCTTTTTTCTACATTATATTAATAAATAAAGGCAAATTCATGAAATTTGCCTTTAAATTTAAATAGTTTTATTCTTTAATGATTTTCTTTGGATAAATTTTATAATTTCCATAATAGGGATAATAGAAACCGCAATTGCAATTGCAACTAAATATTCTACAAAATTAATATGTTCAAATCCAAATGCATTTGATAAGAATGGAACATAAACTACCGCAGTAGTAAATACTAATGAAGCAATCATAGAAAGCCATAAATATTTATTTCTTGTTTCAAGTTTAAATATTGATCCTGTTCTTGATCTCATATTGAATGAATGGAAAATTTCTACTAATGATAATGTCAAGAAAGCCATTGTCATTCCATCACTACTATTAGCAATTTCCCATACACCTGATTCAATACGGTGACCTATAAAATAGGCTGCTAAAGTAAGAACTGTAATTAAAATACCTTGAATCAAGATATCAGTTCCCATGTGATTAGCAAATATTCCATCTTTTGAATCACGAGGTGCTTTTTTAGTACTATCCTTTTCACTTTTTTCCATACCTAAAGCTAGAGCAGGGAAACAGTCAGTAGTTAGATTGATCCATAATAAATGAGCAGGTTTTAAAATTGTAAATCCTAACAAGGTTGCAATAAATATTGATAATACTTCTGCAAGATTCGATGATAATAAGAATTGAATTGATTTTCTAATATTATCATAAATTCTTCTTCCTTCTCCAACTGCTGAAACAATAGTTGCAAAATTATCATCAGCCAATACCATATCTGCAACATTTTTTGTTACATCAGTACCAGTAATACCCATACCTACACCAATATCAGCATTTTTTATTGATGGAGCATCATTAACACCATCACCAGTCATAGCAGTAATTTTCCCAATACTCTTCCAAGCTTTTACAATACGTACTTTATGTTCTGGTTGAACACGCGCATATACTGAATATTTTTCAATATTTTGTTCTAATTCCGCATCACTTAGTTCATTTAAGTCAGATCCAGTTATAGCATGAGTGTTGTTAGTTAAAATACCTAATTGTTCTGCAATCGCAACTGCTGTATCTTTGTGGTCTCCAGTAATCATTATTACTCTAATACCAGCCTCTTTACATTCAGCTACCGCATCTTTTACTTCAGGTCGGATTGGGTCTATCATACCAACAAGGCCAATAAAACATAAATCCTCTTCTAAATCAGAAGCCTCAAATGTAGTTGGAGTATATTTACATTTTTTATATGCAGCACTTAATACTCTTAATGCCTTTGTAGCCATCCTCTTATTATTAGTTAAGATCATTTCTTTATGTTTATCAGTAATTAAAACTTCTTTTCCATCTTCTAAAATATATTTACATTTTTTTAAGACTTCATCTAAAGCACCTTTAGTGAATTGAATAACATTTCCATCCTTATCTTTATGAACAGTAGACATCATCTTACGCATTGAATCAAATGGTGCCTCTCCAATACGAATGTATTCTTTTTTCAAGTCATTTTTATTTAATTTAAGAGAATTTGCATAATTAACTAAAGCAGCTTCAGTTGGTTCACCAATAGTTTCGCCATCTACTATCTCTGCATCATTACATAATGCCAATGTAGTCGCTAACAATTTAGTATCTTGACTAAATTGTTCTACAACTGTCATTTTATTTTGAGTTAATGTACCTGTTTTATCAGAACAAATTATTTGTGTACATCCTAATGTTTCAACTGCAGTAAGTTTTCTTATAATTGCATGTCTTTTTGACATGTTAGTAACACCTATTGAAAGGACAATTGTTACTACCGCTGCTAATCCCTCTGGAATAGCCGCAACAGCTAAGCTTACCGCAACCATGAATGTATCTAATATTTGTTCAGCATCTAATGAATTTGCATGTCTTATTAAGTCAATAGCAAAAATTAAAACACAGATTGCAAGTACTAAAATACTTAATATTTTACTTAATTGATTTAATTTCTTTTGTAATGGAGTATCTTCGTTTTTAGCTAATGTTAAGGCAGTTGCAATTTTACCCATTTCGGTATTCATTCCAGTACCTACTACAACAGCTTTACCACGACCATATACTATATTACTTCCCATATAGATCATATTTTTTCGGTCACCTAGTAAAACATCTTTATCTCCCTCTACCTTGATTGCTTCTTCAATCTTAGTAACTGGAACAGATTCTCCTGTTAAGGCAGCCTCTTCAACTTTTAATGATGCACACTCTAAAATACGGCAATCGGCAGGAACAGAGTCTCCAGCTTCAATTAAAACAATGTCACCAGGAACTAAATCTTCACTTTGAATTGTTTGAATTTTATCATCTCTAATTACCTTTGTTGTAGCCTTAGACATTTCTTGAAGTGCTTCAATGGCTTTTTCAGCTTTGCTTTCTTGATAAACACCTAATACCGCATTAATAATTACTACAACCATTATTATAATAACATCAGCAAATGATTCGTCAGCATAAATAGCTGTTGCTAATGAAATTATAGCAGCAATAATAAGAACGATAACCATTGGATCAACTAATTGAAGAAGGAATTTTTCAATAATTGATTCTTTTTTTCCTGCTTCTAATTTATTTTTACCGTATTTGATTATTCTTTCTTCAATATCTTTTCCTTTTAATCCATGTTCACTAGTATTGTTATACTTTAGAACCTCTTCTTTTTCTACTAAATACTCTTTCATTCTAGAAACCTCCTATAAAACGTCAATTAAATATTCTATAAATATCTTTAGCCCAATTGCTATTAATATGCCTCCACCAAGAAAAAAGGCCTTTTTACTTAACCATGTTCCAAACTTCTTACCAATCACTACAGCTAATATAGTTAGTAAAAATGTAATCACTGCAATAATTCCGAAAGATAATAACGCAACGGATATTGATTTAGATACAAATAACACCCCAACTGTCAATGCATCAATCGAAGTCGCAATTGCTTGAAAAACTAATCCTTTAATAGTGAATTTGTTTTCTTCAACTTCATCATCATCATTTTTTACACCATCAATAATCATTTTACCACCAATAGCACATAACATTACTAATGCTATCCATGGTAGAAATTTTGATATTGCATTAGTAAATACACTACCTGCAAAATATCCAATTGTTGGCATTACTCCTTGGAATAATCCAAAAAACAATGCAATTAGAAGAATTCTTCGTTTCTTCATCTTTGGATCAGTAAGTCCATTTGTCATACCTACACAAGCGGCATCCATTGATAAACCTACACCTAGAAAAACTGTTTCAATAATATTCATTTTATACCTCTCACAACATCTAATAAAAAAACCAAGTATAGCTAACTACTACACTTGGTCAATGACAAATTATAAAGTCATGTATAGCCGTTGCTGTACATGAGTCTCATTATTTAAGGCAAGCCAGGCCGAAACGACCAGGATGTTGACTTTGCCACGTAAAATACGCAAATTACTCCCTCACGAGGTATTTTTATTTCCCTTATATAATAAACCAACTTACATTTTTTGTCAAGTTTTTTTATCTTATAAAATTAAAAAGTAATATTCCTAAAAAACAAAATATTATGCTAACTCCATAAAAAATCATTATAACCATAGTTTCACTTATTTTACTTAATTCCATATGATGATGTAAAGGAGCCATTTTAAAGATTCTTTTTCCCTTTGTAAGCTTAAAATATGTTACTTGAATGATGACACTTAATGTTTCTATCACAAAGACACCGCCTAATAAAAGAATCATTAGTTCTTGTTTCAAAAGTATAGAGATACTTGCTAAAGCAGCACCAATTGCAAGCGATCCGGTATCTCCCATAAATAACTTAGCTTTTGGTAAATTATAATATAAAAATCCTAAAAGTGCACCAATAAAAGCACATATAAATATAGACACTTCTTTTTCTCCAAGTTCTAAAGCCATATATAAGAATCCTATTAGTGCTATAACAGTCACACCACCACATAAACCATCGACACCATCAGTGATATTACATGCATTACTACTACTTATCAGCATTAATAAAATTAATATTCCATACAGCCATTTCAGTTCTAAATAATATCCAAATAAATTAACCTTTGTTGATAATCCCATTTTCAAATAAAGAATAAAACATATCGTTGCAATAATGATTTGTAAAAATAGTTTCATTCCTGCTTTTATTCCCTCATTATTCTTTTTAACAACGATTAAATAATCGTCTACAAATCCTAATATGAAAAAGCTTAAAAATGGTAGTATTAAGAAAGCTGTTTTCTTAAAATCTATATCTCTTATTTGGAAAAGATAAACAACTATTGTAGTTATTACAAATACTATTCCACCCATTGTTATAGTACCATTCTTCTTTTTATGAGACGCAGGTCCTAATTCTCGTTCTGTTTGTTGCAATTTTTTTGCGTATTTTATATAAAAGTAATAAAAAATTAATGATATAGCAAATGCTATTAATATTGAAAAAAATAATTGCTTCATATTATCCTCCAATTATATCTTTTACCGCTTCAATATCACTATACTTAATTACTTCATTTTCTTTAATTTGAACCTTCTCAACACCTTTTCCTAATATCAATATTACATCATTTGAACTACTTTTATCATATGCAAGCTTAATTGCTTTATATCTATCTAGACAAACGTAATGTTCCTTCTTTATTCCCTCTTCAATATCATTTATAATCTTTTGTTCATCCTCAAATCTAGGATTGTCATTAGTTAAAACTATATTATCAGCACACTCATCTAAAATGCTACCAATCATACTTCTTTTACTAGAATCCCTGTTTCCTCCACATCCCATTACAACCCAGGTATTTTTAAATCCCATATTTTTAATACTATCTAATACCTGTTTTACGCCATCTGGGGTATGTGCATAATCAACAATTAATGTTTTATTTTCTGATCTAAATACTTCCATTCTTCCAGGAATTTTTCTGAAAATAGTTAAATAATATAGGATATCATTTATTTCGTATCCCAGATTATAAACTAAGGCTACAAAAGCCAAAATATTATATACGTTAAATTTTCCAACTAAATTTGTACTTGCCTCATAATAAGAATTTCCTATTCTTATAGAAAAGGACATTTTATCAATTTTATATGAAATATTCTCAGCCGTTATCTTTGCTCTATCTAGCCCATAACTAATAACTTTGCATTCAGAAATCCTATTAAATAAATCAAATGATTTATCATCTTTATTTAATATTACAAAATTTTTATTATCGTTTTTAATTTTAGAAAATATTATTCCTTTTGTATATAAATAGCTACTTATATCTTTATGGTAATCTAAATGATCTACAGTAAGATTAGTCATTATTAGCTGATTAAATTTTATACCATATACTCTTAATTCTTCTATCGCAATACTAGAAACTTCCATAATCAAGTACTTTATTTTTTCCTTAATACATTTTTCAATACAATTATATATAACATCAATATCAGGAGTTGTATTAATAGAATTATTTAATTTATCACCATAATATATTCCATTTGTACCTATTAACATACTCGGAATACTTTTATATGAAAAGAAATTATGAATTAAAGTGGTTATTGATGTTTTTCCATTTGTCCCCGTAACACCAATTATATTTACTTTTTTTTGCAAACGCTCATATATTACTTCTAATAATTGAGAATATATTTTTTTACTATTCTCAACACGAAAATAATAGATATTAGGATTATTCTTAATAATATCATTTTGATATATTATTACACTCGCTCCCTTATCTATTGCTTCATTTACATAGTCATGTCCATCATGATTTTGACCTTTAATACATACAAATATATCATTTATCACAACTTTTCTACTATCACATACAACTGCATTAATCTTAATATCCTTTTTATAACAATTATTTATATTAACTTTTTTTAATAGTTTAAATAGTCTCACACAATCACCCATATAACTATATGCGCTTGTCTATTTTCATATTCTTTAAAACGAATTAATCTCACATTATGATAAATTATTCATTTTTTTCACATATTTTATGTTCATAGTGATATTTTTACTATAAATTAAATATAATTAATTAGTAAAAAATGCACTTATCATAATTTTATGATATAATTTATATGGAGGTGTTGCATTATGAAATTTAATATAATAGCTGACAGTTCATGTGACTTGTCTAATGATTATATAACTGAAGATAACATAAGACTTAGTATTATCCCTTTAACTATTAATGTCGGTGAAAAATCATTTATTGACAATGAAAACTTAGATATTACTGAAATGTTAACTGAGATGCATAATTACTCAAGCAAGTCTACTTCTTCTTGTCCGGCTCCTGGTTTATTTATGGAAGCTTACGAAGATGCTGATTATTCTTTTGTTGTTACTATTTCAAAGAAACTATCAGGAACATATAATTCTGCATTATTAACTGCTAAAGATAATAGCAATATTCATGTTATTGATTCTAAAGCTACTTCAGGTAGTATGATATTAATAATTGATGAATTAGTAAGATTAATAAAAACAGGAAAATCATTTGAAGAGATTAAAACAGAAATTGATGCTTACGTAGAAAATATTACTTTATTCTTTGTACTAGATAAATTTGAAAATCTAGTAAAAAATGGAAGAATGGGTAAATTAACTAGTTTATTCGCAACCATTTTAAGAATTAAACCTTTATGTGAAGCCAACGAAGGTGAAATCAAAATTAAGGAAAAACCAAGAACAAGAATGGCTGCCCTAAAAAGATTGGTTGACAATATCAAAGAAAAATGTACTGACATCAAAAATCGTGTTTGTATTATTTCTCATTGTTTCTGTAAAAATGATGCTGATGAGTTAAAAGTAATGATTGAAAATGAATACGATTTTAAAGAAATTAGAGTAATTGAAACTAGGGGATTATGTTCATTCTATGCACTTGAAGGCGGACTTCTAGTTGCTTTCTAACAAAAAAAGAAATTAATTTTTGAAATTAATTTCTTTTTTTATTGCCTAAATATCTTTTCCACCACTTGCAATAAATTTAACAAATTGCTCAGCAGTTCTACCAGAAAGATTACCATACTTAATTTCCCATTGAGAAGCTTTATACATTAATTCACTTTCTTCCATAATAATATTATGTTTTTTTGCTAATACAGAAACAATTTGCTTAAACTCCTTATTATCAGGAGACATAAATAATACCTGCAAACCAAACCTAGCCGCTAATGAAAGTTTCTCAGCTTTTGTTTCATTACGATGTAAATCATCCATAATTCCACCATTATCAGCCATAGTTTCTTTTATTAAATGTCTTCTATTCGAAGTTGCATAAACTAGTACATTCTTCGGTTTATTTTCAAGTCCACCTTCAATAATTGATTTCAAATGCTTATATTCCACCTCGTGCTCTTCAAAAGATAAATCATCCATATATATAATAAATGAATAATGACGTTTCTTTAATTCAGCAATTAGATTAGCAACATCACTCATTTGATGCTTATAGACTTCAATCATTCTTAACCCTTGAGGATAGAACATATTTAATGCGGCTTTAATTGATGTAGACTTACCAGTACCACTATCTCCATAAAGTAGGGCATTATTAGCTTCTTTTCCAGTTACAAATGACAAAGTATTTTGGATAACTCTTTCTTTTTGCCATGTATAACCGACTAAATCATCAAAAGAAACTTTTAATACATTTTTGATTGGAATTAAACTACCTTCATCACTTATCCTAAATGCTTTATGAAAGCCTAAGTCTCCAACTCCATTTTTTTGATAGAATTTTTTTAATATTTCAAACATCTCTTTTTCATTGTTTGAATAATATAATTCTCTTGCCAGATTATAAATTAAATTTACTATATCAATATCATAATGAGTATAATTAGATCTTTCAATATTGAAATTCATAATATAATTTGCCATATCTTTATTTATTTCTGATAAATCCAAATGAATCAATTCATTAATAATTTTTAGATCATTCATTACGATATTAGTATCACCTAAAATATCGCCATTATTTTCGCATGATAAAGAAAACAAGTTTTCATTATATGCTAACTCGTAAGCAATATACATACTCCATAAATTTCCAACAAATCCATGTTCATATCCAAAACTTATTAAATCAACCAGTGCCTTTTCATCTTTTTTTAAAATATTTTCAAATAATTCTTTATTTTTAAAATTTTTATAAACAAATAATGTTTGCATAATAATCCCTACTTCTTTTTAATATCTATATTATACAAAATATTTTATGTTTTTCATACTCATATTAATAAAAACATTAAAAAAAACATTATTCCACTAACAGCTGATATTATTATTTTGAAAATAAAAAAAGATAAATATTTCATATTCTCATTAATTGATAATATTTGAAAATGAATACTAATACCGCCAAATGAAAGAAATATACTAGACAATAATCCTTTCATAATAATCGACATATCAACATTCATCAATTTATTTGTTCCAGATAAAACTTCCAACAATGATGAAACTACTATATTTACGTTAGTAGGAAAATAAAAAAGTTCATTTAATATTGCAAAAAAAACATTAAATATTACTATTACCCCTAGAATATTTAAAATAACTACCATATTTTTTGATATCGACCCTACAAATTCCTTCGGATAGTTAGTTTTTTCTATTTTATTCATTTGGATTACTTCTCTTTTTTGATATTTAAAATGATAAATATACATTACAACGAAACTACTAAGATAATGACAAAAAATAAAAATTATACTTAAGCTGATCTTATTAAATAGCGTTGAAACAAATATTATCAAAAACATTGGTGACATAAAACTAGTAAATTTCAATAAATATTCAGCTTCTATATTATCTATTTCAGAATCATTTAAGGCATTCTTAACCATTCTACTTCCACCAGGGTTCCCTACTAACAAACTCATCAGTATAATAAAAACAGATTTTTCATAATTAATATGAAATACATTTCTAAAAAATTTAAACAACTTTTTAGAGATATATTTACTTAAATCACTTTTCGATATTAAGTCCGTTATTATAAAAGAAAAAAACATCGTTGGAAAAATTATTGAACTCCACAAAGTAAGGGATTCTATTGAAACAGTAAGAACAATATCTTTATATAACAAAGATAAATAAAAAAGAAACAACAATATAAATGATATGAGCATATAATCACCACTAATTATATGCTCATCTTTTATACATTATTTATAAAAAACTGGGTTTTATAATTTAATAGTACGATAGATATCCCTTCAATTAAAGGTATAGTATCTATAAATTATTATAATAATATTTAAAAAATACACAACTATTTAAGGAAAATCGAACTTGGTAAAAATATAATGAAAAATGATATTCATCAAAGAATATCATTTATATATACATTTTTGTATTATTATTTTACTTTACTTCGTATGTCCAACCGTATTCATCATCAATATCGCCCCATTGAATACCAGTTAACTCATCATACAATTTTTGTGTTAATTTACCAATTTCATTATTTGAAACAGTAACTACATCATCTTTATAACGTAAGACACCAATAGGAGAAATAACTGCAGCAGTTCCTGTACCAAATGCTTCTTTTAAAGAACCATTCTTTCCAGCTTCCATTAATTCATCAATAGATAATTGTCTTTCAGATACTTTATATCCCCAGTCCTTCAATATCTTGATAATTGAATTTCTAGTAACACCAGGTAATACACTACCATCAATAGGTGAAGTTATAATCTCATCATTAATGTAGAACATAACATTCATTGTTCCTACTTCTTCAACATATTTACGGTGAACTCCGTCTAACCATAAAACTTGACTATATCCTAGTTTTGCAGCTTTAACTTGTCCAATAATACTTGAAGCATAGTTCCCACCACATTTAGCAAAACCTGTTCCACCTTTTACAGCACGAACATATTCATCTTCAACGAAAATTTTAACCGGTTTTAAACCCTCTTTATAATAAGCACCAACAGGTGAACAAATTACTAAGAATTTATAATGACTACCAGCATGTACTCCAAGTTCACTTTCATAGGCAAACATAAATGGTCTTATATATAAAGATGTATTAGGTGCAGTTGGAATCCAGTCCAAATTAGCTTTTACTGCTAGCTCAACAGCTTTAACGAAATCCTTAACTTCAATTTGTGGCATGCATAATCTTTCATTAGACTTTTGCATACGTAATGCATTCATTTCTGGGCGAAATAATAATACTTTGCCTTTTTTAGTTTTATAAGCTTTAAGTCCTTCAAATGTTTCTTGTGCATAATGTAGGACAACTTGTGCAGGATCAAATGGAATTGGTCCATATGGGCATATTTGTGCATCATGCCATCCTTTCCCTTCTGTGTAGTCCATCATAAACATATAATCAGCGAAATATTTACCAAATCCTAGATTATTAAAATCTGGTTTTTCTCTTAATTCGGTAGCTTTGATATAATTAACTTTCATATATAATACCTCAATTCTAATATATACAATTATATTCCTTTTTCTAGTATAAATCAATACTTCCCTAGTGATTTTTCTTGTTAGTTTTATTAAATCATGATATAATTAAAAAATATAGAAAGTAGGATTAATTATATGTTTTTTTATGGGACCGCAGGTATTTTTTTAGGAATTGTAATAATGATTGCTGGTATATTTTCAATAAGAACTAGTAAAAAATTAAATAATAAAAATACTTTCAAATTAGGTATAATAGAAATCGTAATTTCTTCTATCCTCATAATTTCTTCTATTATTGGATTCATAACTGACTATGAATTGATTGCCATCATAATAATGACAATATCTATGTTAACATTAGTAATTTCTATAAAAAAATTGGAGAAAAAAAGCTGATTTTCAAAAAAAGACTTTACATTCATTTTAACTTATACTATAATGTAATGGCAGTCAAAAAACGGCTAACGTGGAACATTAGCTCAGCTGGATAGAGCACACGCCTTCTAAGCGTGCGGTCGAAGGTTCGAATCCTTTATGTTCCGCCATCTTAAAAATTAACGGTTCAATTGAGCCGTTTTTATTTTATCCTTTTTAATAATATTAAAACTTTATCAATACTTCCCATAATATATCAAAACTGATAAAATTATATTAAATTGATAATTTTTCTAGTAATGAAAGGAAATAAAAGAAATGGGAAGAAAAGCTACAAAATTTAATAAATCGACTTGCTGCATATTTATTTGGAGTTGCTTAATGGAAAAGCAAGATGAATATAATACGATGCAATACTATTGTGACTCTTTATCTTTAGAAAGTCAAAGTTGTAAAAGGTATATTTCAGAATTAAGAAATAGTATTGTTGATATAGAAGAACTTAGAAATAATTTTGAAGATTTAATTTATGATCGTGCAACAAAATCATATAGGTTAATCCGAAGACAATAAAAAAGGAATCAAATACGTTCATTGATTCCTTTTTTAAATATAAACTTGATATTTATATCAGTTTACTTTTCTAATTCTTTTGCTCTTTTACTACAATTAACTGAACATTCTTTAATTGTATCATTTAAATTATGATTATCAAAAACATATATCCCTTCAATTGTAGTACCACCTTTACTACAAACATCATTGATTAGTGTATCTAAATCTTTTTCTGTTTGCATTAGCATATTAGCACATCCAATTGAAGCATTAGCAATAATTTGTTTTGCTTGTTCATAAGTTGCACCATTTTCTACAGCCGTTTTAATAAATCCTCTTACAAAATAATAAAAGTAAGCTGGATAACTACCATTAAGTGGCAATAGTACATTGATTAGTTCCTCATCAACTATTTCGCATACACCTAAAGCATCAAATATATCTTTTACTGGCTTTGCTTCTTCTAAAGAAACATTTTGGCCAATAGCCATTGTTGTAGCACCTTGCTTAATAGATACTGAAGTATTTGGCATTACACGAACATATTTTAAATCACCTAAATTATTTTTTAAATAATCCAAGGTAATTCCAGCTGCAATACTAAGTATTAACTTAGGCGTTTTTGTGGCTTTTTTTAGTTCACTCATTACTTCTGGAAATGTTTGAGGTTTAATTGCAAAAATAACTAATTCAGAGTTTTCAAAAACTTCTAATTCGTTTTTTGCAGATGCAAATCCAGCTGATAATATTTTATCAGTTTCTAAGCTATATATTAAAATATCTTTATTAGTATAAAGCTTTGCATCTATTATTCCATTAATAATAGCTTCACCCATTTTACCAAAGCCTAATAATCCTATTTTGTACATAATTTCACCTATTAATTCCAGTTAAGTTCTCCAGTTAAGTTAACTTTTCTGTTACCTTTTACAGTTTTACCAATAACATAAGCATTCATATTTGATTTTGCTAAGTGATTGATAATTTCATTTGCATTTTCTTTTTTAGCAACAATAGCTAATCCTACACCTAAATTAAATGTACGAATCATATCAGCTACTTCAACATTACCAAATTTTTTTAACACTTTAAAAATATTTAAAACTTGGTATTTTGTTAAATCAATTTCAGCATCAATTCCAGAAGGTAATATTCTATTTAAATTTTCAGCAATTCCTCCACCAGTAATATGTGCCATACCTTTTATAATTCCACTATCAAATAAATCTTTAACAGCATTATAGTAGCAACGGTGTGGTTCAAGTACTACATCAATGAATTTTCTTCCATCAACTATTTCATCTAATACAGCAGGGTATTCTTTCATTATTTTTCTTACTAAAGTATATCCATTAGTATGGATACCACTTGATTCAACAGAGATTACAACATCATCTTCTTCTATTGCACTACCATCAATTATCTTATCTCTATCAACAACACCAACAATACTAGAAGTTAGGATATATGTTCCTTCTGCAAGAACTCCTGGTTGTTCTGATGTTTCTCCACCAGTTAATACACATCCCTGAGCTTTACACGCATCCGCTACAGCCTTTACAATCGCGTTTACGTCTTCTTTTTTCATTTTACCACAGATTATAGCATCTTGAACGGTTAACGGCTTAGCGCCCATTACAATACAGTCATTTATTAAATGATTAATCATATCATAAGAAACATTTTCTAACTTTCCATATTGAGCTGCAAGTAATTGTTTTGATCCTGGTTCTTCTGTTTTTAATACTAAAACAGGATTTTTAATATCAGGGAATGAAAAGTCATATAATGATGCGAATGCACCAACTTTATTTAAAACTCTTTTTTCTTCAGTTACTAAAATTTTACCCATTTCAGCTTTAGCTTCATTAGCCTCATCAATATTTACTTCGTATTTTAATTTTTTATCCATTTTTCTCTACCTCTTAGTCATTTCTTGATTCTAACACAACAATACATTCTAGATTAAATGTTCTAGGGAACATATCTACAGCTTGTACACTCTTAATTAAATATCCATTTTTAGTAAATTCATATAAATCCCTTACTAATGTAGTAGGTTCACACGAAACATATACTACTCGTTTTGGATTTAACATTGCAACGCCATTTATAAAATCTTTAGTTGATCCATCGCGTGGTGGATCTAAAACTAATAAATCTATTTTTGTTTTATTAGCAGCTAAATTTTTTATGAATTTAGTTGAATCCTGATTAAAGAAACTTATATTCTTAATACCATTTATTTTAGCATTTTCAATCGCATCTTTATATGCTTCTTTGTTTAATTCTACTCCAATAACTTCTTTTGCCAGTTTACTCATTAAAATACCTATTGTACCAACTCCACAATATGTATCTAAGACCAAGTCAGTCTTTTTTATTTTCAGTGCTTCAATAGCATTCTTATATAATAAAGACATACCTATAGGATTAACTTGGTAAAAAGATTTTGATGAAATCTTAAATTTATATTCTTCAATCGTATCATAAATAAATCCAGGTCCATATAGAACTCTTTCTTTTTCACCTTGAACAATTGAGGTTTCTCTAGCATTAAAATTTTGAACTATAGTAGTAATTCCTAAATTCTTTTTTAATAGATCAGTTACTACATTTTTTCTTCCAGGGAATATTTCACCATTAGTCACTATAACAAGCATTACTTCTTTAGTATTTAAACCATATTTTAAAATGACATGTTTTATTGTTCCATTTCCACTTTTTTCATCATATGGCATAATTTTATTTTTCGTTAATACTTTATTAAACTCATTTATTATTTGACTGGCTTTAGTTACTTGTATTTTACAATCAAGTACAGGAATAATATTATGAGATCCTTCTTCATAAAAACCACATACAACATTTTTTGTCTTACTTAGTTTATAAACCATTTGACATTTATTACGATAATTATATGGATTATACATTGCTATTATTGGTTTTATTTCAACGTTTCTAGATTCCTTAAATAAATCTTTTATATAATTTTGTTTTATCTCTAATTCATGTTCATAACTCATATGTTGATATTGACATCCACCACATTTGTCATGCCAATTACATAATGACTTAATTCTATTAGGAGATTGTTTCAATATTTTATTTAAATTAAGATTTTGGTATTTCCCATTTACGGTTATAGAAAAAGAAGCTTCTTCATCTAATAATAAACCAGGTATCTTTTTTTCTTGTTTATCAAATAGTACAACTCCATTACCTTGATAATCTTCTCTTATGCACTTTAATATTATCTCTTTTTGCATATTAAAACCTCAATTTCGTCTTTAAATATTATAACATATTTTTTTTACATTTACTATTAACTTTATTTTATTGTAAAAATATGATAGAATAACAAAAAGGATGTGTTAAAATGGCGACATTAACTAAATCAATTGAAGATTATTTGGAAACAATTTTCTTGCTTGAAAAAGAATCATCTAGCGTTAAATCTGTTGACATTGCTAATCATCTAAATGTTAGTAAACCTGGAGTTAATAAGGCAATGAATATATTAATTTCTATGAATTATATTCAAAAACCAGATTATGGAAATGTTACTTTAACTGATGAAGGACGTAAGGTTGCGTCTAGTATTTATCAAAGACATTGCATACTAAAGAACTTTTTACTCTATATCGGAGTAGATGAAAAAACAGCTGATGAAGATTGTTGTAAATTAGAACATGTAGTAAGTGATATCACTTTAAAAAAATTAGAGGAATTTACAAATAAAAAATAGTTCACTATAAAAGTATAGTGAACTATTTTTTTATATCTTTGATAACCAATAATTATATCTAGACTTAATTATGCTATATAAAATACCTATTAATATTATTTGAAAAGATATTGAACCGATTAAGGCAACTGGTCCATTTATTTTATATAACAATATATGAATTACTACCGCTAGTATTTCAAGCACAAATCCTGAACACATTGTTAAAAGAACAGATGCACTTTGTTTAACTACCGTTACTTCATTTACCCATTCCATTTTAGGATAAATCATATTTAATATTATTCCAATCAATGTAATTGTGGTTGCATATAGTAATGGTAATAATATTAATCCAATTATCATATATGTTGTGACTTGAAATAATACAATAGCTAATATGCTTGCAATCAGGGCACAAGGACATGACAATGATAATGAAAATATTATTTTTGATTTTAAAAGTTCTTTATTTGAAATAGGAGCCGATTTCAATATCCAATAATTTTTACCCTCAATTGAAATATTTGATGCACTAGCAGGACTCATTCCAATACAAAATGTAATCATAAACATCATAATTATTGGGGTAATTGTTCCAATTTCAGATAAACTTGTTAGAGTTTTTGAAAAGCTAAAATACATAAGAACAATCATTATTATCGCCATTAAACCCGATACAGAAATATTCATAAAATACATTGGTGAAGAAAATGCACGTCTATATTCTTTTTTTACTAAAGCTTTTATCTTACTACTACTTGATAAATCTTTACTTACATATTTATTTGATGTCTTAATTGATTTTGTTAAATTATTTATTCTTTTGTATTGAGTACCTAATACAAAAGAAAATGCAATAAATAGTAATAAATTTAATATGACATAAAAGACTAGATTATTTACTGATCCAGTTATAGCCGCTTTTACTACGTTGACAATTGGAAAAACACTATTTACTTTATCGACCAAACCAGTAACTGAACCCGATAATGCTTCTGAGTTTCCACTTTGGAAAGAAAATGAAAATATTGCAATTATCATAATTAAATATAATACAATCATTAATGCTGAAGCATATTTGAACCTATCTAAAAATAAAGATAATAAAAATCCTATTATTGATGCAATAACTAAAGCAATCATAGGCGTAAATATAACAATTACAATACCAAAAATAATACCCTGTATACCTAAATAATTAGCTCCTATTATTAACGCAGGAATCATAATAATTGCACACCATATTAATTCATATAAGTAATTGAAAAATATTTTACTTCCTACTATAGTAGATGATTTAATTGGCATACTTTGTAATAAATCATAATCTCTAGAATTAAATATACTACTTTTAATTTTATTTATTGAAGTTAATAGTATTAAAATAAACGCTAATACAAAGACATATGGAAAATAATAATCTAATTTATTATCCATTTCTAGTAAGTCATAATATGTATAATTTACAATAACAGATAGAAAACAACCACCAACAAGTGCTAATAATAATATTGCTATAAAGCTTAATTGCTTTTTTGCTTGATTTTTTTCTTTGCGATTAAAGGAAAAGTTTTCTATAAATTGACATTTTAATAATGATAGGAAATTTTTCATTATTCAGTCAACTCCAAGAACAATTTTTCAAGACTCTTATTAGCAATTACTTCTTCTGTTTTACCAAAAACTTCTATTTTTCCATTTTTAATTATCGCAACTTTATTACATAATTTTTCAACAACCTCTAGTACGTGTGATGAAAAGAAAATTGAACATCCTTCCGATGCTAATTGTCTCATTATTTCTTTTACTTGATGACTAGCCTTTGGATCTAGACCAACAAATGGTTCATCTAATATTAATACTCTAGGATTATGGCATAGAGCGGAAATAATCGCAACTTTTTGTTTCATTCCATGTGAAAATGTTTTAATGGGATTTCCTAAAACATCTTTTATTTCAAACATTTCTGCATAATGTTCAATTTTCTCTTTTCTGGTTTCAATTGGAACATTATAAATATCACAAATAAAATTTAAATATTTTATAGCAGTCATCATTTCATATAAATCTGGATTATCGGGAATATATGCAATTTCTCTTTTACATTCAATAGGGTCTCTTTTAATAGATTTATTGTTAATTAAAATTTCACCATTTTCAAAATCTAAAAGTCCTACACATGCTTTAATTGTCGTACTTTTTCCGGCTCCATTATGTCCAACAAATCCGCAAATATCACCATCATCGATAGTTAAACTTAAATCATCTACAGCTACTTTGGTACCACCAAAAATTTTTGTTAAATTTTTAATTTCAATCATATTTTATTACCTCTCTCAATTGGTATTATTTTAACATATTATAATGAAAAATAAAACAATATATCTATATTTAATCAGATATATTCTATGCATAAATATTATTGCTCTAGATAAATTTAAACCCCTAGTGTATAATATATAATTATATAAGGAGAGACCTATGAAAAAAGAATTAATAACAATAAAAAACATTATCTATACTATGTTGGCCTTTGCGATTGTGATCTCTATTATCGCATACATTAATTTAATAGTTAACAAAAACAATTTAACTACTGTTAAATATTTCTATGGAATTGGTGGTCATAATACAAATTATTGGAATTTTTTACTTAAAGGATTAAAGAAAGCCTCATCCCTTGCTACTATTATAATGATATTATTTATAATTAAACTTTTAATATATGGAGTGAGAATAGCAATCGATAAGAAAAAATCCAATGTAGGAATTACTATATTATCAGTGTTAATTTCGGTAATTCAAATTATATTAGTTATCTTTATAGTAAAACTTTCATTTCTTTCAAACAATAAACTTCCATTTGATACTTCAATGAATATTTATTATACTGAATATACATTCTTTGAAGGAATGGTTGGAATGGTTTATCAATTTATTATACCCGTTTGTCTAATAATAATTTGTAATATTTTTTGTAATACACTTACTTTTAAAAAACTAATATCTAAAGATGAAAATATAGATTAGAGAATTATTTGTAATTCAAATTAATAAAGGCATGATATTAAAAAATATCATGCCTTTTAATTATAATTTATACAATTTTTGTTGTCCATTCTTCAGCATTCCAAATATCAGTTACGATATCTTGATAGAATTCAGGTTCATGGCATACTAAAATTACTGTTCCTTTAAAGTTTTTAATTGCCTCTTTTAATGATTCTTTTGCATCTATATCTAGATGGTTTGTTGGTTCATCTAGGATTAATGTATTTACTTCACGAAGCATTAATTTACATAAACGTACCTTTGCCGCTTCTCCACCTGATAATACAACCATTAATGATTCGATATGTTGTTTTGTAAGTCCACAAGAAGCCAGTGCACCACGTACTTCAGCATTATTCATAGAAGGATACATATTCCATACCTCATCTAGCGCTGTTGTTCTATCGTATTTTTCTTCTTGAATAAAATATCCATATTCAATATTGTAATCAAGTTCGGCTTTACCACTAATTGGTGTTTGAAGACCTAACATAGTTCTTAATAGCGTAGATTTACCAATACCATTGGCACCTTTAATAGCAATTTTCTTTCCACGTTCTACAACTAAATTTAATGGTTTAGAAAGTGGTTCATCATATCCAATAACTAAATCACGGCAAGTGATAACAAATTTACCAGAAGCACGGCATTCATTAAATTTGAATGTTGGTTTTGGTTTATCTTGGGCTTTTTCAATTATTACCATTTTATCTAATTGTTTTTGTCTTGATTTAGCCATGTTTGTTGTTGCTACACGGGCTTTATTTTTGGCTATAAATGTTTCTAATTTTTCAATTTCTTTTTGTTGTTTTTCGTAAGCTATATTTTGATGACGAACTTTTACATCATGAAGTTCTGTAAATACATCATAGTTCCCACTATATCTCGTTAAGATTCCTCTTTCCAAATGATAAACTACATTTACTACATCATTTAAGAATGGAATATCATGACTTACTAATATAAAGGCATTTTCATAATTATTTAGATAATTTTTTAACCATCTAATATGTGTTTCATCAAGGAAGTTTGTAGGTTCATCTAGTATTAATATCATTGGGTTTTCAAGTAATAATTTAGTTAATAAAACTTTAGAACGTTGACCACCTGATAATTCAGTTACATCTTTATCAAATCCTATATCACCAAGACCTAATCCATTCCCTACATCTTCAATCTTTGCATCTAGAGAATAGAATCCACTTGATTCCAATTCACTTTGAATTTCTCCGATATCAGAAAGCATTTCTTGCATTTCAGATTCAGAACAATCTGCCATTTTTTCATACATTTTATACATTTCTTGTTCAAGATCATACATATGTGAAAAAGCAGTTTTACAGAATTCTTTTATAGTTAACCCTTTAGCTAATTTTGTATATTGATCTAAATAACCAGTTGTAATTCTCTTACACCATTCTATTTTACCATCATCAGGTCCAATATTTCCAGTAATGATATTCAAAAAAGTTGATTTACCTTCACCATTTGCACCAATTAATCCGACATGTTCACCTTTGTTTAAAGTGAATGATGCTTTATCTAATATTATTCTCTCACCAAATCCGTGAGTTACATTTGTTACCTTAAGTACGCTCATTAAAATCACCTTTTTAATTATAACAAAAAAAAAGATAAAAACCACCATTTTTATCTTTTTTCTTGCTTTTTTATTAAGCTTGTACTGAGTCACCAGTAATTTGGAAATTTACATTAGTGAATGTAGCAATAGTTCCTCTAGTTGCATACATACCAATATACATAAAGTTTTCATCAACTGCACATAAATCAAAATCATAATATGTAGTTGTGTAATCACCAATAGTTACTGTTACAGTTGAATTTACTTTTGTAATAGATACCTCTACTTGATCACCTTGGGCGAAATCTTTAGTTGCTTTCTTTCCGAATGCAATAGTACCATTAACTCTAGAGTATGTAGCATTAAATGACGTTCCACTACCACTTACACAATATCCAGCAGATGCATAATTACTCAAAATAGCAGAGTCAAATTTATCTACCCAAATATCATCTCTTAACATAACTCCAAATCCAGTTTGGTTGTTTCCAGTTGTATATTTCGTTAATGTTACTGTAGCACTAAAGCTAATATTTTTATTTACATCTACTTGTTTGAAAATCATACCTAGTCCATCTGTACTTCCACCGGTTTTACCTTGGTTTGTTGAAGATCCAACAGTGAACACAGTTCCTGCTGAATTACTTGAAACAGTATAGACATCAGTTGATATCTTAGATGCTCCACCACAATCTCCAAATACCGTACCATACCAACCTTCGGCAGTTACATCCCAAATTGCTGACGCCATTGAAGAATTAAATGCTTCATATGATGGTTCTACATAATTTGGATTTGGTATCATATCAGCAATTGTTGGTTTTAAAATCTCTTCTTTTACATAACCAGCTAATTGATTTGAAGTTTTTGCAAGTTCAGTCGCAACATGATAAGCATTCATTTTGGCACCATATATATTAGTATGAGTACCATCAAGTCCACTTCTTACTCCATCTTTAGTTCCTGTATATGCATGATAATTACAAGCAGCTTCATAACCGATTGTTTCATAATCAGCTTTTGTAATTGCAGTTAAATCTATTACTGTAGTTGATGTAGTTTGACCTAAATCTCTAATAGCTTGTGCATAATCACCACCTGCATATGTAATACCATCGGCAGTTGCATCAGAAGTTTTATGTCCATTTGCACCTGTATAGTCATCCTTATTGCTTATTCTAACAATTGGAGTACAAAGTATTGGTGTAGCACCTACCTCTTCAGCTACTCTAATATAATAATTATATAGTGTATATTGGAAAGAAACAGGATTTGTTATTCCAGGTAATGTAGTAGTAGAGTCATTGTATGCTAAATTTGGATTTGAATATCTTGCAAGTTCAGCTTTTTGATCATTATGACCAAATCCAATTAATAAGTAATCACCTTGTTTGATGTTTGCTGTTAGTGTTGCATATTCAGGTTCAGTTAAGAAACTTCTTGAACTTCTTCCAGATAATGCAAGATTATTCACTGTTACCTTGCTATCTAGATATTGATTCAATTGTGTTCCATAACCATATCTAGGTAAATAGTACTTATCTGAAAATCCACATAAAGTTGAATCCCCTACTACATATAAAGTAGTAGCTGTTAGTTCTTGTGCTTCTACAGTATATGTAACTGAATTTGAAGAATCACTGTTGGTATAGTTTGTACCATTACCTTTTGCGACTACAGTAACTACGTAATCACCAGCAGTTTTGTTAGTTATTGTATATGATACTGTTGCTTGTTCTGGTTGTGCACTACCATTTACAGTTACAATATAAGCACTTGCATTTGGAACTGCTGTCCAACTAACCACATTACCACTAAGTTGTATAGTTGGTTTAGTTAATTTTGCAGGTGAAACAGTATATGTTACTGTATTAGATGCTACACTATTTAAATAATCTGTATTATTTCCCACAGCAACTACATTAACATTATGATTACCAACACTCTCCCCTGTTAGTGTATATGATGTTTCTGTTTGTTGTGGTTTGTCATTTCCATCTACATTTACAATATATCCAGTTGCATTTGTTACTACTTCCCATGAAACGATATTCCCAGATAAACTTATTACTGGCGCTTCTAGCGCAACTGGGTCATTATCTTTATTACTTCCACATGAAGCAAGACACAATGTCAAAAATAAAGTAAATATTAAAACTATTGCTTTTTTCATTTTCTCTCTTCTCCTTAACATAAATATTATATTATAAAAACGCTTTCAAATCAACTGTTTTTTGTGGTACTTTTTCCAAAAAAAATAACCTTTTGGGTTATCTTTATTAATAATTTGAAATATCTTTATTTGTTGATAGGGCATCAATATCATTAGTTAGAATTCTAACAACTAAATCAAAGCAACCTTTAGCATCTATTAAATAAGATTCACTATCTCCAATAGTCCCTTTTGTTGCAATTCCATATTTTAACATTAATGGTAATAGTTTTTCATAATTATCACTAATATGTGGGCATTCCTTATTATAATGTCTATATACATTATATTCTCTTACTATTTCATTATCTTTAGAAGTAAAATGAAATTTATTTGGAGTAAATCTATTTGGTACATTCATAAATTCTTCTATACTATGAACGAATGTATTTTTTGATAATTTAGCACCTAAGAATAATATCTTTGCATTCATATCTTTAAGTATCCCAAAACAACCTTTTGGATCAGTTGGAGTCGAAACATTATTATCTAGTTCAATATACTCTTTGGCATTTTTTCCGTACGCACATACAGAATGGGTTGGATGATTTGATCTAATAAAATTAGGGTTTTTTCTTGCAATATTGGTTAATGCTCCAACATTTGAATCACTATTGTTTTTATCAAAAATATCCCCATCATTTCTTATATATCCCCAAGTATGAGTTGGAAATATTAATAATCCATTATTAACAACTTCCATAAAAGAATCTAGTACAGTTTCTCCTTTTCCTTCTACTTCGCCAACTGATTTAAGTGATGAATGGATAAGTAGGGTATCTGTACTTTTTATTCCCATTTTTTCTATATCGTTAATAAGATTTTCTTTTGTATACATAACTACCTCTTAGTGAAATTTTAAACTTATATCTAATGCTTTTGGTGAATGTGTTAATCCACCAACGCTTATATAATCTACACCTGTCATAGAAACACTCTTTATTCTTTCAACTGTCATGTTTCCACTAGCTTCTAATTTTTTCTTTGAATTATTTGCTTTAACACATTTAGACATTAATTCATTATCCATGTTATCAAGCATTATGATATCACAATCAGTATTTAATGCTTCTAAGAATTGTTCATATGTTTCAACTTCAACTTCTATTAAGCAATTTACTTTTTTACTAACTAATTCGACTGCCTTAGTAATAGAACCAACTGCATCTATATGATTATCTTTAATTAAAACTTGATCAGATAGGCAATATCTGTGATTTTTTGCTCCACCAATTTTAACAGCCATCTTTTCAATATATCTTAAATTAGGAGTCGTTTTTCTTGTATCTAATATTTGACAATCAAGTTCAAGTTCATCAACAAATTTTCTAGTTGTAGTTGCAATACCACTCATTCTTTGCATTAAGTTTAAGGCAACTCTTTCACCCTTAAGAATAGTTTTAGTATCCCCAGTAATAGTTGCGATCAAATCTTTTGGAACTACCTTATCTCCATCTTTTACAAAGAATTCAAGATTAAATTCTCCGCCAATTAATTCAAATACTTTTTTTACTACCTCAATACCAGCAATTATTCCTTCTTCTTTAGCAATAAACTTGGCATTTGATTTATGTCCATCAGGAATTAAATTATCAGTCGTGATATCTCCAGTTGGCATATCTTCTAATAATGCATCTTTTATAATTTTTTCTAAAATATCCATAAGTACTCCTTAATCAATTCTATAATGACAACCTATTGATTCTTTTCTTTCAATTGCAGCATTTATAACTAATAATGCCACTGTTGCCATATTTAATGTTTCGTAATAATAACGTGAAAGAACATTAATTTTCTTTAGATTTTTGTAATGTCTTTCAATTATTTTTTTAGCTATTTCTAATCCTTCACTTGTTCTAACTATAGAAACATATTTATCCATCATATCTCTAATTTCAACACGAATGCTTTTAAAATTAAATGGTTTAAATTCAGAAGCTTCAGCTGGAAAATATATTTCTCTTTCTTCAAAAGTTTCCTTTTGATTATTTATTTCATTAGAAACACGGCCACCAAATACAACACATTCTAAAAGTGAATTTGAAGCTAAACGATTAGCACCATGAACACCAGTATGAGAACATTCACCAACAGCATAAAGATTTTCCATACTTGTGTGTCCCATAGTATCTACATCAATACCACCACATAAAAAGTGTTCTACCGGAGCAACAGGTATTAAATCTTTTGACATATCAATACCCGCCTCTAGACATCTATTATAGATAGTAGGAAATCTATTAACCAAGAATTTTTTTGTTTTATGTCTAATATCTAAATATACATGATCACTCCATGTATCAAACATTTCACGGTAAATACTTTGACTTACAATATCACGCGGAGCTAATTCAAGTAATGGAGAATATTTTTGCATAAAACGCACACCTTCAATATTACGAAGAATTGCACCTTCACCACGAACTGCTTCACTTATTAAAAATTTTTGGCCTCTTTTTTCTTCTTCATATAAAGCTGTTGGATGAAATTGAACAAATTCCATATCTTTAATCTTTATTCCTGCACGATATGCCATAGCAATACCATCACCACAAGCAAATTTTTCATTAGTAGTATTTTTGTAAATACCACCTATTCCACCACTTGCAATAATAACTTTATTAGCAAAAATATGTTTAATTTCATTTTTTTGATTTATAGTAATAACCCCAAGAGCCTTATTCTTTTTATGAATTAATTCATATGCCATATCTTCTTCAAATATTTCAATATTATCACGAGTAGCTAATGCTTTTCGTAAACCCGTCATAATCATATGACCAGTTGCATCTCCACCAGCATGAAGAATTCTTCTACTTCTATGTCCACCTTCAAGAGTTTTTAATATTTCTCCATCAGCCGTCTTATCAAATTCAACACCTAACGCAATAAGCTTCTTGATATTTTCGCCTGCTTCTGTGACTAATACTCTTGTAGCTTCTGTATTATTGTGATAACTACCAGCTTTTAATGTATCTTCATAATGTTCCTCAATTTTGTTTTCATCAAATTCAATTTCAGCGGCAATTCCACCTTGAGCAAGTTCTGAAGATCCTTTATTAATTTTATCTTTAATAAAAATACCTATTTTTAATGATTGATCAATATTTAAAGCTGTATAAATACCAGCTAAACCAGCACCAATAATAATAACATCAAATTCTCTATAATTTTTCATTATAACACTTCCTTAGTTACTTAACTTAAGCATATTATCAAGTGATTTTCTCGCTTTATTCATTATTTCTTCGTCTAGTACAATTTCATTAATTTCATCTTTTAAACAGTTATAAACATCTTCTAATTGTGTTAATTTCATATCATAACATTTTAGTTTCTCTGTTAAAATATGAAATACTTTATTAGGATTTCTCTTTTGCATTTCATATATAACACCCATTTCAGTTCCAATTATAAATTCATTACATTTGCTTTTTGTAACATATTCTATTAATTGTTTTGTAGAACCAACATAATCTGCTTTCTCAAGAACATTTAATTGACATTCAGGATGTGCAACAAACTCTGCATTTGGATATTCTTTTCTCTTTTGATCTACTAATTCTGGTTTTAAATTATGATGGATACAACAAAAACCTGTCCAAACATCAAATTTTAAACCTTCTAATTTCATAGTATATTTTCCTAAATTTTGATCAGGACAATATAGCATTGGTCTTCCTTCTTTTGCATAGTGTTTTATTATTTTAACTGCATTACTAGAAGTAACACAAACATCGGCTAATGCCTTAACTTTAGCAGTTGAATTAACATATGCCATAACTATTGCATCAGGATTTTTATCCTTATACTCTTGAAGTTTGATTTCATCGATCATATTTGCCATTGAGCATCCTGCTTCCATAACTGGAAACAATACTTTTTTAGTAGGTGATAATATTTTAGCCGTTTCAGCCATAAAGTGTACACCACAAAATACAATTATATCCGCATTTGTACTAGCAGCTATTTGACTTAAAGCAAGTGAATCACCAACATAATCAGCAATTTCTTGAACTTCATCTCTTTGATAATAATGAGCTAGAATAACCGCATTTTTTTCCTTCTTAAATCTATTTAATTCATCAAACATTTCTTGATTTGTCATTGTCTTCATTCCTTTGTAAAAATCTATTCTTATTATACATCATTTTAATAGAAATTGCACTTAATTACCACCATAAAATAAAAAGGAACACTTCTTGAGTGTTTCCTTCTTATTTTATTGTATTTCACAATCCCTTTTTAGCGAGAATTATTCTGCTGGATAAGTTACAACAATACTATATAAATACGATGTTGCAAAAGCTGCAATTGTAAAAGTTCCATCTTCAGTAACATTAACTGTATTTATATCTAATTGCTTTGTAGTTCCTTCTGCACCATTTACATTATATGATGCTTGACCTGGATATGACGTAATAACAACAACTGCTCCTGCTTTTACATTAAATGAAATAGTTGTTCCTGCATTTAATTGCGCATCTCCAGCTGTTCTACATTGGAATTTTCCAGTTGTAGCATCAATTGTTAAACCTTTCCAAGAAAAGTTTCCAGTAGCACCTTGATATGCTGTATTATCATCTAATGAGTATTCATTTTTGCTTTCATCAGCTTCTGTCTTATTAAAATACCAAGCTGTATCTACTGTACCATATTCTGGAGTCACTTCTGGATAAGTTACAGAAATACTATATAAGTATGATGTTGCAAAAGCTGCAATTGTAAAAGTTCCATCTTCAGTAACATTAACTGTATTTACATCTAATTGCTTTGTAGTTCCTTCTGCACCATTTACATTATATGATGCTTGACCTGGATATGACGTAATAACAACAACCGCTCCTGCTTTTACATTAAATGAAATAGTTGTTCCTGCATTTATTTGCACATCCCCTTGTGTTCTACATTGGAATTTTCCTACTGTTGCATCAATTGATAATCCCTTCCAAGTAAATACTCCTGTAGCACCTTGGTATGCTGTATTATCTGTACAAGTATATTCATTTTTTGATGCATCTGCTGCTGTACCGTTAAAATACCAAGTAGTATCTACTGTACCATATTCCTTAGTACCTTCTTCCCAACCAGCATATAATGTCGTTGTTGAAGTTATAACGTCATTATCAAAATCAAATTCTTCTGTACATTCTGAATCAGTAAACCAACCAGTGAAGATATATCCTGTTTTAATTGGGTCAGCTGGTTTTGCTAATTTACTATTTATTACAACTTCTTTTGTAGTATTAGCAGCACCATTGTTAGTATTAAATGTTACTGTATATACTTGTGGCAACACTAGTAAATCTTCTTGTGACACTGTAGGTAATGATACTGTCCATGCAGCGAATTCAAAAGTTTTACCATTCGAAGCTAATGTATATGCTTTGAAGAAATCTTCTAATAAAGCATCTGCTTCCGCTTTTGTCAACATTGTCATACCTACAACAGGTGTAGATATTGCACCTGCCCCTGTATTATTATATTCTTCAAATGATATACCAGCAGCAGTTGGAGCAAGACCTGACATTGTAACATATCTTTGACCTTTATCTGCACCTGTAAATCCAGCTGTAGAAATATGTTTTCCTAATCTAGAATTCATTACTACTACAGTAGCATTTGTTCCCCAAGGGCGTCCAATTGATGTTTTTCCAACTGGGGCAGCTTCATCAGCAGTAAAGTCACAATTGTTGAAGATAATTCCCCATTGAGTAACATCTGTATTTGCTGCCTTATTGAATCCCTTCATTGCAGTTATATATCCACCATTATCAGTAGTTCCATTACCAATAGTTCTAATTTCACATTGTTCAAATAATGCACTTGAATTAGTTCCGAAGATAAAATCTGTAGCACCAACGATTAGACAATTCTTGAAGTATTGTCTACCGCAGCCTTGAAGTTGTAAAGTATCTTGGAATCCAGTCATAATACAGTTGTAGAATATTGCATTATCAGATTGAACCATTACAGCTTCTGCTTGAGTATTACCAGTAATAGCTTTTAATGCATTATATTTTGCTAATGTATTATATTGACTTTCAAAAGTAATATTAACTGCTGTGAAATTAACTGCAGATTCTCTTACTGCAAATGTTGCAGAAGCATCTGTTCCATATGCAACACCACTTGGAGAAGCTAGACCATTAGCAGCATTAAATGTAATAACTGTTCCTGTTGCACTTTCTCCAATTAGAGTTAAATTAGGAATATTAATATCAACTTTTTCATTATAAACACCGTTGCATACATATAATTCTACTTTATCAGTAGCACTTAAGTTAGCAGCTTCAATAAATTGTAAAGCTGTTGTTACTGATGTAAACATATTGTAGTCTCCCTCAACAACTCCAATAGTTCCTTTATAACCAGCATCCACTTTTACTTTATAAGTATCACCAACTTTATTAATTGCTGTAGAAACAACATTAACTTCATAATCAGTAGTTTTCCCAAATCCTTCTACTTCAATAACATATGTACCAGCTACAGCATTGTTATAGTTTGTAGATTTTACTTCATAGAATGAAGGATCTAATTTAAATTCTACTGTTTTACCGTTATATTCACCAATTCCATATACAATTAATCCATCACTATTAAATGCAGAACCTGTAGCAAATACTTGTTTTACATTTAAAGTTGACATAACTCCATTTCCCCAATTATTTGAAACACTTGAAGATAATGAGTATGTATATGCCTCTAATGAAGTTATTTCATAAACAATAACATCATAAGTTTGTGGATCATAGTCTTTATATTTTACTGTAATTGTATATTTTCCTGGAGTGTTAGCTTGATAGTTAGATGAAATAACTTCATATTCAGATTCATCTAAGATTTCAGCAACTTCATTTGTATCTACACTATATACTTGTAATCCTCTTGTTGAGAATGCTTGACCTTGATGGAATGTTACAGTTTGATCAGCAGTTTCAATCTTAAATCCATTTTCAACACCTTCAGAAGCACCATAAGTTATATCTACCCTATAGAAATTGAAACCATTGCTTCCGTATAGATAATAAGTATCTCCTGCTGGTAAATCCCATGTATAATCATACATTGCAGAATCAGTAAGTGTAACTGATTTAATTGTTTCTCCTGAAGAATTAACTAAATAAAGAGTTCTTTCAGATGTTCCTGCCGCAGCTACCCATAAATGCAGTTGACCTGCATTAGCAACTGTAAATGCTATTGCATTTCTTGTTGGTAAACCTTCTGCATTAACGTTTGCACTTCCATTAGATTTTAAACGATCACAAGAAACACCATCAATAGTCTTTGCACTTGCTCCATCTTTTGAACAACCGTTTAATATAGTTAAGAATCCATATCCAAATTCACTTGCAACACTAGCTTCATAAGCATTTTCTGCAGTATTAAAGTTTATACTCTTTGATACTTTTACTAACCATTTTGCATAAATAGTTGTTGCTACTGTGATTGTTTTTCCATCAAAATCAAATTCTGTTTGACAATCAGCATCTTCATACCATCCTGCAAACATATATCCATCCTTTGTAGGATTATTTTCTGGTTTTGTAGCCTTACTTCCTGCATCAATTACTTGTTTAGTAACAACGCTTCCACCTTGTGTATCGTACTCTACATCAAAAGTCGCAACCCATTTTGCATAGATTGTAGTTGCTGCTGTAATTGTATCGCTAGTAAAGTTAAACGCTGTTGACTTAGTAGAGTCTTTATACCATCCATCAAAACGATGTCCAGCTTTCGTTGGATCACCAGGTTTAGTAACTTTTCCACCTTTATCAATAGTTTGTTTAGCTACTGATGAACCACCATCAACATTGAATGTAACTTCGAAAGTTTCAATCCATTTTGCATATAGCGTTGTTGTTGCTGTGATTGTATCAGTTGAAAAATTAAATTCATTTGTGCATGCACTTTCTTTATACCAACCAAGGAATCTATACTCTGCTCTTGTAGGAGCTGTTGGTGCAGTGATTTTTGAACCTGATTCAATTTCGTTTTGACTAGATACACTACTTCCACCTTGTGAATCAAATGTAACATTATATTTCGTTACTAACCCAGATGGATCGTCATTAGGCTCCTTGTCTTTACCACATGATGTTACAGCAACTAAACATAGTCCCATAACTGCAGTTGATAATACTGTTTTTATTTTCTTACTTTTTTTCATGTTATCCTCTTTTCTTCTCTTTCTTTCAAAATACATATTAAATTATAGTGAAAACGCATACAAAATGCAAGCGTTTTCGCAAAAAAAATTATTTTCTTTGTGATACTTTTTCCAGAAAAAGGAATTTTGATAAAAAAAGACTAATCCGAAGATTAGTCTAATTAATTATTCTAAAATTGTGTCTTCAACGCTCTTACCAGCTGGTATCATTGGTAAAACTTTTTCATCAATGTCAATAAGAGAATTGATGATTGTTGGCTTTCTTGATTTCAATGCTTTATCTAACGCGTCACTAAATTCTTCTTTAGTTGCAGCTTTGAAATTTTGGATTCCAAAAGCGTCTGCTAGCATATTAAAATCTGGCTTTCTTTCAGATAAAGTAGTTTGTGAATAACGTTTATCATAGAAATTAGTTTGCCATTGTCTAACCATACCTAATGTTTGATTATTGAATATAATTACTATAACTGGTACTTGATAAGCAGCGATTGTTCCAAGTTCAACTAGATTCATTCTGAAACATCCATCTCCAGCAATTAGAACTACTTGTTCTTCTGGTTTAGCAATTTGGGCTCCAATTGAAGCTCCAAGTCCGTATCCCATAGTACCTAAACCACCAGATGTAATTAACTTTCTTGGATAATCATATTTATAGAATTGACTTGCCCATAATTGATGTTGACCAACTTCAGTTGCAATAATTGCTTTACCATCTGTAAGTCGATAGATTTCTTCCATAATATATCTAGGACGTAATTTGTCAAGTGGACGGTAATCATATTTGTATTTACCTTTCCATTCAGCTACAGTTTCATTCCATTCATCCTTAGCTCTTGAATTAACTAGAGGCATTAATTTTGTTAAAGCTTCTTTTAAGTCACCAATAATTCCTTGATGTACTGGTACATTTTTACCAATTTCTGCGGCATCTACGTCAATTTGGATAACGCGAGCATTTGGACAAAATCTTTCGATATCTCCCGCAACTCGGTCAGAAAATCTTGCACCTAGAGCAATTAAGCAATCACAGTCTCTAGCGCAGAAATTAGATGTTAAATTTCCATGCATACCAATTAATCCCGTTGCAAGTTCATGTGAACCAGGGAAAGCTCCTAAACCCATCATAGATGAAGCAACTGGAGCATTAATTTTTTCTGCTAGTTCTTTTAATTCAGCATAAGCCTTAGAAATAATAACTCCACCACCCATATAAATAAATGGCTTTTTGGATTCATTTATAATTAGAGCAGCATTTTCAAAAGAACTATCTTTAAAGTTATGTGTTTGTTTTGTTATCTTTTTAGGATCTTTTTTATTGTATTCAACATTTTGTGCAGTTGCATTTTTTGTTATATCAATTAAAACTGGTCCTGGTCTTCCGTCTTGTGCTATAAAGAAAGCTTCTCTTATTACATCAGCAAGTTCATTAGCGTCTGTAACAAAATAATTATGTTTAGTTATTGGCATCGTAATACCGGTAATGTCTACTTCTTGGAAACTGTCTTTACCAATTAAAGAAGCTCCAACATTTCCTGTAATAGCAACCATAGGAATTGAATCCATATAAGCTGTTGCGATTCCAGTAACTAGATTAGTAGCACCTGGTCCAGAAGTTGCTAAAACGACTCCTACTTTACCAGTTGCACGAGCATATCCATCTGCCGCATGAGCAGCTCCTTGTTCATGGGCTGTTAAAATATGAGTGATTCGATCAGAATTCTTATATAGTGCATCATAAATATTTAAGACTGCCCCACCTGGGTATCCAAATATTGTATCTACACCTTGTTCTAACAAACACTCGATTATTAGTTGCGAACCATTAATTTTCATAATATCTACTCCTTAAATATTGCACCTGTATTAGCAGATGTAACTTGTTTTGCATATCTTGCTAAATAACCTTTTTTTACTTTTGGTTCTGGTTTTACCCAGTTAGCTTTACGCTTAGCGATAACTTCGTCGCTTACTAATAAATCGATAGTACATTTGTGCATATCAATACTTATCATATCTCCATTTTCAACAAATGCTATTAATCCACCTTCAGCTGCTTCAGGACTTACGTGTCCAATTGAAGCTCCACGAGTTGCTCCACTAAATCTTCCATCAGTGATTAAAGCAACGTCCTTATCAAGTCCCATACCTGCTAAAGAGGCTGTTGGAGCAAGCATTTCTCTCATACCTGGTCCACCTTTAGGTCCTTCATAACGAATTACTACTACATCACCTTTTACTATTTTTCCACCATTGATTGCTTCAGTAACTTCTTCTTCAGAATTAAATACTTTTGCTGGTCCTTTATGAACTAGCATTTCTTTGGCTACCGCACTACGTTTAACAACGCAACTATCAACAGCTAAATTTCCTTTTAATACTGCAATACCACCAGTTTCTGTATATGGATTTTCTAAAGGTCTAATAACATTTGTATCTTTATTGATAGCAAATTTAATATTATCCTTTATCTTCATACCTGTAACAGTCATTAGGTCAGTATTTAATAAATTTTTCTTAGTAAGTTCCTTCATTACTGCTTGAACTCCACCAGCATTATATAAATCTTCCATATGTGTAGGTCCAGCCGGAGCTAGATGACATAAATTAGGAGTTCTTGAACTAATTTCATTAGCTAAGTCTAAATTAATGCTTACTCCAGCTTCATGTGCTAAAGCTGGTAAATGTAGCATTGTATTTGTACTACATCCTAATGCCATATCTACAGTTAAAGAATTTACGAATGCTTCATATGTTAAGATATCATTAATTTTGATATCCTTTTCTAACATTTCCATTACTTGGATACCAGCTTGCTTAGCAAGTCTGATACGTTCAGCATATACAGCTGGAATTGTACCATTTCCAGGTAAACCAATTCCTAAAACTTCCATCATACAGTTCATAGAGTTTGCAGTATACATACCTGAACAAGATCCACATCCTGGACATGCATTATTTTCATATTCTTTTAATTCATCTTCAGTTATTTTTCCAGCATTAAATGCTCCAACAGCTTCAAATGTTACAGAAAGATTTGATTTTTTTCCAGCAACATTTCCAGCAAGCATTGGTCCACCTGAAACAACAACTGTAGGTAAATTCATACGTGATGCACCCATTACCATTCCTGGAACGATTTTATCACAGTTAGGAACTAATACAAGGGCATCAAATTGATGAGCTGTTGCCATACATTCAATTGAGTCAGCAATTAATTCTCTTGTAACAAGTGAATATCTCATTCCTTCATGTCCCATAGCAATTCCATCGCAGACTCCAATTGCAGGAACTTCAATTGGAGTTCCACCAGCCATTCTAACTCCAGCCTTAACAGCTTCAGTTATTTTATCTAGTAATATGTGTCCCGGAACGATTTCACTTTTAGCAGAAATAATACCAATCAATGGTTGATCTATTTCTCTATCAGTTAAACCTACAGCCTTTAACAAAGAACGTTGTGGGGTTCTTCCTGGACCTTTTTTCATATTATCACTTTTCATAATAACACCCTTGAATATAACATAAAGTTATATTTTCCTTTCTAAAATTATTTTATCGCGTTAACGATTAAGTCTCCCATTTCTTTTGTACCAACTTGAGTCATACCAGCACTCATGATATCTCCAGTACGGTAGTTAGCATCTAGAACACTCATAACAGCATCATCAATAGCTTTTGCTTCTTTTTCCATATTAAATGAGAATCTAAACATCATTGATAATGATAAAATTGTTGCAATAGGATTTGCTAAATTTTTACCAGCGATATCTGGAGCAGAACCATGGATTGGTTCATATAAACCTAATTTTCCGTCTCCTAATGAAGCTGAAGCAAGCATTCCGATTGATCCAGTTACTCTTGAAGCTTCATCACTTAAGATATCACCAAAGATGTTTGATGTAATAATAACATCAAATTGACGTGGATTTCCAATCAATTGCATAGCAGCATTATCAACATATTGATAAGTCACTTCTAATTCAGGATAATCTTTTACTACTCTAGCAGCAACAGCTCTCCATAATCTTGAAGATTCAAGTACGTTTGCTTTATCAACAACACATACTTTCTTTCCTCTCTTCATAGCAGCTTCAAATCCTACACGTAAGATTCTTTCAATTTCAAACACTGAATATTTTTCTTCATCTGAAGCATAAGTTAAAGAATCATCTTCTTTATTAACAACTTTCTTCTTTTCACCGAAATACATACCACCAGTTAATTCACGTACAATTAAAATGTCTAATGAATCACCAATTACAGATTCTTTTAAAGGTGATGCAAACTTTAATTGAGGATATAAAACTGCAGGACGTAAGTTAGCAAATAATTTTAATGCACCACGAATTCCTAGTAATCCTTTTTCAGGACGATCTCCATTAGGAAGGTTATCCCATTTAGGCCCACCAACAGCTCCTAATAATACTGCATCGCTTTTTAAACAAGCATCAATTGTATCTTGAGGAAGAGAAACACCATCCATATCAATAGCGATTCCACCCATTCTTTTTTCAGTTATATTGAATTTGTGTCCATAAACACTTCCAATTTTATCTAAAACTTTAACAGCTTCTCTAACAATATCTGGTCCGATTCCATCACCAGGTAATGTAACTAAATTAAATTCCATATTATTTTTCTCCTACTATTCACACATGATATTTTATAGACTTATAGCAATGGCTTAAACCATTGCTAATAATCATTACTTTTGCTTAATATAATTTACTAGCCCATTTGTAGCAATAATTTTTTGCATAAATTCTGGGAATGGTTCACCTTGATAAGATTTACCAGTAGTTTCATTAGTGATAACACCTGTATCAAAATTAACTGATACAATGTCTCCTTCACTAATACCATCAACTGCTTCATCGCATTCTACGATAGGAAGACCAATATTAATAGCATTACGATAGAAAATTCTAGCGAATGTTCTAGCAATAACACATGATACTCCACATTCTTTTATAGCGATTGGAGCATGTTCACGACTTGATCCACATCCAAAGTTTTTATCAGCAACAATAATATCACCAACACTTACTCTTTTTGCGAATACAGGTAAACCTGCATTAATATCTTGCATACTATCTTCCATACAGTGACTTGCTAATTCTTTTGGATCAGAAGTATTCAAGAAACGTGCTGGAATAATTACGTCTGTATCTATATTTTCTCCGTAACGGAAAACTCTACCTTTTGCGTTCATATTATTATGCCTCCAAGCTTTCTGGATTAGTAATATATCCTGTTAATGCAGATGCTGCCGCAACTGCTGGACTTGCTAAATAAACTTCTGATTTAACATGTCCCATACGTCCTACGAAATTACGGTTAGTAGTTGAAATAGCTCTTTCACCAGCCGCAAGGATTCCCATATGTCCTCCTAAACATGGCCCACATGTTGGAGTTGAGAATACACATCCTGCTGTTACTAAATCTTCAATAATTCCTTCAACTAATGCTTGTAAATAGATTTTTTGTGTTCCTGGGAAAACAATAACTCTAATTCCTTTTGCAACTTGTTTACCTTTTAAGATATCACGAGCAATACGTAAATCTTCCATACGTCCATTTGTACAAGATCCTATTACAACTTGATCAATCTTAACTTCTTTAGCTCCGATTTCATCAATTGTTTTAGTATTTTCTGGTAAATGAGGGAATGCAACAGTTGGTCTAACTTTTGCTAAATCAATTGTATAAACTTCATCATAAACAGCATCTTCATCAGCTACATAAGCAACTGGAGTCTTTTTGCTGTGTTTTTTACAAAATTCTAAAGTTTGTTCATCAACTGGGAAAATTCCATTTTTAGCTCCTGCTTCAATAGCCATATTAGCCATTGATAAACGAGAATCCATTGATAAGTTTTTAATTCCATCTCCAACAAATTCCATTGATTTATATAAAGCTCCGTCTACACCGATCATACCGATAATGTGTAATATAACGTCTTTACCTGAAACGTGTTTAGAAGGTTTTCCAGTTAAAACAAATTTTAAAGCTGAAGGCACTTTGAACCAAGCTTTACCTGTAGCCATACCAGCTGCCATATCTGTACTTCCTACTCCTGTAGAGAAAGCTCCTAAAGCTCCATATGTACAAGTATGAGAGTCAGCACCAATTACTACATCTCCACTTACTACTAATCCTTTTTCAGGGATTAAAGCATGTTCAATACCCATTTGTCCTACTTCAAAATAATTAGTGATTTCTTTTTCAAGAGCAAATTCTCTAATATATTTGCATTGTTCAGCAGCTTTAATATCTTTATTTGGTGTAAAGTGATCTGGTACGATAGCAATTTTATCTTTATCAAATACTTGGTCAACACCAATTTTTTTAAATTCTGTAACTGCAACTGGTGAAGTGATGTCATTTCCTAGAACTAAATCAAGATTAGCCTCGATTAATTGTCCAGCTTTTACGCTATCAAGTCCAGCATGAGCAGCTAAGATTTTTTGTGTCATAGTCATTCCCATGTTTTACATTCCGTTATCAAAAATCTAATAAATCTACTAAATCTTTGTTCATTCCCTATTCAACGTATTTCCTTTCATATATTTCTATACTACTAGGTTTCATCAATACTCCAAGGGCTTAAATTCCCATATAACGAATGGTACATATTTATATAACTAGTTTCAGTTAATTATATAAATTGATAGTTTTTTAGATTAATACTAGCATTTAAATCTCTATCTATTTCTTTATTACATATTTCACATTTATATGTTCTTTCTGATAGTGATAATATTGTTTTCTTATTACCACAACAGCTACATATTTTACTTGATGCATAATATTTATCTACAGTCTTAAATTCGATTCCATTTAATTCACATTTATATTTAAGTATCATTTTAAATCTATACATACTTATATTTTGAATTAAACGAGCTAAATACTTATCAGTTTTCATCTTTTTAATGTCTAATTCTTCCATTACTATTCTACTAGGTTTGGTTTTCACTATAGTAGAGGTTGCTTGATGAAGTTGATTTAATCTGATATTTTTTAATCTTCGTTCTATGAGTCTTTTTTCTTTCAAAGACTTTTCGATGTTTTTAGTTTTGATAAACTCCTTTCCTTTTTTATTCATTTCAAATTTTTTTGAGATTTGTCTAGCAACTCTCTTTTTCTTTTTCTCTAGTTTCTTTACAACTAGAGTTTTATTAATATTAGGAACTATATAACCATTACTACAAGTAGCTAGATTCTTTATTCCTACATCAATACCTATTACTTCATTGGTTAATTCTTCAGTTGACGGCCCTTTAACATAGCCTATAGATAAGTACCAGTATTTACCATCAAATGATATTCTAGGATTAGTATAATGTGTATCTAAATTTATTTGATTGGGTTTTATTTTAATCCAACCAACTTTTTCGATTAATACAGAGTCTTCTTTAAATTTAATCTTATAATCATCATTATAGAAAGATTCCTTACATTTACCTTTTTTCTTAAATCTTGGTTTATCTAAGATTCCTTTAAAGAAACTTATATATGCCTTACAAGCATCTTTAACCGCTTGTTTAGCTACATTGTTTGATACTTCAGATAGCCATTTATAATCATCAGTTTGTTTTAATAATGTTATTTGTTTTCTAATATCATTATCTTTTATAAATGATTTACCTTGTTTATAATTTTCCTCTTGTAAGGCTAAGGTGTAATTATATATAAATCTTGATGTTCCACATGATTTATATAATTTAATGATTTGTTCAGGGGTTGGATATAGTCTGATCTTTTTACTTAGAATCATCAAGTAAATCCTTTATCATTTTCTTAACCCATTTAAAGGTGTATTCCCTTGTTATAAATCTCATTTTTATCACCATACCTATACTATAATTATAGCATTTTAGGTGATGTATAAAAAGGATTTTTTAATTGATATAAGGGGGCTAAACTGCATTAAATACTATATGATTTCTTCGGGTTTTTCTCAAAATTCATTAGCCATAAATAATGTGATTAGAAGTTATTAAAGATATTTATAGTTTTAATCTAACAGTTCAATTCCTCCGTGTTTTTCTAATTCTTTTATTAATTTTATCTCAATTGAATCGACTAATGCAATCCAACTTGCTTCTATTATATCAGTAGAAACCCCAACCGTTGTCCATGAATCAAATAAATCACTTGATTCAATTAAAACTCTAACTTGCGCAGCAGTTGCACTAGTAGTTTCAAGAACTCTAACTTTATAATCAGTTAAATGTACTTCTTTTAGACAAGGATAGAATATTTCTAACGCTTTTCTTAATGCTTTATCAAGTGCATTGACTGGCCCATTACCTTCTGCGACAGTTAATTCTACTTTCCCATCCACATTTAGTTTAACCATTGCGCTAGAATTAAATTCTCTAATAACATTATTACTTTCTTCAATAATCTTGAATGATTCAAGCTCAAAGCATGGTTTATATGTACCCAACGCTTTTCTAACCAAAAGTTCAAATGTACCATCGGCACCCTCAAATTGATATCCTTGATGTTCTAATTCTTTAACTCGATTAATAATTACTGTTGTAACCGGATCATCTTTATCAATACTAGCATCAATTTTTTTAATTTTTTCGACTAGTGTTGAACGTCCAGCAACTTCACTCATTAAAAATCTACGTTCATTACCAACACTTTTTGGAGCAACATGCTCAAACGATGTTGATGATTTAGTGACCCCATCAATATGCATACCAGCTTTATGGGCAAAAGCATTTGCTCCCACATAAGGCATTTGATTATCTAATGTCATATTCGCAACTTCACTTATTTTTAATGAAGTACTTGTAAGTAATTCCATATTTTCTTTTGGTATACAGTTATAATCTCTTTTAAGTTGTAAATTAGCTATAATCGTAGAAAGATTTGCATTACCACATCTTTCACCAAATCCAACTAAAGTACCTTGAACATGAGTTGCTCCACAAAACACTGCCGACATACTATTAGCAACAGCTGTTCCAGCATCATTATGAGCATGGATTCCAATTTCAACATTTATTACTTCTTTTACTTTGGATACAATCTTTTCAATTTCATCAGGGAAACATCCACCATTTGTATCACATAAGCAAATACATTTAGCTCCAGCATTTTGTGCTGTTACTATAGCTTCTAATGCATATTCTTGATTGTTTTTAAATCCATCAAAGAAATGTTCTGCATCAAAGATTACTTCTTTATTATTTTCACATAGGAATCTAACTGTTTCTTCAATCATTTTTAGATTTTCCTCTAAAGAGACATGAAGAATTTCAGTAGCGTGGAAATCCCAAGTTTTACCAAAAATAGCTACGGCTTTCGTATCAGCTTTTAATAACGATAAGACATTACTATCTTCTGCTACATTAACACCTTTTCTTCTAGTTGAACCAAAAGCTGTTAATATAGACTTTTCAAGATGGATTTCTTTTACCTTCTCAAAAAATTCTAAATCTTTTGGATTAGATCCTGGATTACCAGCTTCGATGTAATCAACACCTAGTTCATCTAAATATTTAACTATTTTTAGTTTGTCATATACAGAAAATGAAATTCCTGCAGACTGAGCTCCATCCCTAAGTGTAGAATCAAAAATTGATATACTTTTCATTACATCACATCCTACCTAAAAATTAATGTAAACATAGGTCAAAAAGACCTATGTTTACTAGACAAATTATTAATTAGTTATTGATTAATTTATCTTCTTCATTATTCCAGCTATAAAGTTTACGGATTTCTGCCCCAACTTTTTCACTTGAATGTTCAGCACCTAATTTTCTCATTGCTCTAAAGTGTGCTTGACCACCAGCTTCAGACATATCTAATAAGAAATCTTTTGCAAATGTTCCATCTTGAATATCAGATAAAACTTTTTTCATTGCTTTTTTAGTTTCATCAGTAATGATTTTTGGTCCTGTAATATAATCTCCATATTCAGCTGTATTAGAAATAGAATATCTCATTCCAGCGAATCCTGATTGATAAATTAAGTCAACGATTAATTTCATTTCATGAATACATTCGAAATAAGCATTTCTTTCATCATATCCAGCTTCAACTAATGTTTCATAACCAGCTTGCATTAATGCACAAACTCCACCACATAATACTGCTTGTTCACCGAATAAGTCAGTTTCAGTTTCAGTTCTGAATGTAGTTTCTAATACACCAGCTCTAGCTCCACCAATACCAGCAGCATATGCTAAAGCTTTATCTAAAGCTTTACCAGTTGCATCTTGGTGAACAGCTACTAAACAAGGAACACCTTTTCCAGCTTGATATTCACTTCTAACTGTATGTCCAGGTCCTTTTGGAGCAATCATACATACATCTACGTTAGCAGGTGCAACAATTTGTCCAAAGTGGATTGCAAATCCATGAGCAAACATTAACATTTTTCCTTCTGTTAAGTTTGGTTCGATATCTTTTTTATACATTTTAGCTTGAGATTCATCATTAATTAAAATCATGATAACGTCAGCTTTTTTAGCAGCTTCTGCAGCTGTATAAACAGTTAATCCTTGTTTTTCAGCTTTTGCCCAAGATTTTGATCCTTCATATAAACCAACGATTACATTAACACCTGAATCTTTTAAGTTTAAAGCATGAGCATGCCCTTGTGAACCATAACCAATAATTGCTACAGTTTTTCCTTTTAATACGTCTAAGTTACAATCTTTTTGATAATAAATATTTGCCATTTTTAATTTTCCTCCATAATGCTACAAACACTTCTTTTTTATACATTAAACTTTTACAGTTTAACTTTCTTTAATTCATTTTCACCACGGCACAAAGCAGTTAATCCTGTTCTAACTATTTCTTTGATACCATATGGTTCTAACATAGATATAAGTGCTTCCACTTTATCTTCATCACCAGTTACTTGAATAACTAATGAATTTTTAGCCACATCGACTATATTCGCTCTAAATATTTCGACTATTCCAATAATCTCAGCTCGTTGTTTATCAGTAACTCCGATTTTAATCATCACAATTTCTCTTAATACAGAACTAGCTGGAGATAACTCAACAATTTTGACGACGTCAATTAATTTGCTAACTTGGTTCTTAATTTGAACAACCGTTTCTTTGTCAGTATGCACAACAATTGTCATACGTGAAAGAGTTGGATCTTCGGTCACACCTACAGTTAAACTATCGATATTATATCCTCTTCTTGAAAATAGCCCAGAAATACGGCTTAGTACTCCTGAATGGTTCTTTACCAATATAGATAATACATGTCTTTCCAACATCTTCACCTCCTTTAGATATTATAACCTATTTTTCTATTAAAAAAAAGCCTTATCTCCAAAAAAGAGACAAGACATTACAATCCTGCGGTACCACTCTACTTGCCATACAAAATAGCCACTCAATTTACATCAATAACAATGCTAGATACAGTAACGCGTATCAAACGACCTAATCTACTAATTTCTTTTCAATCGGTTGCATCTTGGGTGATATTCATTATATTCATGTGCTACTTTTCACCATCTATAGCTCTCTAAAACATTATATATAATTACTTGTCCCAGTCAAAACATTTAATATTTAATATACTAATATTCTATCATATTTGGCATTTTTGTCAATAAATAAAATAAAATAAATTCATTTTCTAGAAAATTAAAATTTTATTTTAGAAAATGAATTTATCTCGAAATTTTATATTTTATTATAGACTATTTATTGAACATTATTTTTTCGTTATTAAACATCTTAGTCAAAATAAGCACAAGAGCTACCGTATACACAACATTTATACCAATCGTTACCACTACATTTAAAGGATTAATGTCGAAAGACAGTATTTGACCTAAAGCAATAACACTATTGTATAACGGAATAATGAATTCTATCGTCCCATGAGGCTTTGAACCCGTAATCATAGACAATATCCCAACCATCATTACAACTCCCATTAGTGGCATAGAATACAAAGAAGCTTCTTTAACATTTTTTGCAAAGGCTGACAATACCGCCATCAATCCTACTATTACACAAACAACACTAATCAATATCAATAAAATCATTGCATAATCACCAATGTTATAAATATCAGCACTTCCACTACCCATAATCTTAGGTAATGAAGCAGCAACCCCTATAAAGCTACTAATGGCTCCAATGGCAGATAATATACTAAGGCCGAATATTTTTCCTAAAGCAATATGACTTCTATTTGTTGGAGTAACAAGCAAAGTCGCTATTGTTCCTCTTTCTTTTTCACCCGCTATAGATTCAGGAGTAACCGACATAACCGCAGTAAACAAGAACGTCATAATCAAAAATGGCATTAACATAGCAAAATTTTCTCCATTCGCCTTCTTTTGATCATATCGTTCACTAGTCATAATTGCAAAGGCATCATCTGATATACCAAGTAATTCTCTATTATATTGTTCAAGCAATATACCCAGTGTCATATAAGAATTATTACTCCTACTGTCTGTAGGGTTATAATAAACAACAACTTCATTTCCTGGACTACTTATATTACTATCAAAGTTTTCCGGAAATATAACAATTGCGGCCAACTTTTTATCTTCTACTCTTTTTACCATATTACCTAAAGTATCTGTATTTTCAAATACAAAATGAATACCATATTCAGTTGAGGTATTAACATATTCTTGAAATGATTTATTAGTTGAATCATTAACAATTACAATATTATAAAGTTCGATAGTATTATCATCAGTATCAGCTTCAAAGGCCGTTCCCATAAATGAATAAAGTATATATATTAGCAATCCTGGTAGAATAAACATTGAAAAAACTAATCGTTTATCTTGAAAAACACGATATAACTCTTTTTTCATTATAACAAGTATATTTTTCATTAGTATCCACCAACTTCCTTAACATATGTATCAAAGAATACTTCTTCTAAGTTCTTTTCCTTAACTAAATTACCTAAAGTACCCTCTAATACCATTTTCCCATTTATTATAATACCAACTCTATCACATACTTTTTCAATAAGTGAAAATATATGAGTTGAAATAATTATAGTTTTCCCCGCTTCATTCAATTCCAATAAAAAATCAGTAACAATCTTTGCAGTAATTACATCAAGTCCATTTGTTGGTTCATCAAATATAATGATATCAGGATTATGAACTAAAGATATTGCAATTGAAGCCTTTTGTTTCATCCCCGTTGATAAATCTCCAATTTTAATTGCCTTAAATTCATTTATTCCGAATTTATCAAACAATCTTTCTTTCCATGAATCACGAATACTATCATCAATGTTTCTTAAAGCACTATAATAATCAAACAAATAATCAGGAGTAAAGAAATCTTCTAATTTCAAATCGCTTGTTAAAAAAGCAATTTTTTCTCTAACTTCTTTAGAATTAGTTTTCACACTAAATCCTTCTACTAATGCATCTCCTTCATCTGGACTAATAAGGGTAGATAAAATTCTTAATGTTGTTGTCTTACCAGCACCATTAGGACCTAATAATCCATAAACCTCTCCCTTATGAACATTAAAACTCAAATCATCTACTGCGACCTTAAGTTTATCTTTAGTATTATTGTTCTTTTGTTGCTTCTTCGACAAAACAAATGTCTTCTTAATATTTTTTATTTCAATAACATTTTCCATTAACTAACCCTCCTATAATAGATATGTGCAATTAAATTTATAGCCATAACCGAGAAAAACACCACACATAAAGTGTTATAAACAGCACGATTATAATTTATGGTTATTGTAATTGCGATAGCTAAAGCAATTTCAATTACTACAAATGAAAACCTCGATGCCTTATAGACAATCATCCATTCTCTATCATCATTTTCTTTTATATATCTTTTACGCAACAACTCTTCATTATTCAATGCCCTAATCATAGATATTATACTTATTATCATAACTGTACCAAAGCCACTAATAAAACCAGACACATAAGCTTTATTACCTGGAATTACTTCCACTAACACCAAAATAGCAAAGACTAAAATTATACCCAAAACAATTGTTGCAAGAATTATTTTATTTTTTACTTTTGCTTTATATTTTTCCATTAAAACAGCTCCTCCTCACTAAAATCAAAAACTTCCTCAATACTCAAACCAAAATACTTTGATATTCGGTAAGCAATTACTAAACTCGCTACATATTTGCCACATTCTAAAGAAGTAATTGTTTGTCTAGTTACACCAACAGCATTAGCCAATTCTTCTTGAGATATTCTCTTCTCTTTCCTTAATTCGGCAATTTTTGTCTTCATAGCATCACCTTTCTTCTTGCAAAGCAAACTTGTCATAATTAGTATAGTATACTTTGCAAGCATTGTAAAGTATTTTTTATAAAAAAAGAAAAGAAATTTAAAACTCCTTTTCTTATTTCTTATTCAATTTCAATGAATCAAGTTCTTCAGCTGTTAAAAATCTATATTCACCAAGAGGCAATTTTTCATCTAATGATACTTCTCCAAACTTAACCCTTTTTAAATATGTCACTTCCATACCTAAGCTTTTGAACATTCTTTTAACTTGATGAAACTTTCCTTCATGAATAGTAAGATAACACTTTCCTTCTTCAATCATTTCACATTTCGCAGGCAATGTTAAATATCCATCTTCTAAAGTAATGCCTTTTTCGAAATCTTTAAAATATTTTTCTTTAAATGCACCAGAATATTCTACATAATAGACTTTATCAACATGGTATTTAGGACTTAATAATTCATGTGCCAATTTTCCATCATTAGTTATTAGTAGTAATCCTTCCGTATCAATATCTAAACGTCCAACCGGAAAAGGATTTTGACCTCTGAATTCATCTACTAAATCAATAACGGTTTGATATCTAGGATCATAAGTCGCACTAACAACTCCATCCGGTTTATTCAGCATTATATAAATTAATTTTTGATATAAAACTTCTGAACCATCGACAATAATTTCATCATTTAATTCATCTACTTTAAAATCATCATTAGTGATATATTCATTATTAACACTAACATAACCTTTTCTAATTATTTCTTTTACTTCTTTTCTACTTCCATATCCACTATGGCTAAGTAATTTATCTAATCTCATCGACATATATTCACCTACTAAATTTCTAATATTAGTATATCAAAAACTAATACTTTTTACCATCTATATATTTTCATATTAACATAGTTATCAACTACAGTAATTCCTTCTTGTTCAAGCAAATTAGCTTGTTCATCCCAAAATGATACCAACGAACCATCTTCGTGAATCACTCTATGACAAGGATAATCACCATAATAATCTGCATTACTTAATACTTTGCCAACTTGTCGAGCATTCTTCGGATATCCTGTCATTATAGCAATTTGTTTATAACTAGCAACCCTACCTCGAGGAATCTCAGAGACTACTGATAAAACTAAATCTATAAATTCATCATTAATAAACTTCATAGCATATTCCCCTTAACTTTTTTCAAAGTCCTTCATAAAATTATATATTGATTATAACATATACATTTTTTTAAGCAAATCCACTCAATAAATCCTTCTAGTTTAAAATTATCTTTAATTATTTATAGAATATATTTATTTACTTTACTTCTAAATCAAATCAACTGGCATATATTATATTAACAACTGAATTTGATTCCTCATAAATTACTAAAGTTATTTTTTTGTAATTCTTTGTTGACTTCAAATGTCATATTTGTTATAATAATTTTGCTTTCAAAAAACGAAGGTAAATCGGTCGGGTAGCCAAGTGGTAAGGCCAAGCACTGCAACTGCTTTATGCGGGGGTTCAAATCCGTCCCCGACCTCCAATTAAATAATACTTTGATTTATACCAAAGCAAAGTTAATATAATAGAAACGGTTAAAAACCGTTTTTTTATTTTCAAATAATAATTAAAACATTCTTGGCACTCCTGTATTGACAGTGCCAAAAATAAGTATTATAATAAAAATATCAAAAGGAGTTGATTAACTATTAATAGTCAAGATATATCTCTTATATTTTTAGAATCTTAAATTAAGCCAAGACAAAAAATCCTCAAACTGATAATTTTTTAATTTTGAGGATATTAATGATATCGAAATAAATATCGCCGTATAT
>JAVBLW010000005.1:0-143142 GCA_031553215.1 Anaeroplasmataceae bacterium
CGTTTTCTCTTTTTGTCGTGCTTTTTTATTATATCGCTTCGTATCGCTTTTGTCAACTACTTTTTTATTATTTTTTTTCGTTGTCTTTGCTTTTTTCGGCGACTTATTCATTATATTCTATCTTATTATCTTTGTCAATTAGAATTTTACATTTTCCTTCATTTTTTTTAAGTTTTTATTTTTCCATTAAAACCTTTGATATTAAATAAAAAAAGATAACCAATCATTTCACAATCGGTCATCTTTATTAATTATTTATTCATTAAAATTTTCTTCATTTCAATATATGCCATAATAAAGGCACCAACACCTTTTGCATCATTAGAAACTACAGGTTCAGACATATAATATTCATATGTTCCATCTCTATAAGGCTTATCATCAGGACCCAATCCTGCTACTAAACAAATCTTAGTTAAATTCAAGTCATTATCTTTTTCAACTAAGCTAGTTTGGCATATTCCATTAAATATATCGATACCTATTTGTCTATATCTCTCTGGTAAAACACCTAATCTAGTTGCCTTTAGGATTGAATATGCAATCATACAGCTACCACTTGTTTCTACATAATTCTTTTCTCTTCCACCTTGATCAACAACTTGAAAAAACATTTTTGTTTTAGGATCTTGATATTTTAAAACACCATCAACTATCTCTTTTAACAATGAACAAAGAGTTCTATATTCATCATACATTTGTTCATTAATGATTTCAACACAATCAGCTAAAGCAACTGTAAACCACCCAATAGATCTTAGCCAAAAGCATTGAGAAAGACCCGTTTCTTTATTTGCCCAAAACATTTTTTTTGTTTCATCATATCCATGGTAATATAATTGTTTGCTTTCATCAAACATTAATTCTCTAACTTTTTTAAATTGCCCAATTATATCGTTATAATTCTTCATACCATTTCTTTCGGTCTCGTATCTTAAATAGAAAGGTTGACCCATATACAAACCATCTAACCATACTTGGTTTGGATATATTTTCTTATGCCAAAAGTTCCCAGCTTTGATTCTAGGTTGATTTTTAATTTGCTCATAAGTATACTCTATAGCTTTAGAATATTTTTCCTCTTTAGTTAATTTATATAAATCAAATAGTATTCTACTTTCAGCCACATCATCGATAGAATAGTGTTCTCTATTATATCCATTAATTGTTCCATCTTCATTAACGAAAAAGTCAATATAACTCTTTACGAAATCAAAGTATTTCTTATCACCAGTTAATTTATATAATTCTAGCAATGAATTAGTCATACAACCATCAATGTAGTTCCATGATACTTTTTTACCTTCTCTAAGAACTTCAATATTCCAATACGGTTTTCCAGGCGCTGACAAATTAATTAATTTATCAATATATCTATCAATTACTTTATAATCCATTTAAATTACTCCTTGTATTAATAATTAAATTCATTATACAAGATTTCTAGATTTTATGCAACAATTGATATATCTTTTATCATAACATTGGAATTTTTATACTCCAGTGTCGAGAACAAATCTTCATCAATATAAAGATTTTCCTTTTCTATTATTTCAAATCCTAAACTACTAAATAAATTTTCAATTGTCTTATCATTTACTACACAAAACATTTTATCAAGATTATCTTCTCTTGCATTATTTTCCATATTATAAAACAATTCATTTATGAATGTATCATTAAGTATTTTTTTAAAAACAAAATATCTTATTAACCCAACACTATTATATATTTCATAAGAAATAGCTCCAACTATGGAATCATCATCATAAACTAAAGTTGCCTTCTTTAATATATTTTCATCGACTTCTTTTATAGACGGAACTGACAATAAGAATTTTTTTGCCTTCTCCATGCTATTTACATCAATCTTCTCAATTTTAAACATTTTTAGTCTCCTATATATTTATCGTATATTTTTTTTAAAAAACTCTTATATCTAACAACTTCACTACTATTAACTTCTAAAAGATTTGGGTAAATACTTCCCCACCAATTATCCCCATTTCCCTCTTCTATTACAACTAAAAGAGTAAGTACTTTGGCATTTTTTACACTATTATTATTGTATGTCTTATTATAAAAATTATGTTCACAAAGTGATATATTGGTCCTTATTGATTTTTCTTCTAACTCTTGCTTCAAAAATGGTATTTTGTCTTGCATATTATCAATAAATAGATTTCTATCTTTATCATAGTTTTCTTCTAAGAAAACAATAACCCTCTCTTTTACTTCCTCTTTTATAACCAAATCTATCTCATTATTTGAATTAGGTACTATCCTAACTCTTATTTCTTCACTTTCATTTGGTTTTAATACAACAACGATTAAAACAATAACTGCAATAATAAAAATTACTATTTTTTTCATATTAAAACCCCCTGTACCTATAGATTGTGTACAAGGGGGTATATTTATACATAATATTTTAAAATTTCTTCAAGCGTTATTTCACCTTCACGAATCATTTCAATTTTATTATTATCTATTTTAATAACGGTAGATGCTTTATTTGAATTTTTTTCATTTCCTCTATCATAAATCTCATCAACTAGATTTGCATAAGCCTCTACAATTTCTAGATATTCATTTAAAGGAACTTCTCCGCTTTCATTTACACTTGTTGTAGACATAGGACCATTCTTAGCTAAAATATCCAATGCAATTCGGGAATCTGGTATCCTAACTCCAACAGTATCAAAACCTAAAGATTCTTTTACATTATCCTTGGCCTTTAAAATAATAGTTAGAGGCCCCGGTAAAAACAAATCAACTATTTTAGCTGCTTTTATATCAAGGTACGCTATTTCTTCAATCTGCTTTCTATCTAAGCATAAAACAGACAATGGTTTATTTCTATCACGATGTTTAATATTATATATTCTATTTATACCTTCTTTATCAAATACGCTACATCCTATTCCATATACTGTATCCGTAGGAAATATAATAACTTTACTCATTAGTTCATCCCTTTAACAATTATTGTCATCCTATCCTTACCTTGCATATCCTTCAATGTCTCTATTTTTGCAGTAGGAAAATATTTTTTTGCAAGTTCATACATATCCTTTCCTTTATCATATGCATGCTCAAAAGCAATCATTGCCTTTTCATTTAATAATTTATCACATTGTGAAAGTATTATCTTGTAAAATTTCAAACCATCTTCTCCACCGAATAACGCTAAATTGGGCTCGTTATCTTTAACCAAACTCATTACCTCTTCACTATCTGGTATATAGGGAGGATTAGATACTAATATATCAAACTTTTTACCAAATAAAGGATCCAACATATCACCTTGCAGTATTTCAACATTAGCATTATATTTAAGAGCATTACTCTTAGCTACTTTAAGTGCTGAATCACTTATATCAGTAATTGTAACATCCATGTTTTTCTCTTCTAATGCAAGTGTAATTCCAATACAACCACTTCCTGTACCGACATCAACCACTTTAACTTTTTCTCCACTAAATAATTCATCATATCTATATAAGATATTTTCAACCAATTCTTCAGTTTCATATCTAGGAATCAACACATCTTCATTAACGTTATATTCATATCCATAAAAAGAAGCTTGCCCAATAATATATTGAACAGGAATATTATCATATATATGTTGGTTTAATAATTTATTATATTCTTCTATGATTTCACTACTGCAGTCTTGATCAATCATAGAATATAACTTTACATTTTCAATCTTAGTTACATATTCTAACAAATATATTGCAACACTTTCTTCTTTATTGTTTTCATTTAATTTATTTGTTGCTTGTTTTATTACTTCTCTATATCTCATTTTATCACCATTTTTTCATTTACTTAATTATACTCTAATTTTATCGTTTTTTCTATATCGCACTCTAGATATTATGTATTTTGTAGAAAACATATTCAAAATAATATAATTATATAGTATTTTTTCGTTAAATATATTGACGAAAAAAAAGGGGAATTTCTTGTCGAAATTCTCCTTAATTTTTTCTATTCAATGTCAAGTTCTTTGATTATAGAGATATAATCTTCTTCTTTATAATTAGGATTTTTTGGAATATCAAATCCCGCCATTAATTCATCAATTAGTTCAATTGCATATTTCACTGATCTCTTTGATTTTAATTTTAATGTAAATGGAACAAAAATATATTTATTCTTTGAAGATAAATCTAATTGATGATATTTGCTTACTTCATAAGAATCTGGATCTAATGCTAGATGCAATCTTACAGTTTTTCCTAATACAGATATTTTTGCTACTAATTCACCGGCATATCTATATGAATCAACAGTTCTAGAAAATCTTTGTTTTACTTTCTTATAACTTTGCAATTGATTTCTTACAATATTATATCTTTCTTGTTTTTCAGGTTCTAATTCTAATATTTTTTCTCGAATATTTTTTGAAGTAGATATTGGTAAATCCTCGAAACTTGATGTTTGAACAGTTTCTTGTTCTAATACAATCTCTTCAGCAGGTTGAGAAACTGATTCTATTACAGTTTTACCTGTATCATCATCATCCTCTTCCTCTTCTGGAATTTCTTCATCTTCTTTCAATTCTTCCATCAATTGTTCTTCAGCAATTAATTGTTGTTTTAATACTTCTTCATCAACTACAACGTCTTCCTCTAATACTCTATCTTCTACAATCTCATCAAGGCTAACAACACCTTTTTTCATTGATTCCCATTCTTTAACAACTGATTGACCAAATTTTCTTCTTTCACTATATACATATTTTTCTCTATGATTATATAATTTCAATCTTTTTGGTTCACATAATAATACAATGCAGTCATTAACAGAATATAAGAAGTATGCAAATACAAATAATAAGTATAGAATTAAGAATACCACTATAAATGATTTGAATATATTACCTGCTGCTAAGAAGGCAGTGAATTTAGCGTGAATATTTGCATGATAATGTGTAGTCGTGAATAATACTAATACCGAAAATAAAAATACTATCGGAAATATAACTGTCTTTTTATTTTTAATTAAATTAACAGTAAGGAAAATTAAACCAACTAATACTAAGTATCCAAATGGCACGATCATATTTTTAGGATAAGACCATGTTTCTCCAAAACTGAAGAAATACTTAAATAAACCACCAACACTCTTTCCTAGTCCAGTTATTGGATTACCAAAAACTATACCAACATATAAAATGAATATTACACCTAGTGATGCAGCAATAATAATATCAACCAATTTCATCTTATCAGATTTTTTAGAATTTGGTTTGAATTCAGCACTATCGAAAGCAAGTGGAACATTGACTGTAATCAACGCAAGCACTTCAAGAACAATAAGAACATCAAATATGTATGATATTGTTAGTAAAGTTTGTTGTTTACTTGTACCAGTATCAAATATTCTACTATTATTAGTAGATAAATATTTACTAACAATCATAATCATTACAGCTGTAACAACAACAACCGCTCCTAATATTGGAAGTAATGGTGTCTTTCTACGTCTGATTTGTATTACTGTCATTGTTGCAAATGCTGTCATAAACACACATAAAGCTCCAATGATTAAACTTACGGTACCTGAATCTTTTTGTTTGTAATTCTTTATATTATTTATAGCTGATTGATAGATTTCAGAAATATCATTTGATATTCCACCTTTTCTAACAATTAACAAACTTATAAAATATACAAGAATCGTACCTAATAGTACATATGATACTATCTTATTTATTTTTTTCATGTAAAAACCTCCCTCTCTTTTCAATTGTCTCTCTCTTACAATTTTAGTTTTTTACATTTTTCACGTTTTTTAATACAATAAAATATTGGTCTAATATAACGCTTTCTTTTATTTTACTTTCTTTCTTTATTAAATTCAATGATTTTTTAAAAAAAATATCAATTTAATTGCTAGATGGTGGGTACTTATTATAAAAAAAGTGCTCTTACACGCTAAAAACATGTAAAAACACCATTTTGTTTAATCGACATATGCTATGCACCTTCTGCACTTAGCTTACGTTTTTGATCTTCATTTATTATTTCTGGAATAATCAAATCCAATTTTCCATCTATTACAGCATCTAATCGTTGGATGGTTAGGCCTATTCTATGGTCTGTAATCCTATTTTGTGGATAATTATATGTTCTTATCTTCTCGCTTCTATCACCAGTACCAACTAAGGCTTTTCTTTCTTTTTCTTCCTTAGTCATTTGTTCTTGTAATAGATTATCATATAATCTTGTCTTTAATAAGGCAATAGCCGATGCCTTATTCTCATGTTGAGATTTAGCAGTTTGACATGCAACACTCATTCCAGTTGGAATATGTGTAACACGAACAGCAGATTTTGTGGTATTAACTGATTGTCCTCCAGGTCCACTTGAACAGAAAGTATCAAATTTTAGATCATTAGGGTTCAGTTCAAAATCTATTTCTTCAGCTTCTGCCATAACTAATACAACAGCCGTTGAAGTATGAATACGACCTTGTGCTTCAGTTGCAGGAACTCTTTGTACACGATGTGCACCAGATTCATATTTTAGATTTGAATATACAGCATCACCTTTCACCATAAATTGAATTTGAGAGTAGCCTCCCATCTCAGAAGGCATCGCATCTAGAATTTCAATTTTCCATCCTTTTGCTTCCGCATATTTTGAATACATTCTGAATAAGTCACCAGCAAAGATATTTCCTTCATCTCCACCTGCAGCACCCCTAATTTCAACAATAACGTTCTTATCATCATTAGGATCTTTAGGAAGCAATAATAGTTTTAACTCTTCATCAAGTTCTTCCATCTTCGTTTCAGCTTCTTTTAATTCAATTTCAGCCATTTCAGAAATCTCAGCATCTTCATCATCTACCATAATTTTAAGATCTTCTAGGCTATTTGCATACCCTTTATATTCTCTATATTTTAATACAGCTTTTTCTAATGAACGTAATTCCTTAGAAAGTTCTGTCAATTTCTTTATATCACATACAATCTCGGGCTCAGTTAATAACTGATTCAATTGATCATATCTCTTTTCCATTACTTCTAATCTATCTAACATTTTATTCGCCTTCCTTATCGTTATCAGTGAATTTTGAATATCCACCTTGAAAAATATACTTTAACTCTACTCCAGCCGATCCTGAACGATTCTTGGCAATAATTAAATCTGCTTCGTTAGGTCTCTCACTGTTCTTCTTATAATAATCCTCACGATATAGGAACATTACAATATCCGCATCCTGTTCAATACTACCAGAATCACGTAAGTCTGCCATGATAGGCTTTTTTTCATCTCTTTTTTCTACTTCACGAGACAATTGGGCAAGAGCTACAACTGGAACCTTTAATTCTCTTGCCATTAATTTTAAACTTCTTGATATTTTCGATACTTCTTCTTGTTTAGATTTTGAAGTATCTCCTTCAATTAATTGAAGATAGTCGATGACAATAAAGTCTAAGCCTTGTTCACTAGCTAATTTACGACATTTCGTTCTAATATCAGAAACAGTTACATTTGCTGAATCATCAAAGAATAGATTCAAACGGCCCAACTTACCACTACTTGCACTGAATAGTCTCCAATCAGTTGCTGATAAGTTTCCTTTTTTAAGTTTACTCAAATGGATCGAAGAGTCAGCCGCAATCATTCTTTCAACTAATTGGTCCGCACCCATTTCAAGTGAGAATACTGCAACACTGGCTTTTCCATCTTTATTGTTTTCAGCCACCTGAACCGCTAAATTCATTGCAAACGCCGATTTACCCATGGCAGGTCTAGCAGCTAGTATTATCAGATTTTCTTTTTGTAAACCTAATGTAAGTTTGTTTAAATTATCAAATCCTGTATCTAATCCAGTGATTCCATCTTTATTATCAAAATTTCTTTCTGTATTTTCTTGAACTTTTTTTATTACCTCTCCAATTTTACTAAATTGTTCGGTTTTTCTTCTTTTTGATAGTTCAAATATTTCAGTTTCCATTTGATTAATAAAATCATTCGCATTAATTGCCCCATCATAACCCTTTTGAGCTAACTTATTTAATGCATCAATCGCTTGACGCTTTAAAGAAGATTCTTTAATTAAAGATATGTAGGAATCAATATTTGCAGTTGAATAAGTAAAATTAGCTATAGTATTGATATATTCCAAACCACCAATTAATGATAATTTATCAGTAGCCAATATTTCAGATGATACAGTTGTTATATCAATACTCTTATTCTCACTATTTAATTTTTGTAGTATTTTAAATAATTCTTTATTTTTATTATCATAAAAATCTTGATATACTATTTCATCGTTTACATTCATCATCAAACTTTCATCAAGGAATAAACACCCCAAAAGTGCTATTTCTGCTTCTACATTCGATGGTATGACTGGATTATTCATATACTAAAACTCCATTCTATAACTATTTTTCTAACACATTGATTGCAATATTTGCTACTACATCTTTATGTAAATTAACATAAGCTGTATATATACCAACCGAATTTATTTCTGAAGGTAACTCAACTTTTCTCTTATCTAATTTTATACCTGTTTGTAATTCAAATTCTTCACAAATTTGTTTTGTTGTAATGTGACCAAATGGTTTTCCATCTGCTCCTAATTTTATATAGATATTAATTGATTTTTCTTGAATCTCTGATTTTAGTTTTTCCATTAATTTTTTATAGTTAATTGCATCTTGTTTTTCTTGTTCTTCCATCTTTTTCAAATTTTCGATATTTTCTTCATTTGCTATAACAGCCAGTTTGTTTGTAAATAAATAATTTGCATATCCATTTGCAACATCAATAATTTGATTCTTTTGTCCTCGTCCTTTAACATCAGTCAATAATATTACTTTCATATTTTCATCTCCAATATTTTCATATTCACGTTTTAATATTTCTAAAAGTTGCTCATACGCTTTTTCAACAGTCGTATCCTTCAATTGGCAAGCAGCTCCATTTAAATGTCCTCCGCCACCCAATTCTTCCATAATGATTTGAACATTTACACTATCATAACTTCTTGCAGATATCCCAACCTGACCATTGTAATTAACATATCCAATTGTAAAACCAGCTTGAACCTTATCCATTTCTAACAATTTATCACTAATCTTAGCAAGCATTGTTCTTTCATTAATTATATTTTCATCAGTAATTTTTACAATTGCAAAATTATCTAATATAACATCAGCATTTAATACTGCATTTGCGATTTCCTTTTCAATATCAATACTTTCACGTAAAATCATTTTCACCTTTACCATGTCAGCATCAAAATCCTTCAATATTGAAGCAGACTCAAATGTTCTCGCACCAGTTCGGTAAACGAAGTTATTAGTGTCAACCACTATTCCCGTCAACATAATTGTAGCAATCAATGGTGATATTTCTATTTCTCCACCATAGAACATAAACATCTCGCTTATAAGTTCAATTGTTGAAGAAGCATAGGGCTCTACATACGATATATTCGGATTTTCAAAAGTTATTTCTCCACGTCTATGATGGTCTATAACAATTAATTTTTTTGCTTCTTTTATTAATTCTGGATACATAGCAATTTGTGGTGATTGTGTATCAACCACAATTAGTAAACTATTAGATTTAAAATCTACTTCATTTCCTTTAATAAATTTATCTAATATTTCAGGTTCTTCATTTTGTAAAAGTTGATATAATTTTCTTACAGTAGAATCACATTTTTCTATGTCAAAAATAATATTGCAATCTTTATTGCTTGCATCACATAGTTTTGATATTGCCAACATTGATGCAAACGCATCTGAATCGGCTGAATTATGGCACATTACAAAAACATTCCCAGAAGATTCTATTGCTTCTTTTATTGCATTTGTCTGTAATCTAGCGTGTACAAGGGAGTTTTTTTCCAATGCATTTGTTTTTCCACCAAAGTATTGTATTTTTTCATTTTGAATATTTACAACAACTTGATCTCCACCACGTTTTTCTGCTAGTTCAACCGCACTTTGTGCCAGCGATCCTAATTCATCATGCTCTACATCATAACAAGCAATACCTATACTCACACTTGTTTTCAAATGATTATTCGTAGAGATCTGTCTAATTTCATTTAATATATCAAACTTGTCATGAATCATTTTATTTAGTGATTCCCTATCTAAAATCATAATCATTCTATCTGTACTAGAGTTTTGTAGATATACTCCAAATTTAGTAGCATAATCTGTTATTTCCCCTAATATTTGACCACGAATATTTGATTTTTCTAAAACATCATATCTCTTTAATGACTCTTCTAAGTTATCAATCATAATAACTCCAATAGCACATATTCTATTATTATATTTATTTTGCAAAGAAACTCTAGATGTTTGATCAAAGAAATAGAGGATTCTATTCTCTAAATTAGAAACAACTTCAAAAAATCGATTATCATGTTTTATAATAAATTTTTCTTCTTTATTTTTTATATTCATAATCATTTCACTAGAAATTTCACCCAAAGAAGAATCCACTAATCTGCTTTGAAAAATACTCTTGATATTTTTATTAGCCCACTTTATCTCATATAAGTCATCATATACTAAAATACCTATAGGTAACTGGTTAAATGCTTCATCTCCAGCTTGACTTACGTGATATGAAATATTATTCCATACCTCTAATCTATTTTCTAACAACTTAATTTTTTTAGTTTTTTTATCATAAATCATAATTACAAATATAATCAATGAAAGTGCTAAAAATACTACTCCACCAATAAGAATATATAAATTCTTTATCTTTATTGTGTAATTATAAAAGTAATATATAAATATACCAACACTAATTAAAAAGGTTATAAAAGAATATATTAACTTCTTCATAATTGATCACCTCGTCATTAATATATTATAGCAATTTTATACACTTTTATCAACTTAAATATGTGCACAAAAAAAGAGCTAAAAAGCTCTTATTTTCTATTCTTTCACGAATGGTAATAATGCCATATGACGAGCACGTTTAATAGCAATAGCTAATTTTCTTTGATATTTAGCTGATGTACCAGTTACACGACGAGGTAAGATTTTTCCTCTATCAGTAACGAATTTTTTTAATAAATCTACATCTTTAAAGTCGATATTTTCAATTTTATTTTGTGTAAAATAACAAACTTTACGACGACGACGTTGATTATTTCTATTTTGTTGCATAATATTCCTCCTATTAGAATGGTAAATCATCTTCAGATACATCATTTATATTAAATGTGTCCTTAGATTGATTTTCGTTAAAATTTTGTCTTTGATTTTGATATCCTTGATTAGAATATCCACCTTGATAACTGTTATTGTAACCTTGATTAGGTTGTTGATAATTATTATTTGCTGGTTGATTGTTATCACGAGGTTGTAAACTAGACACACTTTCACAAAGTACTTCTGTGATATAACGTGTTTGGTTATCTTGTTGATAATTTCTAGTTTGGATACGACCTTGAATTGAAATCATATGCCCTTTTTTAATAAATTTAGACATAAAATCAGCAGTTTGTCTCCACGCTACACAACTAATGAAATCAGCTTGTCTTTCTCCATTAGCATCTTTAACACCACGATCAACGGCAACACTAAATTGCACATATGGAATCCCAGTATTAGTGTATTTAATTTCTGGATCTTTGGTAATTCTACCAACTAATACTACACTATTTACCATAATCAATCACCTATTATTCTTCACAAACAACGATGTGACGAATAATGTTTTCATTGTATCCTACGATACGATCGAATTCGTTAACAGCTTCTTTAGTTGCTTCAACTTTAGCTACTACATAATAACCTTTACGGCTTTTTTCGATTTCGTAAGCTAATTCTTTTAATCCCCATTCTTTAACTTCTAAAACTTTTGAAGCATTGTTAGTAAATATTGCATTTACATCACTAATTTCTTTTGCAACTGCTTCTTGTTCTAAGTTAGAACGAACGATATACATAATTTCGTATTTTTTCATCTAATTGCACCTCCTATGGACTTTGGCCTAGCTCCGCTGCGTAGGCAAGGGGCATATTTTATATGCTTTTAAATTTTACCACATAAACATACTTTTTGCAAGAACTTTCTTTATATTAAATATATGACAATAATTTATAGCCATATTGTTTGTATAGGGATATGTTAATTGGATATCTACCTATCCATATGAATATTATCGAAATCAGTACTACTATAATTACAAAGGAACACATATATGTAGAAACTATTCCAATCATATTTCTTCTATCAAACCCAATCTTTTTTAAGTAACTTAACTTCACACTATTAGACTTAAGGAAATTCATTACGAATAAAAGAAGATTTATTGTTATCATAATAGATAGGATAATAATCAGATAGGTATATGTTTTATTATGAGAAACAAAATCTTTATGAAATATGCTCCAATTATAAAAATAGCTTGAATTCACAATTTCAAAACCATCAGTATCCAATACATAATTTATTATATCATTTAAATTCCCATAGCTAGTATCGTCTTTTATATATACGCAATTTATATAACTATGCTCAGGAACAATCCCATAAATAGAGTTATACATTGCACTGTCTGCCTCTTGAACCAATTCTAGATAATAATCGGTGCGTGTATTTATGTCTAATTCATCCATATTTTCATACTTAGAATCCTGACCAATATTAACAATCCCGCATATTATATATTGACCAAGTTCTTTTTGAAGTACCTCATTATAATTAGCAGGTTTCCTTCCATTGAGATTTGTTTTACAAAAAAAATCATAAAAATATTTTGTTATCAATATTTCATTCGTTTCTATTGGTAAATAACCCGCTAATAATTCATCATCAACATCCTTGGAATCAATAATTCCATTTATTCTAATGTTCTCATAATTTGTTCCTGTACCGTATGTATTAGGAAAACTATACGAACAGTCAATGTCATATTTTTTCATTCTAATTTGTGATTCCATAGATGATATATCGCTACCACTTTCAACTGATATAACCAATCTTTCGTCAAGTGAAACAAAAAAATCTGTATAACTTATGTCTACCAAATTTCTTAGCATTCCTAATGTAAACAATATAACCATTAATAGAGATGTCAATATGATGGTAAATGCTAGTCTTTTGAAATCATATTTTAGTTTTTTTAATCCTAAAAATAAATTATATTTCAATCCAAGAGGATTTTTATTTCCTTTAAATTCAGATTCACCTAAACTATAATCAATCTTTTCTTTATAATTATCTTTTTCATCTAAGTTTACAACCATATCAGATACATGCTCTATTGATTCATTCTTATGAGAGACAACAATTACTAAATGATTCATCGAAATAACTTTTAATTGCTCAATGATAATTTTAGTATTTACATCATCTAAGGCAGACGTTGGCTCATCCGCAAACAAAATATTTGGTTTTTTTGCCAATGCAGCTATTATTGATACTCGTTGATATTCTCCCCTGCTTAATTCATATACCTTTTTATCTTTTAAATGGTTCACATTGAAATTATTAAGCAATTCATCAATATAGTTATTATCTATTATATTTCCACTATTTCTAATAGAGAATTCAATATTCTCAACAACATTTAATTCATTAAAAAGACTCTTATCTTGATAAACATATCCTATATACTTTGATTTATATATTTGTCTATCCTTAGCATTCATATCTTTCAAATTATGATTTTCAAAATATACGTCCCCATTATAATCATCATCTTGTCCCGATATAATGTTTAATAGTGTACTCTTACCACTACCACTTTCACCTTTTAGATATATTAGTCCCTTCGTTGGAAATTCTATATTAAAATTTTCAAAGACTTTCTTTCGAAAGCCTCTTTTCTTCACATAACTTTTACTTAAATTAGATACTATCATATAGTTATCCTCTCTTTAAAATAGCCTCTAAAGAACTATTTTTTTTATATACTGATTTTATTTTTCTAACAATAAATATTGATGTCACAAGAGAAACAAATACAAAAACAACAATAATACCAAAGAATGATATAGGTTCAAAAGCTAATTTAAACGATATCTTTTTTGCCATGTTAATTTGATAAATTTTTCTTGCAAAAAATCCAGCACCAATACTAACAATAAAAGAAATCAAGAAAACAATTCCCACCTGGAATAAATATATTAAACTTATTTCGTTGTTTTTAAATCCTAGAGCTTTTAATATGCTATTCTTCTTGATCTGTAAGTTGAAAATTTCTACCATGTATTTTGTTAGATATATAATCGCTATTACTAGCATAATAAATGCCAAGCCGCCACAAATAGCCCCTGCAAAAATCATAAAAGATTCTAATTCCTTATATTTAGAAGCGTAATCGTTTTTTACATAAAATATATCACTTGAACAAAAGTATTTTAAAACTTTTAAATCCTTTGATCTATTACCAGTCAAAATTATCTCCAATGAGCTTTCTCTATTCACAAGCATCTCAGAATATATTTCATCATATAAAGATTCACTTAAAACAATGCTAAGTGACGAACCAATCCCAACCACCTTCAATTCAATAGTTTTTTCTCCTTGACTCGTAAAGAAAGTTTTGGTTATAGTGCGGTCAATACCATCAAAGTTCTCATTATATTCTTGAAGTATAAAATACTTCATACTTCTTTCCGGATTATATTCATTTATTTCATTGTTTTTAATATAATCCATATAATCATCATAAATATCGCTTTCTGGATATTCACTAAAGTTCTCTTTTGCATAATTTTTTATTCTATTAGATACATTAAATGATGAAATTATATCACTCCATAATACAATAGCTTCATTGTCTTTAAGTTCATTCACACTAGAATAATAAATACTTTCAGATACCCCATCTTTGCCAATAGAAATGAAATCTTCTCGATTTACAAATGTCATTTTTACATCCTTGTTAGAATGAAATCCTTTATTAACAAATAAAGTATAAGCATTTCTGCTAAGAAGTGATACTTCTTCCATTGTCTTTTCAGTTCCAACATTTGTATCTACAATACCACAAATATTCAAACCCTTTATTGTTCTACCTATAATATCATCATAGGTATTGATTTCCACTAGAGGTAGTCCATCTTTATATCCACATTGCTTAAAGGCATAGAACATATATAAAGATATCAGACATTGATCATACGATGATGGCATATTACCATAAGTAAGAGAATAATTATTCTTTGTTAAATAATTTGAATCAACTTCAAGATAGCCAGAAAGTGCACGATAATACATATCACATTCATCTTGATGTCCTGATTCTAAAACATCATTAAGTAAAATATGCTGCCCAAAATTTTCATTCAGCATATAAGCACTATAATAATTTTGAGTTTGTTTATTTATTTCTTTCAAATCATCTTCAGTAAAATAATAAACACTTTTAAGATGTATGTCATTATCTTGCTCTGTTCTGTATTCATAAGTGCTTTCTTTTCCTACGTAATAGGAATTAATCCCATCCCTATACATGGAATCTAAAATTATCGATGATTCCGAGTCAAAAAGTACATTTATAGAAAAGATAGTAAGTGTTAAAGTTAGAATAAATAAAATTGATGATAAAATAGTTTTGAATTTAAATTGATTTATATTATTTATGGCCTCTTTGATGAAAAATTTCTTATTAGTTTTTGTTTTTGCTATTTCATTAAGGCGTAATTCTTCTTTATCTTTAGATGAAATATTTTCATATATATAACCATCAACTATTTCAAGATGTCTATCAGCTAACACAAGATGACTTTTTAAATGTGTAGTTACAATAACTAATGCATTATTCGAATAATCTTTTAACATTTGCATTACATAATTAGCATTTTTTTCATCTAAACCACTTGTTGGCTCATCCGCTAATAACACCTTTTTATTATTAATTATAGTTCTTACAATTGATACTCTTTGAGCTTGTCCTCCACTTATTTCATTTGGGAAATCATAAATATTTTCAGACAAACCAAATTTATCCAATAGTTGTATAGCTCTCTCTTGCATCACTTTTTTATCTAAGCCTAATAAGATATTATCTAATATAGTTAGCTCGTCAATTAAATATCCATCTTGAAATATAAAACCGATATTACTTTTTTTGATATCATCAATCATATTCAAACTGCTGTTTTTAATATTTATATCTTCATAGAAAACATCTCCATCATAGGATAGATCTAGAAGACCAAGAATATTTAATAAAGTGGTTTTTCCACTACCGCTTTTTCCGGTTAAAATTACTAATTCATTTTTATTAAATTTCAAAGTTATATCTTTTAATACTTCTTGTTCTCCATATCTCTTAGAGACAGTTCTTAACCCTATCATTTATAACGACCCCTTTTAACTAAAATCAATTGTTACATAGAGATTTTTATTCTTCCAATCATCAGATGAAGATCCCGATGCAGTATACATTAACACTAATGTATCATCAATTACTTTATTCAAATCAACCACGACCGAGTTCCATTCTAAGCCTCTATATTTGTTGCTTGATGCGGCACGCCTCTCATGTATTATTTTATATTGGCTAGTATCACAATTATCACAAACCCTAGTACATAGTGCAAACCATTGATAACCTTCATCTATATTAGCATATTCTATTTCTACAGTAATTGCCATTTTCGTATATCCTGCATCTATATATTCTTGAATCGTATACATATTCGTTATTGTTGAATGATTTAAGATATCATTTTTATTTTTTAACCAACCTGCATCAGTTATTCTATATTCACTATCTCTAATTAATTGTTTTGCAATCTTTCCAGTTTTTAATGATGATTTTACATCCTCTACTGTGCCATATTTCACTGCATATTGATAATAATATTCTTCCATTTCATTTGCTATATTTGAATAATTAGTCGGTAACATTTTCCATATAGGAATTAATCCATTTTCTTTCACATCAAGTAAATTAATATTACTTTGATTAATAGTAGAACTCCAATTAGTTACCGATAATTGTTGTTGGTTTTTTGATTCATTTAAATTTACTTCGAAACCATTCCCACCTATACTATGAATATAAGTTTTATATGTATTAATAACCTCTGATTTATCATAATTATTTACGGACTGCATGTTTATTGATGCCATAGAATTACCACTTATAATAGCTTTTACAGTTGCTTCTAATTTTGATGCCAAAGATGTTTCAGCGTTTTTTGATATTGTATATTTTGAAGAGTAAGCCGCTAAATAGGCTTCCACTGATGCACCCATGACTACATCAAATAGTAAATGTGTCCCATAGTTTTCAAAAAAAGATTTGTACCCTGAAAATGTCCTATTATTTAATAATATGATTAGATCATTTAAAAAATAACTATCATAGCGATTGTTAGTAGTTAATTTATTTGTGTCAATTGCTTCTCTATTCAAATTAACAGAATAATATTTTTCTGAATAAGAATAATATGCAACCATATTTGATGAGTACTCAGATACATTTGCTTTTTTTACATTTGAATAGTTATAACTCAATCCAACATAAAAATCCTCACCACCTATTTCACTACATGATGAAGCAGTATAAAGTTTTATCATTTTCTTACTAAATTCAGTAACATTACTATCAATAGTGCTTTTGCTATCCATTTCATTAATTAAATGAATGTTATTTCTACTATCTTCTTTAATTTGATTTTTATATGTATCATTATAAATACTTTTACTAGTGATTCTATTTATATTATCCAACCCATATGTAACCATATTTACAGTTTGTCCCAATGGCTGAACATTTGCATACCTTACATCATCAGTGATGCTATATCCCGCATGATTTTCTTTTCCAAAAATAAAAAAAGAAAATATGCATAGTAACAAAAAAGTTCCATTAAATATTTTTCTTTTCATAATATTTCCCCCTATAAGTCTTTTTATCCCTATTACTAGGTAATTTTAACATAATTGGTAAAAAATGTCAATTATAATAAAAAGAACCCTTAGGATTCTCTTCCATACTCGTTATTTTTTAAGACTTGATAACATCCCTAATACCAGTATTACTACTCCGATAATATAGCCCAATGATAAGATTATATTTATCACATTAAATACTTTATTTTTTGTAGACATTTCTTTATCTTTAATTTTGAAAATTGCTCCAAAAAATATAACAATTGCCATACCAATAAAATATATCAAACATGATATTGCGCATATTATAAGAACAATTAAAATAATTACCAGTAAACCATTATTTTCCATATCCTTAAGCATTTTATATATTCCAAAGCTTAACAACCCTGTCACAATATACATAACTATATTTGTAATAAAGGCTGGAATTGGTCTTTGTTTATATAATCTCTTAACTCCTGTTATACTTCTAAAAATATTATTAATTACTCTTAACATATTATCTCCTCCAATTACTTTTTGTACATTTTTGCTAGTTTTTCAAATAAAGGTAATGATTTTATTACTTTTTCAGTTGGAACACAATAGGCTATTCTAAAATAACCGTTAACACCAAACGAATTACTAGGCACCAATAAAAGATCAAGTTCTTTCGCCTTATTACAAAATGCTATAGAATCGTCTTCCAAAGCTTTAGGGAACATATAGAAAGTTCCACCTGGTTCTACGATTTCAAATCCGTACTCAGTCAATTTTTCAAACAGAATTTTTTTATTAGTTTCATATACTTTCAAATCACTTGTTTCATTAATAACTTCTGAAACAGCCAATTGGATTAATGATGGAGGACAGTTATGTCCTATCCCTCTAGAAATTTGGCCACATACCTCAACAATCAAATTAGAATTCTTACATTTTGGATTAACCGCTATATATCCAATTCTCTCTCCTGGAATAGATAGTGATTTTGAAAATGAATAGCATATTATTGTATTATCATAATAACTTGAAACAAACGGATTGTCAACACCACCAAATACAATTTCGCGATATGGCTCGTCAGAAACAATGTATATTTCATGTCCATATTCAACTTCCTTGGCTTTTAATAATTTTGACAACCTTTTTATCGTCTCAGTACTATAAACTATTCCTGAGGGATTATTTGGAGTATTTATTAAGACAGCCATCGTTTTATAATTTAATATTTTCTCTAATTCATCAAAATTTATTTGAAAATTAGTAGTATTTGCAGGAACTATCTTTAAGATGGCACCTGTTCCATTGACATAATGCTTATATTCAGGAAAATATGGTGCAAAAGTGATTACCTCATCACCAGGTTCAGTAATTGCTCTAATTGCATGAGCAATTGCTCCAGCTGCACCTACTGCCATAAATATATCATTTGCAGTATATTCCATATTAAACCTTATATTTAATGATTTAGCAATACTTTCCCTAACAGAATTTATTCCTAAACTTGGACTATATCCATGAGTAGCTATAGAATCTCGATTACTTATAATATCTAATAATGCTTTATTAAAGTTTTTTGGTGCCTCAACGCTTGGATTACCAAGACTATAATCAAAAACATTTTCCGAACCTACAACTTTACTTCTTTCTAATCCATACATAAACATTTCTCTTATTACAGATTTTTGATTTAACATTTCTATATATTTTTTATTAATCATATTTTTCCTCCACTAGCAGTTCATAGAGTTTAGAAATTGCATATACTGCAGATTCTTCTCTTATTACATTTCTTCCTTCATTAACAAAATTTTGTGTTATAGAAAAGATTTTACCTCTAAGATAAAAACCAAAACACACTTTCCCAATTGGATTCCCTGTTGGTCCAGCATAACCAGATGTAGCAACAGCTACATCGGAATTGACTTTTTTAGCAACATTAATTGCCATCTCTCTAACAACTTCTTCGCTAACAACACCATTAGTTCTAATTGTATTGAAATCAATACCCAAAATATCTATTTTAGATTCATCTGAATATGTTATAAAACTAGTATTTATCACTTGTGAAGCATTTGCAACTTCTATTATTTTGCTACTAATTAACCCACCAGTAATAGATTCAGCTGTAGATATTGTATATTTTTTTTCAATTAAAAGTTTTACAAGTTTCTCATTCATATTTCTAACAATAATCTTCGTCATAACTAATGACTAAATTAAATTCCCCCTGTTCACTTATTTTTTCTTCTAATATTCTAGTAATTTCATTCTTATGCAATTTTAAATCTACTGGTAGAACAACATCAAAGATTATATTCTTACATTTATGCCTATCTACCATTCTAAAATCATGCAAATGCAATTTTTCATCTATTTCCATTAAGTATTCTTCAAACAATTGTTTCAAACACAAAACTTCTTCATTGTCATTTTCAATTGGATCCATGTGAATAACTATTTCAATATTATATTTTTCAGAAATTTCCGTTTCAATTGTATCAATTATATCATGAATGATTAGAATATCTCCTTTTGCTGGTACTTCAGCATGAAGAGACATAAACATTTTTGTTGGTCCATATGAATGACAAACAACATCATGAACGCCTAATATCATATCGTATTTTTTTATGTCAAAAATAATTTTAGATACCATTTCTTTATCTATACTTTTTCCAATTAATGGATCTGCTGTTTCCTTTACAAGTCCAATACCAGAAATAATTATAAATATTGATACTACTATACCAAAATAACCATCTAAATTATATCCAAATATATAACTTACTAGACAACCTATCAATACTGCCAAAGTTGTTATACTATCATTTCTTGAATCAATTGAAGCTGCATTTAGAGAAACAGAATCTATTATCTTACCCATTTTTTTATAGAAAATGGACTGAATAGCTTTAATCACTATTGAAATTGATAATATAACAATGCTTATAATCCCAATTTTGACTTCACTCTTATTTATTATTTTTAATATCGAATTATAAAATAATTGTCCACCTATTATTAGAATAATTACACTAACTATCAATCCAACAATATATTCAATTCTTTCGTGACCATATGGATGATCTTTATCTGCAGGTTTTGAAGATAACTTAAAACCTATTATTGTAATTAAACTTGTCCCCATATCTGATAAATTATTAATACTATCAGCAATTATACTTATACTGCCACTAATAATCCCTGCAAAAAGTTTTATAGCAAAAAGAAAAAAATTAGAAACTACACCAACAAAGCCTGCCAATTTACCATGGGCATTCCTAACTTCTTTTTTCTTAATATTTTGATAATCTTTGATAAATATTTTTCTTAATAGAGTTGTCATTTTCTTTTTTTCCTTTTTATAATATTATTATTGTACCATAAAGAAAATGAAAATTAAATATTATCACATACTATATTAGGTGAGACTATGAATTTAAAACGATTTTTATCTACTTTTTTATTTTTCTTTATATTAATAATTATTATACTATTTACCTATGATTCAATTAATAGCATAAATGATATTTCTAGATTAAATAAAATGGAAATATATGATAAAGATAATAACAAGATTTATGAAATAACTAATTACCACGAGAGTTCCTATATATCCTTATCAGAAATAAATGATTTGACAATTTCCTCCTTCATATGCATTGAGGATAAAAATTTCTACAATCATAGTGGTTTTGATATTTATAGAATTACAAAAGTCTTTTTTAAAAACATTATCAATAAACAAAAAGTTGGTGCCTCAACAATAACTCAGCAATACGTAAAGAATCTGTATCTATCTAATAAAAAGTCATATATTCGTAAAGCTAAAGAATTAAATTATGCTATTCGTTTAGAAAGGATTTATACAAAGGATGAAATACTAGAAGGATACCTAAATACCATTTATTTTGGTCATAATATCTATGGCATAAAAGATGCTTCAATGTTCTTTTTCAATAAAAATCCTATTGATTTAAATGCAAATGAAATTGCATTATTAATCGCTATAATTAAATCTCCTTCAAATTATAGTCCAATAAATAATTTTTCAGATTCCATGAATAGAAAGGATACAATTTTGAGTATTCTAAAAAAAAATAGAGTCATTAATAATGATTTATATGACCATTATTATAAACAAAATTTAGTAATTACCAAATCAAAAATTAATAATTATAGTAGTGCCTTATTATACTACAAAGATCAGGTTATAAAAGAATATAATTCATTAAATATTAAAAGTAAATTCACATCTGTATATCAAATATATACCAATTATGATCAGCAAGTAAATGATGATATAACAAATTATGTAAACAGCAATGACACGGGCTGTGATATAGGAGTTTCTATCGTTGACAGTCAAGGATTTTATGTTTCCTGCATCGGAGGAATAAACTATTCAAAAAGTACTTACAATGTTTGTTCAGATGGGATTAGAGATATTGGTTCAACTATCAAACCACTTCTTTATTATAATGCTTTACAACATGGATTTTCTGCCCTATCTACTTTCACTAGTGAAAAAAGTACCTTTTACCTAAATAATGAAGCTTATACTTTCTCAAATTACCACGATATATACGAAAATAAAAAAATAACACTGGGATATGCCCTTGCAACCAGTGATAATATTTTTGCTGTAAAAACTCACTTATACTTAGGAATGAACGGACTTGTTTCACGTTTAAAAGACTTTGGAATAACTGCAAAAGAAATTCCTTCACTTGCATTAGGAAGCGTTAGTATGTCGCTAAATAAACTAACAAATATCTATAGCACCTTTTCAAATCTTGGGAATTATATCGATAATTCTTTTATTAAAGAAATAAGAATAAATAATAAGATATATTATTCTAAAAATAAAAAGAGGAAATCTCTTTTAGATTCCTCTAATACTTTTATTTTAAACAATATCATGACCAATACCTTTGATACTAACTTAAACAATGTTATGAGCGTTACTGCTTCTTCTATTTCAAAAGATATTAATCATTCAGTTGCTGGTAAGAGTGGTTTAACCGATTTTGACTCATATATGTTAGGTTTTAATCCACTATATACAATCGGCGTATGGTGTGGTTTCTTAGACAATAGAGAATTAGTTATAAGAACACAACAAGCAATGCCTAAACAAATATTTAAAGTAGCTTTTAATTCCTTAATGAATGAGAAAGAGGACATTTGGTACAAATGTCCTAATAATGTCAGACAGGAATTCACAGACCCAACTCTTTTCAACACCGGATATAAGAAATTAGTTTATTTCAAAAACTAACATGCCCACGCTGTTCCTACAAGTATCACTAATATGAAAAGAACCAATATAAAAGCAAATCCGCCCGTTGTACCATTATTGTTATTGCAACACTTATCGTTTTTTTGTTGTGTACAACATCCATTAGTAGCCATAATATCACCTCAACCTATAATATGCAAAAAAGCCTTTTTGATAAAGGCTTTTAACTATTTTGTGTATGTATATGATATATATTCACCATTTAATCTTCTATATACTTTAACAGTAACAGTCTCATCAATATTAATAAGCTCTAAAGTTTCTGTTATTGTTATGGTTGTAAATACTTCTTTCCCATTTATTTCATAAATTATATCATCGGTATATAAAAAATTTTTAAATGGCGACGTTGACATAACCTCTGTCACTCTTACAAGCGAATACATGTCAAATGGTAATCCATCATAATAAACACTATCGCATTCTTCACATCTTACCCCTAGTTTTTTTCTTGAAATTATTCCATCATTTTCGATATCTTCTGCAATTACTGATAATATAGAACCCTTTATAGCTATCCCAATTCCCTCTACTTTACCATATATATATCCATTGATAGAATTGCCACCAATTATAGTTTTAGTTTCTTGAAGAGTTGTTAATCCAAGAAAGTTACCAGATAAATCGAAAACTAAATTACTATAAAAATCTAAACCTAATGAGGAATCATGTTGAAATTTATTATTTTGGATTCTTGAAATTATTCCAGTTGACATCATGTTCATATATTGATTACTATCTCCTGAAGTAACTGATATCACCGATTCACCTAATGAGGAATTAAAATCAATTAAAAAACTAGAAGTTGCAAGTTCATATTCTGATTCAAATTTGAATACAGCAATTTCATTTGTATTATCAAAACCAACAAGTCTAGCATTTATAGGATTTTCATTATTTGTTACATAAATCTTAAAATTATTATATTCATATGTGTCATCAAAGAATTTATATGTTACTGCATAATAGAAACCATTTTCCTTCTTATATATAAGTCCTGCACTACATTCGTTTTTAGAAGAAGTCACGTAGCTAATTGCAACGCAAGATTCCTTAACACTTTCATACGCATTTATAAAATCCTGTTCTGTTTCCGCTAATGTTATAACTTCTATTATATCTGGCATTATTATTTTTTTATCGCACGAAGTTAAATAAAATAGGCCAAACATCATTAGAATCATTATTATTTTTTTCTTCATAAATTAACCACCTATAATTCAATTTTAAATTTATTCAAGAAAATATTTATAGAATCCAATCCTGTAGCAAAAGCCATTTTTTCATCATCAGGATATTTAGAAGTGTTTATACCTATTAATCGCCCAGCAAGATTAAATAGAGCACCACCACTATTACCTGGGTTGATTGCTGCGGTATGTTGAAGACGATATGTGAAAACATTTGAGATTATTCCAGTAGTAACTGTATTAAAATAACTAAAAGATAACGGGCATCCTACTGCAACAACTTGTTGTCCTCTAACAATAATTTCATCTTCAAAAGTTGCAATACTTATCTCTCTGCTTGGAGGCGTAATAAATTTTATATATGCAAGATCTCTTGCACTAGTATTTTCTTTATATTCACTAGCAGAATATGTAGCTACTAATTCAGCAGAAACATACAATCCCTCTCCAAAATAGACAGATAATTTTGATGTTGAGTCACCATCAATAACATGTCTATTAGTAAGTGCGTATGTATATCCCCCTGCCTGTTTAACAATAACACCAGATCCAATTGTAGTTGACAACCCGGTAATATTTCTGATACCTATACAAGATGGTAAAACTTCTTCCACTACTTCTGCTAGAGTAGTTTGTATATAATGCACCTCAGCATTATCATTTTTTGTTGTAACTTCAGTTTTTGAATTTAATAAATCACATGACGACAATGCAAAGATCATCATTAAAACTAATAATAGATTACCTATTCTTTTTTTCATATTATACACCTCTATAACTTAAATATTTTGCTCGCATTATTAGTAGTTATCTGCTCAATTTCACTTGATTTCATCCCTCTAATAAGAGCTATTTCCTCGCATATATTCTTTACATATGACGATTCATTTCTTTGACCACGATATGGAACAGGTGCCAAATATGGGCAATCAGTTTCAATTAATAATCTATCTAAAGAAATTTTTTCCGCTACTATTTTACTATCTTTTGCATTCTTGAATGTGACAGGACCACCTAAAGAAATGTAAAATCCTAATTCAACAAACTTCAAAGCCATTTCATATGAACCACTATAGCAATGTAGTATAGCCACTAATTTGTTTTTATATTTTGCTAATATTTCATAAGTATCAGCTGCAGCTTCTCTCATATGTACTATTAATGGCAAATTATATTTTATAGCTAGTTTTATTTGCTCTTCAAATAACTCCTTTTGAATTGCTTTATTGTCTTTCACCCAATAATAATCAAGTCCACATTCACCAATAGCATAAACTGTATTTTCATTAATAAATTTCTCTAATTCATTTATATCATCAATATAATTTTCACTTGCTTCTGAAGGATGTATACCTGCAGTATTACAAAAGATACTATCTCTTTTTGATAAAATTAAAGCTTGTTGATTTGTTTTCAAATTAAAACCTACTAAAATTATTTTACCTATGCCATTTTCTTTTGCTCTATTTATACAATCATTTAAATCATTTTTAAATGCATCGTCAAACAAATGTGAGTGTGTATCAATTAACATAACTTACCTCTCTGTTTTTTATCCTTCATAAAATAAAAAAAACGAATAATTCTGATCATAATAAGCATTCCAACAATATCAATAAGAACATCCCAAATAGAACATACTCGGCCTTGGATAAAATATTGATGAATTTCATCCAAAATAGCAATTATAATAGAAATAATCAAAGTTTTATAATATGGTCTTATCCAAAAGTTTTTCAAAAATAAAAAGATAACTAAATATACAATAGAAAATTCAATCATGTGACCGACTTTCCTTATAAAAATATAAACTTTTGTTCTATCCTTTACAAGAAAATTTGGAACGATAAGATTGTATATTTTCTCATTAAGCTTATTAGAAGTTTGTCTATTTTGTGAAGAAAAATAATATACCAACATAATTATCATCATCATAACAGTAAAAGTAACGAACCAGTAAATAATTTTTTTCATTTCCTCACCAATACTATGCTACTCTATTTTAACATAATTTATTCATTAAAACAAATTTATAATACAAAATTTGGTATTAATCTTCACTGCAAAAGAAATATAAAAAGTCTTTTTATTATCCTTATAAAAAAAGGTGGGATTTCCCACCATAAAAACAATTTAATTATTATCGTTTGATTTTGCGACAGCTGCTTGATTATTTGGAAATCAAACTAATCAGAAAAGATGTATCTAACTTCTTTACAAAAAATTTCAATCTCAATGTTTTTTATTTTCTTCTTATTTCCCGCAAGTTTCAAATTAACTTGACCATAACTTACCATGTAAAATAAAATTTCCAAATTGTAATCTCTATAAATATTTAGAAATTCATTGATATTGTAAATATTAGATCTTTTACCATATCCATTACCGCGATCCCTAATTTGCTTTTTAGGAAAATATTGTGAAACGATAACATTGCATTCTTCCTCACATTTCACATCATTTTCAAAAATAAATTCTATTCTAACTTTTTTCGCATGAAACCCAGTAAAATCAAATGAGTCATCATCATGGTTTTCTAAATCATTTGAGACAACTATTAAAACATTATTATTGATTCTAATTTCATCCACTTTGTAGTCATGCAACACAGGCATAAAGGGAAAGCCATCCTTAATTTCTGGTTTTAACTTATATTCTAAAACTTTTTCCAAAATGTTTCTTTCCTTTCAAAATGAAGACTTTTTACTTAAACTATATGGTGCCGTTAACCGGGATCGAACCGATGACCTCATCCTTACCATGGATGTGCTCTACCTACTGAGCCATAACGGCATATATAAAATATAGCAAATACGATATCAAAAATCAATAGAAATAAAAAAACCATGAAAATTCATGGCTTTTAATTAGTTAATACTATTCAACGATTTCAACTACTGAACCAGCACCAACAGTACGTCCACCTTCACGGATAGAGAACTTAGTTCCTTGTTCGATAGCAATTGGGTGAATTAATTCAACGTTCATAACTGTATTATCTCCAGGCATAACCATTTCTACACCTTCTTGTAAAGTGATTACTCCTGTGATATCAGTAGTACGGAAATAGAATTGAGGGCGATAGTTACTGAAGAATGGAGTATGACGTCCACCTTCTTCTTTAGAAAGAACGTAAACTTGAGCAGTAAATCTGAAATGAGGTTTAACTGATCCTGGTTTTGCTAAAACTTGACCACGTTGGATGTCTTCACGAGCAACCCCACGTAATAAAGCTCCGATATTGTCTCCAGCTTCAGCGTAGTCTAATAATTTACGGAACATTTCAACTCCAGTAACTGTAGTTGATTTTGTATCTCTGATACCGATAATTTCTACTACGTCTCCAACTTTAACTTGACCACGTTCAACGCGTCCTGTAGCAACAGTTCCACGTCCAGTGATAGTAAATACGTCTTCAACTGGCATTAAGAAAGTTTTATCAACGTCACGAGTTGGAGTTGGAATATAGCTATCTACTGCAGCCATTAATTCTTCAACTTTTGCAACCCATTGAGGTTCACCATTTAATGCTCCTAAAGCTGAACCACGGATAAATGGAATTTCATCTCCAGGGAATTCATAAGCGCTTAATAATTCACGGATATCCATTTCTACTAAGTCGATGAATTCTTCATCTTCAACCATATCACATTTGTTTAAGAATACTACTAATCTAGGTACTCCAACTTGTTTAGATAATAAGATGTGTTCACGAGTTTGAGGCATTGCTCCGTCAGCGGCAGAAACTACTAAGATTCCTCCGTCCATTTGAGCAGCTCCAGTGATCATGTTTTTAACATAGTCAGCATGTCCTGGGCAGTCAACGTGTGCATAGTGACGATTTGCAGTTTGATATTCAACGTGAGAAGTATTGATAGTGATTCCACGTTCTTTTTCTTCTGGTGCTCCGTCGATTTGGTCATATGCCATAGCAGTAGCTCCACCTTGTTTTGCTAATACGTTAGTAATAGCAGCAGTTAACGTAGTTTTACCATGGTCAACGTGTCCAATTGTTCCAATGTTAACATGTGGTTTAGTACGTTCAAATTTTTGTTTTGCCATTCTAAATGGTCCTCCTATATATTTATATTATTTTTTTACCTATAATTTACATTAATATTTTACCCTATTGAATAGGTAAAATCAAGTGCAAAATTATTGTCCGCGTTTTTTAACGATTTCTTCTTGAATTGAACGAGGACAAGCTTCATAATGATCCATTTGCATAATGAAAGTTCCACGTCCTTGTGTATTAGAACGTAATGCAGTTGCATATCCAAACATTTCTGATAATGGTACATAAGCACGAATTGCTAAAGCATTTCCACGACGTTCTTGTGATTCAAGACGTCCACGACGGCTAGTTAAGTCTCCGATAACATTTCCTACATAATCTTCAGGAACTGTAACATCAACAACCATGATTGGTTCTAATAATGCAGGTTTACATTTATCTTTACATGCTTTTAATGCCATTGAAGCAGCTATTTTATAAGCCATTTCTGATGAGTCTACGTCATGGTAAGATCCATCAAATAATGTACATTTAATATCAATAACTGGATATCCAGCAATAATCCCATTAGGTAAAGCTTCTTGTAATCCTTTATCAGTTACAGGAATGTATTCACGTGGAACAGTTCCCCCAACGATAGCATCAACGAATTCATATCCTTTTTCAGGATTTGGTTCGAATTTAATCCATACATGTCCGTATTGTCCACGTCCACCTGATTGACGGATGAATTTTCCTTCAACGTCAGCAGGAACAGTGATAGTTTCACGGTAAGAAACTTGAGGTGCACCAACGTTTGCTTCAACGTTGAATTCACGTTTCATACGGTCAACAATGATGTCTAAGTGTAATTCACCCATACCAGCAATAATTGTTTGACCAGTTTCTTGATCACTATATGTTCTAAATGTTGGATCTTCTTCAGCTAATTTTAATAAAGCTTGAGTCATTTTATCTTGGTCAGCTTTAGTTTTTGGTTCTACAGCTACGTTAATAACTGGTTCAGGGAATACCATAGTTTCAAGTACGAATGAAGCTTTTTCACTTCCTAAAGTATCTCCAGTTGTAGTTCCTTTAAAACCTACTGCAGCAGCGATATCTCCAGCGAATACTTCTTTAATTTCTTCACGGTGATTAGCATGCATTTGCATAATACGTCCAAGACGTTCTTTTATATCTTTTGTTGTATTTTTAACATATGATCCTGATTGTACAGTACCTGCATAAACACGGAAATAAGTTAATTTTCCAATAAATGGATCTGTTACTACTTTAAATGCTAAAGCAGCGAAATCAGAAGAATCTGATGGAATAATTTCTACTTGGCTTCCATCTTCTTCATGTCCATAGATAGTATCTACTTCTAATGGAGAAGGTAAATAGTCGATAACAGCATTTAACATAAGTTTAACACCCATGTTTTTGAATGCTGAACCGCATAATACTGGGAAGAATTGAACGCTTAGTGTAGCTTTTCTAATAACTTCTTTGATTTTTTCAATAGAGATTTCTTCACCTTCAAGGTAAGCCATCATTAATTCTTCATCAAATTCAGCAATAGTTTCAATTAACTCTGCACGTTTTTCTTCTACTATATCAGTATATTCGGCAGGAATTTCACCAATTGTATAGTTTTCTTCTTTGTCTCCAGCATAGAAGTAAGCTTTTCTTTCTAACAAGTCGATTTGACCCTTAAATTGATCTTCAGCTCCCATTGGCCATTGAACAGCAGCAGCTTTTGCTCCTAAACGATCGTGAATAGTTCCGATTGAATAAGCAAAGTCAGCTCCAGTTTTATCCATTTTGTTTACGAATACAATACGAGGTACATTGTAATCAGTAGCTTGACGCCAAACTGTTTCAGTTTGAGGTTCAACTCCTGCTTGACCATCTAATACTGTAACCGCACCATCAAGTACACGCAAGCTACGGCTAACTTCTACTGTGAAGTCAACGTGACCTGGAGTATCAATGATGTTTACGCGGTATCCTTGCCATACTGCAGTTGTTGCTGCAGATGATATAGTGATTCCACGTTCTTTTTCTTGTTCCATAAAGTCCATAACAGAAGCACCATCATGAGTTTCTCCCATTTTATGAATTTTTCCTGTATGATACAAGATACGTTCTGTAGTAGTCGTTTTACCAGCATCAATGTGTGCCATGATACCGATATTACGAGTATTTTCTAGTGAATATTGTCTAGGCATTTTAATATGACTCCTTCGTTTTGATTAGAAACGGTAATGAGCAAATGCTTTATTAGCTTCAGCCATTTTGTGTGTATCTTCACGTTTTTTAACTGATGCTCCTTGTCCATTAGCTGCATCCATGATTTCTTTAGCTAATTTTTCTTCCATTGTCTTTTCGTTACGTAGACGAGAATATTTAATTAACCATCTTAAACCTAAAGTTTGTCTTCTTTCAGGTCTTACTTCTACTGGAACTTGATAGTTTTGTCCACCGATACGGCGGCTTCTAACTTCAATAACAGGCATGATATTATTCATAGCATTATTGAAAACTTCAAGTGGATCTTGACCAGTTGTTTCTTTAACACGGTCTAAAGCACCGTATAATATGCTTTGTGCAGTTCCTTTTTTACCATCATACATGATAGAGTTAATGATTCTAGTTACTGTCTTAGAACCATAAATTGGATCTGGAAGCACGTCTCTTTTAGCGATATGTCCCTTACGAGGCATGAGCGATTCCTCCTTTATATATATTATCAGATTTTGTTTGTTTTATTATTTTTTCTTAGCTGGTGCTTGAACTGGTTTACCATTAACCATTTTTGGTCTCTTAGCTCCATACTTTGAACGTGATTGCATACGATTAGCAACACCTGTTGAATCTAATGCTCCACGGATAACATGGTAACGTACCCCTGGAAGGTCTTTTACACGTCCTCCACGAATTAATACAGTACTATGTTCTTGTAATGAATGTCCAATACCAGGAATGTATGCAGTTACTTCGATTCCATTTGATAATCTAACACGCGCATATTTTCTTAAAGCTGAGTTAGGTTTCTTTGGTGTCATTGTTGTAACACGAGTACATACTCCACGTTTTTGAGGTGAATTTATACTTGTATAACGTTTTTCAAGAGAGTTGAATCCAACACCTAAACTAGGTGATTTAGATTTACTAGTCTTATCTTGTCTTCCTTTACGAACTAATTGTGCTATTGTTGGCATTACGGTTTCTCCTTTCTATCACATCGTGACATCTTAATCTATTAACCATAAAAATAATTTTATAAATTTTTCACAGCATGCACATTATACAAAATCAAAACGTTCTAGTCAATGATAATTTTAAAAAAAGTTTTGTTTTTATTGAAAAAAAAATATTTTTACACAAACACACGAAGCCGTGTAAACAAAAAACATTGAGATTACAATGTTTTTTTATTTTTTAAATAAAATTAGTTTTTAATATTTTTTGCTTTCTTTTGTTATTAATTTATGTTATTATAGTATTTGTTTGGTCGCATAGTATAATGGATATTACAAGGCCCTCCTAAGGCCTAAAAGATGGTTCGAATCCATCTGCGACTGCCAGTTAGATTTTTTCTTTATTCCTGAGGAATAAAGTTTTTTTATTTATAAACAAAAAGCAACCCCTACAATCATCCAAATGGAGATTCGTAGAAGTTGCTATTTTAAATATTTTAATTTTCTATTGTTGTTTTAACTTTAAATGTTCTACCACCAACAACAACAATCATCTTAACTGCAGCGTCTGTAAATTCATTCGCATAGACAGTTAATACTTTATTCAATACCCCTTGACTAACAACAGTTATATAATTAGTATCCTTAGAAATTAAACCTTTTAATTTTAATGTGTTTATATCTACTGTATCATTATCATCGAAATTGCTTGCTATATCATCTATATATATTTTTTCTTCAATTTTTTCACCAATAACTACAGGTTCTTTATTTGCTGTTGGTACAAGTTTTTCTAATATATCCGAGTCAAATGTTGTAGCATTATTAAAGGCTATCTCTGATTTTAATAAATCTACTAAATTATTTTTTATTAATACTTCTTGTGAATCTAATACAAAATCTTCAGCATAATTTTTTTCGAAATACTTTTTATTAACTTGTAATTCTTTATTAACACCAATATCTTCAATTAAAACAATTGTTTTCTTGCATGATAATTCTGATTTTACCCTCATCAACATTGGTACATTTTCATATTTTTTCTTATTACCAACATTTCTAAAATGATATTTTGATTGTTCATATTCAAGGGGATCTAATGCTAAATATACTCTTAAAGTCTTTCCAACGATATTTAACTTAGCAATAACTTCACGACCTCTTCTAAAAGTTTCACCAGTCTTGCTAACTCTACATTTAACTTTTTTGTATTTTAATAAAGCATTTTTTATACGACTATACTTTTCTTGAAGAGAATCATCTGCCATTTTAAATTTATATGAATATGGCTTTCCAACGGTTATTTTAGGTTCTTTCATTTCAAAGTTATTCTCTGTTAGAGTATTTGATTCAGGAATTTCAGTGATTTCATCATTTTCACTTCCATCATCTTCATCATCGTCCTCGTCGTCTTCTTCCTCTTCTTCCTCTTCGTCGTCTTCTTCATCATCTTCATCATCGTCATCACTGACTTGAGTATTAACTAATTTCTTGTTATTTTCAATTTCATCGTCTTCGTCGTCTTCTTCGTTATCAATATATTCATCGTCATCTTCTTCATCATCTTCATCGTCTTTATCTTCTTTATCTTCTTTTGCTATTGTAAGATTTCTAGAAGCCAGCATTTTTTCAAGAATAGCTTGACGACGTAATTGCAATAATGTTTTTGTATCTTTCTTTTCTTCCACAACTGCTTCTTCTACAACTGTTTCTTCTACACCTGTTTCTTCTACAACTGCTTCTTCCACAACTGTTTCTTCTACAATTGCCTCTTCCACAACTGTTTCTTCTACAACTGCCTCTTCTGCAACTGTTTCTTCTACAACTGCCTCTTCTACAACTGCTTCTTCTACAACTGCTTCTTCCACAACTGTTTCTTCTACAACTGGTTCTTCTACAATTGCCTCTTCTACAACTGCTTCTTCTACAATTGCCTCTTCCACAACTGTTTCTTCTACAACTGCCTCTTCTGCAACTGTTTCTTCTACAACTGCCTCTTCTACAACTGCTTCTTCTACAACTGGTTCTTCCACAACTGTTTCTTCTACAACTGTTTCTTCCACAACTTTTTCTTCCACAACTGTTTCTTCCACAACTGTTTCTTCCACAACTGTTTCTTCTACAACTGCTTCTTCCACAACTGTTTCTTCTACAATTGGTTCTTCCACAACTGTTTCTTCTACAACTGTTTCTTCTACAACTGGTTCTTCCACAACTGCTTCTTCTACAACTGCTTCTTCCACAACTGTTTCTTCTACAACTGCTTCTTCTACAACTGCTTCTTCCACAACTGTTTCTTCTACAGCGGCTTCTTCCACAACTGTTTCTTCTACAACTGTTTCTTCTACAACTGGTTCTTCTACAACTGGTTCAGTTTCCTCAATATATTTTTCCTGTTCTTGATTTTCTTTAATTGGATCGATTTTTACGTCTACAATATATCCAGTTGCGCCATTTACGGGTTCCCATGAAATCGTGTTGTTTTCTCTTACTAATTCTGGAGAATCTAATTTTCCACCATTAAAACAATTATAAACAGCAGGATCACTTTGAGTAGTTCTATATGGACTTCCTATTGCTACTATTTCAACTCTATAGTTACCTGTAGAACTTGGCAATTCATAATGATTTTCACCAATAATTTTTTCAAATTCACCGTTAACAGTTATCACATAAGCTGCGGCTTCCACTATATAATCCCATTTTAAAATAGTTTTGTTCCTATTCTTAACAACTTTTAACTTAGGAGAATCTAATTTTACTGTATGAACTTCAAAATTCATTTCCTTTGATTTGATTCCATCTATGAATAAATTTGTTTCATCTACAGCTTTAACAGTAATGCTATATTTCGAAGGTTGTTTTGGATCTAATTCTATTGAATTACCTTCCACGTAATAACTCTTTTTTCCTGATAATCCATCTTTCATGATTATATTTTTCTTAATTATTATTAATACATTAATTATAATTGAAGCTGCAAGTAATATAGCTAAATCTCTAATGATTTGATTTTTCATGTCAGAGTTTTCAGTTTTAATTAGTATGTCAATAAATACAAAAGCAAAAATAATTATGACAATCAAAAAGGAAAAAGCAATTATTTTTGATTTATTTTTGTACTTTTTCATATTAAGCACCTCTATTCGTCATTTATTTAATTATACAACGTTCTAAAATTAATTTCTATATGAAGGGGTCTTTTTTTATCTTTTTTTTGTGTTTTTTGTGTTTTTTAGTACAATTATATTAAAAAAACGAAAAAATTATAATTTTATGTAAATTATTTAAAGAAAATTATTACTGTTTTAAAATAATAAAAATAAAAGACCAAAATACATCTTACTATATTTTGGTCTTATTTTTATTCAACGTCTTCTTCGTCTTCTAACATATCATCTAATGAATCTTCATTATCTTCTTCATCAAGGATATCATCAAAATCTTCTTCATCTACGTTTATATATTGTTCAGTTTCATCATCATCTAAAGGTTTATGTTCACATTCAAATTCATCTTCCACTAAAATACCAGTACCAGCAGGAATTAATCCACCAATAATAATATTTTCTTTTAATCCCACTAAATCATCTGCTTTTCCTTTGATAGCTGCATCAGTTAAGATACGAGTTGTTTCTTGGAAAGAAGCTGCAGATAAGAAAGATTTTGAACTTAATGATGCTTTTGTAATACCTAAGATAATTGGTTTTGCAGTTGGTAATATTCCACCACTAACAATTACTTCTTTACATGCATCTTGGAAATCTAAAGATGACACTTCACGTCCAGGTAATAATTGTGTACTACCTTCTTGATCAACTTTTAATTTACGCATCATTTGTCTTACGATTATTTCAATATGTTTATCAGAAATTTCTACCCCTTGAGAACGATATACCTTTTGAACTTCTTCAATTATATATCTTTGAACTGTACTTGCATCACAAATACGTAACAATTCTCTCGGCGCAATAGAACCCTTCATAATCTTTTGACCACGTTTTATTTGGTCACCTTTTTTAACAAGTAATTCTGAAGTTACTTCTATTGTATAAGATTTTTCTTCTTTTTCGCCTTTTACTTCAACAACAATACCATTTTTAGTTTTGTCTATCTTAGTAATTTCACCATCTATTTCACAAAGAGCAGCTTTACCTTTTGGTTTACGTGCTTCGAATAATTCTTGAACACGTGGCAACCCTTGAGTAATATCGGCAGTTGAAGCAACCCCTCCAGTATGGAATGTACGCATTGTTAATTGTGTACCAGGTTCTCCAATTGATTGAGCTGCTATTGTACCAACAGCTTCACCAACTTCAATAATTTTATTAGTGGCCAAGTTACGACCATAACATTTCATACAAACACCAGATTTTGCATTACATGTAATATTAGATCTAATTGTTACCATTTTAATATTTGCATCTGTTATATCTTGAGCTAATTCTTCATCAATTAATTGATTTCTTACAGCTAATACTTGACCAAATTCATCAACGATGTCTTTTGCAATATATCTACCAATAATACGATCTTTTAATTCAACGATAACTTTTCCGTCTTCACCTTTGATATCTTCAACATCAAAACCTTTTTCAGTTTGACAATCTTCTTGAGATACAATAACATCTTGAGATACGTCTACTAAACGACGAGTTAAATATCCAGATTCAGCAGTTTTTAACGCAGTATCGGTAGAACCCTTACGAGCACCATGCGTTGAAATAAAGAATTCTGACACCGATAATCCTTCACGGAAGTTAGCTTTTACTGGTACCTCAATAACATCCCCAGAAGGGTTGTTCATTAGTCCACGCATACCAGCTAATTGAGCAAAGTTTGATGCAGATCCACGTGATCCTGAATCGGCCATCATGAATATATGATTATCTTTTTCTTTAACTAAATCTTTCCATAATCCTTCTTGAATATTACTACGTGTTTGAGACCATTCTTTTTCAACTAATTTAGAACGTTCTTTGTCAGTTAGTAATCCCATTTCAAACATTTCTTTGATTTGGTCAATTTTTTTATCAGCTTTATTAATTAATTCTTCTTTATCCTTATATATTTTTACGTCACTAGCACTTATTGTGATACCAGAGATTGTAGAATAGTAGAATCCTAAATCTTTTAACTTATCTAGCATTTTTGAAGTTTCAGTAATTTGGAAACGTTTAAATACTTCAGCAATAATACGTGCTAAATATTTTTTCTTAAAAGGATCAACTTCTTTAGCGGCTATCATTTCATCATAAGCTTCTTTTGTTGAAGGTTTTAAGAAATATTTTTCTGGAGTTTCAACAACTAGATTACTATCAGTTGGTTCATTTATATACGGGAATTCTAAAGGTAAGATTTCATTAAAAATCATTTTACCTAAAGTTGTAAACAAGTATTTTCCAGCTATATCTTTACCAGCAAACTTACTTGCGGGTAATGAAGAAGGGTCAACAAAAATACGTGTATGTAGGGTAATCTCTTGATTTCTATAAGCTAAATATGCTTCTGCTTGATCTTTAAAGAATTTACCTTCGTTAGTTTCACCAGCACGTTCTAATGTTAAGTAATAGTTACCTAATACCATATCTTGAGAAGGTGTAACAACCGGTTTTCCATCCTTAGGGTTAAGGATATTGTTAGAAGCTAACATTAATAAACGTGCTTCTGCTTGAGCCTCATGACTTAAAGGAACGTGAACTGCCATTTGGTCACCGTCAAAGTCAGCATTAAATGCTGTAGTAACAAGTGGATGTAGACGAATTGCTTTTCCTTCAATTAGTTTAGGTTCGAATGCTTGAATCCCTAATCTATGTAATGTAGGGGCACGGTTTAATAATACTGGATGTTCTCTAATAACTTCTTCTAATATTTTCCATACGTTATCTTCTTGGTGTTCACACACTTTTTTAGCTGCACTGATTGATAAACCTGATGCAATTAATTCTCTAATAACAAATGGTTTAAATAGTGTTAAAGCCATTTCTTTTGGTATACCACATTGGTACATTCTTAAATCTGGACCAACAACGATAACGCTACGTCCAGAATAGTCAACACGTTTACCTAGTAAGTTTTGACGGAAACGTCCTTGCTTACCACGAAGCATATCTGATAAGCTCTTTAAATGACGATTTTTTTCAATTGCAGCTTTTTTACCACGTTTTGAATTATCAATTAAAGCGTCAACAGCTTCTTGTAACATACGTTTTTCATTTTTAGTAATTAAGTGTGGAGCATTTTGTTCGTATTGACGTTTTAAACGATTATTACGGTTTAAAATACGACGGTATAAGTCATTTAAGTCAGTAGTTGCAAAACGTCCTCCATCTAATTGTACCATTGGACGTAAATCAGGTGGAATAACTGGAAGTACTTCTAGTATCATCCATTCTGGTTTGTTATCTGATTTATAGAAAGATTCTACGACTTCTAAACGTTTAATAACGCGGTCACGTTTTTGTTTAGAAGTTGATTTTAATTTCTTACGTAGAATTTCTACTTCTTTTTCTAAATCAATTTCTTGTAATAATTTTTTAACAGCTTCAGCACCAGTTAAGGCAACAAATTTATGACCATATTCTTCATATGCTTGTGAATATTCCGCTTCACTTAAAATTTGTTTTTTAACTAATGGAGTATCTCCAGGATTTACAACGATATAAGATGCTAAATAAACAACTTCTTCTAAATCCTTAGCTTTTAAATCTAATAAAACAGCTAATCTTGAAGGACTGTTTCTTAAAAACCATGCATGTACAACTGGACTTGCAAGTTTAATATGTCCCATTCTTTCACGACGAACTTTTGCTTCAGTGATTTCAACACCACATTTTTCACAGATTTTTCCTTTTACGTCATTACGTTTTGATTTACCGCATGCGCATTGATAATCCTTCATTGGTCCGAAGATTTTTTCACAGAATAATCCATCTGGTTCTGGTTTTAAAGTACGATAGTTAATAGTTTCATGCTTTTTAACTTCACCATGTGACCATGATAATATTTCCTCTGGAGATGCTAATCTAATTCTAATATATTTATATTTTTTACTCATTATAAAGCCCTCCTTATACACCAAATTTATTTATATAGTCGTCGCTATTTGGATCAACTAATGATTTATTTACTTCATTTTCTCCATCTTGAGTCATTAATTCAACATGGATTCCTAGAGCTTGGAATTCTCTAGTTAATACTCTAAATGATTCAGGAATACTAGCTTCTGGAATCGGTGCACCATCGACAATAGCACGGAATACTTTATTTCTTCCTACGATATCATCTGATTTAACAGTTAACATTTCTTGTAATGTGTGAGCAGCTCCATATGCTTGAAGAGCCCAAACTTCCATTTCTCCGAAACGTTGTCCTCCGTTTTGTGCTTTACCCCCCATTGGTTGTTGAGTAACTAAAGTATAAGGACCAACGCTACGAGCATGTAATTTATCGTCAACCATGTGACTTAATTTGATCATATACATGATTCCCACTGTAATACGGTTTTCGAAAGCTTCTCCGCTACGTCCATCATATAACGTAACTTTTCCATCTACTTCCATTCCAGCTTCTTTCATGATTGCTTCTAAGTCTTCTTGAGTTACCCCATCGAAAACTGGAGTTGCAACTTTGATTCCTAATGCTCTAGCAGCAATACCCAAATGTACTTCTAATACTTGACCAATGTTCATACGGCTTGGAACCCCTTGTGGGTTAAGCATAATATCTAGCGCTTCTCCGTCTGCAGTATATGGCATGTCTTCTTCTGGTAATATACGAGAAATAACCCCTTTATTACCATGACGTCCAGCCATCTTATCTCCTTCAGAGATTTTACGTTTTTGAACAATATAAACTCTAATTACTTCATTAACACCAGGAGCTAAATCATCTGAATTAGCTTTTGTATAGTGTTGCACACTTTGTACAACCCCTCCTCCACCATGTGGAACACGTAATGAAGTATCTCTAACTTCACGAGACTTTTCACCGAAGATAGCTAATAATAACTTTTCTTCTGGTGTTGGATCAGTTTGACCTTTAGGTGTAACCTTACCAACTAAAATATCTCCTTCTTTTACCTCAGTACCAGGGATAATGATTCCATTTGAATCTAAATATCTTAACATGTCTTCCCCAACATTAGGCACATCACGAGTGAACTCTTCTTTACCTAATTTTGTATCACGGCATTCAATTTCATATTCATCAATATGTACAGATGTATAAACATCATTTTTAACTAATTTTTCACTCATGATAACAGCATCTTCGAAGTTATATCCGTCCCATGTCATAAATCCAACACGAACGTTTCTACCTAATGCTAATTCGCCATTGCTCATTGATTGACCATCAGCTAAAACTTCTCCAGCTTCTACCATTTCACCAACTTTTACAATTGGACGTTGCCAAATTGTAGTCGATGAGTTTGAACGTAAAAATTGATATAATTTATATGTTCTTAAATTACCATCATTTTCTTTAACAACTATTTTTATTGCGTCAACATATTCAACAAGACCAGCTCTTAATGCAACACATGCACTACCACTGTCTTTTGCGGCTCTATGTTCCATACCAGTCCCTACAATTGGACTTTCAGGAGCAATAATAGGTACTGCTTGACGTTGCATGTTCGCACCCATTAGCGCACGTGTAGCATCGTCATGTTCAAGGAACGGAATACAAGCAGCTGCAACTGATACAACTTGTTTAGGAGAAACGTCCATATAATCTACCTCTTCTGGAGAAACAACTGAAGTTTCACCATTACGACGTCCGATTACACGTTCTTCAATAATATGACCTTTATCATCTAAAAGCGTTGAAGCAGATGCAATAACTACACCCTCTTCTCTATCGGCAGATAAATAAACTTTTTCATCAGATACATATTTTTTACCACTTTCATCCGTTTTTAAAACAAGATAAGGAGTTTCAATAAATCCATATTCATTTACTTTAGCATAAGTAGCTAAAGATGTAATAAGACCGATTGAAGGACCTTCTGGTGTTTCAATTGGACACATTCTTCCATAATGCGAGTCATGTACGTCACGTACTTCCGCTCCAGCTCTATCACGGGCAATCCCACCAGTACCAAGTGCAGATACACGGCGTTTTTGTGTGATTTCAGCAAGAGGGTTAATTTGATCCATGAATTGTGATAATTGTGATGAACCAAAGAATTCCTTCAATGAAGATGTTAGAGGTTTAATATTAATTAAATTTTGTGGTGCAGCATCAGCTACATCAACAGTAGACATTCTATCAATAATATTTTTTTCTAATTTAGAAAATCCAATTCTAACTTGATTTTTTAATTAGTCACCAATTAAACGTACACGACGATTACCTAAATGGTCAATGTCATCTACATGACCAACGTTTTCGTATAAATTGAAATAATAACTTATAGAAGCTAAAATATCAGACATAGTTATATGAAGTGCTGTTTCTCTTTGGTCACTACCAATGATTTTTGCATTATAACTATTATCCCCTTCAACTACAATTACATCAAGAATTTCACAATATGGATCTTCACATAGAGTATTACCCATATCAATTTTTTGTCGTAAAACACTTCTTGCTTTAATTAAGTTTTCAAGAACTTCACCAACGATTTTATCATTTTGTTGAGCAATTGTATCACCAGCACTAAATACTAGTTCCCCAGTTACATCATCAAAAATATCTTCAGTAGCTTTAATTGTTTTTGCTAAATAATTACCTTTAGCACGATTAAATACATCTAATTTTAGATTATATTTGTAACGACCTACTTTTTGTAAATCATAACGACGATCTTCAAATAAACGAGAAGTTAACAAAGCTCTTGCTCCATCAACAGGAACCTTTTCTCCTTGACGTAATTTAGAATACACTTCAATAACAGCCTCTTCACTATCTGAAGTGATATCTTTTTCGAAAGTCGCAGTTAAAAAATTATTTTCTCCAAATAATTCAATAATTTGTTGATTCTTTGACAACCCAAAAGCACGAATTAACGTAGTAATAGGAATCTTTTTAGAACGGTCTAATTTTCCATACCATACATCTTTAGAACCCATTTCATATTCTAGCCAAGCTCCTCTTGTAGGAATTACTTGTCCAGCATATTTCACTTGTCCTGTTTTTTTATCTACTTCTTTAGAAAAGTAAACACCAGATGAACGAACAATTTGGCTAATAACAACACGTTCAGCTCCATTTATAACAAATGTTCCAACTGGAGTCATATATGGAATATCTCCCATAAATAGTTCTTGTTCAACTATTTGTCCAGTTGCACTATTTTCAAGTTTAACCTTAACTTTTAAAGGACGTGCATAATTCACATCTCTTAGTTTTGATTCAACAATATCATATTTTGGTTCTTCAAAACGGTAATCACCGAAATAAAGTTTTAAATCACCATTATAAGACTCAATTGGTGAAATATCCTCAAATATTTCTTTTAAACCAGTTTCAACACACCAATCAAAAGATTTTGTTTGAATTTCAATTAAATCAGGAAGTTCAACTTCAGTTCTCACTTTAGAATAATTTCTTCTAACAGCTTTCTTCCCGTAATTTACACTTTTGTAACTAATCATAAAGCCACCCCTTACGTAGTATTTTAATCATTTTTTAGTACAAAACGCCATTATAAGCATTTTAACATTATAAATGACTTTCAACAATTAGTCAATAGTTTTCTTGATACTTTTTAAAATATAGTACCCTTTTTCTTTACATACAACTTCACAATTACCAAAAATATTAATTAGTTCTTTTTGTGAAGAAGGAGCACCCTGTTTTTTTTGAATAACAATCCAAAGTTCTCCACCTGAGAGCAAACGTTCATTAGCACCTCTATAGATGTCAAAAACCACTTTTTTACCTGCTCTAATCGGAGGATTGGAAACAATACTACTAAATTTCATTGTTTCATCCAAAGAATCATATAGATTGCTTTTTAACGCCTGGGCACATGCGTTATTCTTCTTGATATTCTTATTTGCAAGTTCAATTGCTCTTTCATTAATATCTATCATTACTACTTTTCTATTAAAGATAGTCGATATAACAATCCCCATCGGACCATATCCACAACCAACATCTAATATAGGAGCATCAATATCATTTGGGATAAATGCTTCTAATAAAGTATGTGAACCAAAATCAAGATATTTTTTTGAAAACACGCCATTATCAGTTGTAAAAATAAATTTATGCTCTTTAAAAAATAATGTGAAATCCTGAGGGTTATTAGTTATCCCCTCTTGTTTTTCAGAATAATAATGTGAATTACTCATATTTATCTATAAGGCCAAAAACCTGAGCTTTTATAACTCAGGTTTCAACTTTATTAATTACTTAATTTCTACAGCAGCTCCAGCAGCTTCTAATTTAGCTTTTAAATCTTCAGCTTCTGCTTTGCTAATTTTTTCTTTAACGTTTTTAGGTGCTCCATCAACGATAGCTTTTGCTTCCATTAATCCTAAACCAGTTATTTCTTTTACAGCTTTAACAACTGCAATTTTTTGTGCTCCAGCATCTTTTAATACAACGTCGAATTCTGTTTGTTCAACAACAGCAGCAGCTCCAGCAGCAGCAGGTGCAGCAGATACAGCGCTTGGGTCGATTCCAAATTCGTCTTTCATAGCGTCAACTAATTCTTTGATTTCAAGAATAGTCATTTCTTTTAATGATTCAATAAATGTTTCTTTTGTTAATTTTGCCATTTTCATATTCCTCCTGAATTATATCTATTTATATTTATTAGGCTTCTTTTTCGCAAAGCATATTAAGACCAATAGCCAATTGTCTTACTGTTCCTAACATACCAGCAGCTAGTTGTGTTAACAATGTTTCGTATGATGGTAACATAGCAATTTCTTGCAATTTATCAAAGTTATAAACAACTCCATCAACGATACCACTAGCAATTTTTACTTGTTCGTTTTCTTTTGCAAAATCAAATAAACCTTTTGCTGGTGCAATCATATCATCTGCAGAGAAAACAATTGCTTTTGGACCAGTTAAAGTCTCAGCAAATGCATCAAATCCGCATTCTTGAGCAGCACGGCGACTAATGTTATTTTTGATTACGCATATTTCGCATCCATTAACGCGAAGACTATTTCTTAATTGCATGAATTTTTCTACAGATAAACCTTGATAGTCAAAAGCAACAACTGCCTTTGATCCTTTAATCTTAGTACTAACTGAGGAAACTTCTTCTGCTTTTTTAAGAATAATTTCTTTTGCCATAGTGACACCTCCGTCTTTTTCTAATAAAAAATCTTTTCCCTGCCAAAGCAAAGAAAAGAATAATTACTTTTCAATACCTCGGTAGAAATTAAGTGCAAAGCACGCCTACTTTCTTAGGTAAAAGATTTAGTTAAAACAATTATAAAACTGTTTCTTCGTTAACCTTAACTCCAGGTCCCATTGTTGATGTTACTGTAAGGTTTTTTACATATGCACCCTTAACTGTTGATGGGCGACTTTTTACTAATACATCGTAAACTGCTTTTAAATTTTCAGCAAGTTTTTCAGCACCGAAAGATACTTTTCCTACAGGCACGTGAATGTTTCCAACTTTATCAACACGGTATTCAACTTTACCATTTTTGATTTCTTTTACAGCTTTAGCAACATCCATTGTAACTGTTCCTGTCTTAGGGTTTGGCATTAAACCTTTAGGCCCTAATACACGTCCTAAACGTCCAAGTTCTCCCATCATGTCTGGTGTAGCAACGATAATATCAAAATCAAACCAACCTTGATTGATTTTATTGATATAATCTGAATCTCCAACATAATCAGCACCAGCAGCTTCAGCTTCTTGAGCTTTAGCTCCACGGCATAATACTAATACGCGGCGAACTTTACCAGTTCCATGAGGTAAAACGATAGCTCCACGAAGGTTTTGTTCAGCTTTACGTGGATCTAAATTAAGACGAATAGCAGCATCTACAGTAGCATCAAACTTAGTAACAGATGTTTTGCATACTAAATCCATAGCTTCAACTACAGAATATTTTGCGTTAGCATCTACTAATTTTGCAGCTTCTACGTATTTTTTTCCTCTCTTCATATTTATCCTCCTAAAAATGTGGTATAGCGGGATATCCTCCCACAAGTTTTTAGGTCGTTAATAACAACCTTATTCTTCTACGACGATTCCCATGTTTTTTGCAGTTCCAGCAATAATTCTTGCTGCAGCTTCAACATCGTTCGCGTTCAAGTCTGGCATTTTCATTTGTGCTATTTCTAATAATTTAGCTTTTGAAATTGTTCCAACTTTGTCTTTTTTTGGGTTTCCTGATCCTTTTTGGATTCCGCATGCTTTCATCAATAAATCTGAAGCAGGTGGAGTCTTAATTACGAAAGTAAATGAACGATCATCAAACACCGAAATTACTACCGGTAAAACATACCCCATTCTATCTTTTGTTTGTTCATTGAATTGAGTACAGAACGCAGGGATATTAACTCCCGCTTGCCCTAATGCAGGTCCGATTGGTGGAGCTGGATTAGCTTTTCCGGCTTGGATTTGTAACTTAATAACTTTTACAAGTTTTTTAGCCACGGTAATTCCTCCTTACTTTTTAAAATGTGGTGTAGTGGATGTATAAATCCTCCCACTGAGTGCATGTTCATACACACGCTTTTATATTTTATCACTATCACGTTGGATTGTCAATACTATATTTCAATATGTTTTATATTCCTTTTTAAAGAAATTCATAAAGAAATAAACAATTGTAACTCCCACAAAATATATAATTGATATGTTGTAGAAATAATAATTATCAGTAAATTCTGTTTTATAAAAGAGAAATCTATCAAGTCTAACAGTATCATTTTCAATCAAATATTTTACACAATCACAAATATCTTTAACGACACAAACGAAAAACACAATACATATCATTTTCTTAAATTTTGATACCATTTCATCACTCCTTCACAAAGCAAAAAAAGCACCTAGGTGCTAATCTTTTTTCTTCACTGACGATAAAGCAACCTCTACTGGTGTTCTACGTCCGAACATTTCAACAAGAACTGTAACAATTCCTTTTTCTTCATTAATAGATGATATCTCAGCAACTTGATCTTTCCATGGACCACTTGTAATAACAACAGATTCACCAACTGCAATTTCAAGAACAGGTTTTTCTAATATACCAACTTTTCTAAGGACACTATTCATATCATCAGATCTTACAGGGGTTGGTTTTGTACCACCACCGCTAGATCCTAAGAATCCTGTAACTTTAGCAGTATTACGAACCATGAACCACGCCTCTTCATCCATCTCTTTATCTACTTCCATTTCAACAAAGATATATCCAGGAAACATTTTTCTAGTCTTTGTAACTTTACTTCCGTCTTTTTTTGTGTCTTCATATGTTTCATCAGGTACAAGTACTTGATAAATTCTATCACCCATATTCATACTTTCAATACGACGTTCAATATCATCTTTTACTGAATTTTCATATCCTGAATATGTTTGGGCTATATACCATTTTCTACTCATGTTAAATCTCTCCTACTTCAATAACAGTGCAATTATTCTAGAAATAAATGCATCATATAATAAGAATAACAAAGTCAGTGTAATTAAGAATATAAATACACGAGCTGTATTTCCTAAGAATAGTTTTTTGTTTGGCCATGTAACTTTTTTTAATTCTGGCCAAGCAGGTTTGAAGAAAGGATACAACGACAATATTAAAGATAATGCTGATAGGATTATTAATATCCATGCAAACAAATTTGGAAAATTTCCAATAAGCGGGAATGAATCATTAACGACTAGCGTTTTGTTCATTATTAATGCCCCTAGTATTAAAGCAAATAATGATAATATCAATAGAACATAATTTTCCCATTTATGTTCAGTTTTCATATATTCCCAAATTCTGCTTTTTTGTGGTTGAGTTTCCTCAGTCTTTTTTATAGCCATACTAAGCCTCCTGTATTATTTACTTTCTTTATGAAGTGTATATTTATTGCATTTTGGACAATACTTCTTCATTTCCAATCGAGTAACTGACGTTTGTTTATTTTTAGTAGTATTATAATTTCTACTTAAACATTCTTCACACACTAATATTATTTTTTCTCTCATATAAAAAAACCACCTTCTAAAGTGTCTATATTTATTTTATATTAACTACTAACAATAGTCAATGTTTTTTTTAAGACATAGATTTTTTTATTAGTTTTTTTATTTTTTGAATTACATTATAAATCTTTTTTATATCAAGGCTATTTTCTTTCGCAACATCTCTACATTTTTTACTGTTAATAAATATTTCATTAAAAATCAATAATTCATCTTCTTTTAATTGTTCAAAAACGCTATCGTCAATAGCCACATTATAACTAACAATAGGTTCCTCTAATTTTGCAATTACATGTACTTCTTCAAGAGGAATATCATACCTCTTTACTTTTTTATAAAGTCTATTAAATTCCCTACGTAATATTAAATCAAAGTATTTAAAAAAGGTCTTTTGATATTCGGTATCATAACATTTTATAGCTGTATTCAAAACCATAAGTCCCTCTTGAAACACTTCTTCCTTACAACTTCCATCCATTCTATATTCATAAATAACTTTTCGAATATAAATTGAATACTTCTTATACATTAGATTAAGAGCAACATCATTATTTTCCCTTATTAAATAAATAAGTTCATAATCATTTAATCCATCAAATAACATCAATTTGCTCCTTATTAAATTATTTTAATAATGCAATTACAATCCCAGCACTAACACTCGCATTTAAACTATTAACATGACCAGTCATAGGAATTTTCAACATATAATCGCACTCTTTTTTCACTATCTTTGATATACCGAAACCTTCAGAACCAATAACGATAGCTATATTTAAATTCTTATCAATATCTGCACTGCTACTTTCACCAAGAGCATCGGTTCCAATAATCCAAAATCCATTCTCTTTTAATTTTTTTATACTTGCTGTCAGGTTATTAACTTGTATTATATCTACATATTCAATAGCACCAGTAGAAACTCTTGCCACACTCTCCGTAATACTAACACTTCTATTTTTTGGTATTATTACACCATCCACACTAAAAGCATCACAACTTCTTAAAATAGCACCAAAATTATGTGGATCATTAATGCCATCCAATACTAAGATTATTTTTCTTTCATTCTTTGGTTTTTTTAAAACATCTTCAAGTTCAACATATTCATAATCTGATGCATACGCACCATAACCCTGGTGGTGATTAGAAAATGTTTTATCCATAAAACCTTTATTTTGAATTGTAAATTTTATTTTTTTATCCTTAAGCATATCTAAGAATTTTTCTTCTTTAGATGCAATTGAATCTAACACAAAAATTTCGCTTATCTTATGATTCGCCCTAATTGCCTCGTATATACAATTTTTACCGTAAATTTTAATCATATATTCACCATTTTTTCTATATCATCTAAAAAATTATAACATAACATTATTTTTTTCACAATCAAATAAAAACAAAAGACCAGTTTAACCTGGCCTTTTAAACTTAGAACTTATTTATTATTTGTACAGCTAAAGTAATCTGTTTTTTAATCCAAGGGATAATTCCCTTCATAACAGCCATTAATGGCCATGATAATGTACATAAGCAGATAGTTAACAACATTATCGGTAACGGAATCCTTTGAACATTACCACCAATAGTTGTTATCATTTCTAATTTATAATCTGTAATTTCACCATTAATTTTCAAATATCCGTCTTTAGTAGTAGATAATTTTACTACCGTTCCCTCTTGTTTAAATACATAATCAGTATATTCACCATCTATTACACAATGATTTTCTGATGATAAGAAAACATTTAGTAAATATCTAGTAGATGTTATAACATCATTTACTACATAATATCTATCTGAATTTAATGTGATGACAGGATTATCAACAGTAATAAAATATTCTGTTTTTGTTCCACCAAGTGCAAAATAATCATCAACAGTACTAACTAATATATCTGGAACTACATAATTTATTTCAACACCATTAATATATAATTTCATATTTTTGATTGTGACACTTTCAATGCTCTTACCTGTTGATTTTATATTAGTAGTAACATTATCAATTACATAATTTTTACCATTATCTTTGACAGTTGGTATACAATTATATTTTGTATATACACCATTGATATATACATCACCATTTTCTTTTATTGTTAATTTACACGTACTAGAAACTTCTATATCTGTTATCTTTGAATCAATAACATATTGTGGTGTATTATTACCAGATTCATACGAATATGAGATTCTCGGTGTTATAGCAAATTCCTTCATTGTAATTCCATCAACAACCAAATATCCATCAACAATTTTACTATCATGATTTTGGCCATCTTGTGATTTATCAAAGTGATCAGTATATACTCCATCTATTACATAGTAGCCCTTTTGACTAATCATAACGGATGGCATATATTTTACTGTCTCAATTTTTAATTCACTATCGTAATAATCTCCAACTGATACAATTGGTGAAAAATCTAAAAACTTAGGCATTAATAATGTAATGAAAATAAATGCTGTAAATAAAGTTGTAAACATGACTTTTTTAACAAAATTAAAAGGTCTACATGTTTGAAATAAAACCATCATACATGTAAATGTTGCTATAACAACAATTACAGTTGAAGATATTTGATCATTCATATCTAAATTATCAGCCAATCCAAAGACAAACAATGAATTAATTAAAATTACAATTGCCCCAGGAAGTGCACCCTTTAATATATTCACAAAGAACTTACCACTAGAAATCTTATCATTTTTTTCCATTATTAAGAAGAAAGAAGGCGCTCCAATACATAAGAAATCAATCATAATTAATTGGTTAGTACTAATAGGATAAGATCCTCTATAAAGGGCATAAAGTGCTAACAATAAACTGAATATCGTTTTTGTTAAGAAAAGACAAGCAACTTTTGCAACATTATTGATTACTCTTCTTCCTTCAGCCACAACCTTAGGCATTGAGTTAAAATTAGAATCTAACAAAACTAAGTGACTTACGTTTCTCGCAGCTTCACTTCCAGAAGCCACTGCGATTGAACAATCAGCTTCTTTTAAGGCCAGGATGTCATTTACCCCATCCCCAGTCATTGCAACTGTTTTTCCTTCACTCTTTAAAGTTTGTACCAATAATTTTTTTTGGGCGGGACTAACACGACCAAACACTGTATATTTAGAGGCCGCTCTAGCGACTTCAGCATCAGTTAAACCATCTAAAGAAATATATTGGTTCGCTCTTTCAATTCCAGCTCTTTCACTGACTTTTGATACAGTAATAGGGTTGTCTCCAGAAATAACTTTAACTTCAACACCCGAAGATCTAAAGTATTCAATATTTTTTATAGCATCTGGTCTAATTGTATCCTCAATCAAAATCAAAGCCACTGGTGATAATTCAACCTTTGGTAATTTATCATCCTCAATTGATTCTTGCGTATGAGCAATAGCTAGTACACGATAACCTTGTGTAGCTCCTGCTAAAACATCATTTTCAATTAGACGATAATTTTTTGTCATTACAAATTCAGGAGCACCTAATACAAATGTTCCTATTTTTTCAAATGTTACTGCACTAAGTTTTCTTTGACTACTAAAAGGAATAACTGCTTTAGCCTTTATTCGTTTTCCACGTCCAAAAGCATCTTCAAGTGCCTTGCTTGTCAAATTCTCATCATTCGTTGCATTCAAAATAGCACTAATAATATTCTTAGTAGACATTCCACCAATAGAATTATAATCTATAACATTTTTTACTGACATTGTTCCATCAGTAATTGTACCCGTTTTGTCTAAACACAAGACATTTACTCTCGCAAGCATTTCAATACAATATAATTCTTGTACTAAAACTTGATTTTGACTTAACTTTATAACACCTACAGCTAAACCTATACTAGTTAGCAAGTATAATCCAGAAGGAATCATACCAATAACAGCCCCTGCTGTTTTACGTACAGAGCTTACATAATCAAGATTACCAGAAAACTTTTCATATTGACTAAAAAATAATAGTGTACCAACAACAACGACGATAACTGCCATAAATTTAATAATATTATTTAATGTTTTTAATAATTCTGATTTTGGTTTGTTATATTTTTTAGCTTGATAAGTCAACTTTTCGATATAATTATCTTTACCAATAGCATCTACTCTTGCCTTACATTTACCAGAAACAACAAATGATCCAGATAGTAAGCGATCACCAATTTTTTTAGAAATAGCATCCGATTCACCAGTTAATAAGGCTTCATTAACTTCAATACTTCCATCAACAACAATGCTATCAGAACAAATTTGTTTACCAGTTTCTAAACATATTAAATCATCTAATACTATTTCATTTACCGCTATTTCAGACGAATTACCGCCCCTTATAACATCAGCAGTAGGGGAAGATAGTATTGATAGTCTATCAATTGTATTTTTTGCTCTAATTTCTTGAAATATACCAATTCCAATATTGGCTGATACAATTGCAACGAACATTAAATCCTTCCATGCACCAACAGATATTAGCCATCCTGCTATCGCAAAAGTTAAAATATTAAAGAATGTTACTAGATTATCAAAAACTATTCGTTTCTTTGATTTAGTTGAACCAATTTGCTTGTGATTTACTAATCCCATAGCAACTCTTTCTTCAACTACTTCATGTGATAAACCTGTCTCAATATTTGTTTCATATCTAACTATCTCTTTTATCTCTTTATTTTTTTTATTTTTCACTTTAATTAATTTAGGAACCAATTTTTTCTTAGGCTTTGATTCCACAGGATCTTTTTCTTCATCTATTATTTCTGAATCAGCTTCAATATCTTCGATAATTTCGTTTTCAATTATAGCTTCTTCCTCTTGTTTAATTTCAGATTTTTTTTTCATTATATCACCTCATCACAAAGTTAATGCTATTTGGACAATCTCATTAATTCTTTCATGTTTTTCACATAGATGTAAATATCCAATCAGCGATTCAAAACCAGTAGCAGCTAAATAATCTTGATTAGATAAATTTTTTCTTGTTTTATTTGCCTTACTATTTCGTCCACGTTTATAAATATTTACTTCTTCTTCACTTAAAATATTATTCTCAACAAGATATTTTATGATAGAAGATTGTTTTTCAGCACAAGTATATTTTATTACAGTCTTGTGCAAATCATCAACTTTAGTAAGTCCTTTACTTACAAAATGTTTTCTTATTTCTAATTCATAGACACAGTCACCAATATAAGCTAAAGTCAAACCATTATATAAGTTAGCATTCATTATAGTATTCCTTTTTCAACAAGGATATTCCTTAATGAATCAGCCTTTTCGAAATTCTTTTCTTTTTTAGCTGTTTCCCAGTCTAAATATTGAACTTTATCTTCTATAGATAATGAAGTATATTTTAATGGAATACCAAATACATCCATAATTATTTTCAGTGTATTATTTTTCATAGCAACTAAATTTAAATCAGTGTTTCTCATCGCAACATTCATTTCTTTAATAATTTTATTAACTAGACTCATCACATTTTGAGTATTGAAATCTTGATTCATATACTCTTTAAACATTTCAATATCGCTTTTATCAGCTAATTCATTTTTTAAACCATTGATATCTAGTAATAGCATTGCTTGTTTATATGTTCTTTTTATTTTTAAATATTCTTTTTCAAACTGTGAAAATAATTCATCAGTAAAATTAAAATTACTGCGATATGGACATGATATTATTAACAATCTAAAAGCCATAAGTTTATCTTCATCTTCAATATCATTTACCAATATTAGATTCCCTAATGACTTACTCATTTTTTCACCATTCATGTCTAATCTTCCAACATGCATCCAATATTTTGATAAATGGTGATTATATAAAGCATTTGCTTGAGCTATCTCATTTTCATGATGTGGAAATTTGAGATCCATACCACCACCGTGTATATCGATTTCACCTTTGAAAATGTCATTATTCATTACAACGCATTCAGTATGCCATCCCGGTCTACCAGCTCCAAATGGACTTTCCCATTTGATACCTTCTTCGGTTTTCTTCCACAAATTAAAATCCTGCGGATCCTCTTTTTTACTACTAACATCAATACGTACACCTGAATTCAAATCTTCAGATACTTGATTACTTAAAATACCATAATCTGCGACTTTTTTTACGCGAAAATAAACATCACCATCTACCTCATAAGCATATCCTTTATCATTAAGTTGCTTAATGAAATCTATCATTTGCGGAATGTATTCAGTAGCTTTTGGCATTATATCTGGAATTTGACTACCTAAATCCTTTACATTTTTAATGAAAGCTTCAGTATATTTTTCAGTTACTTCTTTTTCTGTAATATTATTTTTTATTGCAAATTTAATTATCTTATCATCTACATCGGTTATATTTGATGCATAAGTTACATCATATCCTAAAAAAACCAAATATCTTTTTAGCATATCAAAAAAAATCACTGGTCTAGCATTACCAATGTGAATATAATTATATACTGTTGGTCCACATACATACATATTAACTTTGTTCCCATTAATAGGAATAAAATCTTCTAATTTATTTGATAACGAGTTATATATTTTTAACCCCATAAATTTCACCATCTCTATTTTTTTGTCTTACTTTATTATATAAAATTTTATCTTATTTTACAACTTTATTTATTATATTCAAAATAAAAGTTGGGCATAACCCAACTTTAGTCTTTTTATTGAATATTTTGTTGAATGAAAGCTTTTATTGATTCAGGAAATTGAGAATAATCACAACTTGACTCATAACCAAAGAATACTAAGTTACCATCTTTCGTTATAGGTTCTACTAAAATCTCAACATTTTCAACGCTATTAACAGTACCATCAAGAACTTCAATTGTCTCAGCGATAAATGTAAAATTTAACTCTGCTTCTGAATATGTACTTGTTACAGCAATATTGTTTTCATCATAAGAAATAGAAACTGCATTTTTTATTATTCCTTCAGCAACTTGACCAATTAATGTACCAATTAAGGCCTTATAAACATCTGTTGTTGTATAAGAAATATTAGACACCGCAGCAATTGTATCAATTGTTGCACCATTTATAACTCTACCAGCAAATCCACCAATAATAGCTTCATATGTTTTAGGATTTGATTCTTCACTATACTTACTCGTTGTAACTGTAATCTTTGATTTAGAAATACTATTTTTTATACTTACTCTAGTTTCACCAACAAATCCACCTACATATGTAAATAGTTCAGCCTCAGTAGAAGCTTTGCTAGTTAATTTAATTACGGAAGTTATAACAGTATTTGCAGAACAATTATCAATAATAGCACCATTTAAAGCAGAATGTGATATACCACCATTACTTCCAATAAATCCACCAATTGTTGTTTGTTTTTTCGTTTCAGAATCTATTGTCACATTATCTACAGAAGAATCAGTGATTTTATATACATTTACCCCAACAAGTCCACCAACATAATGTGCATATGTTGCTTGACCTGTTGTCTTTATTGTACTATCTAAAACATTGCAATTTGTTATTGTTGCAGCACTAAATCCTGCTAAAATACCCACATATGATTCACTTGATCTTGATAGCGTAATTTCAGAATTTAAAATTGTTAAATCTTTAATAGATGAATTTTTATCAAGATATCCAAATAATCCTTGATATTGTGTATTTTCTTTTTGAACAAAGTTTGATATAGTTTTGTTATTTCCGTCAATATGGCCCTTAAAAGTTGATGTTGATTTAAATAAAGGAACTATTGTATCTCCACCAAAATCAATATCATTATTAATTTTATAATACGCTGTACTATCTTTACTTATTTTTAAAAAATCCGCTTTAGTTGAAACTTCAATTGGATTTTCTTCTGATTCACCAATTGTAACAGTAGTTAATTCTTTTTTGTAAAAAACTTTTTTCTTTCCTTTAACTGTTGCAGAAATAATAACCTTATATTTAGTTGTCTTTTCTAAGTCTTCAAATTCAAGAGTTTGTTCTACTGATGAATCTTCATTAAATGTTAACGAATCCAAACATAGATCCAAATCATCAACATTATATATTTTCGCTTGAAGTGACGTATTAGTAATTTGTTCATCTTTATCTGATACTAAAACAGTAACACCTATACTAGTTCTAGTTGGTGTAACATCTACTATTTTAACTGTTGCTGTAGTTTTACCACACGAAACTAATAAAACTATTGCAAAAGACATTATTAACGACATAAAAATTTTTCTGATTTTTGACATTTCTATAACCTCATTTATTTTATTCATAATGCTTATTATACAAAAAAATAAAAAAATATACAACTATTAAATTAAGTTTTACAGTTTTTTTTATTATATTCATAAATTGACATTTTTTGCGTATTATCTTATAATTCAATGTATATTACTTTTGAAAAGGAGACAATTATGAAAATCGGATTAGATATTGGTTCTACAACTATTAAATGTGTAGTTATAGATGACGATGCAAATGTTCTATATAGTAGCTATCAAAGGCACTATTCATATATAAAAACAAATTTATTAAAGGTTTTACAGACTTTAAAAGAAGAAAATATTGTTCCAAACGATATTCCTGTAGCAATTTCTGGATCTGCTGGAATGGGACTTGCTAATGGTTGTAACATTACTTTCATCCAAGAAGTATATGCTACTAGAGTAGCTGCAAACAAATTAATTCCTGATATAAATTGTATTATTGAACTTGGCGGAGAAGACGCCAAAATTTTATTTTTAAGTGACGGAATGGAAGTTAGAATGAATGGTTCATGTGCAGGTGGTACAGGGGCATTTATAGATCAAATGGCAACTTTGCTTGATATATCTGTTACAGATATGAATGAAATAGCTAGTGAACATGACAAATTATATAACATAGCTTCTCGTTGTGGAGTATTTGCCAAAACTGACGTACAACCTCTTTTAAATCAAGGAGCAAATAAAAAAGATATCGCTGCTTCTATCTTTAAAGCTGTTGTTAATCAAACTATTGGTGGACTTGCACAAGGAAGAGAAATTAAAGGGAAAGTTGCCTACCTTGGTGGACCACTTACTTTCTTATCTGAATTACAAACAAGTTTCAATGAATCATTAAATTTAGATGGTATTTGTCCTGAAAATTCACTATATTATGTAGCTATTGGAACTGCGCTATGTGCTAATAAAAATTATAATATGGATGACTTACTAAATACAATAAACAGTTATGAAAACGAAGGAAATTATGCTTTCAACAATCCATTATTTAAGGATCAAAATGAACTAGATGTATTCAGAGCTAGACATGCTGAAAAAGACATTAAACAATTATCACTTGATGGTTATGAAGGAAATTTATATTTAGGGATTGACTCTGGTAGTACGACACTAAAACTTTTACTTGTTGATGAAGATAAAAATATTCGCTATAACAAGTATTTTCCAAATAAAGGAAATCCTATTATTATTATTAAGGATATATTAGCAGAATTATACGAACAATATCCAAACATAAAAATTGCTGCCAGCGCTTCTACTGGTTATGGAGAAGACTTGGTAAAAAATGCCTTCAATTTAGATTCTGGACTAGTAGAAACTATGGCACACTTTACAGCCGCAAAACACTTTATGCCTGAGGTTGACTTTATTATCGACATCGGTGGTCAAGATATTAAATGTTTCAAAGTTGAAAATGGAATTATTTCTAATATATTCTTGAATGAAGCTTGTTCAAGCGGATGTGGTTCTTTCCTTCAAACATTTGCTAATGCGTTAGGATATGAAATAGAAGATTTTGCTCATAAAGGATTACTTGCTCAAAAACCTGTAGATTTAGGAAGCAGATGTACTGTTTTCATGAATTCTAGTGTTAAACAAGCACAAAAAGATGGTGCCTCAATCGAAGACATTTCAGCTGGTCTTTCTATAAGTGTTGTAAAAAATGCTTTATATAAAGTTATTCGTGCTACAAATGTAAGCGAACTTGGTAAACACATCGTTGTTCAAGGTGGTACATTCCATAATGAAGCTGTGTTAAGAGCCTTCGAAAAAGAATTGAACCTAAATGTGGTATGCCCAAATATTTCTGGTGTTATGGGTGCTTATGGTGCTGCATTACATGCTATGAATTTGAACATCAAGTCTACTAGTACAATAAAGAAAGATGAAATTGCTTCTTTCGTACATAATGTTAAGAATGTTAATTGTGGTTTATGTAATAATAACTGTAGTTTAACAATTAACACATTTGGTAATAATAACAAATTCATTAGTGGAAATAGATGCGAAAGACCAGTTACTAAAAAAGAAAGTGACAATTCTCTTAACTTATATCAATATACTAGAGACTTATTAATGTCTTATAAACCAGTACCAGGAAAACGCCCAAGAATAGCTATTCCAATGGTTTTAAATAATTATGAATTATTTCCTTTTTGGTATACATTCTTTACTAATTTAGGGTTTGAAGTTCATAATAGTGGATTATCAACATCTAAGACTTATGTATTAGGTCAACATACTATTGCATCAGATACAATTTGCTATCCTGCAAAATTGGTACATGGACATATTCATAAATTATTAATTGATGGTTTCACAAACATATTCTACCCTTGCATGAGTTATAATATGAATGAAAATTTAGGTGACAACCATTATAATTGTCCAATCGTCGCTTATTATCCAGAAACAATTAAAAATAATGTAGATGAAATAACAACAATTAATTTCATTTCTGATTTTATTGGAATCCATAACAAGCAAGCATTTGAAGAAAAAATATATTCACTTTTACAAAAATATTTTACAGGTATAACTAAAAAAGAAATTGAAACTGCTTCTACTTTTGCATATTTTGCACACCATGAATTCCAAAATAAAATAGTTAAAAAAGGTGAAGAAATAATTGCTCGCGCAAGAATAGAAGAAAAACCTATTATTGTATTATCTGGTAGACCATATCATCTTGACCCAGAAATAAATCATGGAATAGATAAAGTTATCTCTTCTTATGGTGTAGCAATTATTACTGAAGAAAGTGTAGCTTTCAAAGTAGGTAAAGTACCTACTAATGTTTTAAATCAATGGACTTACCATTCGCGCCTTTACTCAGCTGCTAACTATGTTACAAAAGAGGAAGATATGAATTTAATTCAATTAGTAAGTTTCGGTTGTGGACTTGATGCCGTTACTACCGATGAAGTAAAAGAGATTCTTGAAAGATCAAACAAAATTTATACACAAATAAAAATTGATGAAATTACGAATTTAGGTGCTGTAAAAATTCGTTTACGTAGTTTATTTGAAGCACTTAAGCAACAAGGAGGTAAATAATATGGAAGAATTAGAAAACTATCCACAATTCACTAAAAGTATGAAAAGTACTCACACCATATTAATACCTTCTATGCTAGATGTGCATTTTGCACTATTTGAAAAAGTATTAACATCTGCAGGATATAATGTAGAAATTATGAAAAATAAAGGACCTGAAGTTGTTAGTGAAGGATTAAAATACGTTCACAATGATACATGTTATCCAGCACTTCTAGTTATTGGGCAATTCATAGATAATTTAAATAACCGCGACGACTTAGATAAATTAGTACTTCTTATTACTCAAACAGGTGGAGGATGTAGAGCATCTAACTATCTTCATCTTTTAAGAAAAGCTCTAAAAAAAGCTGGTTATGGTTACATTCCGGTTGTATCGTTAAATACTGGTAATTTAGATAAAAACAATGGACTAGAAGTTAACTTTAGATTAATAACTAAATTAGCTGCTGCTATTACTTATGGAGATCAAATGATGTATTTATATAACAAAGTTAGATCTTACGAAAAAAATAAAGGCGATGCAAAAATTATTATTGATAAATGGACAAATACATTAGCTAACCTATTTGAAAGAAACAAAGGTACTTCTTATTTCGCTTTAAAAAAGAATTTAAATAAAATTGCTAAAGATTTTGATACCGTTGAACTTGATTACACAGTTAAACCAAAAGTTGGTGTAGTTGGAGAAATATACATAAAGTATGCAGCTTTAGGAAATAATGATTTAGAACAGTTCTTAATTGATGAAGGTGCTGAAGTTTACGTTCCTGGTTTATTTGGTTTCTTATTATATTCTATATATGATAACATTTATGACTATCAAATTTATGGTGGTAAAAAAGACAAAAAATCTATGCGTATCAATAATCTTATTATTTGGTATGTTGGAAAAATGGAAAACCTAATTATTAAATCTATTTCTAAAACAAAGTTTACTCCTATGACAAAATTCGAGCATGTTAAAGATTTATCTAATGGTATAATCGATCATGGCGTAAAAATGGGTGAAGGTTGGCTATTAACTGCCGAAATGGTTGAATTAGTTGAAACAGGATACAAAAATATTGTTTGTGCCCAACCATTTGGATGTCTTCCTAACCATATATGCGGTAAAGGGGTAATGAAAAAAATAAAATCAATGCACCAAGATGCTAATATCGTTGCCATTGATTATGACCCTTCTGCTACTAAAGTTAATCAAGAAAATAGAATTAAATTAATGTTAGCTATCGCAAGAGAGAATTTGGATAAAGAAATAAAACTTTAAGGTGATAAGATGGAATTCCTATTTAAAAATATTGCAGTGGAAACAAAAAAAAAATATCTTAATCAAATCAATGTCACACACAAAACATATGATCGTGGACAAACTATTGTTAATGAAGGCAATATTTGTAATAGTATCTATTTTATTAATTCAGGTTTAGTTGTCGCCAAAAATATTTATCAAGATGGACATGAATCAATCATAAAAATATTATCAAATAATGATAGTTTTGGTGAAGCATTAATATTTTCTAACAATAGAGAATATAAGGCTAACTTCATATGTGAAAAGAAAACATCTATTTCTATTATTAATTACGATGATATATTTCATTTGATATCATTAGATACTAAAATATCACTAAATTTATTGAATAAGATTAGCAACAATTTAGTTCGCTTGAACGATCACATTAAGGTATTAAACAAAAAAACTGTAAAAAGTAAAATATGTACATTCTTATATTTAAGATATTTAGAAAATAAGCAATCTACATTTACTATTCTTTACAATAAAACCGAACTTGCATTATTTTTAAATACTGAAAGACCTACATTATCAAAAGAAATAAGTTTATTAGTAAAAGATAATATTATTTCAAATATGGGAAATACTTATACAATAATAAATTTTAAAGAAATCGAGAAAAATATATAAAAGAACTGTAAGGAAACAAATCTCAAAAAATGGGATTTATAACTTACAGTTCTTTTTTCTAAATAAATTTATTCTTTTAGTTCTCCAATTTCTTTTTTCTTTTTCTTAACTGGAACATCAAATGTACCTTCACCGGATTTTATTAACGCGTATTTTAAACATAACGGGCCAAAAATTTCGCTAATGAATACAGCACAAATCACTACTACTCTAATAAGCTGACCATTGTATGTTTCATTAAAACTTATAGGCAGTTCCTGCATAATTATTAACGATAATCCAATTGCAATTCCACCTTGAGGTAGTAATCCCCATCCTAAATATTTTCTTATAACCTCTGGCGCCTTAGTAGCTTTTGCTGATGCCCAAGTACCAAACACCTTACCTGCAACCCTAAAAATTAAATACACTACCACTATTGCAACCGCTATCCAAGATAATGATTCTAATCTTAAATCGGCTCCTGATAAAACAAAAAATATTATTACAAAAGGAGGAGTTATTCTATCTACCAAAGGCATAACTTCTTCTGTCGTATGACTCGTGTTTGTATAAACAGCACCTAACGCCATACAAGCAAGTAATGAAGATAATCCAATATTAATAGGATTATCGGCAGTACCAAAATTAATTTCTTTAAATAATAAACACAATCCTATATTTAAAAATATAAGCGCTATTACTACGCAAGTACGATTTCCTCTACCCTTAAACATTTTCATTAAAAATGAAGCAGCTATTCCAGTAATAACACCAAGTATAAGCGAACCTATTATTTCAATAAAGGGAATTAAAATTGTAAGCCCTATATTTGCAGTTGAAGGAGAAACAAATGTTTTTACTATCGCTATACATATTCCAAAAAATATTAAAGCTGACGCATCATCAATTGCAACAACACTCAACGTACATTTTGCTAAATCACCTTTTGCTTTATATTGCTTTAATACCATTATTGTTGCGGCTGGGGCAGTCGCTCCCCCAACAGCACCCATACAAAGTGCAAATGGTAATGCGACATTTATAGATACATGAAGTATCGGAACTAATAATAACATCATACCAGCAAAAATGAAAATAACTGCTGCTAAGCTTTCGGCGAATGCAATAATAACTGGCATTGCACCAACTTGTTTAAAATAACTAGCTTTGAATTCGGTCCCAACACTGAATGCTATAAATCCCAATTCTATACTTGCGAATATCCCAAGTGATTCAACAAATTTTGTTCCTATAATTCCATCATATGATGGAATAAATAGTTTAAATAAAGCCGGTCCGATTAATAGACCACCAAGTAAATATCCTGTAACATTGGGAATATGTAACACTTTTGATAATTTACCAGCAAATAATCCTGTAAAAAGAATTATGGCAAGCCCTAACATTAATGCATAAGATGAATCTAAATTTGCTATCATGCTAATCATCATATTAATATTTTAACCCCTTAACAAAATCAATTGGAATAGAGAATACGATACCTGTATTTGGCTCATTCAAATCACCAACCACATTTTCAATACCTTTAATCAATGTTGATATTTTTTCTTCATCTACAACAAATAACAGTGTATTAGTAGTTTCTAATTCCGGAGTTAAAAGCGAACGAAGGAATCCGGTTATTTTATAATCACCATCTTTGGCCAACTCTCTCCCCATCCCATTTGTGTTAAATATAGTACCACCTCTAATACCTAAAGAATTAAGCTCTTTTATTAATTTATTTAATAATGTAGAGTCATTCAAAACATAAAAAACTGCTCTCATATTATCACCTCAGCATAATTATACTATGAAAAAAAAATAATGAAATAGGGTCGTACATTATATGGATAAAATACGTCTAAAAGGTATCAAACAATCTACTTAGAATGATTTATTTTCCTATATATAAATAGAGCGCTAGCCATGTGATAGGCTAGCGCTATTTAAATCAATTATTTTACACGACTTTTTCAACTGCATGTTTAGGACAACTTCTAACACATAGTCCACATTTTATGCACAAATCAAGATTGAAAATCGGTAAAGATTTCTCATCTTTTTGGGTAATTGCTCCCTTTGGACACATCTTTATTAGCGGACATTTATGGTCTTGTGGACACTTATCCTTATTCGCAATCAATGGCATAATCATCACTCATTTCTAAGGTAATTATCTCATATTATTAATAAGATGTAAATCAAGATGCTTGAACTTTATCATAGATATAACTTACACAAATAACAAAAATTCCACCAAGTAAATATCCTCCTGTAACATCAGTTAAAAAATGCATTCCCAAAATAATTCTAGATAATCCTACTATCAATATTAAACTAGCAAGAATACCACAAATAATAATTTTATTTATTTTCTTATATTTACTTCTACATATAATATATATAAGAAAACCGTATACAAAGAAAGCTGTTATAGAATGACCACTGGGGAAAGATGACGATGTTTCAGTCATTTGTCTCATTGACAAATCAGGCCTATCTCGTTGAATAATTAATTTAATAATTGAATTCACAATGTATGTTGCAATTGTACCACTAGCTAAAATAATAAATTTATAATTAAATTTAAATATTATGCCCGCTAATAATATCACGGCACCAACAATATATAAATAACCAAATTCAGTTATTAACCTAAAGAAATAATAGCCAAAACTTCCCTTACTACCTCTTGTATCATAAACCTTATCCATAATTGCCTTATCAAAATTATTAAGGATATCTAGATTAACTAATATAGTAAGTAATAAAAATAAAGCAACTAATACAATAAGTATTATGTTTTTTCTTTTAATAGTTATCAACTCTCTTTAGTTTGAAAACAGTGCTTTCTGGATCGCTATCATCAATCTCAAAACTATCTAATAGCATTCCTACAAGTTCTAGTTCACTTGATGAATCACTTTCACCCATTAATTCCCAACCATATTCTTCATATTCTAATTCTTTCACATCACCAACACGATCAGTAATTCTCTCAATCAGTTTTTTTGAACATTTTTGGGTCTTGATTATAATATCCAAATTATTTTCATTTCTATTTATATCTATGTTTAGGGTATTTACATCATGTTTCATTAAATACAAAATGAATTCATGAATGATTTTAGTACCCTTCTTTAATTCATGTAAACTCATATCAATTCTCCTTTTTAAAAGCCTCTAATACCGATACGACGATACATGCAACAAATCCCGAGGCAAAACCATTATTATATAAATCAAATCCACCCTGCATTTCTAATGCTAAAGGTGCAAACATTACGTGAATAAAACCAGCAAATAGACCAGCAAACATTCCATATTTACCAGCAATCGGTGCTAATCCCGATACAAAGAAGATTGATAACATTACTGAAGTTGAATCAAAATCTCTGAGATTTGTGACCAATACTGAAAGAATTGCTCCTAGCATAACAGAGAACATATTTCTTAAATGTAATCCTGATGAAGCAAATCCTAGAACTGCTAATATTGTTCCAAATATTGCACCATTTATTCTAACACCAAGGATTAATAAAATTATAGTGAAAAGTATTCCTAGTATTCCAAAGTTCAAAATTACTGTATCTCTTCCAAAATCCCTAATAAAATCACTAACTAATCTACCAGATTTTTTCATCAATTTAAAATATCTCTTTATAGTTCCTCTATCTAAAGCAATTGCCGTAATTATAGAAGCTACAGATACAAAAATTAGGATACCCAATAATAAATAATGATAATCATCACATACAATCATTACTGTATCAGCGTCCAATTTAAAAGTGGTAAATATACCATAGAATAATACGGATACTATACCTAGAGCAAATCCTGTATTATATATATCATAACCCTGATGAAATTTAATGGTATGATTAGCTAATGGAGTAATTATCAAACCAGCTATAACTCCACATACGATTCCAAGTGGAATTCCATAGTATAAAGGAAATCCAAATCCAAATATACAATAACTGACAAGTGGTGAAATACCTGTCGAAAATAGCAATGTTACTATCAAGTTTTTAAATGCTATCTTTTTTATCCTTGAAAATAAATATATACCAAAATAAATCGGCAATGTATTTATAATGTTTTTTCCAAAAAATGAAAATCCTAAAATACAAACTAACCCAGAAAATATAATTCCCGTTATTCTTAAATCTAATATTCTAATAATAATTAAATTAAAAATGGTAACTGTTGCTACATTAAAAAGCGTTGCACCCAGTCCACCAACTGCAATATAATCAGTAACTAAAATACTAGAACACGTTAATATCTTGTAATAACCCTTAAATACATCTACAGGTTTATCAACAAGAAAGGCTCCAACCAAAAATATTATTACTAATAGAGGCAAGAACATACTTTTTTTACAATAAATCAAAATCCGTCTCATATAGTTATCCTTTCGTGATAATTAATTTTAACAAAAAACAACATAAAAAAAAAGATATTTTTTTGAAATATCTTTCCATTTTTTATTTATTTCTTAATACGTCTCTAAATTTAAGATATTTATCAACTAAATCATCTTCCATTTTCATTTTTTCTTCATCAATAATCTTTGTTTCATTGAAGTAATCAACTAATAACTTAACACCTTTTGCTAAATCATACTCTGGTTTAAACTCAGGAAAATCTTTAAAAAATTCTTCCATCGAAAAATAAGCAATATGTTTCTTTTCTAAATTAATATGATCAAATATCTCACTATATTCTAATAGTAGTTCACTTGGTAAATGATAAAGTGTTATAGGCTTATTTAAATACTTTGCCATCTCTAAATATAAATCATCTACACACTGGAAATTCCCATTATTCATATGATAGGTTTTTGAATATGCTCTTTCATCAAGTGCACATAATACAATACCAGCTGCAACATCTGGCGCAAAAGAATAGTTCATAGGATTTAATCCATCACCAAAGCTTATAATAGGCATATCATTTTCAATTCTATATATAAGATTATAATTTTGACGCAACACTCCAACATTTTTGCAACCATATCCAAAGGTTAATGATGGACGTATTAACGTAATATTCATTTCATCCATCTTTGAATTAAAAAACTTTTCTATATTAGCCTTATCGTATCCGTATGGAAAATCATTTGTTTCCCATAATGGTGCATCTATATTAACAGGACAAGAACGTAATGGCCTTCTATATGCCGCGACACTTGATATAACAATTAAATGCTTGCATCTTTCTTTATAAACTTCATAATCAAATATCGCATCAGTTAATTTATAACAAATCATATCAATAACACAATCAAAAGATAAATTTTTTATTTCATCATAATATCTTTCTTTATCTTTAATATCACAAATAATCGTTTTAACACCTTGATGAACACTTCTTAAACCTCTATTTATTACTGTTACATCGTGTTTTAAATCAATTAATTTTTTTGTTACTTCATTAGAAATATTTCCTGTTCCTCCAACAACTAGTACTTTCAATCTTTATCAACTCCTACTGTCACAAGTTCATTTGCCATTTCCAAATCCATTGGCACTTTACTTAAATCTTCATTGTATCTTTTTGTAACAAATAAGAATATTGCATACATTGCAGGTATTCCCATGTTTGTCTCAATAAGTGAATTTACAATTAAAGTTTCTAATCCACCCGTTCTAATTCCACTTATTTTTAAAGCGAATTCCCAACCGAATTGAACTAATACTCCTATAGTTAATAACCATATAATATTTATTTTTTTCTCCTTTGGACTATTCATATTCTTCCATATCACAATTCCATATGAAACAACTAAAAATAATGCCATAAATCCATGATATTGATTAGTAGTTCTCGAAATAGTTACGGTGTCAAAATTTCCACCCATTGATTTACCAGCTATTCCTAGTGTAATCCATGCAATAATAATAAAACTTACCCATTCTACTAGATGTTCATCTTTTCTAAACCATAACCATATCATGACAAAGTTGGTAAATCCATAGCTCATAGATAACCAAAATAAGAAAACCGCATAATTTCCCCATAATGAATTCGTTGACTCTACTACCCTAGCATCCATAATCAAATAGAAAATTCCATAGTCCACAAGAAAATATAAAACACCACCGATTAATCCGTATATCAACGCTAAATATCTCTTTGTTTTGAATAACATAACTCCTAAGGCAACTAAAAATATAATATCAAAATAAATATTTAAAGTAGTTAATTGCCTTCCAGGAATAATTTCTGCCATCATTGTATTAAACATATTTTTTCACTCCTAAATAAAAGTCTTACTTCTATTTTAATACTTTTCAGAAAATAATCAAGAAAAATAGGTGGCATTAAGCCACCTATCAAATTATTTATTTAAAATGATTTTTGTTAATTCAACTGGATCAACAATTTTTCCATCTTTATAAACACGCATATTTCCACTAGCAATTTCATCAATTAAAATAACTTCATCTTTATTATATCCAAATTCAAATTTGATATCATATAAATCTAAACCTTTTTTCTTTAATTCTCTTGCTACAATTTTTGTAATTTTTAATGTTTGTTCTTTCATGCTATCATACATTTCTGCACTCATGATTCCTAAAGTAACTAAACCATCTTTTGTTACTAATGGATCTCCTAAAGCATCATTTTTAAAAGTAGTTTCAACATATCCACCTTCAATTGGTGTACCATCAGCGATATATTGTCCATAGCGACGTACAAAACTACCTGTAGCAACTAAACGGCAGATTACTTCCAATCCTTGACCGAATACTGTAGCTGGTAATACTTCCATTGTTGCTTCTTCAACATTAGCACTTACATAGTGAGTTTTAACTCCCTCTTCTTTTAAAACTTCAAAGAATAAGATTGAAGTTTCAAGATTTGCTCTTCCGATTCCCTCGATAGTTAATCCAACAGTATTTTCTCCTGGATCGAACACTCCGTCTTTACCAGTGCAATCATCTTTAAATTTTAATAATACATTTCCATTGTCTAATTGAAATACATCTTTTGTTTTTCCTGCATATACTTTTTTCATACTATTATCTCCTTGCAAATATATTAAAATTATAACATACTAAATCTTATAAAAAAATATTTTTTGACATAAAAATGCCCGTTTTTGAATATTATACGAAAAAAAGCAAGTATTTCGCAAATATTATTCATTTTTGTATGTTTCATTTACTTCCGAATAGATTTTATAATTTTTTTTTATTTTAAAACACTCTATCTTTCATAAGAAAAACGTAGTAAGATATGATCATATGAAAGGATGAAAAAAATGATTAAAAATAAAGAAGAATATCTGAGTAGTTTAAACGAAATAGAATTATCATGGGTAAATGAATTTATTGATTATATTGATACAAATTACCAGTTCCTTACCATTACTATATTTAGGCAATTACCGATGTATAAATTTTACGATAGCTATTTAAAAGGGTACATCCTTTTATCAACTAATAAAAATGAATTTGTAATTCACACTTTATATTTTGATATTATTGAAAATATGAAGAATATCCTACCAAATGCAAAATTTGGTAAAGGTTGTGTAAAAGTTAAGTTTAAAGATATTTACGCCAAACCTTACTTAAAACAAATGATTGACACAATAATCATTAAATACAAGAAACAAGACTTACTTTTGTAGGTCTTGTTTTTGTTTCTTAGCAGGAGTTTCTAAAATTTTTCCATCCTTTGTTATTCTAGAGCCGTGACACGGACAATCAAAAGTCCCCTCTTCTTTATTAAAATTCATCTTACATTTTAAATGTGGACAACTTGGTTTATTTAATTTAAATATACCTAACATATAATTATATATGTCTTCAACATTATATTTTACTAAATTCATCCATGCAACACATGGTTTTATCCTTTGGGGACTATATATTTCACTTGCCTCATTATTTACCTTTAATATCAAATCACAAATAATTCTACCCGCAATATTAGAATTAGTCATTCCCCATTTACCGAACCCCGTAATAACATACATATTTTCGCTTCTTCTATTATACTTTCCTATATACGGTAAATGATCCAATGTTATTGGATCCTGAGCAGACCAATACGTGTATACTTCTAATTCATTATTATCTTTTATTATTTGATTATAATGTTCTTTCTTGCTTTCCTTACCACATTTATGATCTCTTCCACCAACTAACAAAAGATCCTCATACTTTCTATATGTATAACCATCTTTATCAATCACATTTAGCATACCATTAAAATCCCTATCATAATTAAATGCTACTGTATATGATCTATCTTGATACTTTTTCAATGAATAAAATCCACCAAGTTCTTTAATTGGGTTATGGGTTGCGATAACTACTTTTTCAAAAGTAATCTTATAATCCTCTGTTAAAACATAATCATCTTTTATTTTGATTACCCTAGTGTTTTCATATATTATAGATCCTTTTTCCGTAATTATCTTTGCTAATCCGACCATATATTTCATAGGATTAAAATGCATTTGTTCTTCTAAACAAATACCTAATTTATATGGAATGAAAAGTTCTTCATCCTTTACTAATCTAGATTCTATTTCTAGGGTTTTATACGCTTTATATTCTTTTTCTAGGACCTTTGTTCCTTTTTCAGTATTAGTAAGCAAATAAGACTTTGATACTTCTAAATCGCATTCTAACCCGTTTTCATCAACTATCCTCTTTATCTCTTTAATAGCTTTAATATTTTCTTTTGCAATAATCTTAGTTTTACTTAATCCGAAATATTTTAGATACTTATAATAAACCGCATCATGTTGCAATGTAATATGAGCAGTTGTATGTCCGCTTGTTCCATGACCTATTCTATTGGCATCTATAACCACAACTTTTTTATTAGCTTTACTTAAATAATAAGCAGTTGTTAAACCAGATAGTCCAGCCCCAATTATCAAAATATCACAATTTATATCTTCCTCTAATTTTAATGCTTCATAATCTGTTTCTAACCATAATGATTTACTAGTCATTTTTTCACCACCTTTTTAATAGTATTTAATATATTAGAAAAATTAATCAGGAGAATGATAAATGAGAAATTTAGATGCATTTCAAGGAAATTTAAAAAAGAAGAAATATTTTGAAGGTTATTATTATAAAATTAGTCAAGATGACTTTGTAATTAGTTTTATTGTTGGAGTAGTATTAGGAAATGATTCACATTCATTTATTCAAATATTAGAAAATAACAAATCTATTTATCTAAGATATCCATTAGAAGCTTTCCAATATAAAAAGAATAAGTTCAAAGTTAAAATAGAAAACAATATCTTTACTGATAAATATATTAATCTAGATATCGATGATGAAAAAATAAAAATTAAAACATTTTTATCATTCTTTGATATTATAAAACCTAAAAAAAGCATTATGGGTCCATTTAGATATTTTCCATTTATGGAATGTAAACATCATATAGTGCACTTAACAAGTAAATCCAGCGGAATTGTTAATCTTAATGATACTACAATTATTTTAAAGAATGCAAAAAGTTATATTGAAAAAGACTATGGAAAATCATTCCCTAAGCAATATACTTGGATACAAGGAAATGATATTGATCAACCATTTATGCTATCAATCGCAAGAATTCCATATTTAGGAATTAAATTTCAAGGAATTATTTCTATTATAAAATATAATAATAGATTCATAAATATTTCAACGTATAATGGCGCTGAAATAGTTAGATCAAATAAAGAGCAAGTAATAATATTAAATAGAAAATATACGCTGATTTTAACTGTATTAAGTCATGACGACGCACCACTAATGGCACCAATTGATGCTAATATGGAAAAAGAAATATTTGAAAGTAATAATGCAAAAATAAATATTCTACTAAAGGATAAGAATGATAAAACTTTATTTCAAGAAACTTGTTCTAATTGTGGATTTGAATATGTCGAATAATATTATTCGGCATTTTTTATTTTGAGTTTATTATAAATATCATCTAAATCCATTTCTAATTGATCATGGAAAGGCCAAGCCTTAATATTGTCACCATTTTTACGTGGAATAATATGAAAATGTAAATGGAAAACTGATTGTTCGGCAGCACCTTCATTAGCATTCAAGATATTTATTCCATCAAATCCACAATCATTAATATAGTAATTGCTGATCAACTTTACAGCACCAACAACATCATTAAGGGTCTCTTCATCGCAATCTAAAATGTTTTTAACGTGCTTTTTAGGGATTACTAATGTGTGACCATATACATCTTTGGCAATATCTAAAAAAGCTAGAACGCTACTATTCTCATAAATTATTTTCGATGCTATTTCCTTATTAATTATTTTACAAAAGATACAATTATCCATTTCATTACCTCCAATGTTTTTACTATTGATTATAGCATAAAAAAAGAATGAATTAATTAAAATCCATTCCTTTATCTATTATTAACTTAATGAAGGTAATATTATTGAAGCATTATCTCCACCTAAATAATCAGGTAATACTCCATCCCATTTGTCATAGTATATTTGTTTTAATACAATTTCAGCACATTGAGTATAAGTTAATAGTTGTGTACCTTCTTTGTTTGATCTTTCATATATTGCATCAATCATATCAGAAATAGCTGTTTTCTCTAACTCAACTTTAGCAGCTTCTGCTTCGGCTTTAATACGAACAATTGCAGCTTCTGCTTCCGCTTTAACTTTTGCAGTTAATGCTTCAATTTCTGCTTGTTGTTTTTCTAATTCAGAAATTTCTATTTTTTGTTGTGCTTCTGCTTTTTGTTTAATTATTTCTTCAACTCTATTTCCAGCGTCAATATCATCAAATGAAGCAGATACTGTAGTAATTGCATATCTATCTAGCAATAATATTGTTAAATCCTCAACAAAATCAGTTCTTACAGTTTCTAAATCAGCACCCAATATACCATAAATGTCATATTTAATTGTTGATGATTGTAATGCTTCTTTACATAGAGAATTTAATTGATCAGTACTTATATTTGTTTGTGAAGTTCTTTTAAAGAATTTTCCAGCATTTGCAGCATCAATTCTATAAATAATTGTTATTTCAAAGTCTGCATAAATACTATCCTTTGTTTGCCCAGCCACTTTAACTTGTGCTGTTCTATTTGATGTTTGAATTTTAGTAATATGTTCATAGATACTTTTTGTTTGGAATCCTTCATATTTTACTTCATCCAAAACACCATATTTGTCGTGATAGATAATTCCAACTTCATTAGCCCCTACACTACAGAAAGAACCAAATAGTAATAATAATCCCACAAGAGGTGTCGAACACATTAAGTAAAAATACTTCTTTGTATTCTTAACTTTATAAAAATAAACTCCAACTCCGAATGTACTAATTAGTACAATCACTCCTAAAATAATGCATGTAATTAATAAAACCATAACACATTCCTCCTTTTATTAAATTTACAATTTCATTATAACAAAATTATTGAATTATACAATATAAAAGTTAAATTTTATTAAACTTTTTGTTTATTATAATCTTACAAGATTTTAACATTAAATCTATATGCTAAAAGTAATATTTATAGACTATTTTTTTGAATAATCCATATATTTTATTGCTTCATACATTTCAGGTCTTCTATCTCTAAAGATACCCCAACCTTGTCTTTTAGAATTAATTTTTTCGAAATCAAATTCTGCAATTAAATATCCCTCTTCAGTTCTATTCAATTCTTTTATTTTATCTCCATCTTCATTTGCAATAAATGAAGAACCATAGAAAGTCATTGAAGAATTATCATCTTTTTCAGTTCCAACGCGATTAGATGCTACAACAGGAATAATATTGCCTGCGGCATGACCACACATTACATTTTGCCAATGATTTCTACTATCTTGATCAAGTACTGGTTCACTTCCAATAGCCGTAGGATATAATATTATTTCAGCACCCATTAAAGTTAAACATCTAGCAACTTCACTAAACCATTGATCCCAACAAATACCTATTCCTACTTTTCCATATTTTGTGTCAAATACTTTAAATCCTGTATCACCAGGAGAAAAATAAAATTTTTCTTCATAGCATTGTCCGGTTGGAATATGAGTCTTACGATATAATCCTAAATTTTCTCCAGTCGCATCAATCATAACTAATGAATTGAAATATACATTTCCACTCTTTTCATAAAAACTTAATGGGATAACTACATCAAGTTCTTTAGCTAATTTTTTGAATTCATTTATAAATTCTGATTTATCCATTTCTTCAGCTAAATTAAAATATTCATATTTTTCTAATTGACAAAAATAAGGAGTTTTAAATAATTCCTGTAATAATATTATTTTGGCACCTTCTTTTGCACATTTTGTTACCATTTCTTTAGCCTTTTTTATATTACCATCAATATCCCATGATATTGACATTTGAGTTGCTGCTACTTTTACTTTCATATTAATTCCCTTTCTTTGGTATTTGCATAGTTATGCAGTGAATATTTCCACCACCAAGTAATATTTCTTTTGAATCAATTTGATGAATATTTTTATTTGGATATAGTTCTCTAAATTGTTCAAATACTATTTCGTCTTCTACTACATTAAATTTTGGTAAAATAATATAATCCTTTCCTTGGTAATAATTGACATAACTACCAGCTAATCTATCATTTCCTAATCTCTTTTTACTAGTATCAACTTTATCTATTCCATCTGATTCATGACTAGATAAATACATCGTTGTAGGCATAATTATCTTTACTACTTCTAATGGTTCTCCTAACACATCAGTTTCATTTATTAAGATATTATATGCTTCACTGCTATATTTATATTGAATATCACTTTCATCATTACTCCAAGCCAAACCAATAACACCGGGTTCGATAAAACATGCCACATTATCCACATGTTCATTTGTTTCATCGTTATATATACCATGTGGTATCCATATTATTTTTTTTGCGCCTAAATACTTCTTTAAAATGCTTTCTATTTCTTCCTTAGAATATTTAGGATTTCTACCTTTTGATAATAGGCATGCTTCAGTCGTTAAAAACAGCCCATTTCCGTCAGTATGAATACTTCCACCTTCTAAAATAAAATCCGAGATATAGTAATGATCATATTTTTTTTCTTCACATATTTTTTTTGCTACTTCATCGTCAAGACCATAATCAGCATACAATCCATCCACTTCGCCACCCCAGGCGTTAAATCTAAAATCCATACCTCCTATATTGTTTTTGTTTCTAACAAAAATTGGAGATGTATCTCTTGCCCAGCAATCATTATAATTAATGTTTAGAATTTCAACATTGCTATTATTTTTTATCGGACTAATATCATATGTTACCCTCTCATCTACTAACACATATACTTTCTCATAAATTGCTATCGTATTTATTATTTCAAAAAAATTTTTAGAAGCTACCTCTCCCTTATCTCTCCAAGTATCACTTCTATATGGAAGCATCATTATTGTTGCTTCATGTTCATCACCTTCAAAAGGCATTATTAATTCATTTCTTGTTTGCGAAAATTTTTTCATGATTACGTTTAATTTCCTCCTCATGTCTTTCGTATAAATCCCAACTATCTAAATCGATTACACTAACTGTTTCGTCATCATAATCGCTTAATACCGTAGAACCTGTTTTTAAATAAAATTTTATTCTTTCAATCAATTCACTAGTGAACATTTCTCCAGGAATAATTAATGGAATACCAGGAGGATATACCATTATTGATTCTTTTGAAATTTCTCCAACCGCGTCATCTAGTGATACTCTCTTTAATGGCGCATGGAAAGCACTACGAGGACGCAATATTCCGACTGGATATTCTTGTTTGTATTTATATTTTGGGTATAGTAGGTCATATTGATAATATTCTTCACTTATAGATTTCAAAGCAGATACTAAATTATCAATATGAATCTTTTTAGACCCAATTGCTATAATACCTAAAATTGTATATGCTTCAGCTAATTCCATTTGAATGTGATAATCATCTTTTAATTTATTATATAATTCAAATCCTGTTAGATTGATGCTATCAAGTTCTATTACAAGTTTTGTATCATCATAATCGTAAACTCCATGTTGTAAGAAGTAATCTCTTCCTGTAGCAATAAATCCTGGAATTCTATTTATTTGCTTACGAGCATAATTAGCTAAGTTTACTGTATCATTTAATTGTTGTTGCCCATTAATTGCCATATACTTTCTAGCGGCATCTAAACTCGCAATTAGTAAAGTTGATGGAGAAGTTGTATTTAGAATATTAAATGCCTTCATTACTTCATAGTGAGAAACTCTATCACCTTTTCTTAAAAGAACAGAAGATTGAGTTAACGATCCTAATGTCTTATGTAAACTAACCGCAGACATATCTGCTCCTGCTTCCATAGCTGAATCTGGTCCATAATAATTAAATCCAAAGTGTGCACCATGTGCTTCATCTACTAAAACGATCATATCTCTTTTATGTGCTTCATCTACTATCTTTTGTAAATCAATAACAGCACCAAAATAAGTAGGATTAATTACAAATACTGCTTTTGCATCTGGATATTCATTCATTGCTTTTATATATGCCTCTACAGTTGGTTGATTAGATATTTCTAGTTCGGCATCAAATTCAGGTGATATGAATATTGGCATAGCTCCTGATAGAATAAGTGCATTAATTGCTGATTTGTGGCAATTACGTGGCAATATAATTTTCTCTTGACTCTTACAAGAACTAACAATCATAGCGTGAATTCCACTACTAGTACCATTCACTAAGAAAAATGCCTCATCAGCGTTATAGGCCTCTGCCATTAACTCCTGAGCCTCTTTTATTACTCCAGTTGGATGATTTAGGTTATCCAATCCTCTAGGCGCATTAACGTCAACCTTATAAGCCATTTCCCCAATCATCTTTTTAAAATCATTTGGTACATTCCCCATATGATGCCCCGGAACATCAAAAGGTGAAACTCCTTCATTCACATACTTCTTTAACGCCTCCAAATAAGGCGCTCTCTTTTGTCTATTCATACACTTACCTACTTTTCCCAAAATAAAAGAGGACACAAAAGTATCCTCAAAATGTTATATCATTTTGATTCACCTTAGTATCATATCCAAAATCGGCTCTTGACCCAGCTGTCCGTCTGGCCTGTTACACATTTCTGTGCGGTCAAAATTTGGAACTAATATCCTAGTTCACCAAGATTAGATGTGATATAAGTTAAATCACACATCAATAGTATATATTTTTTTTTTTAATTGTCAACAACATTTTATTAATTTTATTAAATTTTTTGTTTATATTTATTAAACTAAAAACTTTAATGTTTTTATCCTATCCCATAAGCTCTTCCGCCTGAATTTGGATCAGGTATTTTACCACCAAATCCACCAGCGGAATTCCTTTTTAAACCAAGCATGACACGCAATCTATAAAGTGTTGAATGGAATAAACTAGGCTTAGTTATTTTCTTTTCTTTCTCGTGTAAAAACACTTCAATTCCGTCTTGTTGGTACTTAAATAAAATATGAGATAAATCCTCCCTTATCTTATCAGAATGTACTACTACTTTTTTTATACCATTTTTCTTTAAGTATAGCGAAGAAGGCATATCTTGGGGAAATATAGACCATCTGTTATCGAAATACCCTGGTATTTTTACATCAGTAGACATTCTATTTGAATCTAACATAAAAACTGCCGGAGCATCCTTATTTATTGTAATTTGTGCTAAATACCCTGTCCCTAAATATAATGCAGATACAAGTTTTGTACAATCGATTATACCTTTAGCCTTTTTATCAGGAGCTACTCCATTATAAATAGGAACCGGACGATATCCTTTTTTTGCATATTGTAGTGCAACTTTAACACTTTTTTCATCGGGAAGATCAACAATTACGATTGTTCTAGCGTCATATTCTTTTGCGATTTTTTCACTTTCAAAATTGAAATTTGTTCCAGGTGACGGAACCATATCATTCATAAAAATAACTGGTTTTGCCCACTTTGTCCATTCTTCTCCATCAGGAGCCCATATTTTATATACTTCTTGATTAGTCATTTTTTATCCCCTTCTTTACAATTAATATCGGAATATCCTTTGCATTAGCATCTATTCTTGCATAGGGGCTAATTCTCCCATAAAAACCAGCACTTTTACCATCTATCGCAAAAACTCCAACACACAAATGAAATTGTTCACCATTTTCAGTTTTTAAAGGAACACTTTCAAATTTTCTTTGTGCTATCCATTCCTTAGGATGTTTTTTTACATTTTTTAAAATTTGATTGTACTCTTTACTAGAAATTGCCTCTTTTATAGATATACCTTCTCCAACTCTACCTAAAGCTGGTTTAAATATCCACTTTTCATCTTTATTATCAATCATTTTAGGTTCCTTAGTCTCAGGTAATAGCTTAGACCAAGTTTGATGATTAACATCTAATTTATCCCAAATTAATGGTAATCTTTTGGATTGAGCAAATAATGAAATAGGATGATTACATGATAATGTAGTTGTATCATAGTATTTTTGCCATTTCGCCCTTTTGGGTAAGTTCACTAACCATTCTAACGGAAAAAACCTACAAATACCGCCAACTTCACCCTCATAGCCTTCTTCAATACAAATAGCTTTATTGTCTATCCATTTAAAATGATCAGGGGATGCATTAAATGGTTCTAATCCTTTAAAACTAAAATAGTCACTTAAATATTGCATTACCTGTCTATCATCAGAATATGACGTTGCAGAAACAAAAGCTATTTTTTTATTTGAATCTAATTTTGCTTGAAATGCTTCATATAGACTATTTGCGGAATGCTTGCCTGGATGATAGTCAGGAAAATATTTATTCACTAATTCAGGCATTACTGAAGATTCTGCGAATCCACCAGGAACATCACTATTTACCTCTGATATTTTCCATCCATCATTTGTTGGATGAAAATCATATCTCATTAACCTTACATGTTTCCCATTATTATAATTTTGTAATCTCTTCAAATTTTTTCTCATTACTTTTGGAAAGGCTAATTGTTTTGTTAAATCTAAGTCACTTAATAAAGCCTCTTCCATAGCTACTGTTTCAACGGTTAATTCTTCTGCCCACTTATCAAGTTGTTCTGCACAATCTTCAGACATCAATAGAACATAATTAGAAACGGTATTATGATCATCAACCTGAGGATCCCATTTATATCCTTTAAAAATCACATCATATCTATATTGTGAATAAAATTCTTCTGGAATTTTAACTAATTTTAAATCCATCATTTTCACCCCTAAATTATAGAAGGTAGATACATAAGCGAATATAGCAGGCTTATTACTATAAATATAATTCCAGTACCTATCGATAAAGTCATAAGACTATCAGTTACTTCATTAGTATTTTTTTCTACTTCTATTTTATAAACCGCTTTATCAATTAACAAAAATACTACCATCATCGGAATTACAGGCCACGCAACATAAAATTCCTTTATAGTATCCACAAATGATGTCCAATCACCGCCACATGCTCTAGCTAAAATAATTGAAATACTTATAGAAAACATTGCAAATCTTATCCCTGTTGGAAAGCTCCTTTCCACTGTGATTCTATAGAAAATTTTATTTGCAATGTTTGATATAATAAATATTAAAAACCACACAATCATTCCTAAAATACCAGCAATTAGGACACACCACCATCCTGGTCCATCTCCTATATTAGCTCCACCATAAATAAGTGCAAAGCTAACCATTATACTAGTGTAAGTGATTAGTGCTGACTTATTTTTCATTCCAAAAATATCATCTCTCCATGAAAAATCAAATATCGGCATCAACAAGGTTTGAAATAAATAAATCCACGCTACACCAAAAACTATATAAAACATTACATACTTTCCAACAACATCATAAGCCGCAGCTTTTTTTATTATAATGTAGAAAAACAATACCGATAGCACCAAAGTAAAAAATATTGTATTTTTCTCTAATCTTTTTTCAACAATCGATTTTCTCTCTAGAATATATTTAAGTAGTTGAAAAAGATATACAACTGAAAGAACAATGAAAAGCATATAAACTAAAATTTCATCACCAGACATTAACCAACACTCCCTTTTATCTTTATTTATGATAATACCATATTTGATTTCCATTTCAACAATATTTAATTTTTTTTACAAAAAACGGATTTAGCAACTATAATTTTTGAATAGTTTTTAAATCCGTTTATCTCTTTTATTTTTGTCTATCTACAAATCACATTGTGTTTTATAGAGGCTTTTTAATTACATAATTGCTTCTAAATTTTTTCTAATTTCTTTAATAAAATCAATAGAATTAACAGCTTTTGTTTTAAATCCTTCTTCTACAAGTCCAACTAAATCTTTAGTCATAACTCCATCATTTAAAGTCTTAACACAAGCTTCTTCTAGCTTATCAGCAAATACTATTAAATCATTAATGTTATCTAATTCTCCACGTTTACGTAAAGCTCCACTCCAAGCATAAATAGTCGCCATTGGATTAGTTGATGTGTCTTCACCTTTTAGATAACGATAATAATGTCTTGTAACTGTACCATGAGCAGCTTCATATTCATATTCACCTGTTGGTGAAACTAATACAGAAGTCATCATTGCCAAAGAACCAAATGCTGTAGATACCATGTCGCTCATAACATCTCCATCATAGTTCTTACAAGCCCAAATATATCCACCTTCACTTCTAATTACACGTGCAACTGCATCATCAATTAGAGTATAGAAATATTCAATTCCAAGTTCATCAAATTTTGCTTTATATTCGTTATCAAAAATATCTTGGAATATTAATTTGAATGTTTGATCATATTTCTTAGAAATGGTATCTTTTGTAGAGAACCATAAATCTTGTTTTGTATCAATTGCATATTTAAAGCATGAATGAGCAAAAGAAATAATTGAACTATCTTTGTTATATTGACCTTGAAGTACTCCGCCACATTCAAAATCATAAATTGTTTGTCTAATTTCTTTTCCACTTTCAGTAGTAAATACTAATTCAGCTTTACCTTTTTCCTCAGTTCTCATTTCTTGAGCCTTATAAACATCACCGTAAGCATGACGTGCTATAGTAATAGGTTTTTTCCAGTTTTTAACAACTGGTTTAATTGAATCTATTATTATTGGAGCACGGAATACAGTACCATCTAATATAGCACGGATTGTTCCATTTGGACTTTTCCACATTTCTGTTAAATTGTATTCTTCTACTCTTTGTTTATTCGGTGTAATTGTAGCACATTTTACTGCCACCCCATATTTTTTAGTTGCATAAGCAGAATCAAAAGTGACTTGATCTTTAGTCTTTTCTCTTTCTTCTAATCCTAAGTCATAGTATTCTGTTTTTAAATCAACAAATGGAAGTAATAATTCATCTTTTATCATCTTCCATAAAATTCTTGTCATTTCGTCGCCATCCATCTCAACAAGTGGCGTAGTCATCTTGATTTTTGTCATCTTGATATCCTCCATAATTCATCCTTTTCTATTATATAATAATATTAAAAAAAAGACAATAATCCCAACTATTGTCTTTAAAATATAATATTACTATTTAGTTGCGATAAAGAAAAGTCTTCTAAATTCAAATATAATTTCTCCGTTTTCCTGAATCATATATTTTTGTTTAACTTGTTCTAATATTTCATTCTCAAATACTATTTTCTTTTCATCATCTAAATAATTTAAATATGGTCTTATTTTTGTACTCTTTACCCATTCTACCAAATCCTGATGACTTTTCATTCTTTGGTAATACATTGTTTCCCACATAGAAAAATCGCTTGAAATACTAGCTAATATATCAAAATATTCATAAGGCTTCAATATTTCATTATGTTCTAATTCAACATTATTAAATCCCCATTTAGGATTATCAACCACATTTGCAATTATCTTATATAATTCGGCTTCACCGTTCATTGGAATTTGAATAGCTAACATCCCACCTACATTTAATAAAGACATCATTTCTTTTAATAGCTTTTTATGATTAGGTATCCACTGAATACAAGCATTGGAAAATACTATATCAAAATCCCTATCTAATTTACTTAAATCTTTATTTGCATCACATATCATAAATTCTAGATTAGGATATTTTTCCTTTGCTTTCTCTACCATAGATAAAGAATTATCTATACCTATTATTTTTGCATTAGGAAAAAAGTCATATAGAACCTTAGTACTATTACCAGGACCAGATCCAACATCTAAGATTTTCTTAGGATTTTCAACATTTATTCTATTAACTAAATCAATAGCTGGTTGTGTCCTATCATTTCCAAATTTTAAATATTGTTTTGGCGACCATTCACTCATTTTAACACTCCTTATCTAAGTATCATTATACTTTATAAGTGTTTTTTTGTAAAACAAAAACCAAAGACATGAAAATCCTTTGGTTTCTTTCGATTAATTTTTATTCTTCCACTTTATCAAAGTATGGATTTCTTTCTCCTAATGATTCAATTAAATAATCATAAGTGACTAATTCTTTAACTTCAACAAATAATTCACTCAATAAAGTATATTGTTTTTCGATATAATTAAGTGCTGATGTCGTTAATAAAATAGTAGTTTCAGCAGTTATTCCATTAGAAGCATTTGCAGATAGAACATCTGCCGCAAAAGTTTCTAATTGCTCACTTTGAACAAACATCATTGGTATTTCCATTGATATTTTAGAGTACTTACCGGTTGCTTCGTCATATGTGTAATAATAAGTTGTTTTCATTTCAATATCGTAGCGGCGCGAAGCAGTCTTTAATGAAAGTCCACCAACTTTTTTTGCAACAAAACTATTACTACTTCCATTTACATAAATAGTATCTAAATTAGATCCATTTGTGATATCTGATTTTTTAACAGATGATATTCCAGCGATATTCCAAAGATTAAAAAACATAGTATTATAAGTAATTTTAGAAATTGTTTCTTTTACTTCATATCCAATTAATTTTCCAGTCTCGTTGTTATATATTTCTACACAGTATTCAGTACTCATATCAGTAGATTCTTTTTTGTTAGAAATTATCGATGTATAATTACCATCTATTTGAATCATTGCACTTGTTTTAGTGCTTAATGATTTAACACCTAGATATTCATATACATACCCAACAGTAATTTCACCTTCTCTAACAAATTCAATTTGTTTGATAGAGACATTTAAAATACTGACTGATAATTTTAAATAATTTTCACTAGATACATATTTAACTACATTACTACTAGAAAGTTCAATTCTTCCGTAAGTAGTTTCAGTAGTGCTATCATACAATAATTCTATTGATGCACCAGAATAACTAATTAGTATTTGATAAGTATCATCAAGTAACGTAATTTTGACTTTAAAATCACCCATATTCTTTTCAAACACAAAATAATCATCCGGATTGTTAGTTATATATGTTTGATAGAATTCTACTATCGTACTTATTGAACCATAGAAAATACTTAAATAGCTAAGTGCTCCTTCTGCATCAAGTAAAGTATCGTATAACACATTAAGTTGTTTTCCTACTCCTAATTGTGATAATGAGGATACATATACAAAGTTAGAATTAAAATCTATTTTTCCTCCACTATAAACACGATTTTCCAATGCAAAGCTTTCAGGTAAGAAAGACCATGCATCGGGCATATCTGATAATGATGTTAATATAGTAGTTGCCATTTTAGAAAGATCAGTTTTTATTTTTAATGTAGCTGTTAATTCTAATGTAATATAATTACTACCCTTTAATACTGCAGTAGCATTATAGGTACCAACTCCAGTTCCTTTATTGTTTTCATATTCCACAACAACACCATTCGGAAGTGTTCCACTTACAACGATAGCTTTTTCTGTTCCATCATGAGTAACTGTTTCATCACTAAAGGTTACTCCTGTTATAGCTATTTTTTCAATTTCTAAATCAGCATATAATGTTAAATCATTATAGTTTGGATTTGATAGCTTCGCTGATGCTTCATATTTACCAGCGTTTGTTCCTTTATTATTTTGGTATGTAACAGTTGTTCCTGCTGGTAATTCTCCACTTACAACGATTGTCTTTTCAACTCCATCATAATCTACTTTACTACCAGTAAAAGTTATTCCTGTATAATCAAGCTTTTCAATTTCTAAATCAGCGTATAGTGTTAAATCATTATAATTTGGATTTGATAGCTTCGCTGATGCTTCATATTTATTAGCATTTGTCCCTTTATTATTTTGGTATGTAACAGTTGTTCCTGCTGGTAATTCTCCACTTACAACGATTGTCTTTTCAACCCCATCATAATCTACTTTACTACCAGTAAAAGTTATTCCTGTATAATCAAGTTTATTAATAGTTAATTTTGCATTTAATATTAAAGTCTTATACCCTTCACCTGTTAGAGTTGCAGTTGCTTGATATACTCCCGCATTTGTTCCTTTATTACAAGCGTATGAAACACTAACTTCACTTGGCACACTACCTGTAATAATTATTTCTATTTCATTACCATTATAATTATATGTTTTATCTTCAAATGTTACTCCTGTAATAGTTTTTAATGTATCAGCCGGTTCATCACTTCCGCCACATGAAGCAACGAAGCATACCGATAAAATAGCCAATACCATGTAAAATATCTTTCTCATTCAAACCCCCTCTTTCTTTTAACATTATTTATTTTATACTTTTTTCCCATTTAATGCAACCAACAGCTAGTTGTTTCCTTTAAAATGAAAAAAAAGACTAAAAATCAGTCTCTTGTTGATCAATCATTTTAAGGCATCTTTTATCATTTATTAAAACAATACCTAGTATCAATAGCATTACTATTGAAACTACTATAAAGCAATAATTTGATTTTACTATTAGCTTTGCATTTGTAAAAACACCTAATATAAAAAATAATATAATTGTGATGTAGATCAAAAATTCTTTTCTAGAATCCTTATCCCTTCTTCTAAAAATATTAAATAAGGCTTCTGAAGCACTTCTCAAGTTACCAGTACACATAGTTGATACATAAGTGTACCCTTTTACTTTTCTAAAGGTGTCCATTTGTACAGCACAGCATAACGAACACAATCCATTTGCAAGCCAATTAAATCTTCCCACTGGAATAAATGTGACAATTAGAAACAGAATTCCTTCTAGTATAAAGACGCTATAATATTTCGCTCTTTTTGTATTTTCAAATAGATGCCCAATCGACTGACTAACAATAACTCCAAAAACAAAGAATCCAATTGGTATTAAATAAGACATAGCTATGCCTGTATTACCATCAGCTATGTTTATCCCAAAAAGGATCATATTACCCGTTTGCATACTTGCGAATGTTTTGCCTCTTAATAAATAAGAGTATGAATCTACAAACCCACCTATAAATGCTAGTAATAAACTTACTATAAACATATCTTTAATTTTCATCTTTTGTCACCTAACTCTCTTAATGATAATTAATATTTTTTGATTTTAAACCATATTGTAAACTTTGTCAAGAAACATTGTAAACCATACGATAAACCAATTATATAAAGTAAAAAAGACCAAAGGTTGAGAAGTCCTTTAGTCTTTTTAATCCAAGTTCTACAAAAATTAACGTTTTGAGAATGTGTGTTATGAAATTAATGGCTCAACAAGTGGATTTATATTTAATTGACTTGCATTTGAATTGAACATAAAACGTCATAAAAATAACCTTTATTACTCCTCTCGTAAATTTCATATATCTTAGCATAATCAAAAGGAGAAATATTCCTTTTCTCCGCCTCCACAGTATACCTATTCAATATAACTTGGGCCTCACCTTTTTTCAAAATAGCCAAATGACTTGCTGATTCTTTTTGACTTGCCATCAACTATTTTATATCCGCTTGTCATTTGGTTGTCATTTGATTGTCATACAATGATATAATTTGTAAAAAAAGGAGAGATAAAAATGAAAAAGTCAATTTTTAAAAAATTTTTTAGCATTATTGCAATAACAACATTTTTTTTAGTTGGTAAATCAACTATCAAAGTAAATGCTGAAGAAAAAAAACCTGTTATTACTCAAGCAGTAGCCTCAGGTTATTTCAGTGTATTACTTAGTGATGAAGGTAATGTATATACATTTGGATATGGTGTATCTGGACAATTGGGAACTGGAAATACATCTAATAAAAATTTGCCAGTCAATATTACAAGCAGTTTTGGTGGTGAAACAATTGTTAAGCTGTTTGGTGGTGTTAATAGTTCACATACTATAGCGCTAAGTGCGAGTGGTAAAATATTTGCTTGGGGAGCAAATTCTTCAGGACAATGTGGAGTTGGTAATGTTAATGATCAACGTACTCCAGTAGATATAACTGATAAATTTGAGGGAGAAACAATTTCTCAAGTTGGACTTGGAAGTAATTTCACTGTAGTATTAACTGAAAGTAATAAGGTTTATACTTTCGGTGAAAATGAATATGGTCAATTAGGTATCGGCAATACAACTGACAAATCAACGCCAACGGATATTACTGATCAATTTGGTGATGAAGTTGTTACCAATATAACAGTTGGAGGATTTCACACTTTAGCAATGACTGAAAGCGGTAAATTATATGCTTTTGGCTATAATAGTAATTATGGACAATTAGGAATTGGTGAAGCAGATACTGCAAACAAATTATCGCCAATTGATATCAGTTATCTATTTCCTGATGAAACTATTGTTCAAACTGGCGCAAATTATCTTAGTAGTTTTGTTTTATGCGAAAGCGGTAAAATCTTTGCGTTCGGTTCAAATGCTACTGGACAATTAGGGAAGACTATTTTAGTTTATAATACTATTGAAAGAAGTCCTGTTGAAACTACAAGTCAATTTGGTGATGATAAAATTGTTAAAATGAATTGTGGAGGAGAACATAATATGTTCTTCGGTGAGAGTGGTAAAATTTATGCCTTCGGACGTAATAATCAAGGGCAATTAGGGCTTGGTACAACAAGTGATTCCGTTACCACTTCAACTCCAATAGATATTACAGAAAAACTTGCGGATATAAATATTGAAACAATATCTATGGGTTCATATCATAACCTTATAATTGATACTGCTGGTGTGGTTCATTGTTTTGGTGGAAATAACTTTGGGCAATTAGGAATTGGTTCTACAGTATCCGATGGAAAATTTAGTAATGTAGTATTTAAATATTCACAAGCAAAACTTACAAGTGAAACAACAACTTTCAATAAAGCAATGGGAGATTCCACTTTTACTTTGTCAGTAAATGGTGGAACTGGAAGTGGTGCTTTATCTTATATAAGTAGTAATACTACAGTCGCAACAGTAAATTCAAGTGGTGTTGTAACAATTAAAACTCCGGGTACTGCTAAAATTAGTGTAATAAAAGCTGAAGATACTACGTATGATGTTTCAAATACTTTAGTGTTTACAATAAATGTTGCTAAAGGTAATCAAGCAAATATCACAACATCGAATTTAACAATTAATAAAGTAATGGCAGATTCTTATTTCTATTTATCAACATTAGTTACTGGTGGAACTGGAAGTGGTGCTTTAACTTACGAAAGTGCGAATACTGATATCGTTTCAGTCGCTACAAATGGTAAGGTAACAATACATGCATTAGGAACTACTACTTTAACTGTGTATAAAGCTGGAGATAGTAATTACGAAGACTCAAATACATTAACATTCACGGTAAACATTAATAAACCAAGTCAAACAAACATTGCTAGTGATCAATTAACTATTACGAAAAACTTGATTGACTCTGATTTTAATTTAGTGGTAACAGGCGGAAATGGAACAGGTGCATTAAGTTATGTAAGCAGTGATACTACTGTTGTTGAAGTTGATTCAACAGGTAAAGTTACAATTATTGGTGCAGGTACTGCAACAATTTCAGCAATAAAAGCAGGTGATGATAATTATAATGTATCAAATGAATTAACATTTAATATTACAATTGTTAAAAAAACACAAGCAGTTATTACAGCAAATGAAACTTCAATTTCAAAAGTAGTTGATACTTTAGAATTTGATTTAACAGTAAATGGTGGATCAGGAAGTGGTGCTTTATCTTATACAAGCAGTGATACTACTGTTGTTGAAGTTGATTCAACAGGTAAAGTTACAATTATTGGTGCAGGTACTGCAACAATTACTGTAAAAAAATTACAAGATGATGAGTATGCAGATTCAAATACTTTAACATTTAATATTATAATAACTAAAATGAATCAAACAAATATTACAACATCTAATCCAACAATTGATAAATTAACAACAGATGATAATTTCAATTTAGTAGTAAATGGTGGAAATGGCGATGGAGCATTCACTTATACAAGTAATAATCCATTAGTTGCCGAAGTAAGTCCAACTGGTGTTGTTACAATTATTGGTGTTGGAATCACAGTAATTACTGTAACTAAAGCAACAGATGCTTTATATAACGTATCAAACACATTAGATATAACGATAAATGTTTCTAAAGCAAATCAAGCAAATTTAACAAGTGAATATATGGCTTATACTAAAACATTATCGGATTTACAATTTACAATTTCTGTAACCGGTGGATCAGGAAGTGGTGCAATTACATATTCAAGTAGTAATACCGATGTTGTTACTGTTGATCAATTTGGTACTGTAACAATTATCGGTGCTGGAAATGCAACAATTAATGTATTAAAAGCAGCAAATGACACCTATGCAATATCAAGTGTTTTAGAAATTGCAATTACAATTTCAAAAAACCCTCAAGAAGAAATCATTACAAGCACTACCAATTTCACTAAAACTGAAATAGGAGAAGAATTTACTTTAGATATAACTGGCGGAACAGGGACAGGTAGTTTAAGTTATACAAGTAGTAATACAGACGTCGTTACTGTTGATCAATTTGGTAAAGTAACAGTCGTTGGTAAAGGTACAGCAACAGTTACAGTTGTTAATGTAGGAGATGATACATATGGAGAATCAAATACATTAACATTTACAATAACTGTAGGAAAAGAATCAAACAATGGTTTATCAGTAGGTGCTATAATCGGCATCGTAGTTGCATCATTATTTGGATTATTATTAGTCATCGTAGTCGTTTATATCTTATGGAAATATGCAATTTTAAAAGGCCATGTATTAGATACAATCTTTACTCCAATCGACGTATTTTTTGTTAAAGTATGTAGAGTATTCTATAAGAAAAATGCATTATTTACAATGGTAGGAATCAAAAATAAAGAAGAATTAAAGGATAAATAAAGAAATTATATATATTTGTTTATGAAGGGTGACACTTGGTGTCACCTTTTTGTCGCCATCCTCATAATATCTCTTAATTGTGGACCTCGCTTTACCATATATTTTTGCTAGTTCGCCATAATTTTGTCTCATATTAATTGTTCTTAATATATCTAATACTCCTAATAAATTTATCATATATTTACCACTTTACTTCAGTTAATATATTAACAAAAAAACAAGCTATTGATAATGAGTTGTTAATCAAATTTGCTTGTTTTTTATTTTATCGGTAACAAGTCTCAGTTATATGGGATCCAAATGTATACAGTACATATACGATTTGTAGTAATTTTGCACAACAAAAATAAAAAAGACCAAAGGTTGAGAAGTCCTTTAGTCTTTTTAATCCAAGTTCTACAAAAATTAACGTTTTGAGAATTGTGAAGCACGACGAGCTTTTTTAAGACCGTATTTTTTACGTTCTTTAGCACGTGGGTCACGAGTTACCATTCCAGCAGGTTTTAAGATCGCACGATAATCTGGATTTACTTCCATAAGAGCGCGAGTAATACCTAAACGGATAGCACCAGCTTGACCTGTCATACCTCCACCATTTACATTAACAATCACATCAAACTTTTCTGCATTTTCAGTCATTTCAAGTGGTTGTAATACGTCTAAACGTGTAGCAGCTGAAGGAATATAATCTTCAAATGTTCTACCGTTAATAACGATTTCACCTTTTCCTGAACGTAAAATTACACGAGCAACTGAACTCTTACGACGTCCAGTTCCTAAATATTGTACCATTTTATTAGCCATTGTTATATCCTCCTTACGCCTTCACTACAAATTCAACTGGTTTTTGTGCTGTATGTGGATGTGTTGATCCAGCATATACGTATAATTGACGTCTCATATCGTCACCTAATTTAGTATGAGGTAACATACCCATAATAGCTTTCTCAACCATTCTAGTTGGGAATTTTGCCATTACAGTTTCAGCGTTCATAGTTGATAAACCACCAGCATAGTCTGAATGACTACGGTATAATTTATCTTGCCATTTGTTTCCAGTTAATTCGATTTTGTCAGCGTTGATTACGATAACATTGTCTCCACAGTTTACGTGTGGAGTATAAGTTGGTTTGTGTTTACCTCTCAGTAAAAAAGCCACTTGTGTTGCTAAACGTCCTAATGTAAGTCCGCTTGCATCAACAACATACCAATTATGTTGCATAGTTTGATTGTTTGCCATATATGTTTTGTTCATAGAATTTCTTCCTCCTTAAATATAATTAAGGGCAATTGTGGATTTTATTAAAATTGTACCGTATAGAATTATATTATAAATAAAAAGAATTGTCAACCTCAAAATAAAATTACTTTTGTTGAAATATATGATATAATATCATAAGAATACACACAGGAGTGATTTTATGCCATTTTTACCACTAACTTTAGAAGAAATGAAAGAATACGGATGGACACAACCAGATTTTGTATATATTACAGGGGATGCCTATATAGATCATCCGTCTTTTGGTCCAGCTATCATTACAAGAATATTAGAAAACTTTGGTTATAAATGCGTAATCATTTCTCAACCTGATATAAATAAAAACTCTGATTTCGCTCTTTTTGGTGAGCCAAAATTAGGATTTTTGATTTCAAGCGGAAATATCGATTCGATGGTTAATCACTATTCTGTAAGTAAAAGACGCCGTACTAAAGATTTTTATACTCCAAATGGAGAAATGGGAAAAAGACCCGATAGAGCCCTTATAAAATACTCAAACAAAGTACGTTCATTATACCCAGCTTCTAATATTATAATCGGAGGAATTGAGGCTTCTTTAAGAAGATTATCTCATTATGATTATTGGGATGATAAGGTTAGAAAATCAATTCTATTAGATAGTCAAGCCGACTTATTATTATATGGAATGGGTGAGAAAACTATTGTTCAAGTTGCTGATGCACTTGCAGGTGGATTAGAAGCCAAAGATATTATTTATGTTAGAAATTGTATTTGGAAAACTAAAGATAAAGATATTCTTCCATATAACCACATTATGCTTCCAACTTACAAAGATGTTTGTAAGGATAGATTCAAATATGTTGAATCATTTAGAGAACAATATAAAAACACTGATGCCTTCACCGGTAAACCACTAGTAGAACTTTATGATGATACTTATGTTATTCAAAATGAACCGGAATTCCCATTAACTCGCGAAGAAATGGATATGACCTATTCACTTCCCTATATGCGTGAGGTTCATCCATTAATCGAAAAGATCGGACATGTACCTGCCATTGATGAAGTAAAATTCTCAATCATATCCAACCGTGGATGCTTTGGAGGATGCAACTTTTGTGCACTAACATTCCATCAAGGAAGAATTATTCAATCTAGAAGTAAAGAATCAATTGTTGAAGAAGCTGTAAAGATTACTGCTGCCCCTGACTTTAAAGGATATATCCATGATGTTGGTGGTCCTTCTGCTAACTTTTATAATCCCGCTTGTAATAAACAAATGGAACATGGTGTATGTAAAGATAAACGCTGTTTAAGTTTTCAACCATGTAAAAACTTAATTGCTGATCATAGTGATTATTTAGAAGTTTTACGTGAGGTAAGAAAAGTTCCGGGAATTAAAAAGGTTTTTGTTCGTTCTGGTCTTAGATATGATTATATAATGTATGATAAAAATAAAGAATTCTTAGAAGAATTAATAAAATATCATATTTCAGGACAATTAAAAGTTGCTCCTGAACATGTTGATGATCGTGTATTATCAAAAATGGGTAAACCCTCAAGAGAACTTTATGATAAATTCGTTAATCTATATACTAAATTAAATGAAAAACATAATATGAAACAATTCCTTGTACCATATTTAATGTCTTCTCATCCAGGAAGCACTCTAGATGCGGCTATTAATCTTGCTGAATACATAAGAGATACTGGCCATCAACCAGAACAGGTACAAGATTTCTACCCTACTCCAGGTACTGCTTCTACTTGCATGTATTATACCGGAATTGATCCATTCACGAATCAAGAGGTATATGTACCTAAAAAACCTCGTGAAAAAGCAATGCAGAGAGCCCTAATGCAATTTAAAAACCCTAACAATTATGAACTTGTAAAAGAAGCATTATTAAAAGCTAATAGAAAAGATCTAATTGGTTTTGGAAAAGAATGTTTAATAAAACCAAGATAAAGATTAGTTTGACTAATCTTTTTTCTAGAAAGGAATACTATGAAATCATTATTAATTGGAATAAATGCAAAATATATTCATCCTAATCTTGCAATTAGATTACTAAAAAATAATACAACCTATCAAACAGATATAATAGAATATACAACTAAAGAAAATAAAGATACCATTACTAATTATATAATTGATAATAATTATGATTTTATAGGATTTTCTTGTTACATATGGAATATAAACTATATTAAAGAATTAGTATTGTTATTAAAAGAAAAAAAATCTAGCATAAAAATAATGCTAGGTGGACCTGAGGTTAGTTATAATGCTAATGAATATATTGGATTAGTGGATTATGTTATAAAAAATGAGGGTGAAGAATCATATCATCTTCTTCTATCTTATTTGGATAACAAAGTATCATTAAATGAAGTGCCTAATTTATTCCATAGGAATGGTTATACCTTTGATAAATTGGTTGATATTAAATCTATTAAACCTGCCTATGGCCTAATTGAAGATGTTGAAAATAGAATAATATATTTTGAAACTTCTAGGGGGTGTCCATATCATTGTAGTTATTGTATGGCAAGTCTTGATAACAAGGTTCGTTTCTTTGATATTGAACAAGTAAAAATAGAACTTAAGAAACTTCTCGATAGAAAAGCTAAGGTAATAAAGTTCCTAGATAGAACATTCAATGCAAACAAAAAAAACTTTGTTGAACTTATTGATTTTTTAATTTTACATCATAAGCCCTATAATTCATTTCAATTCGAAATCACGGGAGATTTGCTAGACGAAGACCTAATTCACCTGATAAACGAAAAAGCCCCTAAAAACCTATTTAGATTTGAAATTGGGATACAATCAACTAATGTTGAAAGTAATTTACTAGTAAAAAGAATTCAAAACAATCAAAAATTGTTTCATAACATCACTTTGATTCAAAATGCTAAGGTAATTGATTTGCATTTAGACTTGATAGCTGGACTTCCAAAAGAAGATTATAATAGCTTTAAAAATACATTCAATGAAGTATTAAGTTTAAGACCAAAAGAATTACAATTGGGATTTTTAAAATTATTACATGGTACTGTATTAAAACAAGAACATACAAAATACAATTATATTTACAACAAAACAGCACCTTATGAAATTATATCAAATGATTCAATGTCGATTAGCGATATTAAAAATATACATATATGTGAGGATGCCTTTGAAAAATTCTACAATTATGGATACATGGATAAAAGCATACAATTCATATTAGATAATACTACAAATTATTTTGATTTCTTTTTTGATTTAGGAAATTATTACCTTTCTCAAAAAATAAATGGCCTTGATACATTATTCTTATGTATTGATAATCATCTTAAAGAAACAAACTTCAATAAATATGATGAAGCACATATCTTATTATTAATTGATTATTTAAAATACAATAATGTAAAAGCTAAATCTTGGTGGACAAAACTAGATAAAAAAGAAAAGACTGAATATATAAGATATATTGATGAAATAAAATTGACACCTTTTACAATAGAGATATTATATAAATATAGTACTGTAATAAGATACAAGAAAACTCTAATAATTGCACTATATATAAATAACAAATCTTATGTATATACAACAAAAGCGAAAGATTAATCTTTCGCTTTTTCTTTTTCATTTTTGATTTCTTCCAGTAGTTCTTGCCTAATTTCATCAAGTAATTCTTGTTTTCGTTTTTCTTCAACTGCTTTAATTTTATCCTTTTGGAAGGTGGTGTAAATATTTAATATTTCCATAACTATTATAACCATAACGATTATAACTAATATAAAGAAAATAACATTTTTATTACTTGCAATCTTACCAATATTAAACGCATTAAATACTTTAACGAATTTCCCTACAAGCATATCCTTTGTAACTAATTCTGGGTCAACAGCACCATTATTGTTATCTCCAAGCATTACAAAACCTTCGTTTGTTATTTCCTTAATGCGGTGAATAATATAAATTCCGGCGGTATTACCAGTTTTAGATCTATATACAATTATATCTCCAACATCTAAATTATTATATTGGCATTTTTTGAATATTACCACATCATTAGGATTAATTACCGGTTTCATACTCTCTGTTGGCACATATGAGAATGAATATCCAAATACACTAACTGGTTTCTCTTTACGCATTGCTGAAACATTGGCAATAATTAAGATTAGAGTTAAAGCAACTAGTATTACAGATATAGAAGAAAGAACTATTTTAATAATCTTTTTCATTATTCAAAATAGTCCTCGTCTTCAACATCCTTTGTCTTTAAAGATTCTCGACGGGCTAGTAGACGTTCTCTTTCTTTATCAGAAACATCCTCAAAACCTTCTTCATCATTCTTCTTCGCCTTATCAGCAAGAGCTTTATTCTTTATTGCTTCACGACGTTCTGCTAGTAAGTCTTTTGCACTCTTTGCTCCTTGAGCTTTTGGTGCTTCCTCTTCTTCATCATCGTCATCTTCATCTGGTTCTACAGTTTTTGCTTTCGCCGCTATTGCTGCTCGACGTTCTGCTAGTAAGTCTTTTGCACTCTTTGCTCCTTGAGCTTTTGGTGCTTCCTCTTCTTCATTATCGTCATCTTCATCTGGTTCTACAGTTTTTGCTTTCGCTGCTATTGCTGCTCGACGTTCTGCTAGTAAGTCTTTCGCACTCTTTGCTCCTTGAGCTTTTGGTGCTTCCTCTTCTTCATCATCGTCATCTTCATCTAAATTTTGATCTCCAGCCAATGCTTTTTGTCTTATTGCTTCACGGCGTTGTGCCAATAATGTCTTAACATCTGTTCCAGATGTAATTACGTCATTATCATCATCGTCATCGTCGTCTTCTTCATCTTCCTCATCATCTTCATCACGTAATGCTGCAAGAGCTCTAGCTTTTCTTTCAGCAAGTATTCTTGCTTTTTCAGCGGCGGCTTTTTGTTCCATTAGTTCACGATTACGTTTGAATAATTCTTGTGGAGTAAGTGTATCTTTTTCTTCTTCAAGTGCTTTTTGTTCTAAAGCCAACTTATCTTCTTCGGCAATTCTAGCTTCTTCAGCAATTCTAGCTTCTTCAATAGCATCCTGCTTAGCTGATAATTTTTTAGCTTTTTGCTCAGCAGCTTTTTGTTTAAGTGCTTCTTTACGTTGTTGTAATGCATTCTTAACTTCAAGGCTCTTAGCTTCTTTAAGAGCTCTTTCAGTTTCTTTCTCAACACGTTTACGTTCAGCTTCTTCTTCACGTTCAATACGACGTTTTTCAGCCTCTTCTTCGCGAAGTTTTTGAGCTTCTTCTCTTTCTTTTGCTCTTTGAGCTGCTCTTTCTGCCTTTTCAGCAGCAAGTTGAGCAAGCCTTCTTTCTCTTGCTTCTTGTTGTCTAATTTTTTCTTCAAGAGTTGCAATTTCTGATAATGTATCCGATTCTTCTTTTGCTGTTGCTTTATAATCAATTTCTTTTAATTTTGTAACTGTTTCTAATACTTCAGCACGTTTCTTCGCGCGTTCTAATTGAACACTTAAAGGAACCTCTTCAAATTCATTTTCTATAGGTACTTCGTATAAAGGTGGATAAATAGCATTAACTATAGATTGCATTTCCCTAAATACTAATTCTAGAGAATAATCCTTATCCATTCCGGATTCTACTTTTTCATCTAAACTTTTTTGATAGAATTTTTGAGTTTCATTTAAGAAATACTCATTCATTTGAAAGTTTTCTATTTTTTGTGAATCAGGATTAAATTTATACTCGTTATCAATTTTACTAAGCATTTTAGCTTTACGATTAGTAAACTCTCTATATGGTAAATTTTCCTCATCGTATTGAGAATTACCATAAAAATGCATTAATGTTCCAACTGATGCAGCCATGATTCCATCTATTGAATCAGACAATTCATCTGGATATTGATTTTTCTTTTCTTTTACATTAACGTCAAACGCCAATTCGGTATATCTATCTAAGAAAACCCATGTATTATAACAAATCTTAAACTCAGCATTTTTCATGATAATATTAGTTTTCATGATAGGTGGAGTTACTTCTTTATAATTCTTAAGTTCCATCATCAATTTACTTGAACGCAATGACTTAAATTTTTCATTGATATCTTGAGCCTTTGCATAAGTTTCCTTAGCAGATTTAACTTGTGCATCAAGCTGTCTTTCCATTTTTACCGATAATTCAACTTTTACCTTCGTAGTATCAACTTTAAAACTATTTGATACTGTAGTATTTTTAGTTTCATAACTATCAATGTTTTTCTTTAAAATTTGTAGGCGCAAAGATAAGAATTTACAAACACGATTTATTAGAGTTTTAATAAATCTATTTTCATAAATACCCATTTCATCATCTGCATAAGTAGTCAATAACTTAGAAGGGATAATATCTCCTTCTTCAGTTATTTCTTTTATAAAATGCGTATGGCTAGCTAAATGTCTAACAGTTTGAGCATTTACCTTCTTTGCTTTTTCCATAGGTACAACTTCTTCTTCATACCTAATAGCTTTCTTTGGATCCTTTAAAATCTTAGAAATACTCATATATGCAGCTTCTAATATTGGCACAAATGATGTTTCAAAAACTTTTGTTTCTCTTATTGTCTTACTATATACAGTTCTAGAACCAGTTCTAACCTGATTTAAAAGAAAATCACCCAAAGGTGATTTATCTATTGCTTTATCAAAATTTTCATTGAATATGCGGTAGAATTCACTTACAGAGTCATTTTCTAGTTCTTTAGTTGTTGGTTCTAGCATTTTGCTTTTAACTACTGATTTTGATTCTTCCACATTACTCACTCCCTATTAAGAGATTTTCTTTAAATTGTTAATAAAATCAATTGATACTTTAAATGCATTTTTACCAAATAATTTATCTAACAATGATATTAATTGATCTAATTCATTACGTAAGAATGTTAGATTTAAACTTTCAAATTTACGTAATATTTTGTTTGCTAACATGTAATCTAAACCATCTAATTCACTAAATCCACATCCCATGTATACTGGAACGAATAATTTAATTTGTTTCATGATACGGTTACCGAAGGCAATCTTAAATTTTTCTTGAATAAATTCATCTAGTTTACTGAAGTTATCCATAACTCTAGTTGATAATGTTACATCACGTTGAACTTGTTTAAATAATTCATCAAGATATTCATAAGTTAATTGAACGCTCTCAGTATATGGTGCATCTACTAATTCAGCTTTATTATTGATTATGATAGGTAGGGCACGGTCATAAACCTTATCCGTAATTGTAAACGTAGAGTCATCCTTATTCGCTGTACCAACGAACCATAAATTTTGGTTAATTAAAACTTTCCCATTAATTAATTGTTTTGGATCCGTAGGTTCATTTCCTGAAACTAGGTCTATTTTCCAAGCTGATGTATCTGGCATTTCCATTACAGACAAGAATTCCGCAAAATAGTACTCAATACGGGCTAAGTTCATTTCATCCAGTACAATGATATTTGGTTTATCACTATATCCAGCAGCATAAACAGCCTTTAAGAAATCTGTTTCATTAAACTTCTTAGTGAACTCATTCAAATACCCTAATAATTCAGCTCTATCACGCCATGATGGCTGAACTGATATAATACTTGTTTCTTTATTAAAGAATTTCCCCATTGCATATGGAAGGGAAGTTTTCCCTGTTCCTGAAATCCCTTCTAGTATTAGCACTTTTGTAGTTCCCATACCAGCAAAGAAACGAGCTATAATTTCTTTATTATAAAATAGTCTTAATTGACTCGCACTGAATCCAATAAATCTTTCTACAAGACCTGGTAAATCTAACATATCATCCGCAGGAATAATTGTATACTCAGGATTTGAACGGTAGAATGTATCAACTGATGAAAGTTTAATGAAACGACCAGCGTATTGATTGTCTTCTTGAACTTCTTCTTTTGAAACACCTGGATTAAATATGTCATCCGCATTTGCCTCGGCTACACCACCTGATATTTGACTAACACGTAGTGCAAGTATCTTGTTTTTTTCTTCAATTAATTCTAGCACTTTATTATTTAAGCCAGATACCTGTTCTAAAAGTTCATCTTTTTCAATTTCTTTTCTTCTAAATTTCAAATATCTTCTAAAGAACATTGATAATAGGATTACTAATAATACTATGAAGGCTATATTAATAAATGTAACCAACAAGAATACTATCCAATCTGCTATTCCCCAATATTGATTATTAACACTTGAATCAGTCAATTGTGAAAAATAACCTTTAATATCTGTAAAGAATGCTTTTTTAAATACTCTTCCTATTCCAAAAAAGAATTCTTTAATGTTTTTAAATAACGATGCCAAGAACTTCATATAATAACGTGAAAATTCTTGCATATTGATTTCCTCCCAAATTTAATCTATTCTTCTGTCAAATTCTCATCTGAATCCGTTTCTTTTTCTTCTTCAAGATCAGCTTCAGTGTCTTCTACATCTAAATCTTCGCTTCTTATAGCATCTTCCGAATTTATTTCAGTTTCAACTATAGGATCATCATCATCACGAGAACCCTCTTTCTCACTTGATAATTCTTGTTCCTTAATTTGTTGCTGACGCATTTCCTCAAGCAGCTGAGCACGCATTGCTTCTCTTTCGCTTTCCATATCAGCTTTCAATTTTTCTTTATCAGCTTCTACCTCTAATGACATCTTATGAGCTTTAATACTCATCATATTCCTAATTACTAAAAAGATTTCGAATCCTAAGAATGCAATAGTAGGCAATATAATAACAATAATAAATCCTTTTTGTGGATTACTGATCCAATCCAATGTATCTCCAGCTCCAGACCAACTACCATTGTACTTTGCTTGAATAGCACTAAGTGAAGCTGTTTCATATGTTGTACCGCTATTTTGCTCAATTGGTTTTGATGCATCATAAGGATTTAGTGCGTTAGCCTTATCTCCTTGTGTAATATACCCAGTAACTGATCCATTAACTTTTATTACATCAACAATTCTATGGGTGTTTAACGCACCACGCAAATTAGTATCTTTAAATGTAATAATATCCCCAATTTTTAATTTCAATTTATCTTTATCATTTAATTTGGTTACAAATATTAAATCGCCTTTATCAAAAGAATCCTTTTTTACCTTATCTTTTGAAGTAGGCATCATTGAATCTGATTGAACAGTTAGATATCCTTTACCAAAAATATTTGGTATTCCATCTTTTCCTCCAGCACTTATATTAGCAACTGAAAATAATAAGATGAAAAATATTATAATATAAAAAATAGTATTTAATACAATTTTAGTTATTTTCAACGCCTTATTCTGCATATATAACACCTCTATTAGATAATTCTAGTTTATTCTATTCTACCATATTTATTAGTAAATGAAAATGTTTTTTTTTCTTTATAACAAATAATAAATTATTTTAAAAATATATAATTTAAAACCTACATAAATAATAAAAATGCCAAACATTAGTTTGACATTTTATATTTGTTTTTATTAAGCGTTATAACCAGTAGTTGTGAATGCTAAGAAGCAAGCAACTGATTGAGACATAACAGCATCGAAGCAGTCTGCGTCAAATCCTTCTAACCAGAATTTGAAGTTAACTCTTGTAACTGTATTTAATCCTGCTACACCTAAAGCTTCTGTATCTGCTTGTAATGAAGCTAAAGTATCTTCATTTAAAGTTTTATAAGCTGAATCTGCTGCAACACCTTCTGCAAAAGTACCTTGAATATCTTGGTAATATTTGTTAGCAACGTTAGCGTTATCTAAAGAAGTAGTGAAGTTATATTCTTTATTAGCTTCAGCAGTAGCAAATCCACCTAATTCATATAATCTAACTGAATCTGCAGTAGCGAATAATGAATTAACATCTGAACTTTCATCTTTGTTAGCTTCAGCTTGAACTGCTGATAATGCTGGTGTTTCATCATAGAAAGTAGCAGAACATCTCATAGCATTTCTTACGTCAACTTTAATTGCAGTACCAGCTAAAATATCTTTTGAATCAAAAGCTACATCTTTTAATAAGTTGTAAGCTGTAATTGTACCATCTCCAGCTGTTGTGTTATCTGCTTTTGTTTTTGCAGCATCAAAACCAAATTGAGCACCTGCTGTATTTCCTGTGAAATATAGGTCGAATTCAATGTAGTGTTGATTTTTTACAGCTGCACCAGTTAAATCTTTGTTAGTAACAATTGTAATTTCATCTGATGCATATTTTGCTGTAACCGGATTTAATGCGATATCTCCCATATCCTTGATATAATCAGCTAAATCAACTGAACTTTGGAAGTTTAATCCATCTGCAGAAATTAAGATCCCTGAATCTCCTCCGTCAGCTTTAAATTCAAATGAAGCATCTGCACTAGCGTTCATCGTGAACCATGCAAATGTTGTAGTTCCAAGTGCAACAATCGCAAATCCTAATGAAAGTACACTTACTAATAATTTTCTTGTCATTTTTTTCATATTTTTTTCTCCTTTTTTATTTTTTTTAATTTAGTACCGTTTTTAATAGTAGTACTTCTATAACAATTATACCACACTAGTATATTTTGTTCAATTTCTTTATTTGTGGAAATCATTCCCACACGCTAATCAGTGTAATAGCTTTTGTTCTCTGAACTGTTAAATCATATAATTGGTTAGGGTTTGTTTCTAATGCCCAACCTACAAACTTTTTAGGAACAGTTGAATAAACATCCTTCGCTATTTCATATGTAGTAATAGGTAATTCTGGATAGTATGCTCTTGTAACCTCTTTTTCAGTAAATCCAGTTACTGGATTAATTGTTTTAAAGGTAACATCTAAAGGCTCATTCGGACTTACAAAGGATGTGAAAGAGAATTTCAATTGAACAATTTGTTCGTAGATTGCATCAAAACAATCAGCATCCATTCCTTCAAGCCATATATTAATGCTTGCCTTGCAATCACCATTTTGACCATAATTATTTTCACTATTAAGGGTTAATACTTTTGAAGCATCAAGAGTATCAAACGACTTGTAAGTAAACGGTAAATCTTCATAGTTAACATATACTTCATCTTCAGGGTTTATACCTCGAAGAGTATTGAAGTATGTATGAGCAGCATTCTTTGATTTATCATATTTTGCGCCTATTGCACCTGAATAATATATATCACTTAAATCCGTTGCATAACTACCATTTCCTTCATTTGGTTCATATATTTTTGTTATATTAGGATTTTCACTAGTTGTTACACTAAATCTAATAGCATCAGAAGCATAAGATTTAAAATTTTGTATCGTTTCTGATTGATTACTAAGTGGTTGGTATTTGTAATATGTGTCAGCTAACCCAGTTTCCTTATTGTAAGTAACAAAGTTACCCGTTAAACCACTTGGAAAACCAATTATACCTTTACTTTCATCAGTAACAACTTCTGATTTCGGGATTACAGTTCCATTTTCTAGAACTATCCTTTGAATGCTAAAATTAACATTTATAGGACTACTGCTTTCGGGATTATCAGAAGCAAAATAGATATCTAAACCAACAAAATCAAGATCTGAATATGTCTTCAACTTACCTTCTCTTGTAGTAAAATTCTTACCATCAATCGAAGTCACAGCTGAAAGTTCAATCCTAGCAAAATCTGCATCATAATTTGATGAAGATATTTTTTGACCACCTTGATTATAGTAATTGCCATCTGGACTGATTGTATATCCTTTACTTTTTGCTACTACTGCTTTTTTGATGTCAGCCTTTGTTAAGTTATAACTAAAATTAACTCCGTCAACTGATATTTTAATTCCTTCTCCAGAATTAACTTTTAGCTCCATGTCATCAAACCATGCATTGGTATTTAACTCAAACCACGCATAAGTTGCAGTCCCCATTACTACCAACAACAATAATACTGAGAAAATACTAATATAAAGTTTTTTCGATAAATTTACCATATTATCATCCTTTCGTAATGGCTAATAAAAAAGCTGCCACTTAAATTCATTACATGAATATGTGACAACTGGCTGTCCTATAAGGACCCTTTAGCTTTGCGTCGCTAGATTGCTCTAGTTTTGCCGAATATAATTGATAAACTATCTACGTGAATTATATCCTACTTTTGTTTTTGTTGTCAACATATTTTTACACTTTTTTTACTTTTTTTAATGCTCTACTTTATATGAAGAGAATCCCATACTAATTTTAAAACTTCCACCAGCGATTGACTTACTTCCTGTATTCACACAATCTGGGTCTTCACCCTCAATGAAAAGAATTATTGAAAATTTCTTTACTTGACCAGGGTAAAAGTTTTCATATTTAGAAACCATAACAACTTCTTTGCTTAAAAAATCAACGGTTGGCGAATATGATGGGGGATATGCTGCCTCAACAGTATCTGTTTTTTTATATACAGTTCCTACACCATCATCAAATACCCAGACTCTAATCGCCTCATCAACATTCCTAGATACACCAGTGATTTTTATATTTGCCTCAACTGATAGAACTTCATCTCCAGCATTTCTTAAATAAAATGTGTATCCAACATAATCACCCGATGGACTTTTATAAGAACCATTATTTTCTGTTACATATTCAGAAATAATACTCAACTGACTTGTTGGTCTTGCATCACCAAGTACTTCACCTAGTAAACGGTTATTATTTCCAACATAATCAGGATCTTCTGAAATTGAAATTCCAACCTTCTTTAAATCATCAGAAACATCAACAACGAAGTTCCCTACATTTTGACCATAGAACGTAATAACAGCAATGGTAATACTCAATGCCAAGAATACAAAAAGGAACACGACTAATAGTCTTCTTGTTTTAAATATAGATTTCATTAGTACACGCCCTTTCTATATAATAAAATAATAATAAAAGTTGCCATAAAACCCAAAGCGTTGGATACTACGGCAACTGGCTGTCCTTGCTGGACCCTTTAGCTTTGCGTCACTAGATTCCTCTAGGTTTGCCTAATATTTTTTTCATAGTAATTATAAAACGACAACCAAAGAAAGTCAACTCTTTTATTTTTCCTCTATTTCTTCAGTATCTTCGCTAATAATCTTACTTTCTTGTATTTCAACTGATTTTGGTTTTGAATCTAATGATTTATCCCAACGTCTATAGCGAACAAAATCTTGAATTAAATCTTCACTCATCGGTTTTGAATAATAGTATCCTTGACCAAATTCAATTTCTTGCCTATTAACATATCTTTCCATTTCATCTGTTTCTATACCTTCAGCAATCACCATACGATTAGATATTTTTGCTGAATCAACTAACATCTTAACAAATTTCTCTTTAATTTGATTATTATGGATATTTTCAAGGAAACTACGATCTAGTTTAATAATATCAATAGGTTCTTTTTCAATCTTAGCTATCGTTGAATAGTCAAGTCCAAATCCGTCTACAGCAATAGTAAATCCAGCATCTCTTAATTTCAATAGATTCGATTTAACGTTTTCCATTTTTTCAAACATTGTATAACCTGATATTTCTAGAATTACAGATGATACTTCTACAGCGGTACGTTTAGCCAATTTAATAAAGTCATCTGCTAGCTTTTCATAAGTTAATTGCTTGGTTGATAGATTCAGTGAAACTCTTGCTTTCCCATCAGGAAATAATTTGTTCAATTCTTTAATTTTACTAATCATTAATTCAAGACCCCATTGACCAACCCAGTAAATATCTCCTGATTGCTCAAGTACGTTGATAAACTTTGCCGGTGGCAATATACCTTGAACCGGGTGATTCCAACGCATTAAGGCTTCAAATGCGTATATTTCATTGTGTTGAATATCAATAATTGGTTGATAGTATAATACGAACTCTTTATTAGAAATAGCATTTTTAACCTCTTTATAGAAGATATAATTGCTCGTTTCTTCAATTGACATCGCACTATAGTAGACAGTAGTTCTATTTCCACCTTGACGTTTTGAAATATACGTTGCTAATTCAAGATTTGCTATCAATTCATCTGTTTTTGTTCCGCATGATGGATAAAGCACAACTCCAGAACTAGCTGTTAAAGTTATTGATTCATAAGAAGTAACATGTATTTTTTGTCTTATTTCTTTCAAAAGTGCTTCTGATATTTTTACTACTTGATCATAATTAAATGCCTCTTTTATTAAAATCAAGAATTCGTCATTATTATATTTTGATACAAGAGCTTTAAATGGTAATCTCTTTATAATACGATTAGTAATTTGAACTAAAAATTCATCACATTGTTCTCTACCAAATATATCATTCGTACTTGTAAAATTATCAATATCTAGATAAATCATTGAGAAATTACCAAAATTTCCAACCCTTTTTATATATGCATCTATTGCTTTATTCATTCCAACCTTTGACAATGCACTTTCAGTTATTGTATCATTTTCTTCTTTATATTTTCGATAATTAATTTTAATAAGCTTATAAATTACTAAACATAAAACTATTGTAATAACTAAAGCAATTATAGTTGTTATCATATTACTCGTATTACTAAAAAACATTTTTCCACCTACTTTTTAGAATCACCACTTGTTTTATTTTCACTAGCAACTTTACCAGTTTTTAATAACGCAAAGGCATCAGCTTTATTTAATGGTTTCCCGATATAATATCCTTGAATTATATCAGCACCGTATTTCTGAACTATATCTTTTTGTACTTTTGTTTCTACCCCTTCACAAATTACCTTGTCTCCAAGCTCCTTTGCAAGTGATATAATTTTACTTGTTAAAACCTTACTAAATTTATCGGTTTCAATATGTCTTATAAATTCTCTATCGATTTTTATTGTATCGATCGGAAGTTCTTTTAAGTATAGCATTGATGAATAACCAGTTCCAAAGTCATCTAAATGGACTGCGAATCCTCTACTCTTTAAGAAATTTAATTTTTCAATTACGACTTGGAAGTTTTCCATTAAGAATGTTTCTGTAATTTCAATAGCAATTGAACCTTGAGATAATTGATTCTTTTCGAATTCAGCTAATAAGTCTGCAACGAATCCCGCTTGAACTATTTGGGCAGGAGAAACATTTATAGAAATATGAATGTTATATTGTTCCATTTCCTTTGCAGTTTTGAAAACGTCACTATTAATGAAGTTACCAATGTCAATGATATATCCATTCTTTTCAGCCATTTCAATATATACTTGTGGAGATGTTCCTATATATTTAGTATTATTCCATCTAATAAGAGCTTCAAATCCACATATTCTTTCACTAGCTAAGTGATACTGTGGTTGATAATACATAACAAACTCTTGTTTTGCTACTGCATTCTTTAAATCCTCTTCCATATCACGTTGTTTCTTTGCAGCATTTTCAATTGATTCATCATATTTTACAATACTTCTACCAACAATTGTTTTTGCACGTTCAATAGCCAATCTTATCTTTTCCATAAGATCATCATAATCTTTAGTGCCTTCATCCATATCTGAGGATAGAATAGCTATTGCTGGTCTTAGGAAAATTTCATTGTTATTGATCTTGATTGGCGCTTTTAAATCATTTAATATTAAATCTGATTTTTGAATACATTCATTTTCCTTTGTTTTTAGAGAAAGAACAATGAATTCATCAGCACCTAAGTGATATACTTCCTCTTCAGGAAATTGATTATGTAGTTTATTAGAAAATAATTTCAATACTTCATTACCAGAATTAAACCCAAGTAGTGTATTTACTTCTTTAAAACCTTTTAAATTGAACATTATCAATGAATAAGGAGTTTTATGAACCTTAAATGTTTCTCTTAATTCACGATATCTTCTAGCAAATATAAAGGAATTTTCATCATTTGTAACAGAACTTCTTGATGAGAAACGATACAATTCTAATTCTTCCATATGTGCTTTTGTTATATCTTTACCAACCAAAGTATAATCATTATTATGCTTTACTGATAAAAATTCCATATATACACGGCCATTTATTGGATTATCATAATAAACTTTAAATAAACCTTGACGATTAATCTCTAATTTAATATCTAATTCATCTAAGTTAGTAAATTCGATAATATTTTTGACAGGAACAGTATTATTATCAAATAAATATCTAAAGGTACGGTTATATTTTATAATTTTACCATTACCCTTTACTACCAATACTATATTAGTTGTCTTTCTAGAAGAGTTAGAACCAATACCAGACCCTCCCAGTGCTTTTCTAAGCATAGAAATAACCATTATGATTAATAGTACCATCAAAATAATTAAACCAATAAAATATGCTAAGCGAAGCATTTCCAAATTTGAACTAGCCATCATACTATTTGATGCAGGTAAGAAGTCAAATAACAGTATCCCTAAATTTGTAGCATGGGCAATTGACATATTACCAGATTGTTTATTAGCAGTTACCTTAAATGAATATATTTCAGTAGTATCATTTCGTTTAATAAATGCTTTTATAGAATTTATAATTTCTTCACTATTTTCTTGTCTAAGAACGGAATAAATTTGAGGTGAATAATATGTTGTATTTGAATAATATACCATACCTGAATAATCAGTAATATATAATGGATATGTACTTACTTCACGGTTTATAGTCCTTACCTTTTCAAAGAAATAACTCAATTCAAATCTTACAATTACACCTTGTCCTTCAATATTGGTTCTTACATATAAATATGGAATTGGATCCCCATCAACTGCATCATTTTCAATTAAATTATTATATAATATAGCTTGCTCTAATCCTTTAAATTGTTGAAGATAATTAGATGTTAAATTATTATTATTTATAATCGTAAGATTTTCACTTACCCCATAACCTGCTTCAAGTTCAATTTCTGACATTGTTATTTCAATTCTTGATAATGTATTATTTATATTGTTTTTGGATTCTGCTAGTGCATTCTTTTCCATTACACTAGTTAATCCTATATCATATACTATATTACATGCGACGAAGCATACAAGTATAAAAAATAGCATTACGATATGAACTTTTAAATCTTTTATACGCATGACTTCACCTACTTAATTTATCTTACTATGTCACCAGGGTTTAAGTTTGTTGTTAATAGTTCCAATGCTTTATCATTTATATCAGATGCACACAAAAGCATTCCTTGTGATTCAACATCTCTCAATTTAACTGGTTTAAGATTTTTTACTACTACAACTTTCTTTCCGATTAAATCATCAGGATTGTAGTATTTTGAGATACCAGAAACTATTTGTCTAATTTCGCTTCCGATATTTACTTTAAAGACTAATAACTTATCCGCTTTTGGATGTTTAGTAGCCTCTATTATTTGTCCAACGACTAAATCTATTTTATTGAAGTCATCAATAGATATTTCTTCTTTTGATATCACTTCTTTTTTAGACTCTTTTTTTAATTCCTCTTTTTTGGGTTCTTCTTTAACTATTTTATCTAATACGTCTTTATTTACATCTAAACGCTTAAACAACATAATTGGTTCTAATACACTATATGTAGATTCTTTTGTAAAAGAATTTAAAGAATCAAAATTTGTATCTTTTGTATTTATTTGAGAATATATTTTTTCTGCTGTTTCAGGGATAAATGATTCCAATAATACTGCAATATGTCTAGAAGTTTCTAATAAGTGGTATAGAACATTTTCTAATATATCCTTTTTACTTTCATCTTTAGCTAAATTCCAAGGTTCTGTTTCATCAACATATTTATTAGCTCTTCTTGCTAATTTCATAATCGTATCTAATGAATCACTTACTTTAAATTCATCCATCGATTTATGAACTCTTTGTGATGTCGCTAAACATAAATCACTTAATTCCTTATCTACAGAAAGCAATTGACCCTTATAACTAACTTTACCATTGAAATATTTTATAGCCATCGCCATACTTCTATTAACTAAATTACCTAAAGTATTAGCTAAATCAGAATTAGATTTTTCACATACAAGTTCAAATGTTAAGTTTCCATCTTGGGCAAACGGAATTTCACTTAAAACGAAATATCTAGTTGCATCTACTCCAAATATATTTACTAAGTCATCAGTATATATTACATTACCTTTAGATTTAGACATTTTATTATGATTCATTAATACCCATGGATGACCAAACACTTGCTTTGGCAATTCAATATTTAAAGCCATAAGAATGATTGGCCAATAAATTGTATGGAATCTCAAAATATCTTTTCCAATTACATGAACATCAGCAGGCCAATATTTTTTATATAGCTCACCGTGATTCCCATCTACATCATATCCAATACCAGTAATGTAATTCATTAAGGCGTCAATCCAAACATATGTTACATGTGATGGATCAAAATTGACTGGAATACCCCATTTATATGAAGTTCTTGATACACATAAATCAGGAAGAGGATTTGATAAGAAATTATTTAGCATTTCATTTTTTCTTGATTCTGGTTCAATAAAAGAAGGGTTTTCTTTAATATGATTAATTAAACGTTCTTGATAAGGTGTTAATTTTAAGAAATAACATTCTTCTTTAGCCAGGTGAGTTTTTGCACCACAATCAGGGCAACATCCATCGTTTAAATCTTTTTCAGTAAAATAAGATTCACAATCAACACAATAATGTCCTTCATAGCTTCCCTTATAAATGTCACCTTGCTTATATAATTTTTCAAAAGCTTTTTGAACTTGTAGTTCATGATAACTATCTGTAGTTCTAACAAAATTATCATATTTTACATTGACACTAGCATAAATATCTTTTATCATATTCGAAATATTATCTACATGTTCTTTTGGAGTTACACCATTAGAAATAGCTTTTTCTTCGATTTTTTGACCATGCTCATCAGTACCCGTTTGAAAATAAGTATCAAAACCAGCTTTCTTTTTATATCTCACAATAGCATCACATAGTATTGATTCATAAACATTTCCTATATGAGGTTTGCTTGATGTATATGCAATTGCAGTTGTTAAATAAAATTTTTTCATTGATATTCCTCGATTCTACATAAAGAACGCACAAAAAGAATTATCAATAATCCAATTTAGCTCTCTCTTTATATGTGTTTGTTATTATATATATTTAAACTTTAAAAAGTGCTTAAATCTGCTTTTATTTATTATACCATACCTTAACAAGAAATTTGTAGTTTTTTTTGAAAATCCAAGTTAAATTATTTATTATAAGAAAAATAGAAAGTGTCTAAGCACTTTCTATCATTATAAACTATTCTTTGCTCTTTACATACATATCATATAACATCTTCTTATCAACATTATATAAACTAGCCACTTCTTTTATTGCATCTTTACTTTTTAAACCTATAGATATATATTCATTAATCTTATCTATATAATTGACATCTTTTTCTATTACCTCTTCATATCCCGAAACTAATAAAACAATTTCACCTTTAACCGATTCAACATCTTTTAAGATTTCACTTATATTACCACGAATATGTTCTTCAAACTTTTTAGTAAGTTCTCTAGATATTACCACATATCTATCCCCTAATACTTCTAACATATCATTTAATGTTTCTAATATTCGGTGAGGTGCTTCATAAAATATACTTGTATGTTTAACAAATTTTATATTCTTTAATTCTTCACATCTTTTAGTTTTTTTACTATCAAGAAAACCATAGAAAGTATGAGGCATCGGGGGTAATCCCGAAGATACTAATGCACTTACATAAGCAGAAGGACCTGGTATAGTAGTTACTGCTATATCATTTTTTATAGCACTTACAACTATATTATATCCAGGATCACTAATAACTGGATTTCCAGCATCAGATATAATTGCAACACTTTTCCCATTTTTTAAGCGTTCTATTATCTCATCATCTTTTAATTCTTTATTAAATTCATGATATGAATATAATGGCGTTTTTATATTATAATGATTTAATAATACCTTAGAATTTCTTGTATCTTCAGCATATATACATTCAACCGTATTTAGTGTTTCTATGGCTCTAAATGTCATATCTGATAAATTACCAATTGGAGTCGCAACTAAATAAAGTATTGCATCGTTATGGTTATAACTATACTTTCTATTCATTAGTAATTAATTGCTCGACGAGCCTTTTCTCTTAAGTCTCTTTCATCATATACTATACACATTAACTCACGACGTTTTTCCGCAGATATTGAAAATTCCTTTTGTAATCTTTCTAGGAATAAATGCTCACATGTATTATACAAATCATCTTCCATTGATATTTTTACTAGATTTAAGAAAACAATATTTTTAACTGCCGAATTACATTCTTTGATATAAGCAATTGTGTCTTCTACAGTTTCACTTTTTGAAAATGTATATTCATCTACAATGTTTCTTCCAACTTCACCAAAAATACGACCTAGTATTCTTTTCTCTGTATCGGTTGGTTCACCATCCATATCTACCATATAAATAGCAATATCCAAAAACTTTAACTTTTCCTTACGACTTAATAAACTTAAAAACATACTATCACTCCTGTCCTTTATTATATACTTCTAATACCTCTTTGGTATAATTTCCAAATTCATCATTGATTATAATTGATGGTAAACATATTAATCCACCTTGTTGTCTTGTCTTTCTTGATTCAATTAATACATGATTAGCCTCAGTATTTGGTCTTGGATAGACCAACCTCATTCTTTTGGGTTCTAATCCATATTTTCTCAAGGTGCAAATTATGTCACCTAGTCTATCAGGACGATGTACCATGGCAAAGTATCCACCATTATTTAATAATTGGCTTGCTTCCTTGCATATTTGATCTAAATTAATTAAAACCTCATGTCTAGCAATCGTTTTAGCTTCATTCTTATTTATATTACTATTTTCCTGGTATTTAAAGAAAGGTGGATTACATAAAACTAAATCAAATTTTTGAAATCCCACTTTTTTATTTATGTCTATTATATTATCATTTAAAATAGTAATTTGTTCTTCCTTATTATTAATTTTAACACTTTTCATAGCTAATTCATAGGACTTTTCTTGAATTTCTACTCCAATTATCTTATTTTTTGTTCTAAGTGTTAAATATAGAGGAATAGGAGCATTTCCAGTACCTAAATCTATTATATTAACTATATTCTTTTTAACAGTCGCAAAATTAGCAAGTAATACTGAATCAACTGAAAAACTGAAAGATTCTGTATCCTGATATATTTTCAAATAGGGATACCCCATTAATTCATTTACTACTTCCATATTATTTTTCCACTTTTAATTTTTTGTCGCCTGATTTAATAAATTTTATTTCTTCGAAATTTAAATATCCAAAACCTTCGGTACTTAAATATTTTACTTTTGTTGTTCTATTTAAAACATCACAATTTAATACCTTAGCATTACCAAGTTCTGTTTCAACAATATCACCTATATCAGGAGCGGATTTCCTCAATTCTGTATATGTATCATTTTCATAATTAATACAGCATAGTAATTTTCCACAATTACCACTAATTTTTATTGGATTAAGTGATAAATTTTGATTCTTGGCCATTTTAACACTTACATTATCGAACTCAGTTAAGAATGTTTGACAGCATACAATTAATCCACAAGGACCAATCCCACCAAAAGCTTTAGCTCCATCTCGAGAACCAACTTGTCTTAGTTCAATTCTAGTACGATATATTTCAGCTAATTCCTTTACCAAATCTCTAAAATCGATTCTTTCCTCTGCTTCAAATTGAATAATAAGTTTACTTCTGTCTAGTGTATAATCTGCACCCAATACTTTCATATCAAGATTTAATTTGCGTATCAATTTCTTAGTTTGATCAATTATTTCAATTTCTTCCGCTCTATTAGTCTCATATTTTGCAATATCATCTTTTGTCGCTAATCGAATAACTTCCTTTAATTCATTAGTTATTTCTTCTTTTGATAAATCGAATGTTTCACCAACTACAATACCAAGTTCTATTCCTCTAACGGTATTAACAATTACTTTGTCATTATTTTTTATTTCTTTACCTTCACAAGAAAAGAAATATTTTTTTCCTAATTTTTTAAATTGTACTTTACATGCTTTCATTGGTTCACCTACTTAATATAAATTAACAAATAAATTAATAATAATATTTTTAGAAGACATATTACTGTTTAGTTTTTTTCTAAGTTCTAGTATTAGCTCTAATTCTTTTATTATTTTATTGTTAGATTTTCTTTCTTGTATTTCTATTAAATCTTTTTCTATTTTAGGAAAGTTACTCATATCTTTTTTTAACAAACCTTCATATATTAGACTTAACATTTCTAGATATAATTTTAAGTTATCAACATTATCAAAGAAATTTATATTTTTTTGCAAATAAATTATACTTGATTTAGAATCCTTTATCTTAATAAATTCTTCACATAGTCCTACCGTCTTAATGAAATTATCATCTTTTGATAACATAATTGCAGATTCTATATTATTTGTAAATTCACAAATTAATTTAGCATTCTCAGTAATACCTTGGTTATTCAATGTCTTAACTAATATATTTTTATCTATACTTTTAAAATTTATTATACCACATCTTGATATGATTGTGGGTAAAATATCTTCAATATTTGTAGTTAATAAAATCGCATATGTATTGTTATTAGTTGGTTCTTCGATAAATTTTAATAAACTATTAGCGCTTTGAACATTTAATTTATCAGCATCTTCAATAATATATATTCTAGGACCATCTACTAAAGAGGTTCTAGCAAATTCTTTTTGTAGGTCTAGTACTTGTTCTTTTTTTATTACTTGGCCTTCACTTTTTACTATATAAACGTTAAGATGTTCCTCGTTAAATATTTTATGACAATCCTCACATTCAAAACAAATTTCATCGTGTTTGCAGTACATCATAGCCGCAAAATATAGAGCCATTTCTTTTTTTCCTACACCAACTTCACCATTAAATATATAAGCATGAGATAAATGATTATTTTGATAGTTGTTTCTTAACATTGTTTTAATTTCATTTTGATTATTAATAACATCTATCACCATATGCATCCTCCTACTTATTTAAATATTTATCTATTTGTTTTATTATTTCCTCTGTTACTTCACTTGGTTTTTTAGTACCATCTATTTTTATTATTCTATCTTTATACATTTCACATACTTGCATATATCCTTCATAAACTTTATCATGAAATGATTTTTCTTCTAGATCTATTCTATCTAGCTTATCACGATTTTCTATTCTAGCAAGTCCAGTTTCTGGATTAACGTCTAGGAAGAAAGTTATATCTGGCATATGATTTAAGGCAAAGTTATTTGCTAATAAAACATTATCAAAACCAATACCTCTCGCATAGCCTTGATAAGCTAAGGAACTATCTAAATATCTATCACAAATAATTATCTTCCCAGCATTTAACGCAGGAATAACTTTTTCACTTAAATGTTGCATACGACTAGCTGCATATAACAAAGTTTCAGTTTCTCTTGTCATATTAGTATTTTTTACATCTAATATAATATCTCTAATTTGTTCAGCAATATCAATTCCACCAGGTTCTCTAGTAATTATCACTTCATAATTTAGATTTTTAAGATATTCATTAAGACCATTGATAACAGTAGTTTTACCACTACCTTCTCCACCTTCAAATGTAATAAATATGCCTTTTTTCATTTCTTATTCCTCTTTTTCATATGTTACTTTATATAAATATAGTCCATTTGCTGGAGCTACTTTATGAGAAATTTTCGGATCTTTTTTTTCGAAAACTTCCAGTATTTTTTCTTTACTATCCCTACCTAGACCAATATCAATTATAAGTCCCATCATTCTTCTTATTTGATATTTTAAGAATCCAGTTCCTTCAAATATAAACTCTAAAACATCTTCTTTTATAATTAAATCTGCTTTATATATAGTTTTAACAAAGTCTTTTCTTTTATCAACTTCAGCACTACAAAATCCCTGGAAATTATGAGTCCCTTGAAATAAATTAAGAGCTTCTCTCATTTTATCTATATCAAGTCTTTTACAAAAAGCCATATAGTTACGATAAAACAAATCTTCTTTATTATGCATGATATAATAACGATATTCTTTTTTTGTCGCGCTAAATCTAGCATGAAACTTTTCATCCACTATTTTAACTTCTAGTATTCTTATATCATCCGGCAAAAAGGTATTTATAGCAGTCATCCATTTATATTCTTTGATATCTTTTGATGTATCAAAATGGATAACTTGTCCTCTAGCATGAACCCCTTTATCGGTTCTGCCAGAACCATATATTTTAGTATCTTCATTAGTTATTTTTTTTATTGCATTAGTTAATTCTAATTCAATAGTAGGAAGATTATCTTGCACCTGAAATCCTGAATAATTTGTTCCATCATAACTAATGATACATTTTACTCTATACAACAATCTTATACCAAATAGTTAAACCCATTAGAGAAAAAGTGACTATTAGTGCAATATAATCAATGACTCTAAGTTTTAATATATCTATTTGCGTTCTAGGGGCATCTATTTCATATCCCCTAACAATCATTGCATTTGATAAGTCTTCTGCTCTTCTAATCGAAATAACAAACATTGGTATTAACAATGATATTATTTGTGTCACCTTATCTTTTAGTTTACCTTCACTAAAATCAACACCACGTGAAGCTTGAGCTTTCATTATTTTATTTGTTTCATCTAATAATGTTGGGATAAAACGTAATGTTAATGATAGCATCATTGCGATTACACTTACCGGCACTTTTATTAATTTAAGTGGAGATAATACACTAGATATCCCATGATTGATATCAGTAGTCATTGTTGTGAATGTTAATAATGACGTAATACCTATCATTATTATTACTCTAAAAAAAACAAAGAATCCACGACTTACCCCTTCTTCATAGACATTTAATCGATATGTTTTCCAGTGAAAACTATCAATTTTAAGAAAATATTGTATTGCAAAAATACCAAATAAATATAATAACATATATGTTAATTTAAAAGGTATTAACTTCTTTGTTAGGAAATAAAAAATAGTAATTCCTAAAATACCAAGTAATTGGTATAAACCAAAATTGAAGGTAAATGTTTGAAGTAATTTTCCTTCTTTATTATAAATAACCTGCAATACAAAGGTAAACAAAACTAAAAATATAATAGGTTTTAATCCCTTTATCATTTTCATTAGAGGTATCCCTGTTGTTAAAAACATAACAAAAAATAATCCTAAAGCTATAGCAACTGAATATAATGTAGGCAGTAAGAATACTACAACCATTAATAATATTGTTAGTACTATTTTCATTCTTGGATCCAGTCTATAAATCCAACTTTTTCCTGGTATATATTGTCCAATTGTAATATTATTCATTAGTGCTCACCGCCTTTAATGAATCAAACAAATCTTCTTCCGAATAATTATTATAACCAATATTATAATTCAATTTTGAATTTATATAATCAATCGTTTTTAAAATTTGCGGCTTTTCAAGATGATATTCATGATAATTAGTTTTAAACAAATCTTCTTTTTTACCATCAAATACTTTCATTCCATTATTCATTACAATAACCCTAGTGGCATATTTATAAACAATATCCATATCATGTGATATTAATATCATTGTTTTATTTTGTTCTTTATGAATATTATAAAATGTATTCATGATCTCTTTTGCTCCAAAAGGATCTAGTCCTCTCGTTGGCTCATCTAGTACTAAAATGTCAGGATTATATGCTAGAATACCAGCTATCGCTACTTTTCTCATTTGTCCACCACTTAAATTGAAGGGCGACTTAGTTAAAATACTTTCATCTATACCTATTAACTTAACAGTTTCTAGCGCTAATTTCTCAGCCTCTTGATCGTTATATCCAAATATTTTTGGTGCAAATTTAATATCCTTTAAAACAGTTTCCTCAAACAGTTGATATTCAGGAAATTGAAAAACAAATCCTACTTTTTTTCTAATTGGTTTTAATTTAGGATTTTTATTTTTTTTAGGTGTTATTATATTATCAAAAATATTCATAGTACCACTGGTTGGTAATAGAAGGGCATTCATATGTTGAACTAAAGTTGATTTCCCACTACCAGTTTGCCCAACTATAGCTACGAATTCATTAGTTGGTTCAATATTCAAATTTATATCTTTTATGGCAGTAACATAATCATTCTTTTTTATTCCATCATAAGAATGATTTACTCCTTCAAACTTAATTCCCATAGACACTCCATTAATTGCTTATTTTTGTTAAGTTCTTCATCTAATCCCGCTTGATTAAATAATCTCAAGTTAAATGGAATATCTAAATTAGAACTCTTAAGCATTTCTTCTTGTTTAAATATTTCTTTTGGTGTACCTTCACTAATAATTAGTCCATCCTTTAAAACAATTATTCTATCACTTAGACTAGCCAAATTCAAATCATGCGTGATGGTAATGATTGTTTTATTATATGTATTTTTCAATTCTTTTATAAGTTCTATAACTTCTTTGTTTCCCTCGGGGTCCAACATTGATGTGGCTTCATCTAATATAATTATTTGAGAATCTAGTGCTAAAATACCAGCTATTGCAACCCTTTGTTTTTGTCCTCCACTTAAGTTAGAAGGTTGACGCTCCAAGTAATCGATCATTCCCACTTTCTTAGCATATTTATCAATAAGTTCAATCATTTCTTCTCTTGGTATCATTTGATTCTCTAAACCAAATGCAATATCATATTTTACATTCACTCCGACAAATTGATTATCAGGATTTTGAAAAACAATACCTATTTTTTTTCTTATATTTTTAATAGTTTCCTCTTTTAATTCTTCACCATCAATTACTATGGTTCCTTGTTTTGCTTCAAGTAATCCAACTAGTAATTTAGAAATAGTTGATTTCCCACTACCATTATGGCCTAATATAGAAACCCATTCAGATTTATTAACATTAAAAGATACACCTTTTAAGGCGTAATCTTGTTTTGAATATGCATAATGTAAGTCTTTTACTTCGATCATTTCTATTCACCTCATGCTTTTATATTATATCATGTTAGTATATTTTTATAAAGAAAAAAAGACTTTTTAGTTAAGTCCTTTTTTAAGTTCTGTATAGGCCATTATCAATGGTGCAACACCCTTAGCATCATTTTCAACGATTTCTTCTGATATATAATATTCAAATGAACCATCTCTTATAATATTGTTTTGAGGACCAAGTCCAGCCGTAATGCATATGCCACCTAAATTTAGATCACCATTTACACTTGTCAGATATTTTTTACATACTCCAAAAAATACTTTTTCTCCCATATTATAATATTTTTTGTCTATAATTCCTAATCTTGCGGCCTTTAATGAAGCATAACTTACCATTAATGAACCAGATGTTTCTAAATAGTTTCCACTTCGTTTTCCTTGATCTACAACTTGATAAAACATATTATTAGCTGAATCAATATATTCATATATTCCTGATAAAGTTATCTCAATTAATTCTTTAAATCTATTTTTTATTTCTACTTCATTATCATCAATAATTGAATATACATCAACTAATGCAATGGTATACCAACCAATTGACCTTAACCAAAAATTACTCGATAATCCAGTTGTAGAATCAGCCCAAAATATTGATTTGCTGCTGTCATAACCATGGTAATATAGATGCTTTTCTTTATCATACATTAAATTAAATACATTCTCAAATTGATTAAGAATATCATCATATCTTCGTTCATTTGGATTTTTAAATACTGTCTCATACATTGCATAAAATGGTTGAGCCATATATAAACCATCTAACCAAATCTGATTATTGTATATTTGCTTATGCCAAAAATTTCCCTCTTGTGTTCTTGGTTGATTCATTAATTGTGTATATAATGTATCTATTGCAGTTTTATATTTTTGTTCCCCCGTTAATTCATATAAGTAAAATAAAACTCTTCCTTCGTTGATATTATCTAAATTGTATGTATCCATATTATATCCTAATATCTCGCCATCTTCATTTACATAATAATCAATAAAGTTACCCGCATAAGAAAGATACTCGAATTGATTTGTTTGTTCATATAAGTCAATTAATGAACTTATCATGCAGCCATCTATATAATTCCATGCCGCAGCTTTCCCAGATTTAATAGTTTCTATGTTCCAAAGCGGCCTATCCGGTGATGATGTTAGTAATTTATCAATATAGTCATCTATTAGCTGATAAACTTCTTTTTTTTCAGAATCACTTATAGCATCAGGATTATTATTTTTCCCACAGCTAATAATACCAATACATAATAAGCACATCAAAATCATCAAATATATTTTTTTCATTTTAATCTTTCTCCTATATTTAAGACTAAGCCTTAATAGCCCAACGCATTTTAGTAGATCGAGCCCTACTATTTATATTACATTCTTCTTGTGAAGGTCTTATAACTTCTTTTGCTATATCACTAAAAATACCACTTCGATAATAACTTTGGAAAGCTTTTTTAACTAATCTATCTTCTCCAGAATGGAACGTAAGAATTGCGACACGTCCCCCACTGTTTAAAATATTAGGTAATTTATCCAAAAAGTCATATAACACTTCAAATTCTTTATTTACGGCTATCCTTAATGCTTGGAAAACTCTTTGACATGTTTTTTTGATAACGTCTTTACGAGTGCTTTGAGGAATAAAATTTAAGGTCTCTGCAATTATCTTTTGTAGCTCAGTAGTCGTATTGATTGGATTCCCATTTCTTAAATGAAGACAGATTGCTTTTGAGATTTTTTCCGCATATGGTTCATCAGAATTTTCCATTAACATGTATTCCAATTCTTTTTGATTAACTTCCCTTAACAATTGGGCGGCAGTAATTCCTTTTTCTGGATTTAATCTTAAATCAAGAGGTCCATCTTTTTTATATGAAAAACCACGTTCAGGATTATCAACTTGCATTGATGAAACACCTAAATCTCCTAATACAAAATCAAATAGGCCAAATTCTTCACTCACTTGATCAATGTTAGCGAAGTTTATGTTTTTTGCAGTAAATATATCATCACCGTAACCAAGATTTGCTAATCTATTTTTAGTCTTTACTATTTCTATTGGATCAGCATCAAGACCATATATATGTCCTTTTGAATCTAGGCATTTTAACATTTCCAACGTATGTCCACCATATCCTAGCGTTACATCTAATCCTTTTTGACCAGGTTTAATTTGCAAAAACTCTAATATCTCCTTTACACATATAGAAATGTGCATTGAAGCTGGTGTGCTTCCTTTACTTATAACTTTTTGAATAGTTTCCGCATATTTTTCAGGCTGATGCTCTTTATATTTTTCACTATATTTTTTTGGATGTGTACCACTATATCTAACGCGTCTAACGTGTTTTACTTCATTATTTTCCATGATTACCTCACATTAATTTTATTACGTTTATTATACCATAACAAAATAAAAAGCCCTAATCAAAATGAAAAGGACCTTTTAAACTACTTGCTATTAACATTTAAATCACTAGCCTTAAATGTCATTCCACTTCCGTTAGGAGCAAATACTAATCCAATATTTTCACTAGAAGCAAAATATAAAATAGCGATTTCTTCTTCTGAAAAATACTTTCTTCTAAAGTAAATATTAAACACCGCTGTAGAAATACCTTTTATCTCGAAAACTATATTACTACTATTATCTAAGCCACTAAATATTATATTACCGTCGTTATCCAATGAGGTATAAACAAAGTCTACTCCTGTTATATTATTAGTATAACTAACAGAGCTGCCACTAGCACCAACGTTCAAATACCAGAAATATGCACCATTTGTACCATTATCACGTGACAAAGCAAACTCCATCTTTTCATCAATCATGCTTTGTGTAATCTCATACGTAAAATAATAAGCATATCCACTTAGAAGTTTACCTTGATAATTTGTATCAATTAATACCTGAAGCCCAGTCATTCTTGATGAATAATCGCCCTTAGTTTCCCTCTTAAAACTAGACAATGTAAAGTTTTCTCCATCACCTGATGGATTAACTAAAACAAACTCCATTGTCCCTGCTATTTGAGGTGCTACCCATACACATCTTTGTGGTACAATAATTTTTCCCTGATAACTTCCAACCCTACCATTATCAATAGTAACTCTGTTATTATCAATATCTAATTTACTTTGAAGTCGAATTGTATAAAAGTTTGACTCATCGCTCAAAAATGTGGCTTTCTTCACTTTTTCACCTGGCGCTGGATAGGTTATATTACCATTTGTATATGGCAATGGCTTTATTACTCCTGAGGAAACTGGATAGTAATAATCCGTAGTATTAATATTTGATTTTAGAGTACTATATACCTTTAAATCAGAACCAGTGAAATAACCGATATTATCCGCAGTACCCGCTTGACTCGTTACACCACTGCTTGTTATAAATTCACCTTCGCCACGGAAAGGTAAGGACTGACTTTTTTCTATCGCATTAGAACTACTTCCGTTTAATAGATGAATCCTATCTAATAATTCACCTATATCAGTTGAGGAATCATACCCAATTGATCCCCCTGGTTTATTAATCCAATTTACTGTATTTGCATCATAGTCTCCAATTAGTGTGTATTTACTAATTACACTTGATGATATACCAGTAACAGAATTAATCAATCCTAGGTTTGAATAATGAATTCCAACTGTATTTACACTGCCATTCACATATCCTGCTAGTAATCCAACTAAAGTATTTTGTGATAGAGACTTTATAGAAATATTATCCAGATATAGATTTTTTATTTCAACTATGTCACGGGAATAAACAAATGATTCATCCATTAATCCAACAACACCAAACATTCCAACTATACTACCAAACTTATTTCTATTCGCTTCATTTAGCGTAGGTTTTATATCAAAATAGCTTTCTTGATTATAAACAGTTAAATTTGAAACAACATACCCATTCCCATTGAAGTTTCCAACAAATGGATTTTCCTCTGTTCCTATCGGTGGTAAAGGAAAATCAGTCATATCGATATCATTACCAAGTTCAAAATAATATTGTTTTTTTACATTTGTACCATCAAGTTCATTAAAGGTACCTAAGTATTGTAGCCAAGCTAAATTGTATAAATGTCTAGTTCTAGTTATTATAAATGGATTTTGTTCACTTCCATTTCCACTTGCAAAATATGCAGATTTGGAATAACCCGTTATTGCAGGATCTATTTCTTTACTATTTTGAAACCATCCATATACAACAGCTATACATATACAAATACTAGATAAAAACATCATGAAAAACAATCCTATTCTTTTCATAGTTTCACTTCCCCACTTAAAAAGAATTTAAAATCACAGGTATATGATATATCAACATCTTTGGTTAAAACATCACTTCCAAGATTATTAGTATAAATATTTTCAATTGATTCTTCATAATATGCTAGTAAAATATATATACATTTAACATTATCTTTATTTTTAATAAAAGATATATTTTTAGTAAAAGTTGGATTACTATCATTTAATGTAACAAATGCCTGCCTATTATATGCACTATAATAGGTTGAAGAATTTATTTCATCCAAGTTATCAAGATAATAAAAAGATATTATACTAGATAAAGGATTATTACTTTCTTCAAGTATATTCAAATAGCTGTTTGAAGTTGTTTGAACATTAAAACTTGATATGTTACAACTTTTTTCTAATACAACTTCCATTAAAATCTGTGTAGGGGTTTCACTTAGTGTATCGTAACTAGGCATTTTAAGTGTTGAAGTAGAAGATACCATATATGTGTCACCAATCTTAAAGTTAACACCATCACCATTAGAATCAGATATATTTTCTACATCAGCTATCTTATAATATTTAACAGATTCAATTAAAAGAGTATCTCCCGCAATTCCAGAATTAACTCCTCCAGCTTCAGCTTTATCATTAGCCGAATACCATGCAAAAGCCAAAGAAATAAATAATAGAAGCATACAGAAAAGAAGGATACTATATAACAAGCGTCGTGTGTGTTCTTTTATCATATTCTTTACTACAATAGAAATACTTCTACTATATACTCCTTTCTTAAAAATTATCTTATATACTTATTACTTATTATAGCATAAAATTATTGTTTTATAAACATGCCCTACAATAGACCAAAATCAACGTTTTAAAATAAAAAGCCCTAATTCAATAGAATAGGGCATTTTTTATTATTCAACGAAAGCGATGATTGCCATTTGAGTAGCATCTCCACGACGAACACCAGTTTTAATTACTCTAGTGTATCCTCCGTTACGAGTTGCAAACTTAGGTGCAATTTCAGAAAATAATTTTTGAATTGCATATTGCCCTTGTTCATCTTTTTCAAAACGAACCATTTGAGCAGCTTGGCGTCTTGAATGTAAAGTATTAGTTTTTCCTAATGTTACCATTTTGTCGGCTAATCTCTTTAATTCTTTAGCTTTAGTTTCAGTTGTTTCGATTTGACCATTTAATATTAAATCTGTCACTAAATCACGTAATAAAGCTTTTCTTTGTGCTGAATTACGACGTAATCTACTATAACCTGCCATATAAAGTCCTCCTTGCGAGTATTAGTCTTTTCTAAATCCTAATCCCATATTTTCTAATTTTTCTTTGATTTCTTTTAATGATTTGCGTCCTAAGTTACGAACTTTCATCATGTCTTCTTCAGATTTTGCAGCTAATTCCGCAACAGTGTTAAGAGCAGCTCTCTTTAAACAGTTGTAAGAACGTACTGATAAATCTAATTCATCAATAGTCATTTCAAGTTTACGATTGTATGAATCATCTTCAAGTTCAATCATAAAATCTGTGTTTGTAGCTTTTTCACTTAATTCAACTACTACATTTAAGTGTTCAATCATCATCTTAGATGCGATAGCGATTGCTTCTTTTGCAGTAACTGAACCATTAGTAGTAACTTCAATAGTTAACTTATCATGATTAGCTTCATTTTCAACACGAGTTTTTTCAACATTGAAACAAACATTTGTAACTGGTGTGTAAATTGAATCAATCGCAATTACTCCAACTGAACCATTATGTTGTTTGTTTTTGTCTGCAGAAACATATCCAACCCCGCGGCGAACAGTTAAGTACATACTTAAATTTCCACCTTGAGATACAGTAGCGATATGTTGATCTGGATTTACTATAGAAATTTCATTACCATGAATAATATCTGCAGCAGTTACTACACCTTCTGATTTATGAATTTCAACAGTTGTTTCAAAATTTGCATCTTCAGAATCTACTTTTAAAACTACACGTTTTAAATTTAAGATTATTGTGATAACATCTTCTACAACACCTTTTACGCTCATGAATTCATGTTGTGCACCGTCAATTTTTACATTAACGAAAGCTGCTCCTGGAAGAGATGATAGTAGTATACGACGTAGGGAATTACCTAATGTGATCCCGAATCCTCTTTCAAGAGGTTCGATAACAAACTTACCATATGTTCCGTTTGATAAATATTCTTCAACCTTAGTTTTTGGTTTTTCAAATCTTAATTCCTTCATAATGGGCCTCCTATATCATTATTTTCAAAACTATCCGCGTGGGCGTTTTGGTGGACGACATCCATTGTGCGGAACTGGTGTTACGTCTTTGATTGCAGTGATTTCTAATCCTGCTACTTGTAATGAACGAATAGCTGCTTCTCTTCCTGGTCCTGGACCTTTAACAGAAACTTCTACTCTTACAACTCCTTGATCCATAGCTGATTTTGCGCATGCTTCGCTTGCCATTTGAGCGGCGAATGGAGTTGATTTACGACTACCTTTAAAACCTAACGCACCAGCGCTAGACCATGCAAGAGCATTTCCTGCTGGATCTGTTATTGTAACAATTGTATTATTGAATGTAGAGTGAATATGAGCTACTCCAGTTGGAATATTTCTTTTCACACGACGTTTAGTTACTTTACGTGCCATATTATTTACCTCCTAATTATTTTTTCTTACCAGCGATAGCTTTTCTAGGACCCTTACGAGTACGAGCGTTATTTCTTGTATTTTGTCCACGAACAGGTAAACCTTTACGGTGGCGCATACCTCTATAACTTCCGATTTCCATTAAACGTTTGATGTTTAACGCGATTTCTCTACGTAAGTCACCTTCTACTTTAAAGCTTGCAACTTCGCTACGAATACGACCTAATTGGTCTTCAGATAAATCTTTTGTACGAATATCTTCGCTTACTTCAGCCTTAGCCAAAATTTCTTTTGATGTTGTTAATCCAATACCATAAATATACGTTAATGATATTACGATTCTCTTTTCTCTAGGAATATCAATTCCAGCAATACGTGCCATTAAATCGCACCTCCTATAATATTATCCTTGTCTTTGTTTGTGTTTTGGATTTTCGCAAATAACCATTACACGACCTTTGCGTTTGATAATTTTGCATTTGTCACACATTGGTTTTACTGACGGTCTAACTTTCATTCTTAATACCTCCGAGTGTTATTATTACTTACGTCTGTAAGTTATACGTCCACGTGTTAAATCATAAGTTGATAATTCAACTGTAACCGTATCACCTGGTAAAATGCGAATGTTATTCATGCGGATTTTACCAGAAACGTGGGCTAAAACTTGATGATCATTTTCAAGTTTTACTATAAATTGTGTATTTGGAAGTACTTCTAATACTTTTCCTTCCATTTCAATTATATTATCTTTTTCTTTTGCCATATTATTGCCTCCTTAAATCTATTAAAGCGTCGTCAAAATTTCATAACCATCTTTTGTAACTAGAATAGAATGTTCATAGTGAGCACTTTTTTTCTTATCACATGTAACAGTCGTCCAATTATCCGATAATACTCTAACTCTTTTAGTTCCAGCATTTATCATTGGTTCAATAGCCAGTGTCATTCCGGCTTTTAAAATTGGACCATGATTGGCAATTCCGAAGTTTGGAATCGCTGGATCTTCGTGTAAATTTCTACCTAGACCATGTCCAGTAAAATCTTCCACTACACCATATCCAAAGGAGTTTGCATAATCCCCAATTGCTTGAGATATATTAGAAAGATGTACTCCTTCTTTTACTTGTGCTAATCCTAGGAATAATGCTTCACGAGTTACTTCCATTAACTTCTTTGTTTCTGCATCTACTTCGCCAACAGCGTAAGTCCACGCAGAATCGCCATGGTATCCTTTATAACAAGCACCAATATCTATTGCGATAATATCGCCTTCAACTAGTTTTCTTGAACTAGGGAATCCATGAACTACTACTTCATTAACTGAAGCACATGTTGCTGCGGGAAATCCACCATAACCTTTAAATGAAGGAATAGCTTCGTTATCTATAATAACTTTTTCTACTATATCATTTAATTCTTGAGTTGTAACTCCAGGTACAATGTGTTTTGCTACTTCTTGATGTGCAAGAGCAACAATTCTTCCCGCCATACGCATTAATTCGATTTCTCTATTAGATTTAATCGCTATCATTAATTAAGCCTCTAAAGTCTTTTTAATATCATTAAATACATTATCTAATGGTTGATCACCATTGACAGTTTTTAATAATCCTTGACTTTGGTAATATGCTAATAATGGTGATGTTTGATTATCGTATACATCTAAACGACTTCCGGCAGTTGCTTCTGTGTCATCACTTCTTTGATAAAGATTTCCTCCACATACATCGCAAATACCTTCTTGATTAGGTTTGTTAAATTCAACATGGAACGTTGCTCCACATTGTTTACAAATACGACGACCAACAATACGTCTAATTAAGATCTCATTTTCGACATTTATGTCTAATACAGCATCCAATTTAATATTGTTTTTTTCCATGAACTTGTCTAAAGCTTCTGCTTGAGCCATATTACGTGGGAATCCATCTAATAAGAAGCCTTTTTTACAATCAGCTTCTAATAGGCGATCTTCAACAATACCAATTGTTACTTCATCTGGAACTAGAGCACCTTTTTCCATATATTCTTTGGCTAAAAGACCCATTTTAGTTCCATTTTTCATGGCAGCTCTAAACATATCTCCAGTAGAAATATGAGGGATACCATAATAGTCTTTAATATTTACAGCCTGTGTACCTTTACCAGCACCAGGTCTTCCTGTTATTAATAATTTCATTTATATACCTCCAACTTATAAAATTCCTCTATAAGTCTCAGTTTCAGAATCTGTTTCTAATTGTCTAGCAGTTTCAATAGCTACACCAACAATAATTAGTAAGCTTGTTCCACCGATAGTAATTACAGAAGCTTCTGAGGAATTAAATCCAAATGATTTTGATACAAGAATCGGCATTAATGCTAATAATACTAAGTATGTAGCTCCTATTAAAGTTACTCTAAATAATATTTTAGATAATTGAATCTTTGTATCTTCTCCTGGACGATATCCAGGAATATATGCACCTTGTTTAGAAAGGCTATCACTCATTTTATCTGGGTCCATTTGTAAAAATGAATAGAAGAATGAGAAGAAGAAAACTAGAACGATATAAATTACCATTCCAATTGGTTGTTGATAACTAAAAATTTGGTCAAACCAATAGGCAAGTGAAGACGAAGTTGTATTCAATCCCATCATCCCAACAATAGTAAGTGGAATACTTATTAATGTTGAAGCAAAGATAACTGGAATAACTCCTGCGCTATTTAATTTTATTGGAATATCAGAATTTGTATTTCCTTGACGATTTGCATATTGGATTGGAACTCTTCTTTTAGCAGCTTCGAAGAAGACAACTAATAATATCATAATAATATATAGTACGATAATAAGAACGAACGAAGTCATGCTCTTAAATGTAACACCTACAGCTATATATTTTGTCCATAATGTAACAAACATAGTTGGTATTGATGATATGATTCCGGCAGAAATGATCATAGATGAACCATTCCCTATACCTTTTCTTGTAATTAAATCCGCCAACCACATAGTAAATGATGATCCAGCAGTTATTACAAGTGCCATATAAATATAGAATAGCCAATATAACTTGTCATCACCTAAAACTTTAGAAATTAACATATTTTCAGGTCTTGTACCAAGTCCGAATAATAATGCTAAAGCTTGAATGAAAGCTAAAACTACTGTGATATATCGAGTAACACGATTTGTTTTTGCTTTACCTACTTCACCTTGTTCTCCCCATTCTTTAAGTTTAGGGATTAACATTTGTAACATTTGTACAACGATTGACGCTGTAATGTAAGGTGAAATACCAAGTGCTAAGATAGAGAATTTTGATAATCCTCCACCACTAAAAGTATTTAGGATGCTAAGAAAATCGTTTTGCGCCATTAAATTCTTTATACCTACAGTATCTACCAAAGGAATCGGAATATATGTTCCTAATTTGAATACTAATAATATAAAGAATGTAAATGCTATTTTTCTTATGATCTCAGAATTGCTGAAGATTCTTTTTAGTTTATCCAACAAATTAGATCACCTCTACAGTTCCACCTGCATTAACAATTGCTTCTTGCGCAGATGCAGAAAACTTATGAGCTTGTACTGTTAATTTCTTTTCTAATGTTCCTTGACCAAGAACTTTTACTCCATAGTGCATTTTATTTACTAATCCTGTTTCAACTAATACTTCTAATGAAACAACAGTTCCATTTTCAAAATTATTTAAATCAGAAAGATTGATAATTGCATACTCTTTACGGTTTACGTTATTGAAACCTCTTTTTGGTAAACGTTGGAATAAAGGAAGTTGTCCCCCTTCAAATCCTGGACGTACTCCTCCACCTGAACGAGCATTTTGTCCTTTGTGACCTTTACCTGAAGTTTTACCTAAACCACTTCCTGTTCCGCGTCCTAGACGTTTTCTAGCATGTCTAGCCCCGGCAACTGGTTTTAACTCATTTAACATTGTAAGGCACCTCCTTATTTTTGAACTACTTTTACTAAGTGAGCTATTGTGATAATCATACCTTTAATAGCTTCATTTTCCTCTTTAACAACAGTAGAACCAACTTTTGTTAATCCTAATGCTTTTGCTGTTTTTACTTGGTTAGGTTTGCGACCGATTAAACTTTTTACTAATGTGATTTCGTATTTCATATTACTTTAAAATCTCAGCAACTGTCTTACCACGACGAGCCGCAACACTTTCTACAGTCTGAAGATTTTTTAAACCTTCGAATGTCGCTCTAACCATATTGATAGGTGTTCTTGATCCTTGGCATTTAGAAAGGATGTCACTGATTCCTGCAAGTTCTAATACAGCACGAACAGGTCCTCCAGCGATAACTCCAGTTCCTTCTGCAGCAGGTCTTAAGAATACTTGACCAGCACCATATACACCTGTTATTTCATGAGGAATAGTAGTATTTACGGTAGGAACACTTATCATGTTCTTTTTAGCACTTTCGATGGCTTTTTTAATTGCATCAGGTACTTCTTGTGCTTTTCCAGTACCGAAACCAACATTTCCTTTTCTGTCTCCAATAACAACTAGAGCAGCAAAGCGGAAACGTCTACCACCTTTAACAACCTTAGTAACGCGGTTGATTGTAACAACACGTTCTTCAAATAATGGTTGTTCTTTTACATTACGTTCACGTTCTTGACGCATGTGAGTATCCTCCTTCTTATTAGAATTCTAATCCAGCTGCGCGAGCTGCGTCAGCTAATGCTTTTACACGTCCATGGTATAAATATCCACCACGGTCGAATACTACATTTTTAATGTTTGCAGCTACAGCACGTTGTGCTAATAAAGTACCAACAGCAGTTGCCGCAGCAATGTTTCCACCATTTTGTACATTACATTCTTTTTCTAGAGAAGAAGCACTGCATAATGTAACTCCGTTAACGTCATCGATGATTTGAGCATAGATTTGGTTGTTTGAACGGAAAACATTTAAACGAGGTTTTTCAGTTGTTCCTGAAATATTTTTACGAATACGCATATGTCTTTTTTGACGTTTTACGTTTTTTGAAATTTTACTAATCATTTTGAGTACTCCTTTCTACTATTTCTTAGCTGTTTTTCCTTCTTTACGACGAACATTTTCACCATTGTAACGAATACCTTTTCCAAGATATGGTTCAGGTTTACGAATAGCGCGAATTTCTGCCGCAAATTGACCTACTAATTGTTTATCTATACCTGTAATAATAATTGTTGTATTTTTTACAAGTTCAACTTTTAACCCAGTAGGAATTTCTAGTACATTATCATTTGAATATCCAGCTGCTACAACAAGTTTTTCACCTTGTAATGAAGCACGATATCCAACTCCGATAATGTCAAGTTGTTTTTTGAATCCTTCTGAAACACCAACGATCATGTTATTTAATAACGCACGTGTTGTACCGTGAATTGTTTTCATAGACTTAGTGTCATTAGGACGTTTTACTACGATAGTATTTCCTTCAACTTCGAACTTCATTTCTTCATTGAATTGAAAACTTAATTCTCCTTTAGGTCCTTTAACTGTTACATAATTACCTTCAGTTGCATTAAATGTTACACCTGCAGGCATGTTTATTAGTTTATTACCAATACGAGACATATTAGAACACCTCCTGTTTAATAATTACCAAATGTAAGCCAATACTTCTCCACCAATTTGGTGTTTACGAGCTTCTTTATCAGTCATTACACCTTTTGAAGTTGAAATAACTGCGATTCCTAATCCGTTTAAAACTTTAGGAAGTTCATCAGCTTGAGCGTATACTTTAAGACCTGGCTTACTGATTCTTTTAAGTCCTTTAATAACTCTTTCGTTAGTTTCAGTATATTTTAAAGTTACAGTAGTAACGCTTTTGTTATCTGTTGTTTTTGTCGCGAACCCAGCGATAAATCCCTCTTTTTCTAAAACTGCAAGCATAGCAGATTTAAGATTTGAAGCAGGCATTTCAACTGTTTCGTGGCGCATTTTGTTAGCATTTCTAATGCGAGTTAACATATCCGCAATTGGATCTGTCATAACCATAATTTCTTCCTCCTTCCATAGACTGGAAAAATAATTTTTTTATTTTACCAACTTGCTTTCTTAACACCAGGGATTTGTCCCTTGTATGCTAATTCACGAAAACAAATACGGCATAACTTGAATTTTGCAATAACTGCATGTGGACGTCCACAACGTTCGCAACGTGTGTATTCACGTACAGCAAATTTTGCTTTTCTATGATTCTTAGCAATCAATGATTTTTTTGCCATATAGATTTCCTTTCTACTTTTTGTAAGGCATACCCATTAAAGTTAATAGAGTACGACCTTCTTCGTCAGTATTTGCTGTTGTTACAATAACAATGTCTAATCCGCGAATTTTTTTGATTTTATCAAAGTTAATTTCTGGAAATATTAATTGTTCTTTAACACCTAATGTATAATTTCCGCGTCCGTCAAATGCATCTGCAGAGATACCGTGGAAGTCACGTACACGAGGAAGAGCGATTGATATCAATTTGTCTAAAAATTGATACATTTTTTCTCCTCTTAATGTAACTTTACATCCAATAGGCATTCCTTCACGAAGTTTGAAAGTCGCAATTGATTTTTTTGCCTTTGTAACAATTGGTTTTTGACCTGCAATTAAAGTCATTTCTTCAACAGCATCATCTAAAACTTTAGTATTTGTTACTGCATCTCCAACTCCCATGTTTAAAACGATTTTTTCGATTTTAGGGATTTGCATTGATGACTTGTAGTTAAATTTATTAGCTAATTCTGATTTAACAGAATTTTCATATTTTTCTTGTAAACGATTCATATCAGTTTACCTCCTCTCTAAAAGATTATTTGAATTCATAACCAGATTTCTTAGAGACTCTGATTTTTTCGCCTTTTTCATTGATTTTATTTTCAACACGGCAAGGTTTATTTACTTTTGGATCTAATAACATAACGTTAGAAACATGAATTGGTGCTTCAGTTTCAACAATGCTACCAGCTTGACCTTGACTAGGCTTAACGTGTTTTTTCATTTTATTCACACCTTCAACTAATACTTTATCAGTTTTAGGATAAACTTTTAATACTTTACCAGTAGTTTGGTTTTTATTACCTTTTTTATCAACAGTAAATTTATCTTTACCAGCGATTACAACTACGGTATCACCTGTCTTAATTTGCATACGGTGCACCTCCTTATAGTACTTCGGGAGCTAAAGAAACGATCTTCATGAAATTCTTATCGCGTAGTTCTCTAGCTACAGGGCCGAAAATACGAGTTCCACGTGGAGTTAAATCTTCACGTATGATAACTGCTGCATTTTCGTCAAATTTTATATATGAACCATCATTTCTTCTTAATCCGGTTTTAGTACGAACAATTACGGCTTTTACTACATCACCTTTTTTAACAGCGCCGTTAGGTAATGCTTTTTTTACTGAACACACTACAACATCGCCAACATTTGCGTATCTATGTAATGCTCCACCTAATACTTTTATAATTAATAACTCGCGAGCACCTGAGTTGTCAGCTACTGCAAGTCTAGTTTCTTGTTGAACCATTGAGAGTACCTCCTTTCAGGAACTTGTGATTAAAGGATTTCTTTAGTCTTTACGACTTCAACTAGACGGAAACGTTTCATTTTTGATAAAGGTCTAGTTTCCATAATTTTTACAGTGTCACCAATTTTAGCAACATTGTTTTCATCATGCGCATGAAATTTTGTAGATTTTTTAACACGTTTCCCGTATAATCTATGTTTTCTATAGTTGTCAACAACTACAGTTATTGTTTTATCCATTTTATCAGAAGCTACTGTTCCAATATAAACTTTACGACTGTTACGTTCCATGTTATCCTCCTATTCTGCGCTTGCGCGTTCGCTAAGAATTGTTTTCATTCTTGCGATTGTTTTTCTAACTTGCCCGATGCGAGCAGTGTTTTGTACTTGGCCAAGTGCATTTTGAAATTTTAAATTGAATAATTCAGCTTTTAATTCTGCAATTTGGCTGTTGATTTCGTCGTTTGATAACTTACGAATATCTTTATTAGTCATTACTCGTCACCTACTTTTTTTACAAACTTAGTTTTAATTGGCAACTTGTGAGAAGCTAATCTTAATGCTTCGCGAGCAACTTCTTCGCTTACTCCACCAATTTCGAATAAGATCATTTCTTCTTTTACTACTGCAACCCAAGATTCAGGAGAACCTTTCCCAGATCCCATACGTACTTCTAATGGTTTCTTTGTTTTTGCAATATGAGGGAATACTTTAATCCATACTTGTCCTTGACGTTTCATATAACGAGTGATCGCAATACGTCCAGCTTCGATTTGACGGTTAGTTAACCAGCAACCTTCAGTAGCTTTTAAACCATATTCACCAAAAGCAAGTTCTGTACCAGATTTTGCTTTTCCTTCATACATTACACGGTGAGGACGACGGTATTTAGTTCTTTTAGGTATCATTAACATAATTAGTTTCCTCCTTTAGAACTTTTTACTTGTTTTCCAGCAGGTCTTGCATCCTTTTTAGGAGCAGGTTTTGCTGTTCTAGCTCTTTCTTGTCTTGGAGCAGCATTAGATTCCTCAGGTTTCTTAATTGATAAGATTTCTCCCTTATAAATCCAAACTTTTACTCCTAGCTTTCCATAAGTAGTATCTGCTTCAGCAGTAGCATAATCTACATCAGCGCGAAGTGTATGTAAAGGTACTTGTCCTTCATTATATCCTTCAGCACGTGCCATTTCTGCTCCACCTAAACGTCCAGAGATAAGAGTTTTTGCTCCTTTTGCTCCAGCTTTAAGTGCTCTTTGGATTGCCATTTTTTGAACACGGCGGAATGATGCACGTTGTTCTAATTGTTCTGCGATTGATTTAGCTACTAATACAGCATCTAATTCTGGTCTCTTTATTTCCACAACATTAAGAATGATTTCCTTTTTTGTCATGTATTCTAATTTAGAAACCACGGCATTTTTTGTTTCAGCATCTTTACCGATAACTACACCTGGTTTTGCTGTATATAGCGCGATTTTTACGCGGTCTTTATTTGTTCCTTTTAAACGTTCAATAACGATTCTAGAAACAGCTGCTTTTTTATAAGTTTCTTCTAAAAATTTACGAATTTTTAAATCTTCTATTAATAAATCAGCAACATTGTTCTTATCAGCATACCATGACGCATCCCAGTCACGGTTAATACCAACACGTAATCCCAATGGACTTACTTTTTGACCCATGTGATTTCCTCCTTGATTATTCTCTTTCAGCAACTACGATTGTAATATGACATGTTCTTTTAATGATAACGTCTCCGCGTCCTTTTGCACGAGGTAACATTCTCTTAATTCTCATACCATCACCAACGTAAGCTTCTTTTACGTATAGATTACTAGCATCCATACCGTGGTTTTGTCCTGCATTTGCGCATGCAGATTTTAATACTTTACTTATTGCTTCACAAGCATTTTTGCTCGTTAAATTTAAGATTGCAAAGGCTTCTTTCGTATCCTTTGAGCGGATCATATCAATAACAAGACGTGCTTTACGTGGAGTAATACGTACAGTTTTTGCAGTAGCTTTAGCTTCCATGTTAAGTACCTCCGTTATTTTCTTTTAGCCTTTTTGTCTTCTTTTTCATGTCCATGATAAGTTCTTGTTGGAGCGAATTCTCCTAATTTATGACCTACCATATCTTCAGTTACATATACAGGTGCGTGTTCGCGACCATTATACACACCAAAAGTGTGTCCTACGAAAGCAGGGAAAATGGTTGAACGACGTGACCATGTTTGTATAACTTTTTTATCACCAGCGGCATTTTGCGCTTCTACTTTTTTCATTAAATGATCATCGCAAAATGGTCCTTTTTTTACTGAACGTGCCACAGTGTTTCCTCCTTCCAACTAGGGATTATTTTTGATTTCTTCTACGAACAATTAAATTGTTAGAAGATTTTTTGTGTTTACGAGTTTTAAGACCAAGAGCAGGTTTTCCCCAAGGTGTTACTGGACTAGGACGTCCGATTGGGCATTTTCCTTCTCCCCCTCCATGAGGGTGATCGTTAGGGTTCATAACTGATCCACGTACTTCAGGGCGTTTACCCATGTGACGAGCTCTACCAGCTTTACCGATAACTATTAACTCATGAGAAGCATTTCCTACTTCACCGATTGTAGCTCTACAAGTTCCTAAAATTTTACGAACTTCACCACTACTTAATCTTACTAATACATATTTTTCTTCACGTCCAAGAATTTGAGCAGACGTTCCAGCGCTACGAGCGATTTGTCCACCTTTTCCAGGATGTAATTCAATATTGTGGATTACTGTTCCCACAGGGATAACAGCGATTGGTAATGCATTACCAATTTTAATATCAGCATCTGTACCAGAAACTATTTTCATTCCAACTTCTAATCCTTTAGGAGCGATGATATATCTCTTTTCACCATCAATATAATTGATTAAAGCGATATTCGCACTTCTATTTGGATCGTATTCGATAGTTGCAACATTTCCTACGATAGCATCTTTATTTCTTTTGAAATCAATAATACGATATTGTCTCTTCACTCCGCCACCTTGATGACGAACTGTAATTTTACCAGAATTATTACGTCCTGCTTTTTTATTAAGAGGAGCTAATAATGATTTCTCAGGAGTGCTAGTAGTAATTTCTTCGAAAGTAGATACTGACATATTACGTCTACCATTTGTAGTAGGTTTATATATTCTAACAGCCATTTTCGTGTTCTCCTATAATTAATCTTTTAATTAATCAATGCTGAATGCATCGATTTTATCTCCATCAGCTAATTTGCAAATTGCTTTTTTGTAAGCTGAAGTGTATCCTTCATGTTTACCCATTCTTTTGAATTTAGGTAATACATTGATTGTAGCAACATCAAGAACCGTTACATTGAACAATTGTTCAACTGCGTTTTTAATTTCAATTTTGTTTGCTTTTTTGTCAACCATAAAAGTATATTTATTGAAATTATCTTTTAAAGTCATTGTTTTTTCTGTAATAATAGGTTCTTTTATAATTTCATATTTTTTTAACATATTATGCTAGAACCTCCTCGAAATAAGATATTACATCATTAGTAACAACTAACTTGTCATAGCATAGAATGTCATAAACACTTGTGTGTTCAGCAGGACATACAAATACATTTGATAAGTTTCTAGCGCTTAATGCTACTTCAGCAGTTAAGTCAGTTACTAATACTAATGTTTTAACGTTAGCGTTAATGTTGTTTAAGAATTCTATAAAATTCTTAGTTTTTACTGAATCGAATTGAATATTTTCAACAGCGATCATTTTTTCATTTAATACTTTATAAGATAAAGCAGATTTCAAACCTAATTGACGAACCTTTTTGTTAACCTTAACTTCATAGCTTCTTGGAGTTGGACCGAAGGCAACACCTCCACCAACCCATTGAGGAGCACGAATAGATCCTTGACGAGCACGTCCAGTTCCTTTTTGTCTCCAAGGTTTTCTACCACCACCACGAACTTCGCTACGAGTTTTAACATCGTGAGTTCCTTGGCGCATAGCAGCTCTTTGAGCATTTACAACATCGTAAATTACTTGTTGATTAGGTTCAATTCCGAAGATTTCTTCATTTAATGTCAAATCTTTTACTTTTTCTCCAGATTGATTTAATAATGCGATTTTTGGCATAATAAATCTCCTTTCCTAATATTTTCTAATTATTTAACAACTTTTACAGCTGTTCTGATTTCTACTAAACCTTTTTTAGGTCCAGGTACATTACCTTTAATTAAGATTAAATCTCTTTCAGTATCTACTGCAGCGATAACTAAATTTTGTAATGTTACTGTGTCGTGTCCCATATGTCCAGGCATTTTCTTACCCTTCATATTTCCTTTGATAGCTCCCATTGAACCAATGATGCGGTGTGCACCAGATCCATGTGCCATTGGACCAGTGTGGTGATTGTAACGTTTGATTGTTCCGGCAAATCCTTTACCTTTTGAAGTTCCTCTAACGTCTACAAGTTCTCCTTCACTAAAAATATCACATTTAATCTCTTGACCAACGTTATAAGATAATAAATCGTTCCCTTCAGCTTCTGAGAAACGAAATTCTCTTATGAAGCGCTTAGGAGCAGTATTAGCTTTAGCAGCATGCCCTTGTTCAGGTTTGTTGCTTAAACTTTCACGTTTGTCTTCGTAACCAACTTGTACTGATACATATCCGTCATTTTCAACAGTTTTTTGTTGCATAACAACGTTAGGAGTACAGTCAATTACAGTTACAGGTATTAAATCACCTGCTGCATTGAAAATTTGAGTCATGCCCAATTTTCGACCTAAGATTCCCTTAGCCATGAGTTACACCTCTTTCTAAATTTTTTTGATTACTTCTTTAATACGATATCTACACCAGAAGGTAAATCGATATGCATTAAAGCATCAATTGTTTGTGGAGTTGGTTCCACGATTTCAATTAATCTCTTATGAGTTCTACGTTCGAATTGTTCACGTGAATCTTTGTTAACGTGTGGTGAACGTAAAATTGTAAAGATTTCTTTTTCAGTTGGTAACGGAATAGGTCCATTCACCACTGATCCTGTTTTCTTTACGCTATCAACAATTTTCTTTGCTGATTGATCTAATAATCTGTGATCATAAGATTTTAAACGAATTTTGATTTTTTCTTTTGCCATTTTGTAAACTCCTTTCGCCTATAATTATTTATAGACTTGCTCCACGGAAAAACCTGATGCACCATTTGACAACGCCTTTCGGTGTATCAGCAACCTTCCACTTCACAGCCAACTCTTTTTTCGTGAGTCTTAAACATTATACAACAAAAAAAAGAGCATTGCAACTCTTTTTTAAATTTTTTTTATATTTGTTTTTTTATCGTTATAACATCAACAAGCGCACACTCTAAAGTCTTTGCACTTGATACACTAACGCTGTAATTCCTTATTCCTGTTTCATATAACATACCAACTACTTCTTTTACGCTCGCAAGCTCACCACAAATAGAAAGTGGAATACTATAATCAGCACAGTGCATAGCTACTTTTTTCAAAACCACCATTAAGTCATTTATATAGGTAGAATAATTCATTGCCTCTTCTCTATTAACATGATATAGTTCATGTGTTAAATCATTAGTTCCAAGTGATATAAATTCAACATCTATAAAATCAGTGATTTTCTCAATTGCTTTTTTTGTTTCAAGCATCATACCTATTTTTATTTCATTATCATTGCCTATTGAGGATTTTATATCTAATACCCATTTCTTAAGATATAAATATTCATCATATGTTTCTATCATAGGAAACATAATCTTCATATTATTATATTTATTAGCATTTAAAAGGGCTTTAACTTGAACTTCGAATAATTCTTTATTATTAATATAATTATCAATTCCCTTGTGATATGTTTTTATATAGGATAATTGCTTGTCATCACCAATATCAAAGGTCCTAAAGCAAATACTTCTTTCTTTTAGTAATTCTACAGCATTATTATATATATCATATTGTTCTTCATATGTCATAGCACGATCCAAATTCATGAATATCATTTCCGTACGATACAATCCAACGCCATTTATATTATATTCTAACACCTTAGATAGTCCTTCGTTTGTAGAAACATTCGCAAAAATGCCTATTCCATATTCCGACATATCACGAATTTTTTTATTAGAATTTTTACTATTTCTAATTGTATAATATTCATTTATATCTTCTTCCTTAGGATATATATTAACAATTCTTTTCCTTGTATCTATTATTATTTCTACATTATCATCAAAATTATATCCTTCATCTAATATAATATAAGGAATTTCTAAAGATTTACATAAAATAGCACTATGAGAAGTATGTCCACCAGATTTGGCAATTACGCCCTTTATATTATCCTTGTAATGTACAAGCATTGTCGGAACCAATTCTTCTACAACAGCTATGAAATCACCAGCTATTTCTTCGTCTTCCTTAGTTGCCATATTAGATAAAACACGCTGTTTGATATCAATCATATCCAATTTACGTTCTTTCAAATATATGCTTCTTGCTTGATCAAACTCACATATGTATTCATCCATAACATCAGAAAAAGCTTTTGGAGCTTTATATTTTTTTGTTATTATATTTTGACTTACCTTTTCTTTCAAAATAGGGTCTAGCAATATCATTTTGTGCACATTAATGAATTCTTCTACATTATATGTTTTATCATTTTCAAGCATCACAAGTTGAGAAATAGATTTTTCGATTGCTTCTTCATATAATTTTATTTCAGTTTCCGTATTAGTACACTTTCTTTTATTAACATTATATTTCTTGTTTATCACTTTAGTCCTAGCATAAGCTAGACCTTCACTTATAACTGTATTAATTTTTATTTGCATACAATCACTTCCATATTACTATTATATCAATTTTCAAACATTTTATAAAGAAAAATCAAGCTGAAAAATCAACTTGATTAATATTTTGTTGCGATTTTCTTAAATTCAAAGGGAGTTACTTGATATACATAATAATTTAACCAATTATAAAATAAAATTGTTGCAGTGCTTCTCCATAAAACATTTACATCACCATCAAAGAAATAATTAACTGGTTCTTCTATTGGAAGTCCCTTTGCCAAATCTCTTTCATATTCTACTTTAAGGGTAAATTTATCATATTCTAAGTGACCTAGCAAGAATAATTGTTTATTATCTTTTGATTTAATTATTGTTGCACCAGCTTCTTCACTAGATGCTAAAACAATTAAATTTTCATTATTAAGTAAATCTTCATCATTTATTTTTGTATGTCTAGATTGAGGAACATAAAATATATCATCTATTCCATTTAACAATGCTTCAAATTTAACCATTTTCTTATGTTTAAATACTCCAAAGCATTTCTTTTCAAGTGGATATTTTTTTATTCCATAATGGTAATATAATCCAGCTTGCGCCCCCCAACAAATATACATTGTTGTAGTTACATTAGTTTTGGCATATTCCATTATTTCTTTTAATTCCTCCCAATATTCAACCTCATCAAATTCTAAGGTTTCAACAGGTGCACCAGTTATTATTAATCCATCATATTTTTTATGTTTTATCTCATCAAATGTTTTATAAAATTTTTCTAAATGTGACTTAGCGGTATTTTTACTTTCATGTGTAGCAGTATTAATTAAGGTTAAGTTTATTTGTAAAGGAGAGTTAGCGAGTAATCTTGATAACTGTGTTTCCGTTTCAATTTTGGTTGGCATCAAATTCAGTATTAATATCTCGATTGGTCTAATGTCCTGAGTATCAGCTCTATCTGGTGACATAACAAATACATTTTCATCATCTAAAACCTTGTACGCAGGCATATCTTTAGGAATAACTATCGGCATTATAAATCCCTCAAAGCCTGTTCTAAATCAGCTATAATATCTTCATAGTTTTCAATACCAATTGATAAACGAACTAAATTATCTGCAACACCAGCTAAAACTAAATCTTCATCACTCATTTGTCTATGAGTTGTAGAAGCTGGATGTAAAACACAACTTCTAACATCAGCAACATGGGTAACCAAAGAAATCATCTTTAATTTCTCCATAAACTTTGCAGCATTCTCTCTTCCGCCCTTTACTCCAAAAGACATCATTCCAGTAACACCATTTGGCATATATTTAACTGCTAAATCATGGTATTTATTTTCTTTTAATGACGGATGTTTAACCCACTCAATGTTATCATTTTCACTCAAGAACTTAGCTACCTTTTCAGCGTTATATACAGTTCTTTCCATTCTAAGTGCCAAAGTTTGTGATCCCATACTTGTTAGGAAAGCATTTTGTGGTGCCATAATTGCTCCAATATCTCTAATCATTTGTGCTAATGCTTTTGTACCAAATGCCTTTTCCCCCATTTTTGCATAAACTATTCCGTGATATGATTCATCAGGAATATTGAATTCCGGATAACGTTTATTCCCATCAAAATTAAAGTTACCACAATCAACAATCATTCCACCTAGAGCAGTCGCATGTCCATCAATATATTTGCTTGTTGAATGAACAACTACGTTAGCCCCAAATTCTTTTGGTCTACATAAGATAGGAGTTGTCAAAGTATTGTCTACCATAAACAATATTCCATGTTTTTTTGATATCTCTGCAAATTTATCAAAATCCAAAATCACAATAGAAGGATTTGAAACTGTTTCTGCATATATTATTTTCGTCTTATCATCAATTAATTTTTCTATTTCTTCACTAGATGCATCTGGATCAACAAATCTAGTTTCAATTCCATATTTCTTTAAAGTAGTTTTTAATAAATTAAAACTTCCGCCATAAAGTGCTTGGCTAGCCACAATATTATCACCAGCAAAGCAAACATTTAAAATAGCTAATGTAATTGCTGACATTCCTGAAGCACATGCAAGTGCACAACTTCCGCCTTCCAATGCAGCAATTTTCTTTTCTAAAACCTCATTGGTTGGATTTGACAAGCGTGTATAGAAATGTCCTGACCTTTTCAAATCAAATAAATCTGATAAATCTTGTGCCTTTTCATAAAAATATGTTGTACTTTGAACAACTGGCATTACTTGTGGATCTCCAGATTTTGGATTGTATCCAGCTCTTACACATAAAGTATCTATTTTACTCATATTATTTCCTTCTTTCTTTTTAATAATAAAAAAAATCCCATCCTAAAGGACGAGATTACCCGTGGTACCACCTTAATTCGTAGAATAACTCTACCTCAATCACTTAACGTGTGCAACGTCAATGCTAATAATTCACATTGAAACTCCAAGGCCATCTAATATAGCATCATTAACTTTTTTTCACCAACCAAAAGCTCTCTAATAATTACTCTATATCTATTCTCTTCTTCATTTTATTTAATTAAGATGATGTAATGATAACATAGTTATTTTTTTATGTCAATATCAGCATTTTATTCTTTACAATCTTGACATATCCCATTAATTTGAATATCTTGAATACTCACTTGAAAATCAAGTTTTTTAAACTGTTCATTATTATCTAGAAAATTAGATTCTAAATCTATTATCTTTCCACAACTAGAACAAACTAGATGAATGTGATTATTGCAAATTCTATCGTAATGAGCGATATTATCATTAGTCATTATTTTTTTTATCTTTCCCATTTCAACTAATGTTTTTAAATTTCGATATACTGTAGCAATTCCGACATTTGGATCAACAAGAGAAATACTGTCATAAATCATTTGTGCAGTTGGATGATCATATCTATTTTCTATATCAGTAATTATTAATTTTTTTTGTTCAGTATTTCTAAAATTCATAATAAAACCTCTATTAATATTAATTATCAATAATATTATATTATCTTTCATTAAAAAAGTCAAAATAGAAAGGCAAATGCCTTTCTATAATACCTTTATTAGTCCTTTTTCAATTAATTCTTCATTTGTTTCATAATCCATATGATAATCCTCATATTTAGAATCAACTTTTTCTATTGCATATGAATCCATCATTTCACTTATTAATTCTTTTGCACTATTAACATCTTTAAAATTATTTATTTCAAGTTTGGCAGGAACATCCTCAAATCCTTTTTTATTCGATGCATCTTTAATTTTATATTTGCTATCTTCGTATTCACTAGGATCTAATGCAAAATACATTAATAAATCATCATCTTCAATAGCGATTTTCACCAAAGAAATTCCATTGTATGTAAAATTATCATATCTCCACATCATTTTGGACTTAACTCTTTCATAAGAAAGAATTTCATTTTTCAAATTTGAATAATAATCTTGGACAAGACCTTCGCTTTGGATAAGCAAAGCTTCAAAACTCTTATTATATTCTACACCCGAGGAATAATCATATGAATTATTTTTTGAGTTTACTTTAGAATTAACTTTACTTGCAAATTCTTCAAATATATTTTTAGGAGCATCATCTTTTTTATTAAAAAATTCTGATAAATCATCATCGTCTTCTTCAAAGTCGGGTTCTTCTTTATCCTCTTCAAATATATTTTTTGGTGCTTCTTTTTTCTTACCAAAGAATTCTGATAAATCATCATCGTCTTCCTCGAAATCCGGTTCTTCTTTATCTTCTTCAAATATATTTTTTGGTGTTTCTTTTTTCTTACCAAAGAATTCCGATAAATCATCATCGTCTTCTTCAAAGTCCAATTCCTCTTCGTCTTCTTCAAATATATTTTTTGGTGTTTCTTTTTGTAAGATAGGTTTTAAGTCATTTTTTGATGTTTTTGACCCTTTTGGATTCGATTCCCTTTTTTTCTTTTCAAGAGCGTTTAATCTTTCTTCCATTAATAAACTTAAATCCTCATCAGTTAAATTAGGGTCTGCCAATTCTTCATCTGTTAATAATGTTAATGGATCAATTTCTTCATCATCTTCAATTTCTATTTCTTCTTCAAAATGATTATCTAAATCCTCTACTTGTTTAGGTTCTCCCATAACTATTTCCTCATATGAAGAATTTTCTAAAGTTTGGATTTCACCGTCATATTCATAATCATTTTCATCATTAGATAACGTAGCTTGGTAACGTAATCTCTCTTCTAAAATAGCGATTAATTCTTCATCTGTCAAGTTAGGATCTGCTAATTCTTCATCTGTAAGGAATTGAGCATTAGATAATATATTTTCTTCTAAATCCAATTGTTTAATATATGAATCATTGTTAATCTTAGTAGGAATTACCTCTTCGTATTCAGCTTGTTTTTTTACTATCTCTGGTTGTTTTTTAACTTTAACCGGCAATTCATCATCGTCGTCATCATCCCAATCATCATCGTCATCGTCCCAATCATCATCGTCGTCATCATCGTCGTCATCATATTGATTAACAACTGGTTTTGGACGATAGTTTGATGGATTAGGTTTAGTAGCAAATTGTTCTACGTCTTTAGTTTCCTCAAAAGCTGGCTTAAAATTTGTAACTGGTGACACTGGCTTCTTGGCATATTTGTTTGGATCGACCGGCTCGCCAAATAAAGGCCTATATGCCGCAGATGGTTGCGATGCTGGTTTTTTAGCATATTTATTTGGATCTTCTGCTTCACTAAATAATGACTTTGATACTGGTGTTGGTGACACCGGTTTTCTTGCATACTTATTCGGATCTTCTGCTTCACTAAATAATGATTTATTTTTAGCAGAAGAATCATCTTGAAATAGCCTTTTCAATATTTCATCATTTTCACGAGTTTGTTGAGTTTTTTTCTTATCGTTGTCTTTCCCAAATAAAGCAAACGTTATATTTCCTGTAATAGATTTCTCTACAGATATATTAAGGATTTTTAATGACTTAATAAATGCAAAAAAATACCAAATTACAAGTAATGGTAAAGCATAAAATAATATTCCTATAAAATTAGTTTCATTTTTGAATATACATACTATTGCTATAAACACTATAGCTAGATAAAAAAATCTCCTAAAAGAACCCTTTATATTAGTAGGCTCATTCATATCTCTCTCTTTAATTCTCATAAATATATTCCTCCAAAAAAAGTGCATACAACACGAAATATACTAATATTAACTATAATATATCATTTTTATTGTTGTTTGTCACGGAAAAATTCAATAATAGTCATAAAAAAAACGAGATTCTAAATCTCGTAAATTACAAATAAATGGCGGTCTGGACGGGACTTGAACCCGCGATCTCCAGTGTGACAGACTAGCATGTTAACCACTACACCACCAGACCATATTTATTGGTTGCGGGGACAGGATTTGAACCTATGACCTCCGGGTTATGAGCCCGGCGAGCTACCAGACTGCTCCACCCCGCGATGTAAAGTAAAAATAATAATGGTGGCTAGGGGCGGAATCGAACCGCCGACACAAGGATTTTCAGTCCTTTGCTCTACCGACTGAGCTACCGAGCCAAATATGGCGGAGAAAGAGGGATTCGAACCCCCGCGGGACTTTCATCCCCTGTCGGTTTTCAAGACCGATCCCTTCAGCCGGACTTGGGTATTTCTCCGTGAATCATATTATTTTTACTATTAAATTATAATGGTGGACCCAGTAGGACTCGAACCTACGACCGACCGGTTATGAGCCGGTAGCTCTAACCAACTGAGCTATGGGTCCAGCGAAATTGGTAGCGGCGGAGGGATTCGAACCCCCGACCTAACGGGTATGAACCGTTCGCTCTAGCCAACTGAGCTACACCGCCATGTGTAGAAAAAAAACAAGTCCTTATGACCATTGATATTAAAATGGTGGAGCTTAGCGGGATCGAACCGCTGACCTCCTGCGTGCAAAACAGGCGCTCTCCCAGCTGAGCTAAAACCCCAAAAATGGTACCTCGGGCCGGACTTGAACCGGCACGGCTTCATCAGCCATGGGATTTTAAGTCCCACGTGTCGACCTATTCCACCACCGAGGCATATAAATGGTGTCCCGTAGAGAATTCGAATCTCTGACCCCTTGATTAAAAGTCAAGTGCTCTACCGGCTGAGCTAACGGGACGTATTAATGGTGCCGAAAACAGGACTTGAACCCGCAACCTACTGATTACAAGTCAGTTGCTCTACCAGTTGAGCTATTTCGGCATGCTACATTATAAATTTATTAAAATGGTGGAGGTTAACGGGCTCGAACCGCTGACCCTCTGCTTGTAAGGCAGATGCTCTCCCAACTGAGCTAAACCTCCATATTTATAAAAGAATATAGCCTGGCAACTTCCTACTCTTGCACGTATGTACTACCATCGGCGTAAAAGTGCTTAACTTCTGTGTTCGATATGGGAACAGGTGTGTCCACTTTGCCATCATCACCAGACTATTTCTTTCAAAACTAGAT
>JAVBLW010000019.1:0-48256 GCA_031553215.1 Anaeroplasmataceae bacterium
GAAAAAAGACTGTGGTAATTATCACCTCAAAAAGGTCATATTAAATGCCTTAGTCATACAGCAAAAGATCCACAGTGCAATTTATTATAACATCTATTTAAAAATGAAATAACCTATTAAGTTAGGAGAAAGGAATTAATCCATTATAGATAAAACCAATCTAAATTGATTATACGTGATATTTATGATGCAACAAGAAAATTTATCTGAAGATGAAAATGTATTAGAAAAATATGGAAGAAACATTATTGAGAGTGTAAAGAATGGAAAAATCGATCCAGTAATCGGACGTGATGAAGAAATTAGACGCGTCATAATGATTCTTTCTCGTAAAACAAAAAATAATCCCGTTTTGATCGGGGAACCTGGTGTAGGTAAAACCGCAATTATCGAAGGACTTGCTAGACGTATAGTTGCAAATGACGTTCCTTCTACTATAAAGGATAAACAAATATATGAGCTCGATATGGGAGCCTTAATTGCTGGTGCAAAATACCGAGGTGAATTTGAAGAAAGACTAAAAGCTGTTTTAAACAAAGTTAAAGAAAGTGATGGAAACATAATCTTATTCATCGATGAAATTCATTTAATCGTTGGGGCCGGTAAGGCTGATGGGGCTCTTGATGCCGGCAATATGCTAAAACCTATGCTTGCACGTGGTGAATTACATTGTATCGGCGCTACTACTTTAAATGAATATCGTAAATATATCGAAAAAGATACTGCACTAGAAAGAAGATTCCAAAAGGTATTGGTTGAAGAACCAACAATTGATGATACAATAAGTATTCTACGTGGATTAAAGGAAAAATTCGAAGGACACCACGGAGTCCGTATTGAAGACAATGCTATCATCGCCGCTACTACTCTTTCTAATAGATATATAACTGAACGTTTCTTACCTGATAAGGCAATCGATTTAATTGATGAAGCATGTGCTTCAGTTAGACTAAATATTGATTCAATGCCTACTACTTTAGATGATATTACTAGAAAATTAACTCAATTAAAAATTGAAAAAATGGCTCTTGAAAAAGAAAAAGATGCCCAATCAAAGAATAGATTAAAAGAAATTACTTCTACTATTGATGAATTAAGCATTAAGGAAAAAGAAATATCTGATAAGTGGAAAGAAGAAAAATCTAAGCTTGATAGACAAAAGGAACTAAAAAAGGAATTAGAAAGAAATCGTTTTGCTCTTGAGTCTGCTTATAACCAAGGGGATTATCAAAAAGCTTCTATGCTTCAATATGATAAGATACCTAAGCTAGAACAAGAAATAAACAATTATGAAAATGAAAACAAAAACAATCGCTTATTAAGTGAAACAGTTCGTGAGGAAGATATTGCTTCAGTTGTTTCAAAATGGACTAACATTCCCATTACTAAGTTAATGCAAGGTGAAAGAGAAAAGGTATTAACTCTAGCCGACACAATTAAAGAACGTGTAATCGGACAAGATGATGCTGTTAATTTGGTTAGCGATGCCATAATTAGACAACGCGCCGGTATCAAAGATGAATTTAGACCAATTGGTTCCTTCTTATTCTTAGGTCCTACAGGAGTAGGTAAAACAGAACTAGCAAAAAGCCTAGCTTCTGCTTTATTTGATAGTGAATCACACATTGTTAGACTAGATATGAGTGAATTCATGGAATCACATAGCGTATCTAAATTAATAGGATCTCCTCCAGGATATGTTGGGTATGACGAAGGTGGTCAATTAACTGAAGTAATTAGACGTAATCCTTATTCTATAATTCTATTTGATGAAATAGAAAAAGCTCATAAAGATGTCTTTAATATTCTTCTTCAAATATTAGACGATGGTAGACTAACTGACAATCAAGGTAAAGTAGTTGATTTCAAAAATACAATTATTATTATGACTTCTAATATCGGAAGTGAAATACTACTTAGAAATCCAAACGCTAAAGACGAAGTCATAAACTTATTAAAAGGTTATTTTAAACCTGAATTATTAAATAGAATTGATGAAACTATTATATTTAAACCATTATCTAGAGACACTCAAATAAAAATAGTTGATAATATATTAAGTAATTTAAGTAAGAGACTTAAGGATCAAAATATTAATATTGAGTATTCAAATGAATTAAAACAATTTATATTAGATGAAAGTTTTGATATCTCTTATGGTGCTAGACCAGTAAAAAGATATATTCAAAAATATATCGAAACATTTATTGCTAAAAATATAATTAAAGAAGAAATTCTCCCAGATAAGAATTATACTATGAGTGTAAAAGATAAAGAATTAATAATCTTTGAATAATAGAAAAGAGCATCCTAAAAATGCTCTTTTTTTATTCCTCTACGTAGAATTGACTATTATAGATTTCAGAGTATACACCATTCATATCTAATAATTCTTGATGTTTACCAAATTCAACTACTTCTCCATCTTTTAAAACAATAATCTTATCAGCTTCTTTTATAGTAGATAATCTATGAGCTATTACAAAACTTGTTCTCCCGTTCATTAAATTAGCTAAAGCCTTTTGAACTAACATTTCCATACGCGTATCAATATTCGATGTAGCTTCATCTAAAAGTAAGATATCTGGTAATCTTAACATGATTCTAGCAATGCATAATAACTGTTTTTGCCCATCACTAACACCACTACTATTAGAAATAATGGTATTATATCCATTAGGTAAACGCATTATAAAATCATGAGCATAAGCATTTTTACATACCCTTATTACTTCTTCTAATGTCGCATCTTTTTTAGAATACTTTATATTTTCATAAATAGTACCTTCAAAAAGCCAAGAATCTTGTAATACCATTCCAATACTTTCCCTTAATGATTCTTTTTTTATAGTAACTATATCAGTTCCATTTATCATTATTCTTCCTGAGGTAGAATCATAAAATCTCATTAATAAATTAATCAATGTTGTCTTACCACTACCAGTAGGTCCAACAATCGCAATCATTTGTCCATAACTAGCATCAATACTAACATTCTTTAAAATAGGTCTATCAGGATTATAATAGAAACCAACATTCTCAATGTCTATTTGTCCCTTTAGATCTCCAGCTTCTAAACTATTTTTTCTAACATTAACTGGTTCTTCAATCAATTCAAATACTCGCTTACCACAAGATAAAGATACTTGTAGTTCTGCAATTACTCCGCTTATTTCATTAAATGGCTTAGTATACTGACTCGCATACGATAAGAATGTATACAAATTACCAACACCAATAGATCCAGAGATTACTTTCAGCGCTCCTATTACAGCAACTACAGCATAAATTAAAGCATTAACAAATCTAGTAACAGGATTTATTAATGATCCATATACTTGTGATCTTAATCCATGAGTATATAATTCATCATTAATATCTTCAAATTTCTTTATATTTTCTTCTTGTCTATTGTAAGCAATTACTATTTTAGGATTATTTAACATCTCATTGATTAGAGAAGTCATTTCTCCTTTTACTCTAGCTTGATTTTTAAAAGTCTTATATGATCCCTTCGCAATAGCGGCCGCTACAAACAAAGATAACGGAGTCATAAATAATACGATTAACGCAATAACATAATTCATATATAGCATAAACGCTAGTGTTGCAATAATAGTAATTATACCCGTAAAGAATTGTTGAAATCCTTGTAGTAATCCTTCACATATTTGATCAGTATCATAAATAATTCTCATTAAAATATCACCATGAGAATTTTTATCTAAGAACCCCACATCAAGTTTTAATATTTTATTAAAGGCTTCATTTCTTAATTTTTTGACTGTTGCATAGGCAATATTATTAACAATGTAATTCATTAACCAACCAGTTATTGAAGACACTATAACTACACCACTAAATATTAATAATATTGTAGATATCTTAGAGAATCTAACTAAACCAGGACCAACTATATAATCAAGGCCATATCCAGTTATTACTGGTACTGCCAAAGTAGTCGCAACATTAACAAGTGCACAAAGAATTGCTAGGAAATAATATTTCTTGAAAGATTTTGAATAATTTAATAATTTTTTTAAAGTTTTAAAATCCATTATTCATCACCTCCAAGTACTTCTTGTGAGTGGCATATCTCTTGATATACAGAACAATTGTTAATTAATTGCTCATGGCTACCAATTCCAACAAGTTCACCATTTTCCATTACCATAATTCTATTAGCATTCTTAATAGAATTTATTCTTTGAGATACAATGATAGTTGTCTTATCAAAAGATTGTTTTAATTCTTTTCTAAGGATAGATTCCGTTCTTAAATCTAAGGCACTTAAAGTATCATCAAGTATTAAGATATTAGGATTTTGTACTAATGCTCTTGCAATTGTTAGTCTTTGCTTTTCTCCACCACTAAAATTCTTACCACCTTCATACACAATATCATCAAGTCTATTCTCATCTACAAAGGTAGCCTGACTTATTTTTAAGGCTTTAAGTATTTCTTCATCAGTTGCATTCTTATTTCCAAATAGCATATTTTCTCTAATCGTACCTGAAAACAAAACCGCCTTTTGAAAAACCAATCCTATCTCAGCATTTATCTCTTCGATTGGAAAGCTTTTTAAATTTCTTCCATACACAAAGATGTCTCCACTAGTAGATTCATAAAATCTATTTAATAGATTAATTATCGTCGTTTTACCACTACCAGTTGAACCAATTATTCCGATAGTTTCATTTTCATTTATAGTAAAACTTATATTTTTTAAAGCCTCTTCAGCATTTTCTGTGTACTTAAATGAAACATCTCTAAATTCAATTATTCCTTTACCATCAGCTTCTAAATTTGAAACTTGATAGATACTAGGAACAATATCTAGTACTTCATTTATTCTTGCCCCACTGGCTGAGGCTTTAGTAAATATACTTACTAATCTAGCCACTACTGAAATAGCTAATAATATTTGTGTCATATAACTAGCTAAAGAAACGATATTCCCTCTAGTTAATTCTCCTACATCAACCATCTTAGCTCCAAACCAAACAAGAATAATCGTTGACGCATTAACAATAAAGAAAACAATTGGATTTAAATAAGCATTAATAATTCCAACTTTAACTTGGTGTTTATTAAGATTTTCATTTTGTTCTCCAAAACGATTAGATTCATAGCTTTGATTATTAAGTGATTTTACTACTCTAATACCAGAAATGTTTTCTTTAGTTATAGTAGATAACTTATCAATATCTTTTTGAACTCTCATATTATGTTTAAAACTAATTTTCATAATTATATACATTAATAGGAAAATCAAAATCGTAGTCGCTATAAATACAAGTGACAATTTAAAATTAATAAGCATCGACATTATTGTCGAACCAATAATTAAAAATGGTGCTCTAACTACAAGTCTTATTAGCATTGCGACTGATAACTGCATTTGATTAACATCAGATGAAATGATAGTTATTAAATATGACGAATCAAATTTATCTAAATCTGCTGGTGATAATTTATTTATATGCTTAAATACATCATTACGCACAATCGTACCAAAGCCTTGAGAAGCTTTACAAGCATACCACTGACAAACTAAAGTGGAAAGAAGTCCTAATAAAGCCAGCACAAGTAATAATCCACCCATTTTAAAAATATATGTTTTATCAGCATTCACAATCCCTTTGTCTATAATTAACGCAACTATAAGAGGTACAAACAACTCAAAGACAGCTTCTACTAATTTAAATAGAGGCCCTAAAAAGACTTCTTTTTTATAGTTTTTTAAATATTTTTTATATAACTTAAACATAGAAACCTCCTTATAAGACTCTAAGAATTACGCATTTTAAATATAATTGCTCCTCACTTGATAAAAGAGTTGGATGATCTGGTGATTGAATTTTAAAATCAATCATTTGTACTCTTCTTTTACCATCAATTGCTGCATCATTAATCATTTCCATAAATAAACTCGGTGTCATATGTTGTGAACATGAGAATGTTAATAAATATCCGCCTTTTTTTATCATCTTCATAGCTTGAAGATTAATATCCTTATAACCCTTATAGGCTTTTTTTACTGTTTCCTTGCTTTTAGTAAAAGCAGGTGGGTCTAATACTATAACATCAAATTTATTAGTATTATCAGGTTGTCTTAAAAAATCAAATACATCAGCACATACACCTTTAATATTATTAAAATTATTTAGTGATGCATTGTACATTATATCATCGACAGCTTTTTGACTTATATCACAGGCAACGACTTCTTTGGATCCATGTTTTGCAGCATGCAAAGCAAATCCTCCGGTATGAGAAAAACAGTCTAAAACCACTTTATCTTTAACATAGTATTTAAGATTATCTCTATTTAATTTTTGGTCAAGAAAATATCCAGTTTTTTGTCCATTTTCTAAATCAATACGCATTAAGATATCATTTTCTTTTACAACTACCATCGGATTAAAGTCTCCATAAATAATGCCTTTAAATTCTTCCAATCCTTCTTTTTCTCTAACAGAAACATCACTACGTTCATATATGCCTTTAGGATTTAATAATTTAACTAGACATCTAACAATAATATCTTTTCTAATATCCATTCCCAAAGATAAAAATTGAACTGATAAATAATCTCCATATTTATCTACAACTAATCCTGGTAAAAAGTCAGCTTCACTAAAAATAAGTCTTGCTGTATCACCAAAATTTAATTGTTTTCTTAATTCAATCGCTTCACTTATTCTATTAAAGAAGAACTCTTCATCAATGACTTCATTTTCATTTAAAGATAATATTCTTACTATTATTTTACTAGTAGTATTTAAAAATCCATACCCAACAAATTCTTTATTAAATGAATAAACCGCACAAATTTCTCCAGATTTTATAGCTCCTTCAAAACGATTAACTTCATTACTAAATACCCAGGGATGTCCTTTTAGTATTCTTTCTTCTTCATTTTTATTTAAAATAATCTTTAACATACTCTACTCCACAAAAAAAGTATCCACCAAAAGGTAGATACTAAATTTTAAAATACAAAATTTCCATCTCTAAAAACTTCAATTAGTTTACCATCTTTTGTTTTACCAGTAATCATCATATCACTTGAACCAAACATAAAATCAACATGAACATTTGAGAAGTTTGCTCCACGTTCACTTAATTCTTCCTTCGACATTGATGTACCATTCTTTATATTCATCGAATAAGAATTACCAAGTGCTAAATGACAACTAGCATTTTCATCAAACAATGTATTATAGAATAGAATATTCATTGCTGATATAGGTGATTTATCCGGTACTAATGCAACCTCGCCTAAATAACAACTTCCTTCATCAAAAGAAATTAAATTTTTTAAGGTTTCATAACCATCTTTTGCCTCATAATGGGTAACTTTTCCGTTTTCAAAAACTAATTTGAAATTATTGATTAAGTTCCCTTGATAACTTAGGGGTTTTGTAGAAACAACACTCCCATTAACTTCATATTTGCTAGGCATACCAAAAATCTCTTCAGTAGGGATATTAGGTGAAAAAATAACTTTACCATCAGCACGTTCTTCAGAACCACCACTGAAATTATTATCTTTTGCGAGTCCAACAACCAAATCAGTTCCAATATTATTATTGAAATGAAGTGATTCAAAATCATAATCATTTAAAATCTTACTATTTTTAGCTAAAGTCTTCATATGTGATTCCCAACTATTAGAATCATCACCGTCAACTCTACATGCGCTAAAAATAGCCTCCCATAGTTTATCTACAGCTTCTTCTTCAGATAAATTAGGGAAAACTTTCATTGCCCAAGGAATAGAAGGCGCTGCCGCCACGACCCATTGACCACGATTACTCATCGTATAATCACGAACAAATTCTAATTTTTCATTTTGGACCTTCATAGAAGCCTGGATTTTGTTAGAATCTACACCAGCAAATGCTGTTGGATCAGAAGAAACAATACTTATTTTACAAATTCCTTTGTCAATTAAATGCCTTTCTTTATCCACTACATAGTTTGGCATATCGCATAAATCTTCCATACTTTGATATATATAATGATTTTTTGAATTTACACTATCATTATAATCAACATATACTACACTTGCCCCATATATATAGCATTCCTTTACAAGCATTCTACAAAATTCATAGTTCTCTACAGCACACTTAATTACTACTGGTTGACCCTTTAATACATTAACACCACTTCTAACTATCAAACTTGCATATTTAGCCAAAAGATTTTTATTAACCATTTTTATTTCTCGTTTCTATAAATTAATTTTTAATTTTGTTTCTACAAAGTTTTTAATAACTTTAACACATTCTTCTACCCCAATGTCAGAATTAATTGTTAAGTCATATGAATCACAATTACCCCATTTTGAATCAGTATAGAAATTGTAATAATTCGCACGTTTTTTATCCATTTTTGTAATTACATCGCGTGCCTTATTAGGCTCAACGCTATAATATTTTATCGCTCTTTCTACTCGACTATCAAATGGTGCATGAATAAAGATGTGACAAGCATTTGGATAGTTTTCAAGAATATAATTTCCACATCTACCTACAATTACACATGATTCAGTTTCTGCGATTTTTTTGATTGTTTCAAATTGAGCTAAGAATACTTTTTGTCCGATTGTTAAATCTACTCCAAAAGTTGATGGGATAACACCAGTAAAGAAACTATCTTTCCTTTCATCATAACTTTCAAAGAATGTTTTAGACATTCCACTTTCTTCTGCAGCTTTTGAAATTAATTCTTGGTCATAAAATTTTATACCTAATTCTTCTGCTAATTTAGTTGCTATGAATCGTCCACCACTTCCGTATTGACGCCCTATTGTAATAATATAGTTCATAAATAATCACCTTGCCTTTATATCCTTCATTATACTATAAAAACATCTTTAAATAAATAGATTTTACAAATATTGTCTTTTATCTATTATAGTATTTTCGCTATTTCCAACAAACACTTTAGTCAAATTATCGTCTTGTATTTCAACATAAGAAATTGATTCACGGTATATATCCTTAAATATCTTATCAATACTATCCCCTAAATCTTCTAAGATTATTCTTTTTCCAAAAGTAATTTGAACTTTTATACTATTTTTATAATCTCCAAATTTCAAATCAAGCTTGTTATTTTCTATTTTAAACTTGCTATTTCCTTTTGTTTTAGAAACATTACCATGATATATATTATAAATCATGCAACTAACCTTGTTATAATTAAACCCAGTTAATCTTAAAAAATATCCACCTTCAAAATCCTTATAACATCCAGCCACATAATAATAAGATTTAGGGGTCTTTTTTCCTCTTGTCTCTATAAAAAAGGTTTTGTATTCTTTTATTTCATTATTATTAGCACTTCCTTCAGTAATTGTTCCATAGCTATAAATATAACCATCACAACCACCTATTTTTTCTAAAGTACCAAATTTTATCTTTTTATACCTTATAATAGCATTTATATTTATTTTATCGAATTTAATATGGATATCATCAAGTGATATTTTATTATCTTTAAATAAAAGAATTCCTTTTTTAAAACTAACATCTTTATATGTTCCATTTAACTGAAATTTCTCACCTTTATATATAACACTCAAAATGCTACTATTTATCTTCTTATATGCGCATACATCAATTAGAATATTATCTTTCATTCCAACTATATAATACGTCCATCTACAATATTCTTCATCATTAAACAAAAAGTATCACCATTAAATTATATTATTTTTTTGTTTATTTATTATTGACATTTACTTTTTAGATGGTATAATTTTAAATGTGCCTTATTTTAGGACATCATATGGCCTGTTGGTGAAACGGTTAACACACATGCCTTTCACGCATGCATCCACGGGTTCGAACCCCGTACAGGTCACCATTTAATTAAACAGATCACACAAATTGTGTGGTCTTTATTTATAAACGGAGGTAATTTTATGAAAATTATTCAAACTACTAATGCACCACAAGCAATCGGACCTTACTCACAAGCTATTATTGTGAATGGTTTACTATTTGCATCAGGACAAATCCCTTTGAATCCTACTACTATGTTAGTTGAATCAGGAGATATTTCTAATCAAACTATTCAGGTATTAGAAAATATAAAAGCTATTTTAAAAGAAGCAAATGCAGATTTAAGTAATGTTATAAAAACAACTGTTTTTATTAAAAACATGAATGACTTTGCGACTATTAATGAAATTTATGCTTCATACTTTAAGGATCATAAACCAGCTCGTTCTTGCGTAGAGGTTTCTAGATTACCTAAAGATGTATTAATTGAAATTGAAATAATTGCGAAAATATAAAAGTCTATCCTAAGATAGACTTTTTTCTTTTATTGATGGAAATTAGATAATATTTTATAGCAAATTTCACTTGATTTCTTAGCAGTTTCTAATTCAAATGTTTGATAATCATCTACTTGTGAATCTGAATCAATAACATCAGAAATAAATCTTAAACTAACAAACGATACACAAAATTGATGACAAACATGTGCAACACTTGCCCCTTCCATTTCACATGCAATTATTTCATCACATGTAAGGAATTCTTTAATTACTTCTTTATCTGTGACGAATTGATCACCAGTTAAAACTGTACCAGTTTTATAATCAATACTGTTTTCATGCAATATCTTTTTTACTTGAATAAGGCTTGGTTGATTAGTTGCGAAAAATCTTGGACTTCCAGGAATTTGACCTTTTTCATATCCTAACGCTACTACATCTACATCATGATATGCTAATTGATTTGCTAAAACCAAATCATCTTTCTTTAATGGACTAAGACCACCTGCTATACCAGTATTTATTACCATAGTAGGATTAAAGTTAGAAATTAATAAAGCTGTACAAATCGCAATATTTGTCTTTCCAATTCCACCTTTAGATAAAACACAAGTATTTCCATTTACTTCTGCTTTATAAAAAACATATCCACCAATAATAATACGTTCATATTTTTCGAACTTTTCAATTATTAGTTTTACCTCGCTATCCATAGCACCTATTATTCCTATTACCATAAAAATCACTCCTTTTTTATTTTTAAAAAAAGAAAGAGAACTCTTTCTTTTTCTATTCTGACGCCAAAATTATTACATTTTTTGTTTTCGGTAAATCTTTTATTTCTTGAACTAATTGATCAACCGAAATACTTGAATGCAATGTGTCTATCATTATTGTAATATATGCATATGCCGTTACTGGTGTATCTTGATTAATTGTAATAATATTACAATTGTAGTCGGCTATTTTGTATAATACAGATGATAGCGCACCCTTCTCATTATCTACTTGTATTAAAAAGATTGCTCTTTTACCCATTTTTTGTGGTGGATTAAATATATGATCACAATATTTATAATATGTACTTCTACTAATTCCCGTTTCTTTACACGCTTCACTAACACTTAGATTTTTTTCTTCTATCAATTCTTTTGTTTTAAAAACTTGTAAATAACTATCAGGAAGTACATCCTTATGTACCAATAGGCTATCTTTCATTATTCTCTTACCATATTATCATAAACTACTTTAATAGCTTTTTCAAAGTCTTCATTTTTTACTCCAACAATAATATTAAATTCATGTGAACTTTGAGCTATTATTTTTACGTTTATTCCATTATTACCAAGAGTAGCGAAAATTTGTCCACTGAATCCTGGTTTAGATGCCATATTCTTTCCAACTATCGCTACTAAAGCAATTTCTTTTTCAATATCTACTGTTATTATATTTTCAATTTTTCTAATTGATTCAATTAAATTATAATGACATTTTTCTAATTCACTTGATTCTACTACAAAACTAAATGAATCCACACCAGTCGGAACTAATTCTATATTTAAAGCATATTTCTTAAATACATTAAATATTTCAGTTAAGACATCAATTTTTTTTGCATATCTTTCTTTAGTAACCATAATACAAGAGAAATCCTTCTTACCAGCAATACCTGTTATTGCTCTAGTACTTTGGAAATCAGTATTAGAAATAACTGTTCCTGAATCTAGTGGATCATTTGTATTTAGGATATTAATTGGAATATTCACATCTTCAATTGGGAAAATAGCATCTTGATGTAATACACTTGCTCCCATGTATGATAATTCTCTTAATTCTTCATAGGTAATTTTAGAAATTTTATATGGTTTATTAATAATTCTTGGATCGGCCATTAATATACCTGACACGTCAGTCCAGTTTTCATACATGCTAGCATTTATACTTTTTGCAACAATACTACCAGTAATATCACTACCACCACGAGAAAATAATTTTATTTCACCATTCATGTAAGAACCATAGAAACCAGGAATTAAAACTCTTCCTTCTACATTAGAAGCTTCTTTTACCAATTGAACAGTTTCTTCATAATCAACTGTTCCATCATAATTAAATTTTATTACATCTTTGGCATCTACGAACTTGCATCCAATATATGCAGCCATTAATTTTCCAGCTAAATATTCTCCGCGGCTTACAATATAATCAACAGACAAATCATTTTTAAAAGTACTTTCAATTACTCTAAATTCTTCATCTAAGTCTATATCTAAGTTTAAATCATTTTTAACTGTATAATATCTTTTCTTAATGCTATCGAAAATAGTATGATAATCAACTTTATATTTGATATGTGCATGAAGCAAATATAATAAATCGGTTATTTTACTATCCTTGCTTTCCTTTTTACCAATAGCTGATACCACAACTACCTTTCTTTCAGGATTTGCTAACACAATATTCTTAACTTTTTCAAATTGTTGGGCATCAGCCATTGATGATCCACCAAATTTACAAACTATACTCATTTCATTCACCCGTTAATTCTTGCATAGAATTTAGATTTTTTAACTATTTCACTTAATTCTTTAGCAGTAATTTTCTTTGTATATACAAAGCCTTCTTCAATTTTTTCAACATATTTCGGATCTATATTTTCATTAGGAAGAACTAAATATTCATCAACAAACATTTCATTTGAAACGACCGTTAATTCATTTATCGGAACATAATCAATATATCCACGTTCTTCAACTATCATCATTAAATCAGTAACGATACTATTAGCCGTTGGTAATTTACCAGCTCCTGGACCTGTAAAGTTAAGTTCACCAGTATTGCATCCTTTTACTTGAACAATATTAATTTCATTATTAATATTTCCCAAAATAGTACTTGATTTATAAATAGCAGGTTCAATTCTAATACCTACATTATTATCTTTTAGTACTGATTGAGCTGTATATCTTAATTTATAACCATTTTTATTAACATATGAAACAAATTCATCAGTCACTCCACTTATTGGATAATTATATATATTATCTAATTTAACATTACCTAGATATGATAGCATTGATAATATTGCAATCTTTCTTACCATATCAAGTCCATGTAAATCATCAGTTGGGTCTGCTTCTAAGAATCCTTTATCAAACGCACTCTTTATAGCATCATCATATTTAACATTATTATTTTGGATTAATGATAAAATATAATTTGTTGATCCATTTAGAATACCATTTACTTCACTTATAGTGTTAACTTTAGAATTATTTAAGATATTATTAATTACAGGAATTCCTCCAGCAACCGTAGCTTCAAATAAGAAATATACATTATTTTTATGAGCTAACTCTAATAATTCTTCTAAGTGCATACTCACGACTTCTTTATTAGCAGTAACAACATGTTTTTTATTAGCTAAAGCTTTTTTCATAGCATTATAAGCAAAATCATGTCCACCCATAACTTCTACAACAATATCAATATCTTTATTTTCTAATATATCATCAACATTAGTTGTAACTATATTTTCATATTGTTTATATTTACTAATATTACGAACCAAAATTTTAGCAACTTCAAAAGTCGTCTTTAAACGACTATTGTTATTTATTATTTCATATACTCCAGAACCTACAGTTCCGCATCCAAGCATACCTATTTTCATCTAAATAACCTCCAAAATTGCACCATCACTAGCTACAGGTAGTTTATATACCTTCCAGTTTTTATATTCATTAAATTTATTTGATACATCATAATCACTTATAATTAATAAACTTGGACCTGCCCCACTTATACAAAATGAACAATTTAACTCATGAGCCAATTTCTTAATTTCAGCACTTTGTTTAATTAGTCCCATACGATATGGTTCATGCATTTTATCACTTAATAATTTGATTATTAAAGATATATTCCCTTTTTCAAAAGCAGTTGGAATATTAGCTACTCTAGCAGTATTATAAACAATATCTTTATAGGTTAAAGATGTTGGTAATACACTACGAGCTTCATGAGTCGATAATTCAAAATTAGGAACTAAAACATTAAAGTTAAGTTCTTTCGAAACATCATATTTTACATATTCGTAAACTTCATCATTTTTAAAACTTGCGATTAATCCACCAAACATTGCCGGAGCAATATTATCAGGATGTCCTTCGATATTACTTGCAATATTAAAACAAGTACCAGTTGAAATTTTTTCACCTAAAAAATACTTTGCAGCTAATACACCAGCTACAATACAAGTTGCACTACTACCAAGTCCTCTTGATGTAGGTACTTCTTGTTCTGCCATTATTATTTTTACTTTAATTGGTTCTATATTTAAATATTTAAAAACTTCTAAATAAGAACTTAAAGCTAAATTATCATTTTGATATCTAATATCAAAACCTTCTAACATAAACTCATTTGATTCTTCAAATATAAAAGAATTATATAATCCAAATGCCATTCCTAAACAATCAAACCCTGGACCTAAGTTCGCACTTGTTGCAGGAACTTTGATCTTAATCATCTAGTCCACCAACAACATTTTTTAAATTTGCATATGTTACATTTAAGTCCCAAATTTCTCTGTCTACTTTAGTATCTCTTAATTCTAAGATTCTAGAATCAACTTCAAATCCAGTTTTTTCATTAATCTTTTCGATATTAACAAATTCATCACTATTAATTTCTAAATCTAGAGCTTTACAAATTGTATCACTAAACTTATAAGGACTAGCTGTAGATAAAATTACTGTATGAGTATCATCTTTAGTTTCTTCTTTATACATTTCATAAACACCATAAGCAACCGCTGTATGAGGATCCATTAAATGTGAAGTTTTATTGTATTCTTTTTTAATTAAATTAATTGTTTCAACTTCATCGATATATCCTGAGGCAAAACAATCCATTTTGGCTAATACTTCTTTAGATACTTCATATTTTCCATTAACTTTTAAATTATTCATTAATTTAGCTACATAGCTAGCATCATTAGATAGCATAAATAATAAACGTTCTAAGTTTGATGATACTAAAATATCCATTGATGGAGAATTTGTAGTATAGAAACTACGATTACTATCATATACACCAGTATTAATAAAATCAGTTAATACTTTATTTTTATTAGATGCACAAATTAATTTATTAATAGGTAATCCTAATAGTTTAGCAATGTATCCAGCTAATATATTTCCAAAGTTTCCTGTCGGTACACAGAAATTAACTTTATCATTAAATTTAATCTTCTTTTCATTTACTAAATTTACATATGAATAAAAATAGTAAATAATTTGAGGAACTAAACGTCCTATATTTATACTATTTGCACTTGATAGATCAATAGTATTATATTTTTCATTATTAAAAAATTCTTTTACCGTTCTTTGGCAATCATCAAAGTTACCATTTACAGCAAAGCTCTTAGCATTACTTCCATTAAAACTTAACATTTGTTTTTCTTGGAATTGACTTACTTTAGCATTGGGATATAAAACATAAATATTAGTATTTTCAGATTTAGTAAAACCATTTAATGCTGCACTACCAGTATCTCCTGATGTAGCTGTTAATACTACTGTTTTATTTTTGTTGTTTTCCATTCTTTTTGATACTTCCACAAAGAAAGGAAGCATAGTTAAAGCCATGTCTTTAAATGCGAATGTTGGCCCATTAAATAAATTCAAATAACTATATTTATCAAAATGTTTTAATGTTACACATCCAGTAGGGAAATTTTTTTCATTGTACGCGCTAGACACACAATAATCAATATCCTTACTATCAAAATCATTAAATAAAAAACTTAATATTTTTTTCGCCATTTCTTGATAATTCATGCCAAGAAAAGATTCATTAAAACCAATTTCCTTGATATTATCAAATATATATAGTCCTCCTACCGTAGTCATACCTTTAAGTATAGCTGTCGAAGTTTTTACTTTTTCATTATCTCTTGTGCTAATTAACATACCAAACACCTCATTTATTATATTATACTTGTTTACAAAACAAACACAAGTGTTTTAGAAAAACAAACATATATTTTTAAAAAAGATAACGTTTTCAAAAACGCTTTTTTTCTATTTATAGAAGCTTACCTAATTCCACAATAATTCGTTCACTTCTAGATAATCCACCCACACTAATAACCTTCATTCTTCCCTTACCACGAATACTAATAATATCATTTTCTTTTACTTGGTGACTATTATTTTGACATGATACTTGATTAACCTTTACTAAGTCAGAAGCAATGAATTCTTGAGCTATATTTCTAGACATATTGTACATTGCCGCAATTATATTATCTAAGCGCAAACTTGAGACAAAGCATTTCTTAATATCATACTTTTCTTCATTAGTTAACACTCCCTCAAATAATTCTAATTCGATAGGTACATTATTCATTACCTTTAATTCACTAATTAAAAACTTTGTTATTTCACTACTTGTAATAATATAACAGTCTTCACCAGTTATGACAATATCTCCAATTACTTCCCTTTTTATTCCTAAACTCATTAAATTCCCTAAAATCATTCGATGATTAGGAACTAAGTATTTTCTATTATATTTTATCTTTAAAATATTAATACCTAAATTAGGAAATTCTATTTCCTTACTACTAATCATACATTTCTTATATTCACTATTAGAATAACCACCATCAAAGTAGACATATAAATTATCCTTATTTGTTATTACCTGAGTAATTATTTCTTGTTTCCTTAAATCTAAAAACTTCAATGTGCTTATTTGATCATTCTTCAAAGCTTTTTCCTTTAATGATCTTATTCTATTGGCAAATAATTCTTCACTCTCATCATATTGTCTCATATACTAATATTCCTTTTTACATATTATATCAAAAAAATGATATCATTCGATATCATTTAATTCGTTTTCTTTATTTTTTTCATCTTTGTCTAATAACAAGCATACTCCAATACCTATTAAAGATACAATTGGTATAATTAAATTTGATTGATATTCTTGCATGTAAATATAATCATTGGTTACATAATAATCATATGCAGGATCATAATATGGTTGATAGCTTTGTAGCTCAAGATTATATTTACCAGCTGTTATCACCAAGACAATTGAAATTATTAATAAACTTGCACTAAATACATATACCATAACTTTAGTTATTAAGATTAAATTTTGCTTTTTTAGCTTATTAGTATAATACTTATTTACTATAGCTAAAATAATCATACTTAATCCAACAAATAAAATAACCGAAGAAAGAATCGTTGTCTTCGCTATTTTTTTTGCATATTCAGGTTCAATTATAGTACTACCAGCAGCCGATTGTCTCACGTATTTCAAATTAGATGCAGTTTTCACAAGATAAATATTTTGTGCAAAAGATATCAAATAAAATACAGATAACACTGCAATTATTGTGATAAATAGATAATTTTGTTTTTTCATAAATAACCCTCCATGATTAAATATAAACTATTTATAGTATACATTAAGAGGTAATCATTGTAAATAAATATTAGAAAACTAAACTATTCAAACCCTTTAAATAAATATTTGAATGTGTATCATAATAGGTATTTATGATATTAAAAATTTCTATTAAATTATAATTTTCAAATTTATCAAAGTTATTTTCTTTATCATCAAAATAATAAAGTTCTTTTATTTTTTCTAAGATTTCTTTATCTAATGTTTTAGATGTTTTGCAGTTAATACATACTGCACCACCATCATTTATGTTTAGTCCAATAGTTTCAATGTTTCCACATTTCACACATCTTTTTAAAACGGGGGCAACCCCAAATACTGAAAGTACTTTAAGCTGGAAAAGGATTGCTAGTAACATTGGATTAATTTTATTATTAGCGTGATCTATTGTTCTTAATAAGAAATCAAAGCATCTTTCGTGATTTGCATCACTTGGAAATTTATTAACTATTTCTAGTATATAACTCATCCATAAATTAGTTTTTAGTTCTTCTTTAATATAACGATTTTGATCTATTACTGTATAATCAATTAATGTTGGAAATTCAGAGTTAGTTATTATACATTCAACCGTATTTAAAGTTGTAGTAAAAGATAAAGTTTTACTTTTTTTAGTTTTAGAGCCTAAGGCTTTTACACTGATTTTACCTAATTTAGTATATAAATATACGATTTTAGAGGTTTCTTTATAATCAATGCTTCCTATTACTATTCCCTTTATCTTTATGTTTTCCATCTTTTTTCTCCTTCAAAGATAGTTCCTTACTAGTTTCTTCTTTATACTTTAAATAATATTCAATTTTTCCTGTTTCTCTAAATTTTTTCATATTATCGTTCATGTCATACACCTCATTAATATTATGAGTTTATATGACAAATATATACATTTATCTAGAAATTATCTTTACCATAGCCAAGACTTGCTAAAGTCTCTGGTCTATCAGTCCAGTCCTTCTTTACCTTAACCCATAATTCAAGGTGAGCCTTAGAACCTAAAAGAGAATTAATATCTTTTCTAGCTCTAGTTCCTATTTCTTTTAACATAGAACCACCAGCTCCAATAACTATTTTCTTTTGACTATCTCTTTCAACATAGATAGTTGCATAAATATTAACTAAGTTAGGATTTGTTTCATCTTGTTTCATTGATTCAATAACAACTGCCACACTATGAGGAACTTCTTCTTTTGTTAATTGTAATATTTTTTCTCTTATTAGTTCACCAACAATAAAACGTTCTGGATGATCACTGACCATATCAGAAGGATAATATTGTGGTCCTTCAGGTAGTAATTTTTTGATTTCTTCTAGTAATATATCAACATTAGTATGCTCTAGAGCACTTACAGGATATATTCCTTCAAAATTTAATTCATTCATATAGTCTAAAATTACTCTATCAACATCTGATTTCTTTTTTAATAAATCTATTTTATTAATAATTAAATAAATAGGTTTTCTAATAGCCTTCAAATGCTCAATTATCATCTTATCACCAGTACCGATTTTATCAACAGCACTAATCATAAAGAATACCGCATCAACACCTTTAATCGAGTCATATGATGCATTAACCATTCTTTGCCCTAATTCATGGTGGGGTTTATGGATACCTGGGGTATCAGTAAAAATAATCTGGGCATCACTTGTTGTATATACTCCCAAAATTGTATTTCTTGTTGTTTGGGGCTTGTCTGACATTATTGCAATTTTTTTCCCCAATATCGAATTTAAAAGGGTTGATTTCCCTACATTTGGACGACCTATTATCGTCACAAATCCTGATTTATGTGTACTACTCAATTTTATCAAAACCATAAGGCATTAACTCCCTTACAGTAACCTCCTTAACATCACTCTTTAAATTTGTTAAATAAATTTTAGTATCCAAGTCTAATAATTCAATCATAACTTGTCTACAAGCTCCACAAGGAGCAATTGGATTAATAGTATCTCCAGCAATTGCCATAGATTTAATATCTTCTTTAGTAAAACCTTCAGAAATAACTTTAAATAAAGCTACTCTTTCAGCACACATAGATAACCCATATGATACATTTTCAATATTAGTTCCAGTAATTATTTTGCCATTATTTAATTCTACTGCGCATCCAACCCTAAATTTTGAATAAGGTGAATATGAATTTTTCATTGCTTCAATAGCTTTTTGTATTAATTCCATAATTACGCCCTATAAAGCTTAGCTTTATCTAAGATTTCCTTTTGTTTTTCTATCATCTTTTTTTCATCACTATCATTCATATGATCATATCCACATAAGTGTAAATATCCATGAACAGCTAAGAATCCAACTTCTCTTTCTATGCTATGTCCATAATCACTCGCTTGTTCAAAGGCTCTATCTAAACAAATAAAGATATCTCCCAGTTCATCTAAAGCATTAAAATTGGACATGTCATTGTCCAATAATGCGAAACTAATTACGTCAGTAACTTTATCAATATTACGATATTGATTATTTATGTTTCTAATTTCTTCGGCTGATACAAAGATAATATTAAATTCTCTTTTATCATCAACCTTCTTAAAAACATCTCTAATTAGCTTTTTATATTCTTTTACATCTATTTCTGTTTGATTCACAAAATTAATCTTCATACTTTTACTACCTCATACTAATTTAATTCTTCGTATTCTTCATATCTTTCAATTATTTTAGATACTAATGGATGTCTTACTACATCATATTTTTCAAATTCAACAATCTCAATTTGCTTGATATTTTTTAGAATACTTAAAGCCACAACTAAACCAGACTTATTACCTCTTGGCAAATCTATTTGAGTTACGTCCCCAGTAATTACCATCTTAGAACTAAATCCCAGTCTCGTTAAAAACATCTTCATTTGCTTATCAGTCGTATTTTGTGCTTCATCTAAGATAATATATGAATTATCTAATGTTCTACCTCTCATATAAGCTAGAGGGGCAATTTCAATAACATTTTTTTCTATCAAAGCATTAGTTTGTTCTAAGCCTAAGGTATCATATAATGCATCATATAAAGGACGCAAATATGGATCAACCTTTTCTTTTAAATCACCTGGTAAGAATCCAAGCGATTCTCCGGCTTCAACTGCTGGTCTTGTTAGTATTATCTTTTTTATTTTCCCTTTTTTTAATAGAGTAACCGCATTAACAACCGCTAAATAAGTTTTACCTGTTCCCGCAGGTCCTACTCCAAAGACAATATCCTTAGTATCAAGTGCATTAACATAATCAATTTGTCTTATTGTTTTAGGTGAAATTATTTTATTGGTTGTAGTATGACCAATTATTTTTCTATTTTCATATAATTGATAAGCTTCTTCTAATTTACCTTTATCTTGTAAATTTTTTATATATAAAATATCTCTTGATGTAATTGAAATATTATTTCTAGAAAGTAATAATAATATTTCAAAAAACTTTTCTAATTCATCTAATTTTCTTTCATCTTCACAATCAGTAGATATAGATTCACCACTAAAATTTATACTTACTTCAAAAAGTTCCTCAATTAATACAATATTACTATTTTCAATGCCACATATATTCTTTGCATCTGTAATTTCATAAATTTTTGTATCTAACTTCATGCTTTTATAATCACTCCTATTTAGCTTAATGTTTGGAAAATACCAATCGATTCTTGTTTCTTTACTAACATTTTTATATTGAAAGAATCATTTAATTCTTCTAAATATAAAACTTCCATTTTTATTATTTCCTCTAGTTTAGATGTTTTATTTAAATTGAAATCTTCTTCAATTAAAGTTTTAACATGTTCTATACTTGAGTCTTTATTATATGTTTTTATTATATCACATTTTTCATATTCTGTTACTTTTTTTACTTTAAAAATCCCAAAGAAATTAAACACTGTTTTTTCTTCTCGATCCTTTTTTGAAAACTCTTTTTTCTTTCCAATATTGAAATCAAATCCAAAGATAGATATTTCTTTTGATTTATTAACATTATCAGTATATACTGTAGAATTAACTTTTTTATACACCGTCATATTGACTTCTTCGTATGTAGAAGCTAATACTAATCCCCTTGCTTCTGTTAACTCCATCTTACTACTATCAGTATTAAATAGTTTATTAGCACTTATTAATACATCACCCTCTTTTACATATTGATTAAGCTCCACAGCTTTTTTTCCTTGATAGGCATTACAATAAGTAATTATTCCTGTTTTTTTTGCTACAACATTTCCTATTTTTTCGGCCTTAATTTCTCTAGTTTCTGTATCAAAATCACTAACAACTACCTTTACTACGCTTCCACTTTTTTCAATACTTATCCATTGGTATTCAACATATTCTTTTCTTAAGTCAGCTGCGATTGTATCTAATTTAGAACTTAAGAAATCCCAAAAGAATAATCTTTTAGTATTTTTAACTATTCTTTGCTCAATATTATTATTTATTTCAAATTGACCATTAAATTCAATTCTACTTACTCTAAAAGTATTAAAATATAAGAGACAAGCAAACATTATCATTCCAGCTAGAAATCCTCTGCTTTTCATCATCCTATTTTTAGTTTGTGTTCTTTTGTCTTCAATTATTTCATATTCTACATTATTACTCTTTAAAAATTTCAAAGTAATTTTATCAGTATAAAAAATTACTTGTCCATCCTTTACACTTATATTAGTCGCAACTATTTTATTATTATATTCAAAAAAATCATCAGTATTAATGCTAAGTCTATATAGATTCATTTATGTTTCCCCCTATTGATATATTATCGATATTTCCTTTAATTTCTATTATAAATCCATCAAATTTTTTTACTGTTAAATTTTTCCCTATTATCTCATACTTACTTGTTCTTATTTTTTTGGCATCAATTGAAATTATTTGTTCATAATTTTCTATGATAATAAAATCATCGTAATAAATGAGTCTATTAGAGTGCAAATACTTGTCTATCTTTTTCATTGTCATCACCATTAAAGAATATGCTTGTACATAAAAAGAAATTACTATATAAGAAAAAAAGAATTAGTTTTTACACTAATTCATTAATTAATCTATTTTCTTGTTAGCCAATCAGGTAGGCTCTTTCTTGTTGTACCTGTATCTTTAACAGCTACTTTTTCAGCTTTTTTGGCTTCTTTTTTAAGTTCTTTTTCTTTTTTCTTTTGAAGTTTAACAACTTGTTTATTTGTAAATAAGCTATCTACACTTTCATCATCCATTGTTTCTTCTATTTCATTATCTTCTTCAGCTACTTTATAAGCAACGTTTCTTTCACTTATATTACTAAAAATTGAACCAGCCAAATTATTTATACCATTTTCTTTAGCTTTTAATTCATATCCAGTTGCAATAACAGTAACTACTACTTCATCACCAAGTTCATTATTAATAGCTGAACCATAAATTAAGTTTAATTCTTGATCACAATTATTTCTAATTTCGCCAATAATTTCTTCTACTTCTTTTAAAGGAATAGATTGATTAGAAGTAATATTAACAATTGCATCAGTAGCTCCATCAATAGAAACTTCAAGCAAACTTGAATGAATTGCTTTACGGGCCGCTTCAACAGCTCTATTCTTACCACGAGCAATACCAATTCCCATTAGGGCTGTCCCTTTATCTTTCATTACAGTTCTAACGTCTGCAAAGTCAACGTTAATTAAACCAGGGAAAGAAATTAATTCGGCAATACCTTGTACCCCTTGACGAAGTACATTGTCAGCTTCACGGAAAGCTTCTAACATAGGCGTACCTGGATCAACTATACTTAATAGTCTTTGATTTGGGATAACGATTAATGTATCTACATGTTCTTTTAAAGCTTCTAGCCCTGCTACAGCCTTAGACATTCTTTCAGGACCTTCAAACATAAATGGCTTAGTAACAATACCGATTGTTAGGCATCCCATTTCTTTCGCTATTCTAGCAACTACAGGTGCAGCACCAGTACCAGTTCCACCACCCATACCACAAGTAACGAAAACCATGTCTGACCCTTCTAAAACTTCTCTTATGTCATCTTCACTTTCTAATGCCGCATTTCTACCAACATTAGGATTTGCCCCAGCTCCAAGTCCACGTGTTAAAGCCTTACCAATTTGAACTCTAACATCAGCCTTAGAAGCTGTTAAATCTTGTGCATCAGTATTCATTGCTATAAATTCTACGCCACGAACTTCATTTTCAATCATTCGATCAAGGGCATTCCCACCGGCACCACCAACTCCAACAACCTTAAGAATTGGTTTTTGATTAAAATTATCAAATTCACCGAAAATCATATTATTCCCTCCATTTAGTAATTGCAAATATCGACAAGATACTTTTATTACACACTACTATGTATTTTACTTCATTTAACAACAATATTCAAGATGTATCACTCGAAATAATGCTTTAAAATTTGACAAAATAAAAAAATTACAACTCAATAAATTGTAATTTTTTCTACATTATTCAACAATTATTATTTCTTGTTCTAAAATAACATTCATTTCTTTTTTTGCTTTATCTTTAATAAGATTTATCATATCAATAAAATCCTCAGCCTTAGCCGAATCTAAATTTATTAAAAAATTAGTATGTTTTTCACTTACTGCCGCATCATTTATTTTATATCCTCTAAGATCTAACTTATCAATTACTTCCCAAGCCTTAAGTCCTTCAGGATTCTTAAAAACACTACCCATATTTTTATATTCTAAAGGTTGAGAAGTCTTTCTTGATAATAACCTTTTTTGTAAAACACTTTTCGTTTCTACATTCTTTTCTATCTTAAACTTTGCCTCTATAATGATACCTTTTATTTCTTTGAAAATACTATATCGATAACTAAAATTCAATTCTTCATTTTTAATTATCTTTATATTTCCTTCAGCATCAATATATTTTACTTCTATAATATGATTCTTAATCTCATCACCATAAGCACCACTATTTTGATTTATACAACCACCAATATTACCAGGAATACCGCCTAAAAAGGATAAATCTCCAACATTTAATTCCGCTAATTTATTAGCTAAATTAGATGCTTGTATATTAGCACTACATATTACATGATCATCATATACTCTAATATATTTTTCAAGTGATTTTATAGTTATTACTACTCCATCAAAAAAATCACTCTTTGGTAAAATATTACTACCATTACCTATTACAAAAAACTTCATATTAAAATAATTTAAAAACTGAAAAACCTTACATAAAGATTCAACATTTTTAGGAAAATACAAATACTTTATTTCTCCTCCGCATCCTATTGTAGAAAGCGACTTAAAACTAGCATTTGACAATACCTCTCCATAATCATTTTCAATTACATACTTTATGAAATCCATCTTATTACTACCCACTTTATTATATTTATACTATTATTAGATATTTTTCATTATTCTTTAATTGTTATACCAATTAAAAAATAATAATATCACGATATAAATTACTTTATATAATCTACCCATGTATTCTTATAATATGATGTATGCGTTAAAAATGTTATAGATTTTGTGATTTTTTTCAAATAACTTACTATAATAAAACAATAATAAAGAAATCATTATATTATATCGGAAGAATATTTAATGATGTTAGCCAATCGCAACAAACTCTTAAAATCACTGCTAGAATAATATATATAACAAAATATACTGCTCTCCATGAACTAGGCGAATAAATTCTTGTTTTTGCCATCAACACTCCAACTATTGCATATGTAATAACATAAATAATATACCCCACACAAATCATTTCAAAAAAGATTGAATTAATTAATTGATCACTGAATATATTCACATTAAAAAACAAAATACCAACAACTACATATCGAATAATAAAACTTTTTTTATTCTTGCTCATAAAACAACTTCCGATATCTACAATACCAACTATCGTTAAAATCATTGTAATGGATTCTTTCAAAATAAAATCCCCTCACTTTCTTTGTTGCCATAATAAAATTTCACTATAGCTAGGACAATTCAATTGTAATTTATACATTTGACATAAAAAAGATAGTTTGCCAATATAGCAATAAAAAAAAGAAAAGTTGCATTATTTGCAACTTAATTCTTGGGAAATAATTCTCGAATTTCCTTCCCATACTCTTCATATACCAATTTATACTCACTATATTTTTTTGAGGTAAGGTAAAATTCGAAATAGCTGAAACCTACAATGATAAATGTTATTATTAGCAAACCCCAATTTCGTGAAAATGTTAAAGACTGTAGTACAACAACATAACAAAACATCAGTAATGCTACATAAAAATTAATCAAATTGGCATGATAATTTCTTATTTCATTATCATAAATAGATTCTTTATATTCTCTTTGTCTAATAAACAATGTCACAAAATTTACTATTATATGGACAAATATAATTATTATAGTTAACATATACATATCATATATATTATTTTCAGGTAGTACATCTATTTTGGTGTTTAAAATTCCAAAAGAAATTATTGCTAAAATTAAACTTGCTACATGTAGCAGTACTTTAATTATAAAATATTCATCTTTGCTATTTTTCAAATTATAATAAACATCATCTAAATAATTTATGGAAAATGTTTTTCTTATACCAAATTCCGAATTAAAATAAGATTTTGCACCAAAAGGAATAAATAAAAGTAATAAACTCCAAAATGCAGAATATTTTACTATAAAAAAACTAATTATAACCATAACTACGGATAATGCTATTGTAGTACTTACAATATCACTTGGTCTGGAAAAACTATCTGTCAACATTTTAACATCTACATGTTGTTGAGCAATTATTGGATCGTATGATGGATCAGAAAAAGCACTTATCTGTTTTTTTTCTAAATCTGTATAATATAAATCATTAGTAGAAATACCGAAATATTTAGTTGCCTCAAAAATATGCTCTGCACTCATTTTGCCTTCATAATTTTTCCATCTTGAAACAATTGATGGAGATAGATTATGCACTTTTGCATATTTAGCACTAGTAATTTTTCTTTTTTCTAAATATTTAAAGAAATTATCTTGTATTATTTCTGTTCTAGTTCGCTTATCTTCTATTATTTTTTTATTATTCACTTTATCCCACCTCTATAGATTTTTACATTTTATTCTAATAAACTTTCTTATTTATTAGTCAATTTCGAAAGCTATTACTTCAAGTAATTTTTTTTCTTTAAATTGGGGGATTTCAACGATTTTCATCCCTTCAACGTCGAAAGCGTCAACCCATTCATTTTGAGAATCCCAACATGCTTGTTGATAACTCCCATATACCGCTTGTACCCTGGCCTCATATATATACCTGATATTTGGCATTTCCCAATCTTTCACTTTAGATTCTTCTAGTGATGAGAAAATACTTTCAACTTCTCTTTCTAACCAATCAGCGTATTCTCCCTGAAAAAAAATTTTACATCTAACTTTCTCATCTATAATTGCCTCCAATTCAATAGTATCACCAGTAGCCATGTTTATCGCTTTTGCAGCGGAAGCTATAGTTCTTTCGTAACAGTTATAGTCTCTTGAAACAGTAAACCCAAAAGAAATTGTTGATATTATTCCGTCATATTTTTTGGGACGTACTAAAAATTTTTCAAACGGAATCTCACCATTTTGAAATTGCTTTAACTTTCCCTCATCAAAATCAATAATTCTACTCATTTCCCTAGGAATATCAATCGCTACTTGTTTTGCTAGTTCATCTTCACTCTTAAAGTAAAATATTGTGTGGGTGTTTCTTAAAAGCCTTTTAAATTCATTTAACTTTTCTCTTTTTTCACCGAAATCAATTGTCTCTTCACTTGCTGGATACTTACTATCCGAAAGATAAACTAAGACTGGTATTTTTAATTCTATCGCCTTCTCATATTCCAGTTGGGTATAGGATTTTTGTGTTTTCACTTCTATTGAGCCATATCGCAAAGCAACAATTAGAATTAGCAAATCACATTTAGCAACTTCCTCCAAGCATTTTTCTAATGGAGTATCAGGGGATGATCCAAATTTTTCCATTCCGCCAGAAGCATATTCTAATCCAGTAATGACATTATCTACCTTTTGCCTTGCTTGTATTAAATCATTAAATGTTGAACTTATAAAAATTTTCCCGTTTTTTTTCATATATATCCCCCTTTTCTCAATTTTTATCTCTTGGTTGCAATTTATTAATATTATTATAACAATTTTATACATTTTTTTCCATATAAAAAAATTAACAGTCCATTTTGACTGTTAATTCATCTTTTCATCATAATATTAAAGTTTATTATATTTATTAGAAACACCTTTAGCTTTTTCTACAGGGTATTTCGCTTCATTTTTCTTTAATTTTGATAGTATAATGTCTTTTATATCTAAATCTAATACTAGCGCCATTTGTATACAATAATTCATTACATCAGCTAGTTCATCTTTTACATCTTCTATGTTATAGTTTGTATCACTCCATTGAAAGCATTCTAATAATTCTGAGGCTTCTATTGATATTGACTTAGCTAAATTGCTTGGTGTATGAAATTGATCCCAATTTCTATCTTTATTAAATTTGTCGATCTTTGATTTTAATTTTTCTAAACTATCCATTTTTATCTTCTAATTCACTTTCTAATATTTCAATTTTATATTTTTTCATAATCATTTCTCAAATATCAATTTTTCATTAAAAACCACAAATTTTCGTCATCCATTTATAGTACAATACTTATATTAAATCTATAAATTGCTTCATTATTGGTGTTAAATGCTTTTTATTATTATAGATTAAATAATAATGTCTCTTGAAATTATCATCAGATAAAGAGACTATTTTTATCTTGCGGTATTTATATATTTTTTGAGCTAATTCATTTGATATAAATGAGAAACCCATACCATTCTCTGCAAGTTCTATAAGACTTATAGTGCTTGTACTTTCAACTATTGCATTTGTAATACAACCATGCTTTGAAAAAACTTCATCTACACAATTGCGTAGTCCACTTCCTACTTCTCTCATTAATAAAGGATGTTTTGATAATTCTTTTATTGTAATTGTGTCACTTTCATAAAAATCAGGGGAACATATTATTGACATTTCATCAGTACAAAGTAATAAAGATTTTTTTGTTTTACTATCTTTTACTCTATCTAATATAGCAAAATCAATATTATTATTAGATAATTTTTGTTCAATAATTTCATTATTATGAATAAAAATAGTAGGATTAAAATGTGGTATCTTTTCTTTCGCTTCTTGCAGTAATTTCGGCAAAAAGGTTTCAGATATAGAACTATTAGCACCGATTATAATTCTAGAAAAGTTTTCTTTTTCTCTAAGGATTGTTGTTGCCTCATTATATTGTTCTAAAATAGTATTAGCATATTGACGCAACATGTCTCCAGCCTCTGTTAAATATATCTTCCTATTTATTCTATCAAATAATTGGGCATTATAGAAAGATTCTAATTCTTTAATGGCTATACTAACTGAAGGTTGAGTAATATTTAATTTGTCTGCGGCTACAGTTATACTTCCACAATCACAAACCATTTTGAATATTTGTAGATGACGAATGGTCATAGTATTCACTTTCTTTCATAGGTAATTGTCTATGTTTTTGATAATAACATATGAATTGATTTATGTCAATTTATAAGTGTATAATTAACTCAAGCAATAATTCTTTATTTAAGGATATTATTGCTTTATATTTTTGATTAATAATAAAAATTTAAACTACGGAAAAGAGGACAAAATAATGAAAAATTATTCAAAAATCACACAATATATTTCTGACCTTTCAGATATTTCAATCAGTAACAACCATATTGAATCTGATATGTATGACAAACATAAAGTCAACAAAGGTTTAAGAGATATAAATGGAAATGGTGTTATTACAGGACTTACTGAAATTTCTAACATTAAGGCAAAAGAGGTATTACCTGATGGCACTGAAGTTCCCTGTGAAGGACAACTATATTATCGTGGAATCAATGTAAGGGATATTGTTAATGGGTTTACCAAAGATAATCGTTTTGGATTTGAGGAAACGATTTATTTATTATTATTTTCAGAATTACCTAGTAAGGAACAATTAAATCGTTTTAATAAAGAATTATCAGAATATAGAAGCCTTCCAGATTCTTTCGTAAGGGACATAATTTTAAAAGCACCAGGTAAGGATATGATGAACATTCTTTCTCGTGGGGTTTTAACTTTATATGCCTATGATGATAATCCTGATGATGTTTCTATTCCTAATGTATTAAGACAATGTTTACAATTGATTGCTGTATTTCCATTGTTATCTGTTTATGGATATCAATCTTATAAATATTATCATAGAAAAAAAGGGTTATTTATTCATTTACCAAAAGCTAATTTATCAACCGCAGAAAACATTTTATACCTTTTAAGAGCAGATGGTAAATTTTCACCTTTAGAAGCTAAAATATTAGATTTAGCTTTAGTATTACATGCTGAGCATGGTGGAGGTAATAACTCAACGTTTACAACCCATGTAGTCACTTCTACTGCAACAGATACTTATTCGGCAATCTCAGCCGCATTAGGTTCTTTAAAAGGACCACGTCATGGTGGAGCGAATATTAAAGTGGTAGAAATGTTTAAAGATATGAAAAAAAATATCAACATATCAAATGTTGATGAAATAACTGATTATCTTTCTCGTCTACTTGATAAACAAGCCTTTGATAATGCTGGTTTAATTTATGGTATGGGTCATGCAGTTTATTCATTATCTGACCCAAGGGCAGATATCTTAATGGCCTGTGCAAAAGATTTAGCTGTTGAAAAAGGTTTAGAGAAAGATTATGAATTATATGAAACTGTCGCTAAACTAGCTCCAAAAATCATCTCTGAAAAAAGAAAAATATATAAAGGTGTTAGTGCCAATGTCGACTTCTATTCAGGTTTAATTTATCAAATGCTAGATCTACCTTGTGAATTATATACTCCATTATTTGCAATTTCAAGAATTGCTGGTTGGAGTGCACATAGAATTGAAGAAATACAAAATGCTGGTAAAATAATACGACCTTCATATATTTGTGTAAAAAAGGAAAAGGATTATAAAAATTTAAAGGATAGATAATAACTAATTTTCTATATAACCTATTAAAAAAAGCAATGTTTCTCACATTGCTTTTTATATGCTTTCGTAGATAATATATTAGCTATTATATATGGTTCTATCCTATTTTGGATAATATATTATCCATGCTTTAATTGATTTTGTGGCTATTATTTATTTTTACTTACTTCTTCAACTATATATTTAGCACAGTCTACTTTTGTAATCTTTTTTTGATTAAGCTTCATTTCATCAGTAAAATTTGTATCATTATTCATTTTTGATATTATCTTTACCATATCTAATGGCGTTATATTCTTTTCATTAACCATTACACAGGCTTTTTCTTTTTCTAAATACTTAGCATTTTCTACTTGATGATTACCTTTAGTATTTAGACTTGGAATAACAATTAATGGTTTATTTATACTTAATATTTCGCATAATGTTGCACTACCAGCTCTAGATATTACAATATCAGCATTATAGATCATGTTATATAATCTATCTACATATTCATATAAAATAAGATTAGGATTAGACTGATTATAGATTTTAATAAAGTATTTTCCACATACTAATATTATTCGATATTTTTTATCTAAAACATTAGATAAATCTAAGGCAATATCACATAAAGATTTAGATCCTAATGATCCACCTAATATTAATATATTTGTATATTTCTTGTCCATTGTATATTCATTTTCATTTATAGTTAATGAACTAGATGGATTACCAGAAACTATCATATTCTTCTTCATTTTCTTTAAAGGAAAGCTAAGAAATATCTTATTAGCTTTTCTTCCAAATAATTTATTACAATCTCCTACTACAGCATTCTCTTCTAATAGATAGTATTTTATTTTAAGTTTTCTAGCAGCCATTAATACTGGCATACTAACAAATCCACCTGATGCAATAACTACATCAGGTTTAATCTCTTTAAATATTTTCTTAATTCTTTTATATTCAGAATAAAATTTATTTAAATTACCTAATTTTATTCCTGACTTATCTAAATATAATTTATGAAAAATTAAATTATCTTCTTTACTACAAAGTCTTTCTTCTAATGAATCATTTAAACCAAAATAATGAATTTTATTTTGGTTGTTTTTTCTTAAAAATTCTTGCTTTAATTTTAGCAAAGGGATTATATGTCCCCCAGTCTTTCCACCAGTCAAAATGATATTCAACGTTATCGCTCCTCATTATATTCACTAGTATTCCCATCATTACAAATGTTATAACTAAAGATGAACCACCATAGCTTAAAAATGGTAATGTTACTCCTGTAACTGGAATAAGTCCTATTACTACCGATATATTTATAAATACTTGAATAAAAAATAAACTTATTATTCCTAATGATAAATACATAGCAAACAAATCTTTGCAACAAGTTGCTAATCTATATCCTATAATTATTATAGTCAAAAATAATGAAAGTATTAATACTCCACCAACTATTCCAAGTTCTTCTAAAACTATTGCAAAAATAAAATCAGTTTGAGGTTCAGGTAAATAAAAATACTTTTGTCTACTATTAAATAAACCATATCCAAATAGTCCTGAAGGACTAATTGCATATAAAGATTGAATTATTTGAAATCCACTACCAAGTGGATCACTCCATGGATCAATATAAGATTCTATTCTTGCCATTCTATATCCAGCACTTGCAATTAATACTACTACTCCAACTCCACCGGCTATAGCGGCATAAATTAGATATTTATTTTTAACTAAACCTACATACATCATTAATAATATTGAACAAACGATAATTGCTCCACTACCAAAATCAGGCTCTAACATAATTAATCCAAATACTAAAATAACAACTAATAAATAATATATTAAATACTTTGTCTTCTTTAATATTCCAGGATAATTAGATAAAAACTTTGCTGTAAATATAATAAAAGCAATCTTCATTAACTCAGAAGGCTGAACAGAAAATTCATTAATCCCGATCCAGCTTCTAGCTCCACCACGTTTTACACCTATTCCAGGTATTAATACAATTACTAGTAATACTAAACTAGCAATAAACAAATGATTACTATATTTCTTAAGTAAATTATAATCAATTCTACTAACTATAAAATAAGCAATAATCGCAATAACAAAAAATATAGATTGCCTTATTAAAAAATAGTACCTATTCCCAGTCTTATATTCAGCCCATATACTTGATGCACTAAAAATCATAATTATTCCTATTATACTCAAAGTCATAAAACAAAAGATAAACAGATTAACCTTCTTCATAGCATCACCTATATAAAACATATGTATATGGGATAAAAAAAATACACATCCTACATTATACCGTTATACTAATGTTATTTTTTTAACATTTTTCTATGGCTGAATAATTAAAAAATTAATGTACATACATTGCTTTTTTGACTATCTTCCTCAATAAATAAAATCCTCTAAATACTTATTTTTTCTTACATTCCAACACTTTGATTTTAGAATTAATTTTGTCTTCAAACTGAATAATACCTTGTGAAAAATTACAACTAAGAATACCATCCCATGACTTGCTAATACATTTTCTAAGCGAAAAAGATTTTTTTATAAATTCTAACATTTCGGAATCTAGTTTACTTACTATTTTATCACCGAATGTCTTATTTATAGTAAATTTTGAATTTTCTTTAGGAGAAAAACAATATGACGCTATTGTAACAATAAAAGTCCCCACAAATATAATGACATTCTGTGTGTAATTAACACTAATTAATGCGGAAAACAGTCTAAAACCATATTCATAAACTTCACTAGCCTTTTCTTTATTATTATCTATATACCTTTTTGTTTGCCAACCAAAGAAATTAGATGACGCCTTTACAGTAATATCATCATTATATTCAATTGCCATTATTGCTATATCAAAAATATCATCATAAATATAAGCTATATGCTCTTTGATGAAATGATAATCAGCGGATTCTTCAAATAATTTATCATACAGCATAAATAGTTTATTCGATAATGAATTTCTATTATTTGTGCATTTTTTATATGCATCACTAATCAAAGAAACAATTGTTTTACCTAAATCTTTCGAAATTTTCCTTTCCTTATCTAATTTTTCACATAATTCTAAGAAGGAGCTTATTATAACATCGAATATTGTCTCATCGTTTATTGTAGATAAAAACCAAAATGCGAGATCATATACACCTACTATCTTCTCTTGTTTTGCTTTCTCCTGCATTGAATACGCTGAAACTAACATATTCAATTGATCAAATATAAATTTTAAATAATACTTTTTTTGATTATTCATACATTTTTTTATGATTCGAATTATTCCATCAAATATTTTTTCCTCCTCAAAATAATTAATTTGAGGTATTGTCTTACTAGGCATAATTTCAACGATACCAATACTAGATAATATTACAGAAAAATATAATTCATATATCCTAAAAATATACTCTTTATTATCTTTTTTTATTAAATATGAAAAATAATCTAACCAATCATTTACTATTTCACTATTCTGATAAATATTTTTATATGAAGTTATATTTTCATACATTGCAATCAATTTATGATAAAATTTATCATCTTCTAATTTACTATCAAATTGCTTTAAACATGCGAATTTGTAATCAGAATTTGTCTCAACTAGATAGAATTCGAATATCTCTACATATTCGTCTTTTATATTATCCGGAATTTTTGCTATATTTGAGTTATCAATTTTTATTAATATGTATTCAATTAATAAATTACAATCGTATATCTTACCTTTCTGAATTAGCATCTTTGTTATACTAAAAATAACCTGTGTCTTTCTAAAGGATTTATCATATTCATTAGTTTCTTCAAAGGCGGAATCTAAATATGAGACCAAAAAATGATGATATAAATCTGTTATTTCACCAGTCAAATCATATAAAAACATACCACGAATAAAAATTTCAACCTCTTTAGATAAGGCATCCTCATTACATTTATAGCAATCTTCTAAATAGCTTATAAGAATGCTTAATATTTTTTTATTAATTTTTATTGAATTAATAGATTGATCCTGTATTAATGCAAATTTGAAAAAATTTAATAATCTACCTTGATTATCCTTAAATTCTTCAATATTTGACTCATTTGTTAATATATTCCTATTTTTATTATTTAGTTGCTCAGATAAAAACTTCTTATAATTTACTATTATTTGACTAGCTAAATTAATCTCATTTTTTGTAATACAATCTAAATATATGTTATTTAAATTTCTCAATTCAACATCATTAGAAAAATCACTTTTTAGTGTTTCAATAATTTGATCTATTTTTTTATTAATTACCCTGTTTAATTCTGTATTATCAATTTCCTTATGTAATTCATAAATAAAATAAATAATTGATGCAATATAACTCAGGAAATAGGGAGTAATAAATTTGGGGTTATTATCAAACAATAGAGTAACTATGCAAGAAATTCCCAAATATGTAAGTTGATACATGCCTTTACTTTTTATTTCAAAAGAAATATATTTACTAGACGCTCTGTTTGAATATATTTGCTTAATAACAAATTCGAATGATATTATTATAGTTATAAGCATTATAGAAATTTGAATAATATTGTCATACTTATTATCCAAAGATTTAATGAGAAAATCACTCCTATTGTTTAATAGATAGCCTGCGTAAAACACTGAAATAGCAATGCATATGTGAATTAAAATAAAAATTAGAATATTACTATATTTTTTCATAATTATTACCCCCAAATTATATTAAAGTTTAACAAATTATACCATATTTAAACTTCATTTTCCATATTTAAAGAAAAAGCAATCAAAATTGATTGCTTAAACATATAGGCTTTTTAATTATTATATATTAGTTAGGGGGATTTTATCTTTTCTACTATGCACTTAGCTCACTTTTTCTGGCAAATTTTTCTCTTTTAAATTAACCATACAATAACTTATTCTCGGTAATATAATTTTTTTAGATGACTTTCCATTTTTCCTTAAAATCTTAACTAATTCAAGTATTTCTTGATGTATAACATTACCAAATAAAAATTTATCAACAGTGCATTTGCACTTAAAATACTCTAAGTTGCAACTTAATTAAAAGAGAACCAATAAGAAATGTACCCTATCATTAGTAATCACTTGATAATCTTAGAAATATATGAACTATTAAGCCAAAAACACTGCTTTGTATATTCAGATAAACCTGTTAATTTATCTTTTATAGGAAGTTGATATGTGTCGTTCGAATTCTGTCCGTGTGGTCTTACATGACAATATTCATTATCACTTATTGCTGGAAAATTCGTTTTTCTTTTCCCGTTAATAATTTCTTTAACTATATCGCCATCCTTAATTATTTTAACAGTTTTTTCCCATACTTTCCTGATTTCATTATCCAAAATAGGAATAGGCATATTCCAAAATTTAACATGACTAAAACAATATTCATCATTTACTTCATTAAACACAACAAACATAAATTTTGTTGTCGAAAACATATTATATAAATCAGATTCTTCCCATTCACCTAAAATAATTTTTTCAAATGTAAAATTCGGAAAAGACATGCTTTCTTTGATTTTTCCATTGGAATTAACTCTGATTGTTTTGGGAACAATATTAGCCTTCAAAAATTCATCTTTATTTGAAATTTTCCCATTAACTCCAAGCATCTTAGCAAGAATTAATTCATTAATACTTTTGGAATTTGAATTTAGATTAAACATATTTTTTAAAGCTTTGACAGATAGTCCCCTATATGATTCAAGCCTTTCCTCTATTTCCTTTTCAAACGTCTTAGTTCTTAAATCTTGGCATACCTTTTCAACGTTTTCTTCACCTATATACCATCTAACTAACTGAGTCATATATGATGCTTTCAAGCAAAATGCACGTTGTTTTGCCATAATTGTAGAAAAGGGTTGTTGCCTAACAGAATTTGAATTTATCCCTTTCGTACACGCTCCTAAATACATTGTATCAGCTTCTGAAAGTTCATGTGCCTTCCCAGCTTTTATTTTATTTATAATAGTTTCCCAATCGTGCTTTATAATTATCAAATCTTCAGCTGGAAATGTAAAAAGTAATTCATGAGTAATCTTAAACTGATCCTTGGGTATATTATCTTCATTTAAATACCAAATTATTTGAATCATTTTATTTTTATACCAAAAATGACTAGTATAAAAATTATTTTTATACTCTTCCATATAATTAATAATATTAAGAACCATTCGCTCTTTAGCAGATAAAGAACCATTTTTATTGATTTTGTATGGAGTAACTTTTAGTTCAACACCAATGTTTTCAAAATCTGGTGCTGAATTACTATTGATACCATACTGAAAAACATCTTCTTCGAGGATTTGACCATGGAATCCTTTACTATAAAATTCAGCTTTCGTTTGGTAATTATTTAATTCTCCAAAGGTCTTCCCAATTAATGATTTTGCAGTTTTTTTTACTTGCTCTTTTGTGAAAATAATTTCAGCCATTTTATCACCCTCTTTTTAAGACATCTAATATGCTTTATTGTTCTTCTACTATTTAATTTAGAATTAAATTAGAAAAATGATCTTGTTTTAGTACTTGATCTTTGTTATAATATTATGGTATAATTTTATCATATACTTGATAAATTAGAAAGAGGTCACACATGAAAAAAAATGCTATTGAACTATTTGCAGGTGTGGGAGGTTTCAGAGTCGGTCTAAACCACGTTAAACTTGGAAATGATGGAAAAGCTATTGAAAAAAATAGATTTGATTTTATATGGGCAAATCAGTGGGAACCATCTACTAAAATACAACATGCCTTTAATTGCTATTTCGAACGTTTCTCTAAAGTAAACAATTCCAATAATTCAGAATTCTCTAATGATGATATTTCGATAATAGATAAAAATACATTGCCAGATTTCACATTATTAACTGGCGGATTCCCATGTCAAGATTATTCTGTTGCACGAAGCCTTTCCAAAGAAAAAGGAATTGAAGGCAAAAAAGGAGTTCTTTGGTGGCAAATAAATGATATCTTAAAAGCTAAAAATCCACCATTCGTATTACTAGAGAATGTAGATAGACTCCTAAAATCTCCCTCAAAACAAAGAGGACGAGATTTCGGAATCATGTTACGATGTTTCGCAGACAACAATTACTCTGTTGAATGGAGAGTTATAAACGCTGCTGAATATGGATTTCCTCAAAAACGTCGCAGAATTTACATTTTTGCTTATAAGAATACATTAAATCTTGCTAAAAAATTAAAGCATTTTAATGCTGATGATATCATAAATAGCAATGGTATATTTGCCAATGAATTTCCAATATCTAACCACGGGAAAATTAAAGAAACAAAAATTGATAAATCTACTTATTCAGATCTTGTGGCTGTATCTACTGAATTTTCATTTAATTTTGAAAATTCTGGATTTATGACAGATTATAATTTGTACACAGCCAAAGTTCTACCAAAAATAATACCAGCAACAACTTTGAATCAAATAATTCTGAACCAGCCGGTTGACGATAGTTATTTCCTGACCGATTCACAACGACAAAAATTTATTTATCTAAAAGGCGCAAAAAAAATCCAAAGAGTTAGTGCATCAGGACATAAGTATATATATTCTGAAGGTTCAATGTCTTATCCAGATTCTTATTTAAATCCTGGTAGAACCATGCTAACCTCAGAGGGAACTTTAAATCGCAGCACACATGTTATTGAAGATAGAATCACACACGACTACCGTTTACTTACGCCAGTTGAATGCGAAAGACTAAATCAATTTCCAGATAATTGGACAAATACTATGCCCGATAGAAGGAGATACTTTATGATGGGTAACGCATTGGTTACCGGTGTAATTAAAAAGCTTGGTCATTCAATTGAACAGTATATTGAAAATGAGGATTAGTAATCCTTTTTTCATATATATAATAACTTATGCAACTAAATATATCTAAAACCATTAAATTCTAATTAAATACACTTGAGTATTTTCATTATAGCTTCATTATTTATTTGATTTGTTTTTGGGTCATAAATGTAGTCGATAATCTCAATTTTTCCATCAATTGTCTCTAATTGTTTGTAATTTCCCTGCTTAATGGCATTAATAACAAAAATCTTTTTTGCCTTAGTTCTATTCATTTTGCTATAAATTGATTTTATTGCCTCTGACTCATTTTTTTCAAATCTATGATTCCAATTTTTAAAATCAAAATATATACCATTATATTTAAAATCAAATAATTCAAATTCCTTTGACTCTAACTCAGATAGATTAATATTACATTTTTTATTTAAAATAAATTTTACAAATTCTTCGCCTAAAGCTGCCTTATATATACCGCTAAATGAATGATTACCTATAATATATTCTTTTTTATCCCAAATCGTTTTAATATTATTTCTCTTGCAATAGTCTTCAAATCCATCACACTCTAACATTTTATCCAAAAATGCATCACCAGAAGAAATATTAATAATATAATTGGTTTTAAAATCTATTACCAAGTTATCATTTGGATACTCTAATTTTATATAATGGTTAGTAAAGAGTTCATTGTCAGGTAATTTATCTAATGTCGGATTCGCTAACAAATACTTTCTAATAGCTTTCCATTCGTTCATTTTTTCTAATGTCCAATTCCAACTTTTAATATATTTATAGTGAAATGAATTGTAACAATCTCGATTCTTTTTCAATTCTGAATAGTCTACTTTATTCGAATAAGTAATTTGCTTTTCAATCAATGAAAGTATTTCTTTATTAAGAACCCTATCATTAAGTATTTTTTTTGACTGATGAAGATGTAGCACAACATCTTCATCTGCAATAATCAATATCTTTTTATTTTTATTATTTGTCCTACAAATGCGACCTATAGATTGTATAAATTTTATTAATGTAGCATTTTTAATATTTATGTTATTTTTTAGATTTTTTAAGCCATAACTTCTTTTACCAAAAGCTAATCTAATGTGTTTCATAAAATCAGCATAATCTTTAAATGCTCCACTTTGTTTTAAGTACTCCAAGTCAAATAAATGTGATATAACCTCTTCAATACTACTGTCTTGATCAACTTGACCAGTTAAATAAGTTGGGTAATGTAAATATATCCCATCAAAATCTTTATAATTAGATGAATATCCATCTAGAACTACATAGTCAAAATAATTATCTGGAATTTCATATTGTATGTTTTGTCCAGATGACATAGTCGCATAAGTAGTAAGACACATAACTTTTTTTCCAAATTTTAATTCTTCTTTCATCAATTCATAATCATATTCATAATTAAAACTTCTTAAAAAGCATATTCCTGAGTTCATATTATTGAAATAATTTTTAGATTCTTCAAAAATTTTGATTATTTGTTCTCTGTTAATTTTTGATTTTTTTGTTATATTAAAATTTAGAAAACAAACAAATGAATTAATTTTTTCATCAATTAAAAATTTATAGATAATTACAACTATTTTTGCTAATAAATTTCTATAATACTCGTTATCTATTTCTTCAAATATATCAAGAATTTTTGCTTTATAAGGAATATCATTAATGATATTCAAAAAGCTATATTCAGTAATCAATTGATCAGTATTAAGTATAACAAAAGGTTCAATTTCAATACCCTTATCATCATACTCTTCATTTTTTCTTCTATATTCATCTCTTATTTTAGATAATTGCTTTTCATTTAAAATTCTATACTTATCTTTTAATAATTCCTTCATCTTATTTAAATCAAAATTATTAATATTTGTTTCGATTGTACCAGTAGCAGATACTCCAATTACGCATGCATCAGTTGCTAGTTTATAAAGAATCCTTTCTGGAGTATCTTCTATAGCATAATTTTTTATTATTGTTTTTTCATTGTATTCAACATCATCAGATAATTCAAAAATATTTATTCCATCTAGATAAAAATCATATCGACTATTTTTATCAATTAATTCTTGATTAGAAACATACTTTTTACCAAAATTATGCCTTTTTATCATCGAATTGTATAAAAAACCCTTATATTCTAAACCTGCATTAATTTGATTTAAAACAGTATTTATGGATTCATCAAATGTTATTTTATATTTATTCGATACTTCTGAATTATACCTATTAAAATAGTTTTCAGCTACCCTTGTTAATATATCTATACAAATTTCAAGATTATTTTTTGTTCTATACACAGTCGTATCTAAAATAGGTAATTCTCTCTTTGAATCCAGAAAAATAATGTTGGTATTTTTATTTTTACTTAATTCATATTTTATCTGTGTACCTGTATTGTTCACACTAATCATCCTATCATCCCTGAAAATAAAATTCCTAGTGTCATTCGATTTATTTAATTTAAAGGAGTAGTCTAAAAAACATTCTTCAATAAGTTTTTTTGAAAATTCTAAATGTTTTTTTATTCTTGTCTCTGGTAAATAATCTATGTTATTCTCATTTTGATAATAACTTCCAGGTGTTAATAAATCAGTTGGTAATTTGTTATTAGCTAAGAAAAAGTGAATCCTATTAAATAATGCAAAAATATCTACATTGTAGTTTACCCCTTGGGATATTATTGCACTTAAAATATCTCTCTTTGCTGAATCAAATTCATCAATAAAAATAATAGAGTCTTTAATTAAATCACTATTATAAAAATAAAATGAATGACCCAGCAAAGAATCTTGAGGCATTACAAATTTTTTAGTTGTCATAATAAAAATTTTTCGTTCTTTCAAATGGATAATAGGATAAAGGATTTTAATCCAATCATAGTCACTATTAAGGTCATTTTGATTAAAAATATTATTATTTTCAAGATGTTTTTTCAAAAATTTTCTAAATTTAGGTTCTAAATCATTACGTATATTATCTTCCAAATAATCTTTTAATTCTTGATCAACTTTATTAATATTGAAACATATTTTTGATAATTCATAATATTCTTTACTGTCCAGAATATCCTGTTGCACTATTTGAACATCATTAATTTTCATAACATTCTTATAAGTTGCATCTAACAATAAAACATTATTCAAAAAAAATTCTAGCTTGTTATTTTCCTCAAACATTTTTTTTAATGAATCATAATTTAAATTTTTAATTTGATTTGTTATGAAAAATATATTTTTGCCATCATTATAATCTAATATAAAATCATTAATGCTATATGTTTTACCATATCCAGTTGGCGCGTCTATAATATTTAAACCATTTCCCAAATTAATAAAGTTTTCAATAATACTTTTCATTTTACCCCACCAGTAAATTCCTTATTTCTAAAAAATAAATTTTATCATTTAATATATGAATTATACCATATTTTAGCAATTTATTACTATTTTTGATATTTTAGGAATAAAAAAGCACCTAAAATTATGGGTGCTAATCTAATAAAATTTGATTTTCATTAATATTTCATATGATGGATATCAATTTCATTTATTTTTATAAAATCTTTCTCATTTTTTTTCTTGCATAACCATACTTTTTTTATTTTAAGATTTTGCTCCTCTAATTTAGGATTAATTGCAACATTATAATAACCTTCTCTTTTCGCAGATTGATAATAGTAGCCATTTTCGTTATCTTTCGGAAGCATTTCCAATATACCATTTGTAAATTTATAATAATTTTCATTCGTTGCTGTTTCAAGCATTAAATTTTCAACAAACGAATTAAGCATACAATATACTTCATTCTCTAATGTTTCTTTATTAATAATTACATCACTTTGAGGCTTATCTACTACTAATTTCCCTATTTTGTGCAAGTTAAATTCTTTTATTACTTCTATTTCTATTAATAAAAAGTTTTCTATTATAGAGGTATTTTCCATATATGCTGTTTCCTCTTCGAGTGCTGCATACAGCATGGGTTGTCCTTCTCTATTTAATCTTCCCCAAGGAGTCATACTCTCAGGAGGAGATAAAAATTCTCTAATTGATTTAAATTTATCTAATTGTTCAATTTTTATACTGCGAGTTCTATAAAGTTTTATTCTTTCCACGAAGCAAGCATTTTCAGAAGTGAAAAGTGCAAAACCACCCTGAAAATTCATTAATTCCCTTAGTAATAAGTTACCATATCCTTTAACATTATTTTCACTATAATCCTTTCTCTTTAAGATATTATAGACTTCCACTATTCTTCTTTTAGTCAGTTCTTTTTCCATCGGCGGGGTAAATATTATCTTCGGTGCCATCTATTTTCTCCTATGTTAACTTTTATATTTATTTACTATTTCATGATAATCAACATAATTAATCGTAAAATCACATCCTGTTTTACCAAACATGCTACAACCTAAAAAATAAGTTCCATCATAACTGTTTGTTCTACTACGTAAATTATTACCACAATAAGGACATTTTTTATTAGCTATTCTTATTTCATTATTACTAAAGTCTTTGTGCATATTTATTGATTTTTTACTTGCCACAGACATATTCTTTACACTAGTATAGTCGTTTTGTTGTTGTACAGTATTAAAACTATTAGGACTAGATGCTTGTTCTTCTCTTTTTTGCATTCCAGTATAATTTAAGCTATTAGGATTTTGATTTTTTTCATTATCGCTACCTTTAAGCCATCTTACTATTGATTTTATTACTTTGGAAATCAACATGACATGAACGATAACTACTAAAACTATAAAAAATATTCTCATTTTATAATACCCCATTCGTTGCCACCAAATAATTTAATATTTCATATGCAACTTCTTTCTTAGCTTCTTTTTTCGATGTAGACACAGCTTCTCTCGCTAAAAATGCACTATCAACCGAACATTTTGCAAGCCACAATATAGATCCATATTGATCAGTTCCTTCAGAAAACTCATAATATGGAAAAGAAATGTATCCTTTTTGAGCTAATTCTTGTAACTGATTAATACAACGCTCATAATCTATTTCACCTATCTCATCTTTGATAGTAAAAAACATATTATGCTCTTCTAAGTAATTGTAGGCTTGTTCGGCTGCATTTCTTCTAGCCGCAGCTTTTGATTTAGCCAGAGCATAAAATTCACCATTTTCTGGCAACTGTAATCTACATACAAATCCTTCACTATTATTGCCAAAATCATAATTTGGAAGTACGTTGTATTCTCTTTGACACCACTCTTGAACAAGTGAAGTATAATTATTATCATTTTCTATTTCATTGTTAAGATAAGCTTCGGTATTTAACATTATCTCAACTACCCGTTGAATGATATTAATGTCCCAATTTGAATCTAACGCAACCGCACCAATAATTGCCTCAAATAAATCTTCTTTCACAGAAGTATCATCTTGAACATTATTTTGTAAATCACCTTTACCCATAATTAGCAAATCGTTATACCCCAAAATATCAATTCGATGTGCAAGCATCTTTTTTTGTGTTAAGTTCTTCTTTATTTCGGTAAATTTTCCCTCTGAAAATTTTGAACGAAATTCCTTATTTAGATAAACACAATCGCGATTTCTCCCGTAAATATAATTTTCATTTATAGGATTAACAATTTCACCAAATTCCTCCATAAGTATTTTCATTACTGCAAAGTCAAGTGCTTTGTCACCAATGAATTCTAGTACCTCATTATTCTCTCCACCATTTTCTTGAGAATAAGATTTTCGTATAAATGCTTGTTGCAAAAGGTCAACATTTTCAAAATTATACGATATTTCTTTTTGTATTTGTTTTAAATCTTCTTTTGTCATTTTTTATTTCCTCCATATTAACAAAATGAAGGCATAATAAAAAGCCTAACGCATACACACATGGCGTAGTTTTAGTGTTAGGCCTAATTGATAAAAATTTTACTCAAATTATTATTTATTATAAAGACTTTTACCGGTAGAAGAAATTATAATACTTAGTATTTTGTGTCTAGTTTTTAGCTATTATGCCTAATGTTAGTATATCATTTCTTTAACAAATTGTAAATGTTTTTTCTTGTAATTTTATTTTAATAATAAACCCCATAAGTTTTCTAATTTTAATCAGTTAAACTTATGGGGTTTTATATATGATCTTTTAATCTAATGAAAGAATAGATTATCCTTTTTAATACTTATAAGTACATTAAGATAAATTAACTATATCACAATTTTGTTTCTATATAATAACAACTTCATTTTCTTCTGCTATGTAATTTGATAAGCTAGTAATAAATTTATCACTACCTGAGAATGTACCACCACTAATTACTATTGTATTTGCAGAAACACCTGAATAGAAATTAGCAAAGTTTGCATTTGTTAAATTAGTGTATGTTCCATCATAAATATTTAATTTTGCATAATCAGAACAGATATATGCAGTAACATTTGCGGCTCCAGCTTTCTTTTCAAAAGATCCACCGTAAACATTTATCGTTCCTTCTTCTAGATAGAAGATATAGTATGAATTAGTACCTGTAGTTCCAAGTGCATATTCTCCATCATATACATTAATAGTTCCTTCAATTAATGCGAATATACCATGATAATTTCCATCAACTTTTGCATTTTCAACGTTTAATATAGCATTTGATGATGCACTAAGTAATACATATGAATATGAATATCCTGATTTGTAATATCCACCTTTAAATTCTCCACCTTTTATTGTAGCTAAATTAAAGTTTCTAACTGCTGCACCTGTGCTAGCTGTAGATGAATAAGTACTTTGTGTACCATAGTCTATTACACCTGAATTTCCGTATGTTCCACTTAAAACCGTTAATGTACCGAAATTAACTAATGTATCGCTATATCCTCTAACATTTGTTACATTGTACATTTTACCAGTTTTAGTTTCACTTGAATCTAATACTGTCAAATTTCCTTTGTTAACAATTGAAGAGATAGAGTTCATTTGAACACCATTAGCTTTATCAATTAATAATCCTTCTGAAGCATAAATAATGAATGAGTATCCGTTCAAATCAAATATTACATTTACAGATTCATCTATAATTACAAAGGCTTCTAGAGTTAAATCTTCATAGTCTTCTTCCCATTGAGTTGTACAATTTTGTTGAACTATTTCAAGATAGCTTACCTTAACAAATGATTCTAAATTTGAAATTATAATATCATTTTCTAAAATAACGGTTGTATTTGTATTTAATGCAAGTGCCAATTCACTGGCATTTGTTACATAATACTTGATAACATTATTTTGAGATTTTATAGTACTATTGTTAAATTCATTTATTCCGTAGATTGCTACAGTTGAATAACAAGTACCCTTTGTAGCTATTTCTTCTATTGCATAACGATTTAAACTTTCAAATGTACATTCTATAATTGTTACATTTAATGTATCTGTATAACCTTGTGCACTATCAATTGTTAATGCATTTCCAGTAGAGCTTATTCCGTTTGCATTATAAACTGGTTCTTTAGAACTTCCTGTTGCTATAAATGTACAATCATTAAATTCGTATGTACCACTCTTTAAATAAGCCCCATCATTACCTTTAAATATACAGTTTTCAAAACTATAATTATAATTTGCTGGTAAGTATGCTCCAATTCCAGTGGCTTCAAATGTTGTATTTGTTGCTACGATTGTAGCCCCTTCATAACTTCCATTTGTTTGGAATGAAACATTATTACCTTTGAATGTAATGTTATTTATTGTCACTTTAACGTTATCATCACCTACAACAAATAAACCTGTTTTTGTTTCAGTTATACTTGATGTAGAAATAATTGATTTTGTATTAGATGTATTAACTAAACTAACATCTACTTTTCCACCATAATAATTATAAGTAGAATTATAATTTGATATTTGTAATCCATTTGTTGTAGAAATTGTTCTTCCATTTAGATCAAGAGTTATAATCAAATCTCTTGAATTTGCAGTGCTAGAATTCCATTTATAAGAGTACAATGTCACATCTTGAGTAGGAGTATATTCTAATAACAAATAAATATTAATTATATCTTTATAAACACCAGATCCTGTTGCTTGATTGAAAGAGTTTAAATCTTTTACTGTCCATACTATTTTAGAATTTTCTGATTTAATACCTTTAGCAGCATTATTATAATAGAAATATCCAATTATATTTATATTAGCATTTGAAGTTCCTTTAGTTGCTATTTCTTCAATAGCATATCCACTTGCTGAAGCTACTTTATTCCAATTAGTATTGCTATTTGCAAATGTCACATCTAATACATTAGAATATCCACAAGAATCTACAGTTATAGCATTACCAGTTGGATTACATCCACTTCCATTATAAGTCGGTGCATAATATGTATTACCTGTAGCCGTAAAATTACAATTTAAATAATAGTGTGTACCACTCTTGATATATAAACCATCGTATCCTGTAAATGTACAATTTGTAAATTTATAATCATAAGTAGCAGCTAAATATGAACCAACAGATTCTGTAGCATCTACACCTTCAAATGTACAGTTTAATGCTTCTATTTGGGCACCAGTATATGAACCGTTTGTATATAAACCACCATAATATGCAATAAATTTTATATTATTTAAAGTAACGTTTAAATTTTCATTACCAAATACACATAAACCATAATAAATAGATGATGCTGTACCACCAATATACCCTGTAGTTTTTGAATTAGAAATTGTTATATTTGCTAAATAATTAGAATTTTCATTTCTAATGTTTAATTGATTTAATATACTAAATCCATTTAAATCTATTTCAATATTAAGATTTTTTTCTATAAGATTAGCATTTATATTAATTGCAGATGAACTATCAATATCTGCTAATAATATTATTTTACTTGCGTATGGTAGTGCATCATTAAACTCTAAAAGGTTATTAACATATGCAGTTGACGATACTTCAATATAAATGTTTGCTGTAAAATCACCATATGATACAACCACTTTTTCATCTGTTATAGATAATGTTGTTAAATCGAATGATAAATCATCCATTGGAATAACTTCTTTAGTTCCATCATTATATACAGCTTTTACTACTAATCCTGTAGGATCAAATGTTTGTCCTTCAATATATGATAATGTCGTTGGATTGGTAGCTATTTCTATAGATTCTATAACCTTTTCAACAGTAATAGTCACACTATTTGATGCAGCACTATTTGTGTTAATTAAAGTATTAGCACTAACCGCAACTACAGTAATAACATAATTACCTGGAGTTTTGCTTGAAACAGTATATGATAGTGTTGTTTGTTCTGCTTGAGCATTCCCATTTATTGAAACAATATATCCTTTTGCCCCAGAGATAATATTCCAACTTACTATATTATCAATTTTACTAATTACAGGCGCAGTTAAAGGAACTGCTTCTTTAATATATGTAACAGATGTTGAGGCATTACTATCCTTATATCCGGTACCTTTGGCGATTACAGTAATAACATAATTACCTGCATTC
>JAVBLW010000026.1:0-71944 GCA_031553215.1 Anaeroplasmataceae bacterium
CTTACTATATTATCAATTTTACTAATTACAGGCGCAGTTAAAGGAACTGCTTCTTTAATATATGTAACAGATGTTGAGGCATTACTATCCTTATATCCGGTACCTTTGGCGATTACAGTAATAACATAATTACCTGCATTCACATCAGATATTGTATAAGTTGTACTTGTTTGTTCTGCCTGTGCTACATTGTTTTTAGTAACAACATAGGACTCTGCATTTGCTACAGCATCCCAACTAACTATATTTCCAGTTAATGATATAACTGGAGTCGCTAATTGTTCTTGTGGTTTCTTATCATCACCACATGAAATAAGAACAATTAGAGCAAATATTGCAGAAAATAATGTTAATAATTTTTTCTTCATATTTATCAACCCTTTCTTAGTTTCCTAAACATGTCATATGTATGGTTTTTATCAAAATTCATACTATGCTTGTATGACTTCATTATAGCATCTATAAATTTAATAACAACCTGATAACCCCCTTTTTTTTAGTCTTTTTTACAATTATTTTAAGTAATATAAAAAAATGTAAATATATTGTAAATAAATGTAAAATTTGTTTAAATAAATTGATTTTTTTATAAAAAAACACCTTTTTTTATTTTTTATAAAAGGTGTTATAACTTTTAGAATATTTAATTATTTAATTTTATAACTAATATCTATATATTTAAAAATATCTTCAATTTGTGTACTTCCATCAAGTGGTATAGTAAACCAATGCTCCTTATTCATATGATATCCTGGAAAGTATTTTTTGTTATCAACTAATTTTTTTATTTCATTAGTAGAATTTCTTAAATCTATTATATCGATAATATCATCACTATCTAGACCTAATTTTCTTTTTGAAATCGTTAGTAATGCAGCATACCATTTTTTAGTTTCACTATTTCTAAATACTGCATTACCAGCAAATTTTTCCCAAAGGAATTCTGGATCATGATTATATTTTTCTTTTATATAAATAATTATTTCTTTGGCTTGATTACTCTTAAATACTTCAATGTCAGAACATAAATTAATAACATCTTCCAATTTTGAATAATATAACTCTCTTATTCTTTCTAAATGTTCCCCCTTAGCACTTTTCACATTGATTAGATAATAATCATCATTTAGTTCTAAATCAATCACTCTTGTTGATAAAATTCCTTCTTTTGAAAACTTAATAATCATGTCATATTCATTTGGAATAAGCACTGTATGATATTCATAATTATTATTTTCCTCTTTGAAACCATATGAAATAAGCTTTTGGAAATCTATTTTTCTATTTTTCATTATATCCATAATTTATTCAACTCCGGTCTTATATAAATATTATAACAAAAAGGCACCTAAATTAATAGGTGCCAAGATACTATAGATTGCTATCACTATGACTAACTTTATTTTTGCCATTTTTCTTTGAGCTATATAATAATGTATCCGCTATATTAATCAATTCAGATAAATCCCTTGAATCTTGAGGAAATGAAGATATACCCATAGATACTGAAATTTCAACTTCTAGATTATTAAAAACTTCTTTTTGACCCGTTTTTAAACTTTTAATTATTTCATCACAAAGGTCATGTGCTTCTTTAGATGAATATTTTGGAAGTATGATTGAAAATTCATCTCCTCCTACTCTACCAATTGTACCATTTAAACCAATACAATCAATTAACGTTCTAGCAATGTATGTAATAGCATCATTTCCTACTAGATGACCGTAATTATCATTTATCTTTTTCAAGTCATCAATATCTAACATAACTAATGAAAAAATATTATTTTCCTTATATGTCTTTTCTAATCTTTCAATAAATGCACCATATCTAAATAATCCAGTTAAAGAATCAATCTCAGCTTTATTTCGATACTGCTTCATCAATATTTCAATTGTATTTACATGTTTTATAAAGTAGGTCGATAAAAATAATGAAAACCATATAATAAGAAACATAAACGGAAGCATTAATGAAATAAATAAAAAAGATGCATTAGATGATATCAATAATGATAAATAAATTATTAGAGATATAGACAATGATATTAACAATGATTTATATACTGATTTTATCTTAATTTTATTTATAATTAAAATAACTATATAATATAATAGCACATTTATTATGGCAGCTAATAAGGTTGCGGTTGAATATGGGAAAACAAATCTCATTGCAATAATTATACCAACAGTTATTATCCCTGAAACATTACCACCATACATAACACATAAGATAATTGCAGCTGATCTTAAATCAAGTCGATATTCAGTCTTTGGAACAGTATATGAAAAATATAGGAATAATAATCCTATTAAACTAAAATACAGTCCCCATAGAACTGTGCATATTTTACAATTGGTTTTAGAGAATAATCCTTTCAACAAAGACGCGATGAACGTAGAAGCCAAAACAATTAAAACATTAATAAAAATAATAACTGGCAAATTCATATTGAGCACCTCATAAAAATAGTGTTTCATGAAAAAAACTATTAAATTGTGAATATTCTCTCTCTTTATTTAGATTATACAACGTTTTATTTAATACATCAAGGGAAAGTTAGAATAATATAAGGTGAAAAAGTTATAAAGCGAAATTTTAGCATTAAAGAATTCAGTTTATGAAGATATATTTAATCATTTGCATTTTTAAAAAAAGAAAAGCACAATAAAATTGCGCTTTATATTATTTTTCTACCGATTGAAGTAATTTTTCGTATTCTTTATTTAATTTTTCCATCTCTAAATCATGCTTTAAAGTTTCTAATTTTTTTATTATTTCTTTTTTTTCATTTTTTCTTTTAATATATAATCTTACTTTTTCATTTTGAACAACGTACGTCAATATAATCGTCATAATAACCATTACAATTGCAACAATCAAAACCAATAATAATATTATTTGATAACCATTTTTTAATAAACCATTTCCACTTTCTTTATATATATAACTCAAACCTCTTTCGTTATTTGAATTTGATTCATATATAAATATGAACACACATTCAAACACAAAAATAGAATATGACATTATACTATACAGCATCAGCTCTTGTATTTTCAAGTTCTTTATTACAAAAATAAGAGTTGATGCCACAGTCACAATACTAAAGAATAAAAACATCGCAATTTCAATTTTTCTTCCTATATTAATAGCGGAAAATAATGTGCTTAAATTAAAGGCTGATAATATTATTAATAAAGATAAAACTAACCAATAATGTATTTTCTTCATTTTTTTACCCCTTTATATTTATAGTTTTTTTGCGATTTCTCCTACTAACTTCATATCACAAAGACCATTAAAATTGGCTTTAAAGTGTTTCATAATAGAAGGCATTGTTTTGTCTTCTAATTTATTAATTTCATTTCTAATTTCTTCCTCAGTCAATTGAGTAGGTAAGAAAGCTGATAAATAATTTCTTTGGTAAGATAATTCTTCTACTTTTTCTATTCTATTAACTTCTTGGAAGCCTCTTATTTCTTCATCAAGTTCTTTGATAGTTTTATTGATTTGTTGTAAGACATCCGCATCAATAAGTTCTTCACCTTTAGTTTTCTTTTCGATTCCTACTAACATACATTTGTTAATAACAATTGATAATATTCCTCTTTTATTTTGATCCTTTTCTTTTAAGGCAATCATATTTTCCTTTTTTAAAGTATCTAATAACATAGTTTTTCTCCTTATAATTTAAATCCATAATTTTTAAAGAATTGTTCTTTAAAGTCACCTAGACAATCCTCTTTAATAGCTTCTCTAATTTGTTTCATTAAGCTTTTTAAAAAATATAAATTATGATACGTTAGAAGTCTAGCTCCTAATATTTCTTCTGCCTTTATTAAATGATTTAAATAGCTTCTAGTATAATTTTGACATACATAGCAATTACAATTTCTATCTAGGGGTTTCATATCTTCTTTGTATTCAAAATTCTTTATATTAACTTTACCCATCGAAGTCATAGCAGTACCATGTCTAGCAATTCTAGTTGGAAGAACACAGTCAAACATATCTATCCCATTCATTGATCCTACTACTAAATCATCAGGTGAACCTACACCCATTAAGTATCTAGGTTTATCGGCTGGCATAATATCTTTTAGATATTCTAGCATTTCATACATTTCTTCTTTAGATTCACCAACACTAAGTCCACCTATTGAATATCCAGGGAAATCAATCTTCATTAATTCTTCTAAACACATTTTTCTTAGTTCTTTAAAAGGTCCACCTTGAACAATTCCAAACAATGCTTGTTTATCAGTATTTTTGTGAGCATCTTTACCTCTTTTTGCCCATCTAATAGTTCTTTCTACACTTTGTTTCATATAGTCATATCCACTATGAAATTCTGGACATTCATCAAAACTCATAATGATATCGGCACCTAAATTATTTTGTATTTCAATAGCTTTTTCAGGAGATAGGAATAATTTAGAACCATTTTTATGATGTCTAAAATGTACTCCTTCTTCTTCTATTTTTCTTATTTTAGAAAGACTAAATACTTGGAATCCACCACTATCAGTTAATAGCGCTCCATCCCATTTCATGAAGCCTCTAATTCCGCCATGGTTTTTTACTATTTCATCACCTGGTTGTAGCCATAAGTGATATGTATTTCCTAATATTAATCCATCAGAAACTTCTTTTATTTCTTCTGGAGTTAATGTTTTTACGGTTGCTTGTGTACCTACTGGCATAAATAATGGCGTTTCAAAATCTCCATGAGGAGTATGTAGTATTCCATATCTTGCACCTGTTTGTTTACAAACGTGTTTTAGTTCATATGTTATTGCCATTTTTTCACCTATCTTTTTAAATAAATTGGTTTTGTAATTTTATAATTAGTGTTATCAACTAAAACAAAACCAATTTTCTTTAATATCATTTCTATATCCTTATCGCTAACTTTAATATTAATTTTTAAAACATTTTTTTCCCTTATTAAATAACCAATAAAATTATCTATTATTTCATATATAAAAGTAATTTCCTTAAAATCATAAATTAATTCTATTAATTGATATTCATTCATTGTTGAGATTATAGTATATCCAATCGTACCAATAGATTTATTTTGATTTTTGTCTTCTATATTATAAATAAATTCTTTATTTGAATCTGTAATAAGAGTATTTTCTGTTTCTAAAAAAAGACTCATACTATCTTACTCTATTCATAGTTTTTATTCTTTGAGGAATAATTGGACAATCAGCTCTATTTGTATCCACATTAGCTATTTTATCAATAACTTCAATTCCTTCTATAATTACACCAAATGCTGCATATGCACCATCAAGATGTGATGATTTTTCATGCATAAGGAAGAATTGGCTTGATGCTGAGTTAGGGATTTGAGTTCTTGCCATAGATATTACTCCACGGTCATGAGCTAACATATTTTTTACTCCATTAGTCGTAAATTCACCTTTTATTTTAGTTTCACTTCCACTCATTCCTGTTCCAGTTGGATCTCCACCTTGAATCATAAATCCTTTTATTACACGGTGGAAGATTATTCCATCATAGAATTTATTATCTACTAAAGATAAGAAGTTTTCTACTGTAATTGGAGCAGTTTCAGGAAATAATTCTAATTTCATAATATCTCCATTTTCCATTACTATTTCTACTTGTGGGTTTTCATTATTTAAATATTCTTTATAATTTCTCATTTTTTATTTTTACCTTTCTTATTTTATAAACATACTATCGCCAAATGAAAAGAATCGATACTTTTCATTTACTGCTTCATTATACGCATTAAGAACTTTTTCTTTACCTGCAAAGGCACTTACTAGCATAATAAGTGTTGACTTAGGTAAATGGAAATTAGTTATTTGTGCATTAACTACTTTAAATTTATATCCTGGATATATAAATATCTCCGTATTTCCTCTCGTTGCCTTAAATCCATTATCATAGGCACTTTCTAAGGTTCTAGTGGTAGTTGTTCCAATAGAAATAACTCTTTTCTTATTCTTTATTGCTTCATTTAAACCATCAGCTGTTTCTTGATCAATTTCATAATATTCACTATGCATCTTATGGGTAGTCACATCATCTACACTAACGGGTCTAAATGTACCAAGACCTACATGAAGTGTTACATAGAATATTTTTATTCCTTTAGCATTGATTTTATCTAATAATTCTTTAGTGAAATGTAGTCCTGCCGTAGGTGCCGCAGCACTACCAGGAGTCTTTGCATATACAGTTTGGTATCTATTTTTATCTTCTAATTTTTTATGTATATATGGTGGAAGTGGCATTTCTCCAAGCTCATCTAAAATCTCTAAAAATATTCCTTCATAAATCATTTCAAAATGACGTATTCCATCATCTTCCTCTTTTATACATTTTGCTTTTAATCGACCATCACCAAATACTACAATAGTTCCACCCTTTACTCTTCTAGCTGGTCTACATAATGTTTGATAGTATCCATTTTCTTCTTTTAAAAGTAATACTTCGATATGAGCCTTAGTGTCTTCCTTTACTCCAAATAAACGAGCAGGTATTACTTTGGTATTGTTTAGAACTAACACATCATTACTATCTAAGTAATCTAATATGTCACTAAACTTTTTATGTTCAATATTTCCTGTTTCTTTATCTAAAACTAACAACCTAGATTCACTTCTATTTTTAAGTGGCTCCTGAGCTATTAATTCTTCGGGTAAAAAGAAATCAAAATCATCTGTTTTCATTTAAAACAGTCCCTTCATATAACTTTTATTCAAATGCTCATAAGCCTTCTTAGTCGCAACTCTTCCACGAGGAGTTCTTTGAATATATCCTTCTTGTAATAAATATGGTTCGCATACATCTTCTAGAGTTAATGGTTCTTCACCAATACTTGCACTTAAGGCTTCTAATCCTACAGGTCCACCATTAAATCCATCTATTAGTGTTTTCAAATATAAGTGATCTGTAAAATCTAAACCTTTGCTATCAATATCAAGCTTTGATAAAGCTAGTTTAGTAATATCTAATGTAATATTTCCATCACCTAAAACTAATGCAAAATCTCTTACTCGCCTAAATAATCTATTCGCAATACGAGGAGTACCTCTGCTTCTAAGGGCTAGTTCTTTAACAGCTTCATTATCAATACTTGTTTGATAAACATTACTAGTTCTTCTAACAATATTTTCTAAATCAGAAACTGTATAATATTCCAAACGTAATACTACTCCAAATCTATCTCTTAATGGACTTGATAAATCACCATATCTAGTAGTCGCTCCTACTAAAGTGAATGGTGGTAAATCAACACGAATACTTTTTGCACCACTATCTTTTCCTACCATTATATCTAGTACATAATCTTCCATAGCACTATATAATATTTCTTCTACAAAGCGTGGTAAACGGTGTATTTCATCGATAAATAAAACATCACCAGCTTCTAAAGTAGATAATACCGCAGCTAAATCGCCACCTCTTTCAATACTTGGTCCACTAATAACCTTTATATTAACATTAAGTTCATTCGCTATTATTGTAGCTAAAGTAGTTTTACCTAAACCAGGAGGCCCATATAATAAAACATGATCTAAAGATTCCTCTCTTGCTAAAGCAGCTTTAATATAAACATCAAGCATTTCCTTAGCCCCAGTTTGTCCTATATATTCATTTAGTCCTTGAGGTCTTAAGCTTAATCCTTCATCTTCATTATTTAATTCGTTAGGATCTACTATTCTTGAATTCATACTTTACCTCTACTTTATCATTAATTTTAAAGCTTCTTTTATTATTTGTCCTTCATCCATACTAGTATCTAATTTACTTAATACTTTTGATACTTCTTTTTTACTATAACCTAAGCTAATAAGGGCTTCTTCACAATCACTTATTTTAGTATCTGTATTAATAATATTACTAACACTCTCAAAGCTTATTTTGCCCTTTAAATCAAGAATAATTTGTTGACTTGCTTTAGGACCAATACCAGGAAATTTCCTTAGATAAGCATCATCTCTATTATCAATAGCCTTTATTATTTCTTTTACACTACCAGAAGCTAATATACTTAGAGCACTTTTAGGGCCTATCCCATTAACACTTATCAATTTTAAGAACAAATCTTTTTCTTCTTCTGTTTTAAAACCGTATAAATCTTGACTGTCTTCTCTAATATACTGATGAGTAAAAATTTTCAAATCTTCATTGTGTTTAAAATTATATGGATTACTAACGATTAAAAGATATCCAATATTATTATTTTCCACAACAATAAACTTGGGAGTTATTTTGGTAACCTTACCGATTATATATGCAAACATTTCTATCACTCCATTAGAAGAATTATAACATAAAAAAGACCTCTTAAAAAGGTCTTTTTATCTATTTCTTCGATAATACCAATTATTATATGGGTAAACAGGACGTTGTGGAGGATTAACATATCTAATTCCTGGAGTTGGTGTTTTCTTTGGAACTTCTTCCTTAACTTCCACAGTCTTTTCTATAGTCTCTACAGTTTTATCTTCCTTTGTTTCAAAGCCATATTTTTCAACCGTTGGATAATAATCCTGAATAAAAGGTTCACTTTTCTTTAGGATTTGTTTGTTTTCTTCACTTAAAAAAGGAATCTTTAGTTTTGTTCCACATTGTATATTCTTAAAATCTGTAACATGTAAATTATTTGTTCTTAAATCATCTATTGTTAAATGATAGTTGTCTAAAATTTCATTAATACTTTCATTATTTCTAACAATATGAATAATCATAGCAATCACCATTATATACTATGCTTGTAAAACGATTAAATTGCCTAGTAATTGAATAATTTTTAAATCTAATTTATTTGCGATATAGGTAAAAGTATCTTTATTAAAAAATGATACATGTGTACTATCTCTTAAATACCACCAATTTTCAAGTTTATCATAAAGGTTAGTTTTAATTATAATTCTACCATCTTTATTAAGAATATCCTTTAAATCTATTAAAGTTCTTAATGGATCATATATATGTTCAATAACCTCAATTAAAATAATACTATCATATTTTTTATTCTTATATTCTATATCAAAAAAATACTTATCATATGATACTACTCCATATCCATTACCTTCTAATACTTTACCAAGATAAGCTTCCCTGCCACATCCATAATCAAGTATTTGATTTCCATAAATAAATGGTTTTATTTCTAAAAAAGTGTTAACCATATACTTATGATAATTTTCATCATAAACATGCTCCAAATATCTTTCTTTTTCAAGTGAACTATCTAGGATATACTCTTCATCCTTTTGTAAAAAACCACAATTATCACATATATGATAGTCAAGCTGAGTAATTTTTTTATTCATCATATCAAATTCACATATCGGACACTTTTTCATTTTAATACCTCGTTTTTTTTGACTATTACTCCAATTAATTATATAATATATACTATGAGATTTCAAGGAGACTAACTATGAATACGTATAGAGATAGTTTAAATAATTTATACAATTCAATAGTAAAAAATATTCAAGAATTACCAGATGATAGTAATTCTATTTTTGATGATTTCATCCTTGATTTATATAATTACACTAGAAATGCAAACGGAATAATTAATGAATATGAGGCTACTAATAAAGGAATAAATATTGGTTACTTAGAAACCGTTGATAAATATAAATCACAATATCTTTACCTTAAAGAAAAACTTGATTCACAAATGAAGGAAATTGAAAATACTGCAAAAGAAAATATTTCTTCAATTAAAGAAAAATATGAGTTGAATGAAGCTGAATCACTTAATACAGTAAAGTCTATTAAATTAGAACAAACTTCCATTATGAAGGAAACAAATACTCAAATATATAATCATCTTGTAAAGAAGAATCAAAAGAACCATGCCTTAGAAGTTTATAAAGCAAAATTAATTGAAAAATATAATTACCGATTAGATTTAATAACTAATAGTAGTCAATCAAAAAAAGATTCATTATATGCAAATAATAATAAATCTTTATTTCGTTATAATAAAGCAAATGATGCTGTTGTAGAGACTATGAATACACGCATCCAAGGAATTCAAAATAAAATTAATGAATGCAATGCCTCTCTAGCTAGAGAAAAAGAAATCCTTAATATTAAGGTAAAAGAAATTGATACTAATTTCAATACTTTCGTTAACACAAAAACTAAAGATGTAAATTCTTTATCTGAAATAAATAAACAACAATATAAAATAGATAAACAAAATTATATTGAAGAAATAAAAGCGATTAATCAAAAATATAATATTGAAAAATCAAAAGTATTAAAAGATTTCATTTCTGATTTAGAAAAAATAAATGCTTCTATCACTTCTACCAATGACTTATATAAAAACATCATTGAAGAAACTAATCGTTTCCATTTATTTAAAATGCATGATTTAGAAGCTAAGAGAAATGATGTACTTCAAAGTCTACGTCAACCAGGTATCAATAAAAATGATTTAAAAGACTTACGTTCAAATCTAGCTATTATTGATAAACAAATTCGTGAAGAAAATAAACAATTCAAAGTTAATACTTTAAAATATGAAACATCACATTTTTCAAATATTTCTAATTTTCAAAAACAAAAAAATAATTTAGAAAAAAGAAAAGATGCAAAGAATGAAATAATTGATATTAATGAATCAATAGAAGTAGAAAAAATCAAAAATCAATTAGATATATTAGAATTAGAATATGGAAATATGAAATATAATTCTATTCAAAATTTAAATAAAGAAATTAATAACATTAGACAAGTTTATGATGAACAAAAACTTTCCCATACCAACGATTACAAATTAATTGAATATAAGATAGAAAAAGAAATAAGTAAATTAATGTTGAGTCTAGATTTCTTAAAAATGGAAATAAATTTCGCTAACAAAATTGAATCATTAGTAGAAGAAAAAGAAAATTTAGCCACAAAAAGCAATATTAATACTACTACTATTACTTCTATTTTAGGAGTGGAGAAAAACAATTACCTAAAAACCTATAATTTCGCTTCTATTGATAATCTAGTAAAACAAAATAATTGTATTTATTCTTATGAGGAACAAAATCTAATTCTTCAACGAGAAAAAAAGAATGATTTTTTTAAAGCTCAATTAGAAAGGAATTCCTTCAGTAATGAACATATAAAAAAATCATCAGCTTTAGAAATTGAACATGAATTATTATTAGAACGCAAAAAAAAGATATTAACATCTTTAGAACATAATGCCTCTAATGCTCTCTTAAAGAACAATTTAAGCTATTTAAAATATTCTGATGATGAAGTAATAATCAAAGAAAATTTTATAATCGCTGATAAGCTGATCAAGCTAGTTGATGATATAATAAAAAAATTCATTTCTTTCATTAATTCTAAAATATTAATCTCCAATTTCAGTGATTCAATGCTATACAATCTTATCAATAAAGTACTTTCATTAATTACCGATTATAAAAAAGAAGTTTTAAAAAAGTCTTTAAATAACTTTGAACGCATTCTAAATGATCTAATTGCTTTTAATACTGATGAAAAATATGAAATATTAACTAAATCTTTAGATGATAGCCTAAATTCGATTATCGCTAAATATACGAATAGAAACAATAATCTAAATGAGACTATGGTTAACTACAATAAAACCATCAAATCGTTTTATCAAAATATCGTATTATTAGAAAATAAGAAGATTTTATTAGAAAAAAAATTAGTTAAAGATAATACTGATTCTGCATCTATAAAGAAGGATTTAATCTTATGTAATGTAAGAATAAAGGAAAATTATAATAAGATAATGAAAAATGAGACCTTGATTTCTATGCTAAAAAAAGATCTTAAAAAGAATGATCTTCTTATCGCTCATCATAAGCAAAAATATGCGATGGACAAAGAACGATTAAATAATAATAAAATAGCTGAATCACATGTTTACTATAAATCAATGAAAAATAATAATTTAATAATTAATAATGCTATTAGTGCTTATGATGCTAGTATTACAAACTTATATTTACCAATATCTGATATAAAACAATTTAAGAAAAGAAATATTTTATTTGAACAACACTGTGCTGATATCCATAATAGATTTTCTACTTCTATCAATAATTTAGTATTGAAGCTTTCAAAGGATGTTGAACATGAATATGAAAAATCATTTAAAAATATTAAGAAAACTACTTTGATTAATAAAAAAGATATCTTACATGATTTCAAGAAAAGTGAAAATGAGCAATATTTTAAAATAAATACCCAAAATAATAAGTATAGTTCTCTACTAAAAAATAATGCCTTTTTAATTGAAAAGATAAAAAAGAAATATTCTAATTTAGTTAATGAAAATAAAGCTCTTTTTGATGAAAACAATAGAAAACTTTTATTAGCAAAGAAAAACGATTATAATACTTTTTATACTCTTTCTACTGCCAATCAGGATAATGTTTCTGAAACATTGAAAAAAAATATTAAAGATTTAAAGGATTTAGAAATAAAGTATAAACAAGATTTTAAAGCTATTGTTAAAAAATATGAAAAAGAAAAAAAGAATAAAACACTTAACTTTAATTTAAAAGAAGAAAAAATAAATGATTTTATTAAATATCTACCAAAAGACCATCAAAATAAAATTACAAAAAGTAGACTTATTGTATCTGATGAAGAAATGAGAATTTCACAAGAAATGGCTTTAAAAGAGCAAGAAAAAGAAACAACTATTTCGACAATAAGAAAAAATTATGATTCTTTTGTAGCATACTCCAATAAGCGTATCCATAGGCTAAATGATTTTATTAAGAAAGCACAATAAAAAAGACATTTCAATTGAAATGTCTTTTTTCTATTCATCAAGTGTCTTTAGATACTCTTCAAAATAATCTGGCAGTGGCGATGTAAATTCTACATACTCATTTGTATTGGGATGAATAAAACCAATTGTTTTAGCATGTAAGTATTGTCCCGTTTCTGCAATTAATTTCTTAGGTCCATAGGCTTGATCACCTACTAAAGGGTATCCAATGTATTTCATATGGACTCTAATTTGATGAGTTCTTCCTGTTTCAAGTTTAAATTCTACTAATGTGAATTTTTTATATCTTTTTATTACTTGAAAGTTAGTAATTGCAGGTTTTCCATTTTCTACAACAGCCATTTTCTTGCGATCTTTAGGATCTCTTCCGATTGGAGCATTTATTCGCCCTTTTTCTTCTTGAATAACCCCCACTACTAATCCAATATAAATACGATTAACAGTATGATTTTTAAGTTGTTCTGATAAATGTTCATGTGCAAAATCATTCTTGGCAATCATTAATAGTCCCGATGTATCTTTATCAATTCTATGAACAATTCCTGGTCTTACTTCACCTTTTATACCACTTAATTCATCAAGTTCATGTAAAAGACCATTAACTAGTGTAGAATCTTCATTACCTGCCGCTGGATGAACAACCATTCCAGTAGGTTTTTCTACTACCGCAACAAATTCATCTTGATAAACAATATGTAAGTCTAGGTCTTGTGACTCAAGATCAACATTTTCAGCTGGTCTTTCGGCAATTGTAATTATATCATTAATTTTAGTTATATATCCAGATTTAACTATTTCATCATTAACTTTGATATATCCATCAACAATAAGACTTTGAATTAGCGTTCTTGATAAGTTGTCATCAAATCCTTTTACTAATTTATCTAATCTAACATTTACATCACTTTCAGTTATTTTATATGTCTTCATCTATTTCTTCACTACTTTCTTCTTCAATTGGTTCTGCTTCATTTAAAGCTTTTTGTTTTCTTTTATCTTCAAAAAATAAGATATCAACAAATAGTAAAATTACCCCTACTACTAAAAATGAATCCGCTAAATTGAATACTGGAAATTCATAACTACCTAAGTATACTCCAATGAAATCAACAACTCCATCTCTAGCCTTAAAAGTTACCATAAATCTATCTATTAAATTCCCAGCTGTACCAGCAAGCATTAATATTAATGCACTAGTATATAATTTTTTTGTTTTTAAATTATATGTCTTATATAATATCATACCTATTACTACCGAGGCTGCTAAACTCAATAATGCTAGAAAAAATGTTGAATCAGAAAACGAACTCCAAGCCGCACCAGTGTTATAAGTCTTAGTAAAATATAAGAACTTTTTAATTAGTACAGTTGTATCATTTACTGAATAGCTTAATTCAAAATATAATTTACTTAGTTGATCAATTAAAATTAATCCTATTGTAGCAATTATTAATATTACCATTTATTTCACCTCAGTTTTAATATAATTAGTATAGTTATGATAGTTGTTGATACTAGTATTAATAAAGTATTAAATATATATATCATTCGTTTTTCATTAATATTAAATGAACATTTTCGTTCATATAAATCAAATGAAAATTTAGTATATAAAACAGCCATAAACGATAATAACATATTCATTATTATAGCAATTATAATTTGTAATTTATAGAAAATTAAAAGATTATAACAAATTAATACTGGGGCTATTATAATAAACAGTGATAAAAGAAACGCCGAACCTTTTATCTTAATTTTTTCTATTCCAGTAAAATTATTATCTATTTGTTGTGCATAATTCTCATATATCTGTATTATTGACATAAGGCACCTATTGCACTTTCAAAGGTAGAAACCTCTATAAGTTTCATTCTATTTTTATTTTTTAATGTATTATAAGCCTTAAGAGCATCTTCATAATTACTACTTGGGCATAAAAAGATGTCGACATTATTTTGATAGGCTGCAATAATTTTTTGTTTAATTCCACCAATTTTTCCTACATTACCATTTACATCAATAGTACCTGTACCAGCAATTTTTAATCCCTTTGTATAATCATAGTCTGTTAATTGATTAAAAATTGATAGTGTTTGAAGGAGTCCTGCCGAAGGTCCGACAGTACTAGCTTTATTAATTGTAATAGCTGGAGTTGACAATTGATAATTAATACTATATTTTTCATATAACGACACTTGTTTATAATGATTTTCATCCCATGTAACTTCTAATAAATTACTATTTCTTCTTATCTTCAAAATACTTCCAATATTTGAATTATTTATTGCGTTCTTTAAGGCATCATTGCCATCTAGATAAGAAACACCATCAACCTCTTCAATAATATCACCAAGCTGTACCTTATCAACTAATGCAGTAATATATCTTATGATGTATCCCTTAAACTCATATGTAATATTTATACTATCATCTAATTCATGTGCATAGGTATATGCTTTTATTAGTGAGGCTTCAATACTTTGATTCTTTTGAATAACACCCATTTGGCGTGTTTGTGCATCAGTTAGATGAACATATCCCTGCGATATATCAGATACATCATTACCCATTATATATGGGGCAATATAATTTTGTAATATTGTTGTATGTTCTGTTGTATAAACATAAACTGAATTAAATGAACCTTCTTGGACATTATCAGTATCTAATTTTATTAATTTTTGTACTTCTGATATATTTCCTACCATCGTAATTTCTTTGTCAGTCTTATATGTGCAAATAACTATTATAAAAATATAAGGAAGTATTAATATAGCTAGTAGAATTCGATATTTTTTAATCAGATATTTCATTAAGATCAACCTTTATTTCATTCATTTGTTCATATTCTACATGAGCAGAATCAAACATTCTTTTACTAGCTAAATTACTATTAGTGTCTTTATACTTATCAGAAATATATACTACTTTCTTTATTCCACTTTGAATAATTAACTTTGCACATTCATTACATGGAAATAATGTAACATAAATTGTTGCGCCTTCAAGTGAAGTTGTAGCATTTAAAATAGCATTTGGTTCAGCGTGAACAACATAAGGATATTTTGTATCGAGTTCATTAAGATCTTTATCATTTTCCCATGGATATTCACTATCTTCACATCCAAAAGGTAATCCATTATATCCAATGCCAATAATACGTTTATTTTTATTCACGATACAAGCACCAACTTGAGTATTCGGATCCTTACTTCTTTTAGAACTTAATACCGCAACACCCATAAAATATTGATTCCACGAAATATAATTTTTGTTCACACTAACACCTCTATTCTTTTATTTTTATATGTACATCATCAAGTTGAATATCATCAACTCTACTTGGAGCTTCCATCATTAAATCCACTCCATTTAACGTTTTAGGGAAAGCAATAACATCTCTAATGTTATCTGTTTTAGTCATACACATGATAATACGTTCTAATCCCAAACCAATTCCACCATGAGGAGGAGTTCCATATTTTAATGCTTCAATAAAGAATCCAAATCTTTCTTTAGCTTCTTCTTCAGATAATCCAATTACATCAAACATTTTTGCTTGTAGGTCTTGGTTATAAACACGTAATGATCCACTACCTAATTCATATCCATTTAAAACTATATCATACGCATTAGCATAACAGTTTTGTGGTTCTGTATCAAGAAGTGCTTCACATTCAGGTTTTGGAGCCGTAAATGGATGAGTTGATACTTCATAAGTATTAGTATCTTCATTATATTCAAATATAGGCCAATCAGTAACCCATAAGAAATTGAAGTCATCACTAGAATAAAGATTTTGTTCCTTAGCAATTAATTTTCTTAATGCTCCTAAAGCTTGATTAGTAATATTTAATTTATCACTAATTACAAATAACATATCACCACTAGCAAGATTCAATTTTTCAATTACTTCTTTTTGCTTATTTTCATCTAAAAATTTAATAAATGATCCACTTAAAACATTATTATCATTTTTTAAGTATGCTAATCCTTTAGCATGATATACTTTCATGATTCTTGTATATTCATCAAGTTGTTTACGAGTATAATTAGCATTATTAACAATAATAGCTTTTACTGCTTCATGTTCTTGCATAAACGGTACACAAGAAAATAATTCTTTTACATCAATTAACTTCATATCAAAACGAGTATCTGGTTTATCAGAACCATATGTATTTAATGCATCATTATAAGTCATTCTTGCGAATGGAGTTGGAATATCTATATTTAGGATCTTTTTGAAAGTATATTTAAATAATCCTTCAATAATTTCTTGAATTTCACGATCATTTAAGAATGATGTTTCAATATCTATTTGATTAAATTCTAATTGTCTATCAGCTCTTAAATCTTCATCTCTAAAGCATTTTGCGATTTGGAAATATCTTTCGAATCCCGCCACCATATATAATTGCTTAAATATTTGTGGTGATTGTGGAAGAGCATAGAATTTACCTTCGTGTAATCTAGAAGGTACTAAGAAGTCTCTAGCTCCTTCTGGAGTTGATTTAGCTAATATTGGAGTTTCAAGTTCTAAGAATTCTTGACTTACTAAATATTCTCTTATAGCATTAGTGATTTTTGATTTCATAATCAAATAATTTTGCATTACTGGTCTTCTTAAATCTAAATATCTATATTTTAATCTAGTATCCTCTAAGGCATCAGTTTTATCTGCAATGATAATAGGTGGTTGTAGGGCAGTATTTAAAACTTTAAGTTCACTTACAACTACTTCTATATCACCTGTAGCTAAATTAGGATTTTTACTTGTTCTTTCAGAAACAGTCCCTTTTACATATACAACATATTCATTCTTTAAGTTTTCTGCTGCATCATAATTAGAATTATCGGGATTAACAATTAATTGCGTAATTCCAGTTTTATCTCTTAAGTCAATAAAAATTAATCCACCAAGATTCCTCTTCTTAGCTACCCAACCTTTTAATTCAACAGTTTCATTTAAATTTGTGATTCTTAATTCACCATTTTTATGTGTTCGATTCATATTATTCATCCTTTTTTTCTTTACAAGCTGCACATGCACTTGTAGCATTACTTCTTAATTTATTAACTATATACATATAAATATCATTTAATTTAATTGTTTCTTGTTCATCAGTATCATTATTCTTGACATTAATAGTTCCATCATTTAATTCATTTTCACCTAATATTGCCGTGAACTTAGCATTTAAGGCATCAGCTTGTTTAAACTGAGATTTAATACTTCTTCCAAGCATGTCCATTTCAGCAGTTAAACCACCTAAACGGCACATATTTAACAATCTTGAGGATTCTTTTTGAGCATTTTCTCCAAGCGCTATAATGAATAAATGAGCTTGTTCTGGTCTAACTAGTGATTTTTTTTCTAGTTCTAAAGCTAATAATAATCTTTCCATACCAAATGCAAGTCCTATTGCTGGAGTATCAGGTCCACCTAATTGCTTAACTAAGTTATTGTAACGTCCACCAGCACATATTACATTTTGAGCACCAAAATCTTTTACATCAATTTCAATTTCAAATACAGTTTGTGTATAGTAGTCTAACCCTCTAACTAATCTTTCATCCACTTCATATACAATATTCATATCATTTAAAGCTTTTAGTACACTATTAAAATGATCTTTAGAATAATCATTTAAGAATTCACTTATTTTAGGAGCATTCTTAAAATATTCTTTTTCTCTATCTACTTTACAATCTAGTATTCTAAGTGGATTCTTTATTAATCTATTTTTACAATCCAGACATAAATCTTCTTCATATTGTTTAAAATACTCAACTAAGACATCACGATATTTTAAACGTGATTCTTCATCACCAATAGTATTAATTTTAACTTTAATTCCTTTTAATCCTAATCCTTTAATAACTGCGGTTGCGCAAGCAATTACTTCGGCATCCATTAACGGATTATTTGAACCATATGCTTCTATTCCAAATTGATGGAATTGTCTTTGTCTTCCTTTTTGAGGACGCTCATATCTAAACATAGGTCCCATATAAAATAATTTACATACATCATTTGATACATATAATTTATTTTCAATATATGCTCTTACTGCACCCGCAGTCCCTTCAGGGCGTAATGTGATTCCTCTATCAGAACGGTCTTTAAAATCATATGTTTCTTTAGTAACCATATCAGATACATCATTAGCATCTCTATGATATAGTTCAGAAGATTCAAATATTGGGGTTCTAATTTCTTTATAATTATATATTTTGCAAATTCTTCTAATTGTTTCTTCTAGTTTTACCCAAGATGCTGTGTCACTTGGTAAAATATCATATGTTCCTTTTGGTTTATTAACTATCATTTTATATACCTACTTTCATACTCATATCTATAAATACTATAATATAGCGCATCATGTAAATGACCATCATACTTATCCTCAAAAGCTCCTCTTTTTCTAAATTCGTAAGATAATCCACATTTTTTTATTACTCTTTCACTAGCAATATTCTCTTCTACATGTCCTATTATTATTTTGCTTAATCCTAAATGTTCAAACCCGATTTTAATCATATCCTTGACTACACTAGTCATTATCCCCATATTCCAATAATCTTTATGTAATATAAATCCAATTTCACCACAATTGACATTGTGATATATGGTATGGAAATCAATTTGCCCTATCATTTTACCCGCTCTTGGATCAACAATAGCATATCCAACAGGAGCACCTTCCTGTGGCCTTTTATAAAATATATTTTCAATATTCCATAGTGCTTGCATTGGGTTTTGTAATGGTCCCCATGAAACATATTTAGTGGTTTCCTCATCCCTACCATAATCATAAAGATCTAGATAATCATTTGGCACTATATCTCTTAATATATACTTATTTCTTCTTACAACCGGCATATTTAAAATCATTTTTTCTCTCCTAAAAAAATAAAAAAACATCCTAAACATAAGGACGTTAAAAACGCGGTACCACCTTAATTCTAGTAATCACTAGCACTCTACCGTTAACGCCTGGTACGTTATTACTACATTCAAAAGTGTCTTCATTAACTAATCATTAAGATGCTTGCACCATACCATCCTCGCTTGTAATAATATAATTAATTACTCTTCTTTATCATCATTTTAGTATGCTCTAATTTTACCATGTTTAAAATACAAAGTAAACTTAAAAATATTGGTGAAATCGTATTCTATTAATATATATGTCTAAGAAAGGTATTTTATTATTTTATTTGTCTTATTTTGAAATAAGTGTTATTATATAGGCAAATAATACAAGAGGTGATTATATGTTATTTTTATGGTTTGGAAAAAAGAAAAAAGAAAAAAATATTGAAAATTCTAATACTGAGGTAGTTGAAGTTGAGGATGATGATACTATAGAAACCGATAAAGTAAATACTCGTATTACAAGATATCACATTTCAAAAAGAAAAGAAGACAAAAAATGGCAAGTAAGACGTGAAGGGGCACAAAAACCTCTTAAACTATTCAATACTCAATTAGAAGCCATTGCATACGCAAAACAAAAAGCTCTAAATCAAGAAACTTCAATTGTTATTCATAAAGAAGATGGAAAGATTAGAAAACAAGATTATTCTAAAAAATAGCAAAAATCCTAACTTAATAAAAGTTGGGATTTTTATTTATATACTAACATGTTAAAATATCTATAGGTGATAATGTGAGTTTAAAAAGTCGTGCTAAACAATTAAAAATTGATATACCAGCCATATTCATTGCTTTGAAAAGAAAGGAAACTCCTATTCTTGCAAAGATATTCGCTGGAATTACTATTATATACGCTCTATCTCCGATAGATTTAATACCTGATTTTATTCCTATATTAGGATACTTAGATGATTTAATAATTCTTCCATTTTTCATAGTTCTAACTATTAAGTTTATCCCTAAAGAATTAATGGATGAATATAGGAAAGAATCAGAGGGAATGTGGGAAAATGGCAAACCTAAAAAATGGTATTATGCTATTCCCTTTGCATTAATTTGGTTATTAGTTATATTCCTAATAATAAAAGCAATTTGGTTTTAAACTAAAAATAAGTATACCGTTTGGTATACCTATTTTAATTTAGTTATTCATCTAATCCCGCTACTACAAGTGAAACAAAAGCTTGCCATTTTACTTCCCATATAGCTAATTTTTCTGCCTTTTCTACTTCTGACATACCAGAATATATATAAGAATTTTTAATTAGTTTTTTCAAATCACGCAAATCAATAAACGAACCATGATATACTTCCCATAAATCATAATAAGTTCCTGCTGTTTCAAAAATTTGAGGATCATCAGAACAAACTACACATTGAATATTTCTTTTCATAAATTCAGTTATTGGATGTATTCTTAAATCCTGAATATACCTTAGCATTTGGTTACTTATAGGACATATTTCTAAACAAATATTCGCCTTTTGGATTTCAATCATCAATTGAGGGAAATTATAAATATTTATACCATGTCCAACTCTTTTTGTTCCCAATGCATATGCACCAAATACGTTGTCATTATCTGCCCAATTACTCTCACCATCATGGAAATAAAAATTTACCTCTTTACCACCCATACCATTTAAGGTATTGATAATCTTTTCAGCATAATCATCCGTTTTATGGTTAATATCCTCTTCACTAACCAAATCATATCCGATTATAAACTGAGTTCCGGAGTCTTTTAGTTTTTCTTGCCATGCAGGGATATGAGAAATGATGTATCCAACTAAATCTACATCCTCTTCTGGCTTATCCTTTGATATTCTTCTACTTGAGGATATAATAAGTTTAACCTTTAAATCAGGATATTTTTGTCGCGCTGTATCGTAAGCATCATACAAAATACTGATACTTTCAGGAACCTCATCAGTATATGGATCTACCATAGTATTAACCTGATTACCTTTTAACTCACCATCATTATTATCTACTAAATTTGAAATCCCCGCTCGAAGTTCTATATAGTCATTATTATTTTCATACTGATATTCAAATGATTTGATATAATACTCCTTATAAATACTTCTAACCTTTAAAATCGATCCTACTCTCGTAAAATAATCATTAAACCCATCCCATATGTATTCTATATCTTCAACACGATTATCAATAAATGTAATCAATCGCTTTATTTCTTTATATGGATACTTTTCTGTTTCTGCTATTTCCTTAAGGTTAATAAATTTAGTATTTGTTGGTTTTGATGTGAAGTAATAAAATTTACCATGGAAATAATCTGTTTTTGTTAATCCTGCATCTGGATCCCAATATACATATACTTTAGGATCATTTTTTAACAATTCCAAAAATCCTTCGGTTGAAAAAGATGAGCTTGTGTGAATGTGAAGATTTCCTCCACATGGCATTTTACAAAACACTTCTGTAAATAACTTATTATATAATATATCTTCATATGATTTATGAAACATCAATGCTGGAGCATATGCATCATAGGTGTATTTATTCCCTACTAACTCGTCCCTTTTTCGTTTCATATAATCATTTAAGGTTATTTCATCGCCTACTAATGATGGTTCATCTTTTGCAAACCAATTTTCATCATCTGCGTTCTTAATAGTTTTTATAATCTCTAAATATTCTTCATGGCTTGTTGGTCTACTCATTATTTACCTCCATGTTTTGCATTTCCATATCTCCGACAACTACATCTTCAGCTATCAAAGTATGATCATCACTTTCTAATGAAAGATTAATAACCTCCGAATCATAAATAACCTTTTCTATCGATGTTATACCTATTAGTTCCTTATTCCCACCAACCAATTTATCAGTTAATTCCAATTCTGAAGCACGTATGAATCCTCGATTAGTTAATATTGGATGATTATATGTTAACTTAATATTCTTATCATTATATGAAATTTTGAATAATTCGTTTTCATAACCTGACCAAATATTTCTTATCTTAACATTTTTATTATTAGATACTACATAATCACCAATTTTTAAATCAATAATTTTCTTGTAACCATCTGGTGTCAATACTAGTGTATCCTTTGAAAAACAACCCCACATAATCCTTAATGGTAAAACACGATAAGTAATATGATTTGTACCATATTCTGTTGGTTCTTTACTTGTAACTCTAAATTGGAAAGTTCTATCTGCTGAACTAGCATTTATACTATAATCAAAAGTAAGTGATAGTTCAAAATTATAATAGAATGATTCCATTTCCCCAGGTTGTGGTGCAGCAGATCCCCAGTTAGTATTTATTTCATATTGAATATTACCACCACTTATAATCGGAGTAATAAAACTAGTAGATGTCGCAGCTACTCCTCCACCATTTATTTTTTCAATCGTTGCCTTTTGATTAGCTACATTCTTAATTGTCACACTGCTACCCATATTAATTACACCCTTAGCAGGTATTCCTAATTTTGCTGTACTTCCAACGTGACCATAATTACAAACATAATCACAATCACCTTCTAAATTAGGTTTTCTATATAAAGATATTACTATGTTATTAGGATCATTGGTATTTCTATAATAACGTGAATCATAATCTGCATATGAACCAAAATACACAGTTGAATTTTCCTTTTTTGGATAGATATGCTGATATTTTGGATCTAGCGTTACTATACTATCTTCGCATGACGCACAAGATACTCTCGATGCAGCAATGTTAGTAATTCCACCATTGCTATTGCATATTTTTGTTTCAATAACTAAAGATAATTGGCTTGGCTTTAAATCATCTTCAAGTTCAATATACTGATTTATCTGAGCTTTAGTTACTTTGGCTTGACTTGGGAAATCAATTTCACCAATCAATGCCCCGGTTTGTTTATCATATAAAGAACCTTTTAAATCAATTTTTTCTTGTTCTTGCAAGAAACTAAAATATGCACTTATATGAATACATTTTTCTTCTTCCAACCATACAAAGTCTTTAATATCAAAATAATCATAAAATACAAATGGTGTTGGAGCTTCCATTTCGTTTAATGTTGGTGGTAAAGTCGATGATGAATTTGATTCTAATATAGGTATACGACTAACCATATTTTTCTTTAATAAATCCTTAGTGTATCCTAATTGTGAATTGCTATTTTGTTCTAATCTTTTTATTCTACTTTTTTCCATATTAATCTCCTTTTATTTTTATTTAGAAAATAAAATAAAGAATTAGATTTAATGAATTCCCCTCCTGTCCCCCTAGGATTTTTCTTTATTAAATTTCTATTAACCCCAATATATACATCAATTCTAACATAAAAATAAAAAAAATTATTGTTTTCGACATTTTTTCTTTAACAATCGTTCGACAATTTTTGACTTATAGAAAATATAAAAGATGTTCATTACACTATGTATAACAAACATCTTTTATTTTATTGTTTTGTAGCTTTTATCCTAATTCTAACGTAATCTACATACCAAGAACCATCTACATATAATTTATCTCTTAAACTATTAACACAGTTATTAATAATTTCATTTATAGTATTTTCTTCCATCCCATTAAATGGAGCCATATTAAACATTCTAATCCAATTTTCTAGACCATTATCTCCAACTTGTTTAGTAAAACGATCAAATAATACTGCATAGGTTACTTTAAATCCGTGTTTTTCTAGAATAGGAGAATATTCTCCTATTGTAGGAAAATAAAACGTTCTAAGATATTTTAATCCTCTTTTTTCAAAATCATGCTCTAAAGTAGAATGAATTGCCTCTGCACATCTACTTCCACCAAATTCACATACTAATTGTCCATTTGGTAATAGATTATTATATACAGAGTCTAATAACTTATCTTGATCAGATATCCAGTGAAATACAGCATTTGAGAATATTGTATCTACTTTTTCTTCTAATTTGAAATTGGTTGCATCAGCATGAATAAATGTTAATTCAGGAAATTGTTTCTTTGCTATTTCAAGCATTTCTTTTGAACCATCTAATCCAATTACTTCTTTTCCCATATCAGCTATTCTTTTAGTTAAGGCACCATTACCGCATCCTAAATCTAGAATTTTATTTGATTTGTCAAAATCTATTAAGTTTAAAACATCTTGTCCGTATTCATGAACAAAATTAAAATTTGTTGCATAACCAGATGCATCCCATTTCTTTTCCATAAAAACCTCTATTTTAACTTATTAACAAACTTTTCTATTCTTTCTAAAGCTCTTTTTAAATCTTCAATTGAATATGCATATGATAATCTTAAGAATCCTTCTCCACAATCACCAAATGCTGTACCAGGAACAACTACCACTTTTTCTTCTTTTAGAAGACGAGTTGCGAATTCATCACTTGTAAGTCCAAATTTTGTAATGTTAGGAAATACATAGAATGCTCCATATGGTTCAAAACAATCAATTCCCATTTCTCTTAATGCATTAACTAAGAATCTTCTTCTTTGATCATAAGCATCTTTCATTTTTCTAACATCTTCATCGCCATTTTTAAGGGCTTCAATAGCTGCATATTGGCTATTGGTAGGTGCACACATAATTGCGAATTGATGAATTTTTGTCATTTGGGAAACTATTTCAGCTGGACCTGCCGCATAACCAAGTCTCCATCCAGTCATTGAGTAAGATTTAGAAAATCCATTTATAACAATTGTTCTTTCTTTCATACCAGGAATTGAAGCAATTGATATATGATTATCAAGATAGCTTAATTCTGAATATATTTCATCAGATATAACTAATATGTCTTTTTCAATACAAACTTTTGCAATATCTTCTAAGTCGCTTTTTTCCATAATTGCTCCCGTTGGATTATTAGGGAAAGCTAAGATTAAAGCTTTCGTTTTGTCTGTAATTTTTTCTAATAATTCATCCTTAGTTAATCTAAATTGATTTTTTTCTTGTAATTCAATACTTACAACTTTTGCATCAGCTAATAATGCACAAGGTACATAAGCAACATAACAAGGTTCAGGAATTATAACTTCATCACCTGGATTAATTATTGCTCTTAGGGCTAAATCAATAGCTTCAGAACCACCAACAGTTACTAGCACATCAGTGTTCCATGTATATTTAACATTTATTTTTCTATTTAGGTAGTTACAAATTTCTTTTCTTAATTCAGCTAATCCTGAATTTGAAGTATATACTGTCTTTCCTTTTTCTAAAGCATATATTCCTTCTTCTCTAATATGCCAAGGTGTATCAAAATCTGGTTCTCCTACACCTAAAGATATTACTCCTTCAATTTCACTTGCTATGTCAAAAAATTTCCTTATTCCAGAAGGTTTAAGTTTAACAACCTTTTCTGATAAAAAATTTCTCATGGTGTTACAATCATCCTTTCATCAACTGAATCAGATACTAAAATTGTTCCGTGATCTTTATACTTTTTAAGCACAAAGTGAGTTGCTGTAGATAATACAGATTCCATTGTAGCTAATTTTTCAGATACGAATCTAGCAACTGATTTCATAGATTTACCGCTTATAAGCACAGTAAAATCAAATGCCCCTGACATTAGATATACTGCCTCTACTTCTTCAAAATTAAATATTCTTTCTGCAAGCTTATCAAAACCAATACCTCTTTGAGGTGTTACTTTTACTTCAATAAGAGCAGTTACTTGTTCATCAGTAGTATTATCCCAATTTATTAGGGTATGGTAACCACAAATGATTTTATTTTTTTCCATATCCGCGATTTCATTGGCGACCTCGATCTCAGATACTCCAAGCATAACAGCCAAATCCTTTAAATCAAAACGACTATTATTTTTTATTAAATTCAAAATTTTATCGCGCATATTATTATCTCCTTCTTGTTTGATATACTCTTTATTCTATCATATTTTAGTTTTTTTGTATCATAAAAATGACAAAAAAGTAGCACATTTATAATATTGTGCTACTTTATATATTCTATCTTCTTCTTATTGCCTTAACACCTCGTGAAATAGCTATAAAAAGTATATATATTTCTAATCTTCCGATAAACATACCAAGTATACCAGTCCACATAATTACTGGACTTGCAGTTGGACTACATATCCCGGCCGATAGCCCACCAGTTCCCAATATAGCTGAGAACTCATACATAGAGGCCTCTAATGAATGACCATAGAAGGCAAATATCATTGTACCCGTTATAATTGTAAATATATACACTCCTATAAATGTATTGTTATCATTTATATCTTTATCAGTAACAAGCATTACACTATCATATCTAGAAATATATCTCGCTCTTACAACCTTTTTATTTGTACAGCGATCTTTTATATTCCACCAAATAGATTTTATCAATAACCAAACTCTGAACTGTTTTATACCTGCAGCGGTTGAACCTATTCCTCCACCAATTATCATTACAATAATCATAAAAAATATAAAGGCTGATGATAATTCAGCAAAAGGTTTTATTTCAAATCCTGTACCAGAAATACCTGATGTAAAATGGAATAAACTTACTCTTAATCCCTCACCAAAATTAACGGTTTTAGATACAATAGATAAAGCCATTAATGGAACAAATACTAACATCAAACCATAAAAGAATTTCGTTTCACAGTGATGGAAGACTTTTTTTAATTTACCTTTTATTAAAAAAGTATGAATTACTAGATTCGTTAGACCTAATATCATTAATACAATAGTAATTAATTCAATTGCAAAACTATTATAACCAGCTATTCCATTAACTTTTGTAGAAAATCCACCAGTCGCAATAGCACTCATAGAGTGATTAATCGCATCAAATAAATTCATTCCACAAATATAATATGCAATTGTCCCTGCTAAAATATAACCTGAATATATAGATATAATAAGTCTCGCTGATTTTGCTAAGTTAGGCATTAATCTATCAGAATGACCTTCAGCCGTATACAAACGCATTCCATGTTTATCTGATAGCGCTGATGTAAATACTAATATTAATCCAATCCCCCCAATTATTTGGGTAAAACTGCGGTAGAATAAAAATAAATGTGATAATTCTCCAACATTTGAAACAGTTAGTCCAGTAGTTGAAAAACCAGATACTGTTTCAAATATACTATTAGTAAATCCATAGTCTCCAGTAAGTAAATATGGGAATGAACATATGAAAAATGTAATTATCCATATTAAAACTACTAGTACTGAATCTTGATGATTCTCTAGTTTCTGTTGAACAACCTTTTTAAAAAGAATTGTTATTATAAATCCCAATGCTATAGCAGAAATCCCTGGAATTATAAAATATATTGAATCTTTATATTCGCTAGGATAGAAAATTAATAATACCAATGGACATAGGCATATTAATCCTATCATCATCATAAATTGACCTAAATATCTTATAATTTGTTTATGACTATTCTTCATTTTGTACAGTAGTCCTTTGAACATATTTCAATACTGCTTTTTGAGTTTGAGGATCAGAAATAATAAGCAACTTATCATTCTCTAAAATCATCGTTTGTCCATTCGGAATAATAACATGAGGATTTCTATATACACAGCTAATAGTTGTGTTCTTAGGTAATTCTAGTTCCTTTAGTGTTTTTCCAATAATACTAAATTCTGCTTTTATCTTAATTTCAGTTATTGTTATTTTCTCATCTTCTAGACTCAATGTTTTAAATATATCATCTAGAGTTGTTTCATTTTTAACTGTTTGCGATAATAGGTATGTAGAAGATATTGCACTATCAATACCTAATTTTTTAAATACATCTACATTTTTAGGATTTTTAACTGTGCAAATGCATTTTTTGATATTAAAAATATTTTTTGCAATTTGACATATTACATAATTATCTGAGTCCACTGAAGATAAAGCTATTAATATATCGAAATCAGCTATCTCTAATTCTTCAAATGTATATGCTTTTGTAGGATCTCCAATAAATACTGGAATGTTATTTTCTTCAGATAAATAATTTGCAATCACACTATCTTCATTTATAACAACTATTTGATTCTTTTTATTTTCTTTTAGCATTTTTATAATGAAATCAGCTTCGTGATTTCCACCAACTACTACAACTTTCATTATAAAGCACCTCCATCTTCGTTATACATTGAAACAAATTCATCAAAGGATAAAATAAATGGATAGATTGCTTTTATATTTGTGTTTTCTAACAACTTACTTTTTTTATTATCTGCAAGTCTAATAAAAATTGAAGGTACTTTAAAAATATGAAAACATATATGAGCAACAAAAATATTAACATTATCATTATCTGTGACAATAGTAACAGATGTCGCTTCCTTAATAAATGATTTAGTTAAAAATTCAATATCGGTTGCATCACCCTCAAGAGTATAACCATTAAATGCATCAGCTAATCTTCTAAAAGACGACGCCTCTTTATCAATCATTATTACATTCTTACCATTAGTTGATAGGTGCGTAGCAATTGAAGATCCTAAGCGTCCACATCCAATGACAATCGATTTATTTTTTTTCATACATCTTCCTCTTTTCATTTAAAAAGATATTATGCTAATAATTATACCATAAATTCATTAAATCTACTATGATATTAGCTCCTCTTTGACTTCAGTATACTCAACATCATCATCTTCATCATCAAAATCAAAAAGACCTTTAAGCACTTCCAAACTAAGTGGATCATTTTCATCCAAACCTGGTAATTGCATTTTCGATGTAATGAGTTTATTTACAAAATCAAACATTGCCCTACAAGCATTTTCATCAATATATTTTTTCTTTTCTTTTGATGCTCCCATATTCAACATTTCACCAGTAGCATCATTAATTTCAAACATAAAATTATCAATACTTTCATTTTCTAACTTTAAAGAAAGCTCAATTCCCAATGAATTCAAAAGTTCATATAAAGAAAAATATAATTGACGATTATTTAGCGTTAATTTTTTTGGTATACCATACTCTTCAAACAATTCTTTCAACATACTTATCATATAACTTCTATAGTTTTCAGGAACTGCCACAATAACTTCAGAATCTAATAATAGATATTCTTCATCTGCATATACACAAAACAATGGAGTAACTGCAATATTAGAATCTTTTGTTTTTACTGGAACGAATGCATTTCTAGTTAAAAAGAAATTTTCATTATCAGTAATCTCACACTTTTCAAATTCATTTTTTTCTTCCAATGTAAAAGGGACATATTCATATTCCCTTTCCAAATAAGGAAGTGGTAACATATTTAGCGAGTAAATTTGTTTTTTATAAGAAATTCCAACATGGGCTGCCTTTGATTCTTTAAATCCCTCAAGCAATGTATCCTTTTCTCTATTTACTAAAAAGATTAAAACATCTAAAACTTTTATAATTTCATCGGCTTCTTTATTGGTAGGAATTCTTGGCATATAGCCTTTTTTATGAGTCCTAAGGACAAGATTATCTTTTGCTTTTAGTTTAATATCTTTTGATTCAAAATATTTTATTTCATCTTTTTCCATTTGAGTTTTTTTACAATTAAGGACATGAATAGATGCAAGATCTGAATATGTAAAAGCACTATCTGTCTTTATACTAAATAGATCATGTACAGAGTTCAATCCATCATTATCTAAAAATATGGATACACCATATGCACCACTTCCATCATCTTCTATGATACTAGCTATCCTTTCTTTTTTTCCATCTACAATATAAAAAGTGTCTTGCATGGTAAAGTTTTCCCATGTTTGAACTTTCTTTAATTGTTTCATTTGTAAAATAATATATTCATATTTATCTTTACTTAGCGTTATGAACCTCATTTTATTCACTTCCTCTATATATTACAACACGTTTTATTCCATATTTTTTATCTTTTATTTTTACGTATTTTCCAATTTTATCACTACAAATAGTTTCATAGTGCATTTCAAAAGATAATATTCCATTTTCATTAAGCATATTATTATCACTAATGTACTTAATTATTTCATCTACATTAACAATAGCATATGGAGGGTCTAAAAATATCAAATCAAATTTCTTGTCTTTTAAATTCTCTAAAGCTGTTTTATAATCAAAATTTAAAAAATGCATATCTGAAAAACACCCAAGACTTTTACAGTTTTTCTTTACTATTTCTAAAGCCTTTGAATTAAGATCATTAAAATATACCGTATCTATTCCTCTACTATAAGATTCAATTCCCATAGCACCACTGCCAGCAAAAAGATCAAGTGCAATCCCGCCATCAAAAAATTGACCTATTAAGTTAAAAATTGCTTGTCTTACTTTATCAGAAGTTTCTCTCGTGGTTTCTAAATTAGTTATTTCAATATTTCTAGACTTATATTTTCCTGCATTAATTCTCATGTTTTTCACCTTCTTTTTATTTTAACATATTTTTTTTAATTTTTATGTATAAGTTATGAATTTGGGTTAATAATATAATTGCGATATAAAATCGCTGAAGAATTCCCCTATTCTTCATTAGAAGTCATAGACTATCTATACTTCTTTTCTCCCTTTCACATACATACTTCAAACTTACTCAAAGAAAAAGACTAGTTGAAACTAGTTTTTTTCTTTTATAAAGAAAAAAGAGTCATAGACTCTTATTCCTCTAATCGATCAACACGACTAACTTTTATTTTAACACCTTGATAATTTTTACCATCTATTTTTGTCAAATATTTAAATGCTGGCGAAGTAATTTCTAATGTAGTTCCATTTTTGTTAATAACAATATCTCCTACATTTTCCTTTTTTACTCCTCCTAATTTTTCAATTAGACTTAATAAAATTTGAGGACGAAGTAATTCTTTTTTACCTATATTTAATTTTGCATAAACATATTTTTTACTATTATTAGATTTACCAAAAGAATTATTTGATTCTCTATCTCTATCTTGGCCTTTTTCTCTACCATTACGTGGAGTTCTTTCATTTCTATCAGTTCTGTCATTTCTATCTCTCTTAGTCGCAACTAATTCAATAGTATTATAAGTTTTCTTATAATTAACTAAATTGATATCAATTAAAGCATTAATAATTTTTTCAACAGGAATTTCTTGTTTTGCAAGTTTATTGATAATTTTCATGTTTTGATCCATGTTATTATCTAAATTTGCTAATATTTTTTCCATTAGTTTGTTTCCTATTTTTTCATTGATTTCTTCTACAGTAGGAATTTCCTTAACAGTCATTTCTGACTTTGTAAAATCTTCAATGATTTTAACTTTACGTCTTTCACTTGGTGATGCTAAAGAAATTGATAAACCTTTTAATCCAGCTCTACCAGTACGACCAATACGGTGCACATAAACTTCATCTTCCATTGGTAAGTCAAAATTTATAATAGCTTCTAGTCCAGAAACGTCAATTCCACGAGCTGCTACGTCAGTAGCAATCAAGATATTAATGTTTCCAGCTCTAAATGAGCCCATTACTCTATCTCTCACCATTTGTTTTAAATCACCATGTAATCCATCAACACTATAATTGTGTTTTTGTAAGAAAGCAACTAGTTCATCAACTTTACTTTTTGTATTAGAGAATATAATACAACTTTTAAAATTATTTAAGTCTAATAAACGAATTAATAAATCCATTTTACTTTCTCTTTTGCAATAGTATAAATGTTGTTCAATCTTTTCAACTGTTAAAGTTTTCTTCTTAACAACAATATGAGTAGGATCATTTTGATACTTCTTAGCAACTTTTTTTATAAATTCTGGCATTGTAGCACTAAATAAAGCTGTTTGTCTTTCACTTGGAGTTTTAGATAAAATAGTTTCTAAGTCTTCTTGGAATCCCATTTTAAGCATTTCATCTGCTTCATCTAATACTAAAGTTGAAAGATTTTCGAAATTCAAAGTCTTTCTATCCATATGGTCAATAATACGACCTGGAGTCCCTACAACGATTTGTGGTCTTTGTTTTAAAGCACGAATTTGTTTTTCGTATGATTCTCCACCATAGATTGTTGCGATTTTAATATCGCTTTTATATTTTATTAATTTTGTTAATTCATTCGATACCTGTAAAGATAATTCTCGTGTTGGACATAACACAAGTGCTTGAATGTTTTTATCATTTGGAAGAATTTTTGATATGATAGGTATACCATATGCAAAAGTCTTTCCTGTCCCTGTTTGAGCTTGACCAATCATATCTTTTCCTTCGTTCATAACAGGAATAGCCGCAACTTGTATTTCAGTTGGATTTTCTATTTCTAATTCATGCAAAGCTTCTAAGATATCTAAATCTATATTCAAATCTTTAAATTTTGTTTCCATTTAATCACATCTTTCAAAAAAAATAAGTAGATTACTCTACTTCATAACCTTATTAATTATACCACTATCATTATTCAATTGCAAACATTTATTAATAATAGCGTTTTCTACAAAAAAATAGGAATCTTATGATTCCCAAATCTTTTTCACAACATCCTTATCTAAACGCTTTATTACTTCTGTCATTAGCTTAACACCATTAATATAGTCATCATAATGAATCATTGATGTATGTGAATGAATGTATCTCGAAGGAATACCAATTGATAATGAAGGCGCTCCAATTCTAGAAGTTGATATCTTAGAGGCATCAGTTCCTCCACCCTTCATCACTGTTACTTGATATGGTATCTTTTGTTCTTCAGCAACTGCACATACAAATTCGAATAATGCTTTATGTCCAATAGTACCTGCATCATAAATATGAACTTGAGGACCCTTACCTAATTCATATCCCTCTTTATCTCCACCGCTTGGAAAATCTTTTGCCAATGAAACATCAAATGAAAATCCAATTTGTGGTTCTACTAGAAATGATGATGTCATAGCTCCACGACATCCTACCTCTTCTTGAGTAGATCCAACCGCTGCATATATATTTGGATGACCTTCTTTTTTTAGGTTTTCCATTACATCAATAACCATAGCACATCCAATACGACAATCCCAAGCTTTGGCCATTAAATGTTTTTGATCTTTACCCATTACTTTAAATTCAGTATATGGTGTAATCATATCTCCTCGTTTAATTCCTAGAGACAATACTTCCTCTTTTGAACTACATCCAATATCAATAAATACATCTTCAAAAAATTTATTTCTATCATCTATTTTAGGAGTACTAGAACCATGAGGTGGTATTGAGCCAACTACTCCATGAAATTTTTCACCTTTTGAATTAGTAACTGTAACTTGTTGAGCACTTACTACCAACGGGTTCCATCCACCTAAAGGAATGATTGTTAAATATCCACCTTCAGTAATCGTATTTATCATAAATCCCACTTCATCCATGTGTCCTGAGCACATAATCGTTGGACCAGCAGAATCGCCAATTAATTTTGAAATAACGCTCCCCATTCCATCATAGGAAACTTCATTATTAATTTCTTTAAATTTTTTTGACATATAATGCTTTACTTCCTTTTCATTTCCAGGAACTGCATTTAAATCCGTTATCTCTTTTAATAATTTTAACTTCTTATCCATATATATCACATCCTTTTCTTATTATATCATTTTTTTATAAAAATATTAAAAAAATCCCCGCAAAATTGCGGAGACCATACTGCTAAGTACTAGGAGGCAGTGAAGAACGTTTTGTTATTCTTCAGGTCCTCTTAATTATTCTTTAGGATTCTTTATTAAAAATAAAGCTTTCACACCAAATAACTCTTAGACCAATTTTATGTTAGTTGGGTTCCACGGCGATTCCTAGTAATTTCATTATAACAAATTACTATGAATGCGTCAAATGATTTACGCCATAATTATTTTTATGATTCCTACCCCAATCAAGAACAACGCAATTAATATCATATATTTATCACTCTTATCTTTTCTACCAACAGCCATAGTTGAATTAAGCGTTGCTATAAAAATAGTTATTATTCCTAATCCTATTAATGATATTGCTGAATTATAAGTCTTAAGAAAAGTAATGTTTTTATCTAACGCCACCACAAAGATAAAGAAAACAAGATTTGTTATTAATAAAATAGCTGCCATTATACCAATCGCTATTTTTAATGTTATCACTTTAGGTGTATTTATATTTTTTTTCACAGGTCTTTTTTGATTATTCATAGTTGTTAATACTCCTTTAATGAAAACATTATAACAAATAATAACTTCTTTTACAAACAAAAAATTATGTATTATTCATTAGGTAATATGGAGTTTTCTATTTCAGTATAACTTTTTATCTTTCGATTGCTTCCTACCATCGAATTTTTAATCAAAGAGAATGGTCCTATTTCAGTATTTTCACCAATAATACTGTTTTGTATTATTGTAAATGGGTTAATCACAGAACCAGACATTATAATTGAGTCATCAGTTATATGTGTGCTTCTAGGATCTAATATTCTTACTTTATTAGCAATTAATTTATCTATGATATCTCTTTGAAAACATATAGTCACTTTATTTAAATCATTTTGAGTCTCAATATTTATTAATTTATATGTATATTTTACCTCATAATCAGCTATTTTATATTTTTTATTTGCCTTATTAATTAATTTTGAAAAACTAATTTCTTTATCAATTGTACTAATAAATTCCATCAAATATTTTGTCTTAAGAAGATAAACTCCAATATCAAATAGTTTCGATTTTCTTATTTCATCAATATATATAGTATCGCTAATCCTCATAATTCCACCATACTTATCATTATTATTAAGAGAGGAAGACATTACAGATATGTCGTTATCATTAAAAAGATGAAATTCGATAAAATTTTTGACATCTTCAATCTCTAAAAGTGGCAAACTACAGGGAATTATTAAGGTATCATCATTAATTTTGTTATAACTTAGCAAAGGAGCCGCCGTTCCCGAAATACCATCATATTGAAAAATTATTTTTAAACCTTCTAATAAATATAAATATTCGACATCCTCTTTTCTGATACAAATATAAATATCCTTAAAGCCCATTTTTTTCAGCATTTGTTTTAAATATAAAATATTTTCTTTAAATAATAATTCGGCACTCCATTTCGGCCTTCCTAAATTAAGTTTTTTCGACTTACCACCAGCTAAAATCAAGACATTCATGCAATCACCATTAAATATTATGATTTAGATATAAAAAAAAGAGCATAAATGCTCATTTCTTAATTATTTTAAAGCAGCAATTAAATCTGCTTTTTTCATTGCTGAAATTCCAGTAATACCTTTTTCTTTAGCGATTGCTTTTAATTCAGCTACAGTCATACTTTCGTAATCAACAGCAGTTTCTTTTTTAGTTTCAACTTTTACTGTTTCTTTTTTTACTTCAGCTTTTGGAGCAGCTTCTTTTTTAGCTTCAACTTTTGCTTCAGCTTTTTTAGGTTCAGCTTTAACTTCAACTTTTACTTGTGAAGCTTTTTCTGCTTTAGAAGCAGTTTTTAAAACTACAACATTTTCAACTGTTTTAGCAACTGGATTAGCTAATCCTTTTTTAGCTACTTCAACTAATTGTGCAAATCCTGCAGCATCTGCCACAGCCATTTCAGCTAACATTTTACGGTTAACTTCAACTCCTGCATTTGATAATCCATTTATGAAACGAGAATATTTAATATCGTTTAATGCACAAGCTGCATTAATACGAGATATCCATAATTTACGGAATTCACGTTTTTTAGTTTTTCTGTCACGGTAAGCATATGCATATGAACGCATAACTTGTTCGTGTGCTGTTTTATATAATGTATGTTTTGAACCATAGTAACCTTTGGCTAATTTTAAGACTGCTTTACGTCTTCTTCTTGTTGTATATCCACCTTTAACTCTTGGCATGATAATTACCTCCTATAATATTATTTTAAATTGCTAATTAATTGTTTGATTCTTTTTTCATCTGTTGGATGTACTAATCCTGATTTAGAAAGATTTTTGTTTTCTTTGTGAGTCTTATTAGTTTTTAAGTGTCCTGTATATGCGTGTCCGCGTTTTAATTTTCCAGTTCCTGTAACTTTAATTCTCTTTTTTAATCCACTATGTGTTTTTTGTTTAGGCATTTTCTTTACACTCCTTATTTTTCATTTTTTGGCGATAAAATCGTAAATAACGATCTTCCATCTAATTTCACTGGTGCTTCAACATCTGAAATATCAGCTAAGCTTTCCGCAAAACGTTCTACAACTTCTTTACCAATATCTTGATGTACAATCATACGTCCAAAGAAACGAAGAGATACTTTTACTTTATTTCCTTTTTCTAACATTTTACGAGCATTTTTAGATTTCGTATCAAAATCGTGTTTTTCTATTGTTGGACTAAGTCTAATTTCTTGTAGAACTACAGTTTTTTGATTTTTCTTCATTTCTTTTAGTTTCTTTTGTTGTTCGAAACGGAATTTTGAATAATCCATCATCTTAGCAACCGGTGGATTACCCTCCGGAGAAACTAATACTAAATCTAGTCCACGTTCTGACGCTTGTCTTAAAGCATCTTGTCTTGATAAAATTCCAAGTTTTTCACCTGTGTTTGTAATAACTAATACAGTTTTACATCTAATGTCTTCATTTACAAATACATCATCTGTATTTTTCTTTTGTTGTTTGTTAATACTTTCACCTCCATTGATTAAATAAGCAAAAATAAAAGGGCGACAAACGCCCCTGAATATGTAAATTATCTTTACTAGCTTTTTTGCCTACCAACTTAATCAATCAGGCGAGAAACGGGCGTCTCTTCTTTCCACTTTATTTATTTGACATTATTATTATACTCTTTTATTCTTTAATGTCAACATATTTTTTAATTTAACTTTAAATCTTTCTTACAATATATTCTCACTAATAAAGTATATAATAGATATGTATAAATTATTCCACCAAAAATACCAATATTTAATATTTCATCACTAGTTAAATCTATTTTTAAAAATATTAGACTTCCTAATTCTGGCATTTTTTCTCCTATTATACTTGAAACAAAATAAAATGCAACTAATAATATACTAGCTAGTCCATGATTAAAGGCATAAATAAATATCTCTGATAAATATAAACTGAAAATATTAGATGTTATTAATCCTAGATATAATCTTATTTCATATTTTGTAACATAATAATTACTATAAAATATGCTTGGTAATATTAAAAAAATTATATATACCACCGATATATATATAATAATGATTTTCATAAAAACACTTAACTTCGCTTTTATTAATTGTTTTTTCCGAAACTCATTATAAAACAACAATTCTAATCTATTTTTATAGGTCATATAATCTATTGCTGTAATCATAATTACCAGGATAAGATTTATTAATACTAATGCATTTATACTTTCCTCATAGTAATTGTCTATATAATATTTATCATTCATTATGTACATAGACCTTTTTAAAGGAATACTACTATTAACATAAAATATAATACATAATAAAATAAATGTTAGAATGAATATAAATATCGTTACTTTATTTAATAATGTATGTACATATAGTTTCTTTAGATTTTTCAACTGCATATAATCCCATTTTCTATAATAATTTCTTTATCACAAAGTTTAGAGAATAATTTCTTTTCATGACTACAAACCAGTACTGTTTTATTACGAATTTTAAGATGTTTCAAATCCTCAATAAATATTTTTTTCATATCAACATCTAATCCATTAATTGGTTCATCAAAAATATAAAGTTCTTTTTCCATTAATAACGTTTTAATAATTATTAATTTTTGAATCATTCCTTTTGAATATAAATTAACCGCTTTATTAGGAATTTTATACTTCTCCATATATTTTTCAATTTCTCCTTTAGATAAGTGTTCATCCAAAAATAATTTTAAAAAATCATATCCTTTTATATATGTGGGTAATACTATTTTTTCAGGGAAATAAGATATTGATCTAGTAGACTTTATTTTTCCTTTATCTTTTGATTTTAGTGTAACAACTTGATTTATTAAATTAATTATAGTAGTCTTACCACTACCATTTATTCCAGATAATATAACAAATTCTCCTTTTCTTATATCAAATGAAATATCAATTAAAACTTTATTCTTTTTGAAATATTTAGTAACCTTTTTAAATTCAATCATTTGTCTTTTGTTTTTTCATAATTGATAAATTATTGAAAAATCCCTCATAACTCATATCATTTATTCCATATATATAATTATCTAATAGAAACATTTCATCTTCATGAATTATATAAAAGTATGTACTATTCAAGTAGTAATCATATTCATCAAGTTTCAATTTTATCTTATTTTCTTTGTTTGATTCTAAGGCTATTATAATAGGTTCCTTTAAGAAAAGTGAATTTAAAATCCTTACTTCTTTATCAGTTGCGACATCTATACTAATTTCAATTTCATCCAGTGTTAATATTCCATCTCGCTCTATAAATACGCCCATAAGATTTGAAATAGATATATCTAATGTGTCTTTACGGGTTTCAAACAAAACATTAAATTTGCCTAAAAAACCTTTATAGTTACTATTTTGGTTTATAATTTTTAAGTATGCCTTTTCAATTTTATAATCATTATTAAGTTTAGGTATTTTAAACATTAGATTATATTGATAATTAGTATCTTTGTGATAAATATTTATATCAAGAATTTCCAATTTGAAAATTAGATCCTCATTATAATCTACCAAATAATATTGATTTTCTTTTTCATATATTATTTCACTTTCCTTTTTATTACAAAACAGATTAACATCAAATGTGCGATCGTCTTTATATATAAGATCATAGTTTGATAGATTTATATATAATTCTTCTTCTACAAATTCTTTTTTTGTATATTACATAACAAAAATTATTACAATTCCTATGAATAAAACTGCATTTAGTATATAAGATACTTTTTTCATATTGTCACTACCTTTTCAATTCTTGGATATATATCAGCTACTGTAAAATACTCATAACCACCAAATGCTTGTTTTATCCAAAAAAAATAGCTCTGTGCAAAACCAGTTGTAAGGTACCCTGTTCCGGCAAAATACATAGTTACTCTTGTTTTTGGATCAACACTTATTTCAAATTTTTCTGTTGTTTTTACTTCAATTGTTTCACTTACGGTTTTTTCTATTTTTAAGGTTGCATCAAGACCATCCTTAAATGTCTTTACGTCCTTTTTATAAGAATATGAAAGACTTCCAGTACATGACAAAGAAACCTTTTTTACAGTTGATGTTACATTACTTAGCTCATACTTTATTGCAGTTGTACCAGTATTGTACACTGAAAATACTGTTTCACTTATAAAGTTGCATTTTACTCTATTGTTAACCGTATATGTCCTCCATCCTGAAAACTTCCTTTTTCCAACCTTTGATTTAAAATTTTTCACTTCTTCCGAAGTATAATACCTTAACAATTTTCCAGATGATAGAGTCATACTAGAAAAAGACTGATAGTCTTGAGCTGCAGATGCATTTACTTTTGTCATATTCATTTGCATTACAAGTAAGATTACTCCCATAAATAATATTATTTTTAGTTTTTTCATTTTTTCACCTCATATCATAAATAGATACAAAGAAGAATTTTTACTAAAAACAAATAATTATTATGCTACAAAAAAAAGACCACAAATTAAGATTTCCTACTTTATCGAAGTCCCCTAATTTATAGTCTTAAAATAATTTATACTTCTTTCAAAATATCTTCTAACTCTTTTGGTATTGAAACACCTTCAGTAAAAATAAATTTTTTAAATAATACTATAGGCGTATAATTTTTTAATTCATTATCATCTCTAAAATACATCATATTATTATCTTTCATATATTTGCTTTTCTCATGATAATTAAGACATATAGGAATTAAACAATCAATTAAGTATTCTTCTAACAGATCATTAAATCCTAAATAATACAAATTGGCGATTAAACCATCATACTTTCTTGATGGTTCATAAAAATATGGAGATTTTGCATTCAAAATCAATTGTTTTGGTGTATGAAATATACCAATATAGTACAAACAAAATGAATTAAATGTTCTATCCTCTCTATCTACATCAAAAAGGAAATAATTCATGAAATATCCATAAGTAGAATATAGTTTTTTCAAATAATTAATCATCCTTTTATATGTTTCATGATTTTCAATATAAATACCACTTATATGAATAAATAGTTGACAATGGTCCCTAACAGTATCTATATTATCTTCACATTCAAATAATCTATAGGCATCATCAAGTAATTCATTAACCTTTTCATTATTCCAAACTAAGAAATCACTTTTAGTGAAATTATCAAAATAAAATTTCCTATCATCAAACATTGAAAAAGTATTACAATATTCACTTTTGTAATATTCTTTGGCATTTTCTAATGTTAATTCAAAATAATTACCATTTCTATCTTTTACTTTCATTCAATCACCTCGTAATATAATATCCTGATAAGGCATCGTAATATATTTTTGAATTTTTATTAGAACCTAATTTCATTAGTAAAAAACAAATCAAAAAGCTTAAAAAATAATTTTATTTTTTCTCTCTCATCTGATTCTACAATGTTAATGAAATAAACATAACTACGACTATTATTAGTAATAAAATCTTTTTTTTCTATACTTGCAGAAAATTCTTTTGCTATTTCATTTTGGCACCACTCAGAAAATTCTTTTTTAAATCGCCTATCATTTTCATAGTTATTATTTGAAAAATAATTATTTATCAAAAAACCATCAATATAGTGAGTTAAATTTTCTAATTTTGGTTCACCAATAAAAGATTCTGGACGTTTTTTAATTATATCAATAAATTCTTTAATATCCATTTCTATTTCTCCTTTTCTAATAATCATCCAATTATTTTTACAAAAATTTCAAAATAATTAGGAAAATCATAATATCCCATATCTCTTAACCAATCAGAATAATCTATTCCATTTGGGCGAAGATTATCAAATAATGTATCACCTATTTTTATTCCTTCGTGATATTCATTAGAAGAAATCATACCAAATTCATCTGACGAAATGTACTTGCTAGTTTTAGAAACAATCTTAACTCTTTCACCGTTTATACCATTTTCTTTCATGCCTTTTTCTAACTCATTTGCATAATCAGTGCATTTATAATTTTGTTTGAATTCATCTGAAATATCATCTGATAATTCCTTTACTTTTTCTTTATCACTTTTTTTATTATCATTATTGTTGTTAGGTGGTATAGGTGTTCCAGTTGAAGCACTAGAAGTCGAATTACTTGAATTAGGATAATCCAAATCATCAAAATCTAAATTACAAGCTGCCTCTATCGCATCTGCACCACTTGTCGTTAACAAAACATAACCTGCTGTTAGACCTATTCCTAATGCAGTAACTTCAGCTGTCGTCACACCTACTCCAGCCGCTACTAAGGCAGGGGCTGCAACACCGGCTGTTGCGACAACTACTGCAACGGTAGCCACAGCTACAACGGTTACTGTTGCTACTACAACTACAGCTTTTACAAGTTTCTTAAACCATCCACAATTTATAATCATTCCTGAATCAGACATTTCACTTAAAAGGATACATTCTCCATCTACGTTCATTGCCGCATCTATTTGACCTTTTTCATTGATAAAGGCTACTCCATGAATTTCATCCATTTCGAGTTCGCCTAACTCATTATTCATAGATGCATAGATTGTTACTATGTTGGTTTCATTGTCATATTTAATATCAAATGATATGAAATAATCTTCTTCTAAAATTGCTTGTTCACTTAAATTTTCGATAAAACTTAATTCTTCGTTTGATATCTTTTTTATACCATTAAGCTCTATTTGATTTCCAGTTGTTGATATTTCGTAGTCATCAAATACATTTAATGACTGTTGATAATCAATACTTTGTTCAATTAATTCTACATTTCTTGTAGGTGTAGATATATTTTCTTTATCTAATACAGTTATGCAAACTGCAACTAATGCTATACACATAATAGCGCATAGACTTTTTACTATCCTTCTCATTTTAACCCTCATTTATAAATTCTTTTATAGTTTTTAAGGGTATAGAATAAGAAAATCCATAATTTACATTTCCTAAGGTATCTTTCGTTCTAAATGTTGTAATTCCTATTAAGTTTCCTTTATTGTTTACTAATGCTCCGCCGCTATTTCCACTTGATATGTCTAGATTGGTTTGTATAACCAATCTATTTATATTGTTGTACACAACATTTACTTCTGGTACACTTATAATTCCTTTACTAATACCTATTCCATAATTAGACGTATTTCCAATAGCGTATACTGTATCTCCATAATTATATGTTTTATCAGCGAATTTTATTTTTTTATATTCTTTACTAATATTATTTATTTGTAGTATAGCTAAATCTAGTTCTGTATCCATTCTTACAAATGTAGCACTTTGATAGTTTTCTTCGGCAGCGAATCTTATTTCAATATTTTCAAACACTTTAGTTTGTCCCAAGCTTGTATATGAAACAACGTGTGAATTAGTAATTAGTAATCCATTTTTATCATATATAATGCCTGTCCCATAGCTTTCACCAACATTGTCAGTATAAGCTTTTATTTCAACGATACTATTAATATTCATGTTGTAAATATCATTAGCATCTTTTGTAGTAACATTAAAATAAATTATTATTAAACCTATTCCTAAAAGTAATATCACATTTATGATACTTAAAGCAATTATATGCTTTTTCATTCTTTTTCCCCTTATAACTAAAATTAGTTTCCTAGACTAGTTTAGGCACCCACTTTCCCCCAGATTATTAAACTAGGGGTATTTTATCAAAGAATGTGTCTGTTTTCAATGTTTTTTGTGTATTTTTTGAAAATAAAAAATCTCACCAAAAGATGAGATTAATTCTAATTACTTTAATAATTTTTTAAACACTTCTACCTTGTCTAATTTTTCCCAAGGTAAATCTAAGTCATTACGACCGAAATGTCCATATGCTGCAGTTTGTTTATAAATAGGACGTAATAAATCAAGTGATTCAATTATTCCTTTTGGAGTTAATCTAAAATTATCTCTAACTGCCTTCTCAATGATTCTTTCATCTACTTTAGAAGTATTGAAAGTTTCAACTAAAACACTAGTAGGTTCAGCTACCCCAATTGCATAAGATAATTGAATTTGACAACGACTAGCAATACCACTAGCAACGATATTCTTAGCGATATATCTAGCCATATAACTAGCACTTCTATCTACTTTAGAAGGGTCTTTACCACTGAAAGCTCCTCCACCATGGCAAGCAGCTCCACCATATGTATCAACAATAATTTTTCTTCCTGTTAATCCAGAGTCTCCTTGAGGACCACCAACAACGAATCTCCCTGTTGGATTAAATAAGAATTTAGTTTTTTCATCAATTAAGTTTTTAGGAACAACTACATCAACAACATGTTTCTTTATTAATGCTCTTAATTCATCCATAGGAATAGCTGGTGAATGTTGAGTAGAAATTAATATAGTATCAATTCTAACTAAATTATTATTATCATCATATTCTACAGTAACTTGAGTTTTTCCATCTGGACGTAGACAATTTAATATTTCATTTTTTCTAACATAAGTTAATCTTTGAGCTAATTTATGAGCTAAAGTTAACGCTAGTGGCATATACTCTTCTGTTTCATTAATAGCATATCCAAACATAATACCTTGATCTCCAGCACCTTGTTCGTGAGCGTTATCTTCATCAACACCTCGTGCGATATCCGCTGATTGAGGGTCAATAGAAGTCATTACAGCTAAATTATCGGCATCAAAACCAAATTTACCTCTTGTATATCCTATTTCTTTTACTGTATCTCTTACTATTCTTTGAATATCAGCATAATGATTCGTTGTAATTTCTCCAAAAACAAAACATAATCCCGTTGTTACTACTGTTTCACATGCAACACGACCGTATTTGTCGTTTGCTAATATATTATCTAATATTGCATCACTGATTTGATCACAAATCTTGTCTGGATGCCCTTCTGTTACTGATTCACTTGTAAAGTATCTTGCCATTTTATAGTACCTCCTTAATAGCTTTTACTAATTGATCGGCGCAAGATGTTTTTCTTACACCACAAATATTACCTTCTAACAACTTAACTATTTCTGTCATTTCTCTACCTTCTAGAAGAATAGAAATAGCTTTTAAATTCCCATTGCATCCATTTTGAAAGGCTAAATTATATATTTTACCATCTTCATATTCGAAAGCAATTTGGGTACTACATACCCCTCTTGGTCTATATATCTTCTTTTGCATAAAGTCACCTAATAATTGTTATATAAATCTTCGAAATCACTTGCGAATTTTATAAAACGGTCGAATATTTCATTATCAAAGTAATAGCTATATACACTACTTAATAATTCCATTGTTTTACTATGTGACCAAGGTCTTTTATAATTTCTTGGACTTCTTAAACTTATATACATATCACATATTAAAATTATTTGAGAAGATTTGTCATTTTGAATACTTTTTGTCTTTTCCATGAAGGCTTGAGTATTCCATCCTTCTTCATGAGCTCTAATAATATCTTCACATTTCCTTCTAAGTTCTAATCTTTTGATTATAATATTCCCTAAATTTGTTTGTTCCCTTAATTTTTCAAATTGCATATCTTTATCTTCAATAGTAGATAAGTCTAAATCAACTTGTTTTGTTAAATGAACTTGGGAATAATCGGATATTTCCATGCATTTTTGAGGGCTATATCCAATAATTGAAGATAATCTATTTGACATATTTGATAATAATTCAACTTGTGATTTTTCATCATCACTTATTTGATTTCCTTTTAAAGTAACATCAAACATATCTCTAACAACATTAGTAAAGTCATCTTGAACTTTTTTTCGTTTTAGTAATTCTTTCTTTCTTTCTTCTTGCATATATTGCCCAATAGAAACAATCGCATATAATACAACTAAGTATAGAACTAAGAAAACTGTCCTTAATAAAATATCTTTAAACTCTTGGGAAGAAAAGAATTTTACTATAAAGGTCTTCAAATCACTACTTGCATAATCAGCGCCTAAAATATCATATGTTAAAGTAAAGTGTAGAACTGTTACAATCGCAACTACCCATTTAGATACTTGCTTTAGCATTTTAGGATCTTGATATAATGATACTACTACTAATGCATAATAGATAAGGATATATCCTGTTTCCGAGAACACAGCTTTTACTGTACCATCACTTAAGGTCTGTGAGCCAGTTTGAAGTCTAAAATAAATCAAAATAGCTGACAAGAACATATAGAAACACGATATATACATTGCTATTTGTTGCCTAAATAATTCTTTCGAATTTGTATGAATCATTTTCTTAAGCGTATTATTTACCAAGAAAGTTACTGGATAAGATATTATTGTTAATACCCAATTTGATGATTCTCCAAAAGATAAGACAGTCAATATGAAAGAGTATATTAAGTTTGATAAAAAGATGATATTTTTTATTACGATATTTCTTCGATACAAGACAGCACAGTCATCTGAAATATCGATATTTTTTTCAAATCCAAAAGTATCATCAAATAATTTTGATATTCTATGCTTCTTAAACATAATCTTTTCCTTTCATATTTTCCATATTAAACATTATAACATTAATTATTAAAAATATCGCCTATTTTAAACAATTTTTGACCATTAACATAATCACTTGATTTCATCATATTTTTACCTTGTGGTTTTATTAAAAGTAATTCAATAGCCCCGTCTTTTGTCTTAACTAAAATTTTCTTCTTTAAATCTAGTATTGTCCCTGGTAATTCTAATCCATCATAATCAACTATTTTAGATGAATAAATTTTTATATTTTCATTATTAATACTTGCATATGCTCCAGGCTCCATTGCTAAACCTCGTATTTTATTAAATATATTAATAGATGTATCACCAAAACTAAGTTTTTCTTCATCACTAGAAATATTAGGTGCATAGGTAACTAATGCCTCTTCTTGAGGAATACCTACATTTTTTCCACTTAATATATCTAATAATGATTTATCTAACAATTCATTACCTAGAATACTTAACTTATCAAATAAGATTTCATTATTATATTCAGGTAATATTTGAAGTTTTTCTTGAGCATATATAACTCCAGCATCCATTCTTTTTACCATTTGCATAATCGTCACACCACTATATTCATCACCATTAATAATGCTCCTTTGAATTGGTGCACCACCTCTATATTTAGGAAGTAGACTTGCGTGCACATTGATACAATATTTGAAGCTATTTAATAAACTAACGGGTATAAGTTGTCCATATGCTGCTGTAATTAAAATATCAGCTTTTACATTTATAATTTCTTCATAATCAGACTTAATACTTGTTGGTTGAAATACCTTAAGTCCTAATTCAATAGCCTTTTGTTTAACCGGACTAAATACTATTTCCTTTTTTCTTCCGACCATTTTATCAGGCTGAGTAACTACTAGTGCTACTTCATATTTATTATTTAGATTTTCTAGTATTCTAACGCTAAACTTTGGCGTTCCCATAAAAACTATCTTCATTTTATCACATCCTTGTAATTGATATTTTTATATCTTTAATATTTTGGTAATGCTCATTTATTTGGATAAGAGTTTCGGCATCTTTATCATCAATAAATTTTAGGGTGATAACATAACGATATTCATTATTTACCTTAAAAATCAACGCTTCACTAGGACCATAGACCTTAACATTCTTACTCATATTATTAATCATTTTAACTATTTCTTTACTTTCATTTTTAGCCATTTTTATATCTTCACTAGAAATCATTATTTCTACTCTACTAAAAAATGGAGGATTAGAAAGCATTTTTCTTAATCTTAATTCTTCATTATAGAAAGTTTTATATTCATGCTTAGAAGCACAAACAATGCTAAAGTGTGACGGATCATAGGTTTGAATTATAACATCGCCCTCTAGCTCACCTCTACCAGCTCTACCAGAGACTTGTTCTAAGATATTATATCCTATTTCAAAAGTATCATAATCAGGCAATTTAAGTCCCAAATCTGCATTAAGTACTCCAACTAAAGTTACATCAGGAAAATCTAATCCCTTCGCAACTATTTGAGTACCAATTAGAACATCAGCTTCATGATTTTTGAACTTATTAAATAATATTTCATGTGAATATTTTCCTGTAGTGGTATCGGAATCAACTCTAAGTATTCTAATTTCTGGAATTAGATTTCTTAATTCTTCCTCTACCTTTTGAGTTCCTCCACCAACGAATCTAATATACTTACTTCCACAATTTGGACAATCAGTCGTATTGCTTTCTTCATGTCCACAATAATGACATTTAAGTTTATTAGACATTTTATGATATGTTAGTGAAACATCGCAATTTGGACAAGTTATTACCTTACCACATTCTCTACACATAACAAAGGTAGAAAATCCACGTCTATTTAAAAAGAGAATTATTTGTTCATTTTTTGAAAACTTTTCCTTTATTTTTTCTAGTAATTTGCTAGAAAAAACACTCATGTTTCCATTCTTAAATTCTTCCCTCATATCCAAAACATCAACTTTTGGCATGGCTTTTTCATTAGCTCTTTTAGTTAATTCCAATAATTTATATTTTCCAATTTGAGTATTATAGTAGGTTTCTACTTTAGGGGTTGCACTTCCAAGTAGTAATAATGATTTATGATATTTGCTTCTTTCTCTAGCAATATCAATCGCCTTATATTTCGGATTTACTTCTTGAACATAACTACCTTCATGCTCTTCATCGATAATAATAATTCCAATATTCTTAAATGGGGCAAAAATAGCACTTCTAGCTCCGACAACTACACTCGCTTCTCCTCTTAAGATTCTTCGCCATTCATCATATTTTTCTCCGATGTTAAGTCTACTATGTAGGACCGCTACCTTATCCCCAAACCACCCTTTAAAGCGACTAATGGTTTGAACAGTTAAGCTAATTTCAGGAACTAACATAATTGCTTGTTTTCCAGAATTAATACAATCATTAATTAAGTTAAGATATATTTCCGTTTTACCGCTTCCAGTAACACCATGTAGTAAATAAGTATTTTCTTCATTAAGGTCATTTTTAAGAATTCGATAAACTTCTTTTTGTTCCTCATTTAGAGTAACAACTTTAGTATCATAATCTTTATTCATTCCTATTTCGCGATATATTTCTCTATCATAGATAGTAATAGCCTTTTTTTCCTCTAATGTTTTTATTACACTAGCACTATATCCCATATCGTCTATTAAGTCTTTTTTACTTATATCTTCATCTATTTCTTTCAAGTATGCAATTAAATCCATAGCTTTCTTAGATTTAATTATTACATTTTCATCTACTAAACTAACCATTTTCATAGTTTTGGCTTGAGATTTGTTTTTTACTATATCAATTATTTCTATTTTATTTTCTTTCAGTAATTCTTTTATTTCTTTAAAATACTTTTTATGTTCCTCTAGTAAAATAAATTCAGAATTTTGATTAAATAAATTTAATAAATCTTGTGTAATGCCTTCTTTATCTTTAAGAACGACTTTTTTAGTGTATTTAACTTTAAGAGCCGTTGGAATCATTGTTTCTAGGGCACTAATGTAAAAGCTAAAATAGTTTTTCACCATAAAAGAAGCCAAACCTATTAACTCTTCATTTAAAACTGGAGTAATATCTAGTACATCTACTATTTCTTTTAATTTTAAAGGATCAAATTCACTTATCACCTTACATTTTATAACAAATCCTAAAAGTTTTCTCTTTCCAAAAGGAACTATTACTCTTTGTCCTACTTCAATTATATTTTCTAACCACGAAGGAACAATATATTCAAACGTTTTATTAACTTGATTATTTTTCAAATCAACAACTATATCACAAAACATATACTTCCTCCTCTAAAAAAATAAAATCCCATTATAATGGGATTTTTGTTATTGTTCCCATCTTTCAAGCTTTAGCACCTTTCCTAAAGGAGGTTGCTGCAGGGTCATCAAGCTTGTCTCTCGCCTACTCTTTATGGTTATAAGATATTTTATATTATACAGTATGGAAGCTATTTTTTCTACCCTTTTTTAAAATATTGTAATATTATCACAAATTTCAGGCTCTAATAAATTATTGTGTTTAAACACTGGTAGAATTGCCTTAAATACTAGATATAGCACTATTGATTGTGGAATCAAATAGAATATATTTTTTGGTAATGCCGTTATTAACATATAGCTTTTTCTTGCTGCTGGAGTAAGTTTCATGACTTGTCCCCACCAAATAGAACCTAAATATGAGTTTACAAATATGTTAACTACTATTCTTCCTAAAAGGATTTTACTAAAAGTAATTTTACTTTTATAGAAGCATAATGCCCATGTTAAACCTGCTAGCATAGCATTTAATGTGTATCCTGGGTGAAATGCTTGCCCTGTAGGAAACACAAAGAAACCAAATATATCACTAATCATACCTATTAATAATCCCGCCCAAGGACCGTATAGGCATGCTATAATCGCAAAGAAAATAGGACCTAATGAAATATTTAAACTACCAAAACCAGATGGAAGATGAATAAGTTTTGATACCTGCATCATCGCAAATAGCATTGATATTATCATTAAATCTTTAGGTGATTTAAATATCTTTAAAGATTTTTTCCAATACGAAAGTTTAGTTGGATATTTATATATATTTTCATTATCATAATTAACTTTATCGATCATCTTATCTTTTAAAATAAAATACATACTTCCTATTGTGATACCTGATACAATAAATCCTATTAATATACCAAGCCACAAATTTTTATAAGGAACGAATTCATTATATGATACAATAACCTGACTAAGTTTTGATATATCTTTATATCCATCAGCTGTTTCAAATAAAGCAACTGAAGTTGTACCAGTCACTTCTTCTAAGTTAACTAGATTAGCCATAAATCGTCTTGCTTGTTGCCAACTTTCAAAGTATTTTAACTTTACTTGTATTTGATAGTATTCACCTTTATCAACAACCTTAATATTATCTTTCGATAAAGCTTTTACTTTTACATAACTAAAAGATGAATAAGGATATGTATTAGTTGCAATATATTTCTCTTCTCTTACTCTATTTATATCATTTTTAGTAAATAATATATTATCATATGAAGTAATATCATCTAAATTAGTCAAATGATATCCATCTTCATATTTAAAATTAATAGTGTAATTACTATTTTGATTATCGTAATAATTTTTCCCTACTACAAAAATCCCAAATAAGGCAATAATAATAATTACCATTAATTTTCTTTGCCATAAGGCAACAAAAAAATTCTTCATAATAAAAGACCTCCAAAATACTAGAGATCCACTTAATATTAACGGGTATTAATATACAGCGGACGCAACTGACCACCGCCACCTTTATGTGTTCGTCATTATCCAACTTCCCATGATAATGCACTTAACGCAGTCAATCTACTCTGTAAGACCCATTATATGTTATTTTATGACATTTTGCAACAACAAAATTAACCTTGTTCTTTTTCGATAATTAATCCTACCGGTTGTCTATCCCATTCATTAGATATTTCACTTGTATAAGTATAATTTGCTTGATCACTATACTTAAATGGAGTATCACTTTGAATTTTAAAAACATGGTCAGCAGTAAAGTTATTTGTCTTGTTCTCTACTATGTCATTCCTTTTATCATTTCTGTCATTTTTATTTCTTGTCATATTTTATCACCAAAAATATTTTGTGCATTTTTTGGAGTTTTATGTCTTAAAAATAAAAAATGACTTTTTTGTCATTTTTTAAGGAATTAATACTAAAGAAATATCCAAATTACCATTTAGTACTCTTAATTCATCGATAAATTGTTTTTCACTTGCATTATTTTTAAAGGTTACTATATACGATAATTCAAATAATGAACCATAATCAGTAGTCTTTACTTTTTGAAAGAATGAATACGAACAATAATTATCCATTATTTGATCAAATATATTTTCATAGTTTAAATTTTCCGGAATAACTATTTTTAAATGTTTCTTAACACTTCTACTTTTTCCATAATCAACTTTTTCTAATATTAATAATAATATTGAACAAATTACTACAATCATTAATGCCAACCAAATATATCCTAGACCACACGCTAACCCTAGACCAGAAGCTAATAAAATATATGTTATATCTTTTGTTTCACTTTGTTCACTTCTGAATTTAATTAATGCAAATACTCCAGCAATACTGAATGCTCTTGCAAAATCGCTTGCTACTAAAATGATTATTATAGCAACTACCACTGGCAACATGAATAAAGTTGTTGCAAAACCTGAATTATCATTCTTATTCTTATGTGTAATTATATATACTATACTACTAATAAGTCCACAAATAATTGATACTATCGTTATATATATAAATCTTTCTAAATTTAATGTTGATACCTCTTCAAATAAACTTTTAAACATTTTTGTTCTCCCTTATTTCATTTTTATATATTTCACCATATTTTGAATAACTAGTAGGGTATATTTTCAATTCACTTAATAACCTAGTTATCCATAATGGTAATGCATTTTCAAACTTTATTTCCATAATATATGAGTCTTGATTTAAGATATTTTTACCATAATTTCCACTTGAAAAATTTACATTATCATATCGATATATTATATCTTTATCAAATGTGACCCTAAAATCATCATTCTCTTTATCATAAAAAGCTTCTCTTTTATATGACAAAAATACCTTAGGATAACTATTATATTGATTTATTGAATATGATAATTCTTGAGCAATTTGTTTTTCTTTCTTTGTCAAGGAAGAAGGTACTTCATTATTATAGATGAACTTTTCAAGTTCTCCATAAGGGGCAGCTATTCTTCTTTTTGAGACTGTTTTAGAAATTTTTCTTTTTATCTCTAAGAATGAACAATGCTCACTATCGGTAATGTCATATGTTCTAATTCTTATTTTCTCTTTGAATACCGGCTTCATATTGGATTTATGAATCATAGTATTACTGTCATTATCGAAATAAATATTATATATTGTATATGCACCATCACGAGAGTAATAATCTTTCCTCATATACTCATTAAAACGACTAATTAATTCATCATGTTGAAAAGAATTAATTACATACTTTTTTTCTATTCTTTTGAATACATCTGACATATTAGCACCTCTTTAATAAGAGTATATCAAGTAATTATGTAATAATAATGGGATAATTTTGAAATTTTACGATAAAAAAACATCAAATTATAAATTCGATGTTTCTCGCTTTTTAGATAAGTTTATGTTCTATCCAATCACATACCATATTGAACCAACGTCCAACATAATTATTTATTTTAGTAGGATCGCCCATTGCAGTAGTTTCATTTGCCAATGATAATCCATGTGCACCTTCTGGAAAAATATGAGATTCTACATTTATATTTTTCTTTTTTAAGGCATCAACCATTAAAAATGTATTTTCCACTGGAACTGACGTATCTGTGTATGTATGCCAAATAAAAGTATCTGGTGTTTTATCATTTACATTTTTTTCTAAGGAAGTATACTCTAATAGCTTACTATCAGTCAAGTTCTCACCTAGTAATATCTCAAAAGATAGTTTATGAGAGAAACTTGGATTATTAGTAATAACTGGATAACATAAAACCATTAAATCTGGTCTACAGTCGTATGCTATATCATTAAAATGACAGCCTACACTTCCAACTACGTGCCCACCAGCACTAAATCCAAGAGCTATTATTTTTGAAACATATCCAACTTTCTTTGCATAATCAACTACATACGCATAATGAGTCATAGGAGTAGGGTGAATATCAATTTGTTCACGATAATTTACTACTATAGCATGATATCCTTTTTCTAAAAATGCTAATGCAACTACTTCACTTTCACGAGGCGATGTATATTTATAACCCCCACCTGGTGCAATTACGATACAAGGTCTTTTTGTGTCATCTTTTTTATATATTGTAAAAAAATTCTTTGTATCTAAAATATATTTTATTTCATTCATGTAAAACACCTTTTATTTCATTAATTTCATTTTGTAAATTATTTATACTTTGCTCTGAATTAGTTTTAGATAAATTTTTTGTTAAAATACTTAATTTTCTTTCGTACATTTCTTTAAATAATTCATCTTTTCTTATTCTTAGAATAGGACCATATTTAATATCTAATTTATTATATACTACTTTATTTTGAGTTTTTTCTGCTATTAATATTTGATAATAATGTTTCTTATCTTTTATTAATAATTCATCTACTATAGTATAATTATTTTCATTTAAAAAAAATCTAACCTTTTCTACATCACTATTTGGTTGCAAAATCAATCTTTTTGCTTTGTTAACTTTATCTAAACTATTATTTAATATATCACATATTAAACTTCCACCCATGCCAGATATTACTATTAAATCAACATCATAATTAAAATCAATAAGACCATTCGATAAAATGGTCTTTATTTTTTCTTCTAAATGATAGTTTTTGATATTATTCTTTGCATTTAATAATGGACCCTCATTTATATCACAGGCATATGCTTGTCTAATTCCGTATTTTAAGACTGATTCAATACATACATATGCATGATCGCTACCGATATCGGCTAACGAATCATATCCATTGGTTAAACTTGCAATTAATTCTAATCTATTCATTATTTTTTAATAATAAAATCCTTTAATTTACGGCTTCTTGATGGGTGTTTTAATTTTCTTAATGCCTTAGCTTCAATTTGTCTTATTCTCTCGCGAGTAACTCCAAATTCTTTTCCAACTTCTTCTAGAGTTCTTTGTCTTCCATCTAACAATCCAAATCTAAGACGTAATACTCTTTCTTCACGTTCAGTTAAAGTTTCTAATACAGCATCTAATTCTTCTCTTAATTTTGCTTTTGCCGTATATTCATACGGATCTAATGCAGAAGGGTCAGCAACGAAATCTCCTAATGAAGAATCTTCTTCTTCTCCGACTGGAGATTCAAGACTAATAGGCTCTTGAGCAATTTTTTGAATAGCTTGAACCTTTTCTACAGAAATTTCCATTTTTGCAGCTACTTCTTCAGGACTTGGCTCACGAGATAATTCCTGAACTAATTGTCTTTGAATTTTTACTAATCTATTTATTGTTTCAACCATATGAACTGGTATTCTAATTGTTCTAGCTTGATCTGCTACAGCTCTAGTGATTGCTTGACGAATCCACCATGTTGCATAAGTAGAGAATTTAAATCCTTTTTCATGTTCATATTTATCTACAGCTTTCATAAGTCCCATATTACCTTCTTGAATTAAATCAAGGAATTGTAATCCACGACCTACATATCTTTTAGCAATAGAAACAACTAAACGAAGATTTGCTTCAACTAAACGATTTTTTGCTTCCTCAGCTACTTCAATAATATCTAATAAAGCATTATATTCTTCTTCAGTAACTGTGTTTTGGTCATCTGCTTCAATAAGAGCTATTTTACCAGCCGCTACTTGTCCAGCATAGACTTGTTTTGCATATTTTGATTCCTCATCTGAAGTAAGCAAAGAAATCTTTCCAATTTCTTTTAAATACATTCTTACTGGATCATCAACTTTTACACTTGGAGGTAAAAAGTCAAAGTTTGCAATATCAACTTCTTCTTCGATAACTTTAGAAGAATCAAATTCAGGTTCTTTTTCATCTTCAAAACCATCAGGATCAATTTTTGCTTCTATGATTTCAGTTTCAGATATAATATTGATTTCATTTTTTGATAATACTTTTTCTATTTTTCCAAATTCTTCTGTATCCTCTGAAAAGTATTTCGTTATTTCGGTATTAATTACATAACCTTTCTTTCCAGATTCTAATAATTCTTTAAGGACAGCTTCAAATTCCATATTATTCCTACTTTCTCTTTTTTTGTAATTGATTCTTATTGATTTCTTTCATAACTTTTATTTTTTCTTCTAAAAGCCTTATCTGTTCATCATAATTTTTATCTCTAAATTTATCATTGATATCATTTATTTTTTTCTTTTTTGTATATTCATTAAATATTTTAATACATTCTTCTAAATCTTCATTGCAATATTTTATTTTTACCATTTTTGCTATTGTATGCTTGTCATTTTTATAACAATTTAAATAGTTTTCATTTTTTGAATTTAATATTGCAATAAATTTTTTTTCATCGAATTCATCAAATATTGAATAGTAGTTATCTATTAATTGCATCCACAATGTTGAATGCATTTCTTCAAATGTGCTTAAATCAATATTACTATCTATGTAATTAGCTTTTTCTTTGTTTTGCATTGCATATACAAATAATCTTAATTCAGCAACTGAATACTTGGTTAAGTAATTTAATCCCTCTTTTAGAAAATTATTATTTATTTGTAATTCAAAATCATTTTCAACATTTTTCGATATATGGTGTTTGTTAGAATAGTTATCGTAATCGATAATCAATGAGGAATAACTAACTTTTGCCTCATTGCTAAAACGATTTAAGTAATTTTCTATTAATGTTTGACTATTATTCTCACCAATAGCATCAAATACCATTTTTTTAGCAACTTCAATATCGCTAAATTTTGTTAAATCTTTATTTCTTATTGCATTTAAATATAAATACTCAGTTGGATCAATAATGTTCTCTTCAAAATAGTTCTTATATGCTTCTTCACCATATTTTGAAACATATTCATCAGGATCAATATCATTAGGCAACATAACCATTTTAACATCTAAATTGGCTTGTTTTAAAATTTTAATAGCTTTGACTGAAGCATTAACCCCAGCATTATCACCATCATAACAAATAATTACTTCTTTTGCATATTTTCTAATTAGGTTGGCCTGATTAATTGTTAATGCCGTTCCCATAGAACAAACACTCTCTTTTAGACCACTTCGAAAGCTAGCAATAACATCCATAAATCCTTCATATAGAATTACTCTTTTTGTTCGTCTAATATCATTTATAGCGTTATTTAAATTAAATAAAACTAATCCCTTTTTAAATATTACTGTTTCAGGTGAATTTACATATTTAGGTTGATTTTTATCTTCATTTTCAAGATATAATCGTCCGCTAAATCCTAATACATGAGAAAACTCATCATATATTGGAAATATGATTCTTCTTGTAAACATATCATAATAGGAATTCTCTTTTGCTTTTACTAATCCCAAATCAATCATGTCTAGTTCTAGGATTTTTGATTCCTTTAAAACGTTATATAAAACATCTGAATTTGCCGAAGATAAACCAATCCCAAACATTTTTATAGTTTCATCATTTATTCCTCGTTTATGCAAATAGTCTATAGCTACTTGTCCACTTTTGGTGGATAATAGATTTCTTGAGTAGAATTTTTGTGAAATATCCGTTATTTGATAATATTTTGAATAATCTGGTCCTGCATTTTTTTTAAAAGAAATATTTACCTTTACCCCCGCTTTAGAAGCTAATTCATAAGCCGCTTCTTCAAAGGGAATATTTTTTATTTTCTTTAAGAAATTGATAGGATTTCCACCTTCGCCACAGCTCATGCATTTGGCGATTTTTTTTGTTGGTTCTATCATAAATGATGGTGAACTATCATTATGGAAAGGACATAAGCCCTTATATCCTTTTCCAGCTTTTTCTAAAGATACAAACTGACTAACCAATTCAACAATATCAGTTTTATCAATTATTTCATCAATTTGTTCTTGAGAAAGCATCCTTTTCACCACCAAAATTAAAATTTACATTTATTATTAATATAAGGAATAACTTCTTCTATTTTTAAAGTTATTTGTTCCATTGTGTCTCTATCACGTAATGTAACTGTACCTTCATTTAATGTGTTATCATCAACTGTTAGACAAATAGGAGTTCCTATTGCATCTTGACGACGATATCTTTTTCCAATTGTTTGAGAGTCATCATATGTAGCACTAAAATTTTTAATTAATTCAGAATATATTTCATCAGCTTTTTCACTATGATATTTTTTGATAAGTGGTAATACTGCAACTTTATATGGTGCTAATACCGGATTTAAGTGTAGCACTTCTCTTACATCTCCATCAGCTAATGTTTCTTCTTCATAAGAGCTAAATAGAATTGATAAAAGCATTCTTTCTACCCCTACAGATGGTTCTACAACATATGGAATATACTTAGTATTAGTTTCTGGATCTAAATATTCCAAATTAGTTTTTGAATGATTTTGGTGAGCATTTAAGTCATAATTAGTACGACTTGCAATTCCCCATAATTCAGCAAATCCCCATGGAAATTTGTATTCAATATCAGTAGTAGCGTTACTATAGAAACTTAATTCTTCTTGTCCATGATCTCTAAAACGTAAATTATCTCTTTTTACCCCTAATGATACAAGAAAGTCCATACAATAGCTTCTCCAGAATGTAAACCAATCTAATTCTGTTCCTGGCTTACAGAAGAATTCTAATTCCATTTGTTCAAATTCGCGAGTACGGAAGATAAAGTTTCCTGGTGTAATTTCATTACGGAAGCTCTTCCCGATTTGCCCTATTCCAAATGGTACTTTTCTTCTAGTAGTACGTTGGGCATTTTTAAATTGTACAAATATACCTTGAGCAGTTTCAGGTCTTAAATATACAACACTTTTGCTTTCTTCTGTTACCCCTTGATGTGTCTTAAACATCAAGTTGAATTTTCTAATATCTGTATATTCTAATGCACCGCATGATGGACATACAACTTTATTGTCATATAAATAACTCATCATTTGTTCATTTGTCATTCCATCACCAATAACTTCACCATGAGAATGATCTTCGATTAATTTATCAGCTCTAAAACGGCTATTACATTTTTTACAGTCAATTAATGGATCACTAAATCCACCGATATGACCACTCGCTACCCATACTTCTGGGTTCATTAATATTGCACTATCAAGTCCAATATTGTATTTGTTTTCTTGGACGAATTTTTTCCACCAAGCATTCTTTACATTTTGTTTAATTAGCACTCCAAGTGGACCATAATCCCAACTATTTGCTAATCCTCCATATATCTCACTACCTTGAAAAACAAACCCTTGTTCTTTAAGATATGCAACCATTTTTTCTAATGTCATTGTACTCATAAAATAAGCCTCCACACGATTATAATACATTATATCATTATACTCTCATTTTTGAATAATGTCAATTATTGCATCATTAAAAAACGCCGATGTCGAACGTTTTTTCAGATAATTAAAAAATCTAGCAAACGCTAGATTAGTCTTCTTCATTTAAGAGAACCATATGGATATGATCTTCCCATTTTCCCTGGATTTTCAAATATTTTTTGGAGAATCCTTCGTTTTCAAATCCTAATTTGGATAACATATCTATTGACCATTTGTTATCGGGCATTAGATTGGCCTCTATTCGATGTAATCCCATATCTTTAAATGCAATTTCTATTCCTTTTTCAATGGCTTCTTGCATATATCCTTTTTGTAATTCATCTTTATCTAAACGATATGATAAATAACATGATTGGAATGATCCCTTTATAATACCGTTAAATATTATAGTACCAATTATTCTTTCTTCACCCTTTTTTGTTAACCAATATTTTACACTTGCATTATTCCACACTTGTAAATATTCATCTATTAATATCTTTTTTTGATATTCTTCAGTATAATAATGTTCACTTCTTATTGGTTCAATATTGCTTAAAAACACTTTGTTTCTACTTAAATAGTCAATTACTTCCTTAACCATTTTAGGATTAGAAATATGTAAATTTAATCTTTCTGTTTCATACATATCTTTCATTGCCATATCAAATCACCTACTATTACTTTCTATTATCTCCAATTATAACATAAAATTCTAAAATTCAATAAAATAGGTACTTTTTTTTATTTATTACATATAATATATTAGGTGGATATTATGAAAGACTTTTTCAAAAATATAAAAAAACATTATCCTATAGTACTGACCAGTATCGTTATATATCAAATTGCTTTAACTATTTTTTTCTACTCATCATCTAATCTTCATATCCTATGTTGGATGATTGTATTTATATCTTTAACAATTGTAGTTAAAGATCACAAATCAACGGCAAAAAACTTTTTAAAAAAAATATTTACAGCTGATGAAGAAAAAGATAATTCAAAAGAAACAAATGAATGAAAGGCTTCAATTAACAGCAGCCTTTTATTTATAATTTTTAAAAACCGTACAAAAGTTTGATATCTTATTAGTTATTTGAATATATTTATTTAATGATTCATAATTTAACATTGTTTCTGTATTTATATTCAAAATATAAATATATAATACCAAGAATTTAAAATATGTTTTATAAATGTCCTTCTTATATTCATTTAACCATGGATTTATAATTTCATACCAATTAATTTCAATATGATCGTTCTCTACATAAAACTTTGCAATATCACTAACCACAAAACCAAAATAAGCATTATTATAATTAATTATATATTTATCTTTAAAATGGCTTACTGATGGGTTTGAGTGATTTAGTGCATATGTTAAATCTGTACTTGCCTCAATATCTTTATGTAGCTTATTTTGAAGCTTTTCCATTATTTTTTTAGCTTCTAATATTATATTATATTTACTTAAATAAACCCAGGTATAATCACCTTTTAAACTAGATGTCTCTAGGATTCTCATATTCATCTCAATTAATGAGAATCTAGAATCTAGGATTTTATATAAATTAGTAAGATTTTGGTATTCTTTTTTCTTTAAAGATACATCAAACCTAGTTAATGAATGAACTTGTTTTAGTTCTTCCTTAATATGTGGTATTTTAGTTTTCTCTTCACCCTTATTATCTAGAAATAAATATATATAATAAGTCTTATCCAAATATTTAATAATATGATTCTCATAAAATATATTTGCATTAACATATTTTAATATTTGATATATATCAATTGCTTTTTGATCCATTTCTTTAATAATAAATTTATGATTAGCAGTTGTAAAATAATATGCTTTATTGCTGAATTTGCCAACCTTAACAGGAGTAAGATTGGCAAGTTTAGCGATTTGAATTATATCGTGATTATCCATGAATTTTGATTACGACACATTTATTTTCTTTATCATATTTTTTATATAGATCATCAATTGAAATATTATAATCTTTACTTATTTGATTTAAGTATGCTTCATTATTAACAGCTATTTTTTTAATAACCGAGAAGTTATTTCTGGTATTATCAAAAAAATCTAGGAAGCTTCTTTCATTTCTATTATCCATAGTAGAAATTATTTCTATCTTTTTAGAGTCAGAAACCTCTTCCTCTCTAACACTTTCTTCTACAACTTCTATTTGTTCTTCTTTTCTTTTTTCTAATGATTCAGATAGTAATGTATCATAATTTTCTTTAATTTCTTGTTTTAATTCTTCGTTTTTTTCATTTTCTTTTTTTGATATTTCCTGAAATGATTCCTTTTGTCTTTCAATCATTTTTGTATTTAAGATAATTTCATAATAGCAAGTAACACCTTGATTATCTATAACCTCAAGTCTCATATCATTTATCTTAATATCATTTACTTCCATATCTTCTTTTAGCATAATAGTAAAGTCTATTTCTTTACTTACAAACATTTCTTCAAGCTTAGTATCATAATAATTAATATCTATTACTATCGTACCAGATAGAATACTATCATCAACCTCATAACCATCTAACTTTGAATTAAAAGCTTTTACTTGAGTAATTTTTGAGATATTAAAAAAATTACTCTCTAATAAATTAAGTTCCATATTATCACCTAACAAATTATATGAGTAATTATTTTAAATTATTCTTGGATTGAGTTTTCTATTACATCTAGTACAGCTTCAAAGCCTAATCTTTCTTCAGCAGACGTTACAATTAAATTATCTTCAGCAGTTAATTTTAATTTTTCTTTAATGATTTTCGTGTTTTTTTGAATTTGACTTCTTTTTACCTTATCACATTTAGTTGCAATTACAGTTACTAGAATATTATGATATTTCAAAAATTCATACATCAAACAATCATCATTAGTTGGTTCATGTCTAAAATCAACTAATAAAAAAGCTCTTCTTAATTCCTTACGATTAACAACATATTCTTCAATCATTTCGCCAAAAGACGCTCTCATAGTTTTACTTACTGAGGCATATCCATACCCTGGAACGTCAATAAAATAAATATTTGTATTTACTGAATATACATTTAAAGTTTGAGTTTTACCTGGCTTTTGTGAAGTCCTTGCTAAACTCTTTCTATTTACAAGCATATTTATAAATGAGCTCTTACCTACATTACTTCTTCCACAAAATAAGAATTCATTTCTATTATCAGTCGGTAATTGACTATTTTTTGTTGCACTTTGCACGAAATCCGCACTTTTTATTTGCATAATTATTCCTCCATCTTTTTCAAGATTATTTCATATTCATTATAATTAAGGCAACATGTACCTATATCAGCATGTCCTAAATCACCATGATAGTCACTACCAGCACTAATAAACATATTACGTTCTTTTGCAATAGCGGTCAACTTTTCTTCATCACCCTGTTTATTTTTAGGGTATCTTGCTTCTATTCCATCAAAGCTATGTGTGAGAATCTCTGGAAGTATATTTTCATCTATTAATACAGGATGAGCTAAAATTGATAGACAATTAGAATCCTTTAATAGTTTAAGTCCTTCAGATAATTCTAGTTTACTAACTCTAATATAAGCCTTTGATTCTTTAGATATATAAAAACACGCTTCATCATATGTCATATTCTCATTTGATTCAAGTAATATTTGGATCATATTTCCACGGGTAATAATATTCAAATTATCAAGAATATTAAAATTAACCTCTACATTATAAATAGTCTTTATATCCTCAAGCATTTTCATCGCTCTCTGATATCTAATTTCCTTCATACTAATAGAGTATTCTTTGATTTTATGTGGAATAATATCATCTTTAAATAAACCAACTACATGTACCGTTTCATTTTTGTATATTGTAGTTAATTCAATTCCCGCAATAACCTTAATTCCATAATTTGATGACTTTTTAATAGCTTCTTCTACTCCATCAACATTATCATGATCTGTTAATGCCATTACAGATACATTTGCACGTTTAGCGTTATCTAATAAGGTTTCAATATTATCTAGGCCATCGGAATATATAGAATGTGTGTGTAAATCTATTTTCATGACATCACCTTCTAACTTTTATATTATAACATATTTTAATTATTTTTGACATTGTAAATACTAACAAAGCAAATTTTATTATTTTATCAAATAAAAAACCTTACGTAATATAAGTTTATTACTTAAGGCTTAATTTTTGTGAAAAACAAAAATACTCTTGACTACAACTTCACCAATTTGTTTTGATAATCTTTAACGTAGTATCTAATGTTAGTTCTTCCTTTTATTATAATGATATGTCCTTCACTTTCAAGTTTTTTCTTCTGAAGTTCAATACCTTCTGGATATTTAGGATTTAATTCCCCATCGTTTTTCAGTGTTCTCCAATAAGGTGTTTCATCTTGATTTCTTTGATAACTTGCCCATGCAACAATGGAAGTAAATATACCTGCTGTAATAGGATCTGTAAAATCGGCATTATTTTCTTTTGCAAAATACTCTCTAATATCCCCGACTGTTGTAAGTTTTCCATAAGGAACTTTCTTCATAATTTCATCATAGAAACAAGGAGGTGCAAAATACATATTATCTCCACCATATTTCTTAATACTTTCAATATCAGTTAGTTTAATGTATTTTGGCATATCCTTATTATCTTTTAGCATCGCATTAAAGTCCTTCTTGTTTTCATTAGCCATATATAATTTCCTCCTTTTGAGAATAGAATACATCAACTAAAACAACAAAGCAATGAGACGATTTTATTTTTTTGTTAACTTTATATATATTTTATTTATTCAAAATAGATAATGCTGTTTTAAGTCCATCAACTGCAGCACTAGTTATTCCACCAGCATACCCTGCACCTTCGCCTATTGGATAAATCCCTTTTTCACTTGATTGTCTATCATCTTCTCTTAAAACTCTTATTGGGCAAGAACTTCTTGTTTCTATGCCTACTAGTATTGCATCATTATCCATAAATCCTTGCATCTTCTTATCGAATAAAGGAATTGCATCTTTTAATGAACGTACTACGAACATCGGTAAACATCTTCTTAAATCCGCAAACACAATACCATGAGGATAAGATGGTTTTACACTTCTAACTTCTGTAGCTATTTTATTTGATAAGAATTCTTTTACTAGGTTAGCCGGAGCCTTATAATCTCCTGAAATATCAAAAGCTAGTTTTTCATATTTTTCTTGGAAATATAATCCATCTAATACGCTGTTTTGCATGTAATCACTTGGATCAACATTAACTAATAATGCGCTATTAGAATTTTCTTTATTTCTGTTTCTATAGCTCATACCATTAGTTAAGATAGTATTTTCTTCACTTTGAGAAGCCATTACTTGTCCACCTGGACACATACAAAATGTATAAACACTTCTATCTTTTAAATGCACTGCCAATTTATATGATGCAGGACTTAATTCTTTGTGATGTTTTCCATATTGAATTCTATTAATAGTAGTCTTATCATGCTCTATTCTTACTCCCATACTAAAGCTTTTTGGTTCTAAGTTGATACCTTTCTCATGAAGCATTTTGATAGTATCTCTTGCACTGTGACCAAATCCAAGTAATAAATGTTTAGTTGTTAGTTCTTTCAATGTATCTCCAGCAACATTTACTTTTATTAAATCATTTTCTTTCTTATAATCAATGAATTGGTGATTAAAATAGAATTCACCTTTTAATTCTTTTATTTCTTCTCTAATATTTTTTACTACATTTCTTAAGAAGTCTGTCCCTATATGAGGCATAGCTTCATATAAAATTTCTTTTGGAGCTCCATGATTAACAAATTCTTGTAATATAAATTTTATTAATGGATCTTTGATATTAGTAGTTAATTTACCATCGGAAAAAGTTCCTGCTCCACCTTCACCAAATTGAATATTTGAGTTAGTATTTAGTTTTTTATTTCTTAAGAAATTTTCCACTTCTTTTATTCTCGTTTCAATAGCAGAACCTCTTTCAATAATAATAGGTTTCGCATTACATCTTGCTAGATACAAAGCCGCAAAAATACCAGATGGACCAAATCCGACTATAACTGGTTGATAAGGATGATTCCATTTTGGATAATTTAATTTCACTTCTTCATCTTCATATTTAGTGATGAACTTATTTGATTGAACTTTTGGATATGCTCTTTCATTTATATCTACAATTAATGTATATACTAAAAAGATATTTTCCTTATCTCTTGCATCTATTGATTCTTTAGTTACAATTATTTCATAGATATTTTCTTCAAATATTTGGTATCTTTCTGATATTAGTTTTTTTAAAGAAATGCCTTTTTTTGATATTTCTACCTTGAAACTATTTATTTGTATTTTCATATTTTATTTTCTCCATTATGTCGCTTGCGACTATTAACCCACTTGCAAAGGCAAATAATAGATTATATCCTCCGCATGTTCCATCTATATCTAATACTTCTCCAGCAAAATAGATATTAGAATCATTTTTCAAATTAAGTTTATCAGTAATTTGTGATAATTCAATTCCTCCAGAAACTACTTGGGCATTTTGATAAGTATATGTATCAATTATTCTTAATTCTAATTCTTTTAATAATTTCAAATCATTATTTTTAATATTTAGATAATCAATCATTTTTGGATGAGCTATCCCTATTATTTTATCTTTTGGTACAGATAAGACTTTATCCATTTCTATTTCTGGTAATAGATCCACCATTAGATAGCTATTTTTGGGTTTAGAATTTCTTGCATAGTGACTAGACATATTCATGATTACAATTCCAGAAATACCATCATCTTTAAATATTACCTCACCTAATTCTTCATGAATCAATTTATCATTAATGAAGAATTTAACATTAGCCTTACTTCTATATCCACTCAAAGATTTAATGTTTTTATCTTTAATTTTAAATCCTACTAAAGATTCATTTAAAGGAGTAATTCTTAAATTCATATCTTTTAAGTATTTATAAACTATTTCTTGTTTTCTATCTTCAATTCCAGCAATACTTCCTGATGCACAGATAACTTTATCAAACAATATAGAATAATCGTTTATTTGGTACTTATTTTCTCTTTTAACAACTTTTTTTACTTCATATTCATAAATTATAGTTGTATTAGGTATTTCCTGTAAAAAACAATCTAATACTGTTTTTGATGATTCAGTAATTGGATATACTCTACCTTCATCGTCTTGCTTCGTGAATAATCCCATTTTATGAAATTCATCAAGAATTTTTGATGGTGGAAATTCAGTTATTACTTTATTTACAAATGTAGGGTTGTTATAATCATTTTTTGTTGCATTAATATTTAGTATATTAGCTTTACCATTACCACTAGCAAGTAATTTTCTGCCCAAACCTTTATTACGTTCAAAAATAATAATATTTGCACACTTGTCTAATTTGGATGCAATCATTAATGCAGATGCTCCCCCGCCTATTATTGCAATATTCATATAACCACCACCTCACTACTTGTTATAGAATAACATAATTTGATAATTAATAGAAGAAAAAAGAAAGAAATCATTTCTATTTGAAATAATTTCTTTTTTTATTAGTCTTCTGATCCTTCTATTTTTCCAACATATTTAGTAGCTGGTCTTATTATCTTATTGCAATATAATTTATTTTCAACAATATGTGCAACCCAACCAACTAATCTTGCGGTAGCAAAAATAGGTATAAATAATTCTCGAGGAATATTTAATATCTTATATGTAAGTCCACTATAATAATCAAAATTAGCACAACAGCTTGTTCCTCTTTTAGCTTCAAGAGTTTCAATAGCAAGTTTTTCAAAGCGATCATAGAAGGCAAATACTCCTTCTTCTTTTCCTTTGGCTAATTCGCGGCATTTTTCTTTTAAAAGAATACATCTTGGATCACTCTTAGTATAGATAGCATGACCCATACCATAAATTAAACCAGAATTATCATAATATTTCTTATCTAAAATCTTTTTAATTATTTCTTTAATTTGTTCATCGGTAGCATCCAGTCCAATATCATCAATAACACGTTGCATCATTTCTAATACTGCTTGATTAGCTCCACCATGACGAGGTCCTTTTAAAGATCCTAATCCAGCCGCAAGAGATGAATAAATATCTGTATCGGTAGATGACACCACAACACTTGCAAATGTAGAGTTATTTCCTCCACCATGATCAGCATGAATTATTAAAGCTAAGTCCAATGTTTCAGCTTCAATTTTAGTGAATTTTCCATCGTTACGTGATAAATATAGTATGTTTTCTGCTAAAGAATATTCAGCTTTAGGTCGATGAATGTGAAGCACATCGTTATCTAAATAATGAGTTTTTGCTTGTAGTGAATAACTAATAATAGCAGGCATTTTACTTATTAAGTTGATACCTTTTTTTAGTAATTCAAGTGGATCAGTTGAATCAGGATTCTCATCAAAAGAATATAAAGCTAAGATTGATCTTGCAATATGATTCATTAAGCTTTTTGAAACATTTTTCATTATTATATCTTCAAGAAAATATAATGGTAATTCATAATTAGAAGATATAATTTTCTTAAATTCTTCTAATTCCGTTTCACTCGGATAATGTCCAAACAATATCAAGAAACATGTTTTTTCATAACCATAAAGACCTTCACTTTTTTTAGCAACTTCAAAAATGTCCATATCACGGTAATATAAATGTCCTTCAGATGGAACTTTTTTATCACCATCCATTTGGTATCCATGAACATCAGAAATTTTTGTTAAACCCACTAAAACTCCGGTTCCATTATTATTTCTTAATCCTCTTTTTACATTTAATGTATCATATAATTCATTATCAATATTACCATCAATTAATGATCTTTCATATTGTTTCTTTATAAAATCCATTGCGCCAACTCCTAACTCTCTATCTTAGATGTCGTTTAATAATCCACCTTTGATAATTTGATTCTTTTCTTCGTCTGTTAAATCAACTTTTACAGATACTTCATTATTTTTAGTTAAATTTTTAATAGTTACATTAAATTCGTTATCTATAGTAACTTTAACATCATCAAATTGTTCACATTCAAATTTAGCTTCAACTGGTAAAATACCAAAGTTCATTAAATTTTTCTTATGAATACGTGCAAAACTTTGAGCAACAATCATTTTGATTCCTAAATATCTAGGAGCAATAGCCGCATGTTCACGACTTGATCCTTGACCATAGTTAGAACCAGCTACGATTATACCTCCATTATGCTTAACACAGTTCTTTTTGAAGTTTTCATCTACTTGATAGAATACGAATTCAGATATTTTTTCAATATTTGATCTATATGGTAAAACTTTACTTCCTGCAGGCATAATATGATCAGTTGTGATATTATCTTCTACTTTTAGAATTACCTTACATTCAAATTCATTACCAATTGGTTCAAATTTTGGAAGTGGTTTAATATTTGGTCCCATTTTTATTTCGCTTGTAAATGTTGGTTCAAATAATAAATTGTTGTTAATAACAAATTCAGTTGGATCAGCAAATAAATCTAATTTCAATCCAAGTGGATTTGAAATAACTCCATTAACTGCAGAAATTGCCGCAACTTCAGGACTTACTAAATAAACATTTGCACTATTTGTACCACTACGTCCATAGAAATTTCTATTGAATGTACGTAAACTTACACCATCAGTACAAGGAGATTGTCCCATACCAATACATGGTCCACATGCACTTTCTAAAATACGAGCACCTGCCTCTAATAAGACTTCTAAGATACCACTTTTTGTTATCATAGTTAATACTTGTTTGCTACCAGGAGCTATTCCAAGCGATACATTAGGATGAACTTTTTTACCTTTTAAAATAGAAGCAACCTTAATGAAATCATAATATGATGAGTTTGTACAACTTCCTATTAAAACTTGGTTTACTTTAATTCCTTTTAACTCTTCTACTGTTTTTGTATTATCAGGACTTGAAGGACAAGAAACAGTTGGAATTAATGTAGATAAATCAATTGTATATTCTTCATCATATACAGCATCTTCATCAGCTTTTAATTCTACGTAGTCTTGTTCACGTTTTTGTAATTTCAAGAATTCTAAAGTTTTTTCATCAGAAGGGAATACAGATGTAGTAGCCCCAAGTTCTGCACCCATATTAGTAATAGTAGCACGACTAGGAACACTAAGTGTTTTAACACCTTCACCAGTATATTCAATAACTTTATTTACTCCACCTTTAACAGTCATTAATCCTATTAAATGGATAATTATATCTTTGGCACTAACTCCATCACGAAGTTCTCCAATTAAATTTACTTTAGTAATTTTTGGACATACTATTCCAAAAGGCATACCTGCCATAGCACATGCAACATCTAGTCCACCAGCTCCAATAGCTAAACATCCCATTGCACTTGAAGTAGGTGTATGTGAATCAGAACCAAGTAATGTCTTACCAGGTTTAGCAAATCTTTCTAAATGAACTTGATGACAAATACCGTTTCCAGCTTTAGAAAAAATGATTCCATGTTTATCCGCAACAGATTGTAAAAATTCATGGTCATCCATGTTTTCAAATCCATTTTGTAATGTATTATGATCAACATAGCTTACAGATACTTCTGTTCTTACTTTATCAATTCCCATGCTTAAGAACTCTAAATATGCCATTGTACCAGTAGCATCTTGTGTTAATGTTTGATCAATTTTAATTTTGATAGAATTTCCTCTAATCAATTCATCATTTGTATGGCTTTTTAATATTTTTTCCGTTAATGTTAAACCCATAATTGTACCTCCAAAAAAATGTATATTTATTATTATACTATGTTTTTATATTTTTTAATAGTTAAATTAATATTTTCCTATAAAAATAAAAAAATGATAAAACTCAAAGAGAGAGGGAAGAGTCATATCATTTTCTTATGTATAAAATTTGAAAGAAAAAGAAGAAAATCAATATAAATTGATTCCGTTAAAATAAAATAAGATGCAATGGTTGCATCTTATGTAATAGAAAAATCATATGGTGCAACTGGCTGACATATTAATAAAAATTTAGTCCCTTTAGCTTTGCGTCACTAGATTTCTCTAGTTTTGCCTTATTAAATTTTAACTGCTTTATTTATAACATGTATTACAAAAAATGTCAATAATTTTTACATTTTTATTTACTTTTCATTAAAATATTTTTCTAAAAATCTTTTTTATCGTGTTTTTGATCAACTTAAGGAATCTTTTATACCATTTGGTTTTTTTCAAATTTATAGTTGAATTATTATCATCTCTTTTGCTAATGACATTGATATTTGTTCTAAAAACTATAGGATTCTCGTTAAAATTGTAATCAGTCATTGTAAGAATAACCTCATATACCCCTACTGCTGTTGGAGTTTTAAAATAATTTGTTTCTATATTACATATTGAAGTATCACTATGTTTTATACCACTCATATTCTTTAATATTTCAATTAACTTATCTTCGGTTAGAACTATATCATTTGTAATGGTTATGAAATCTTTGATATAAATAATAGGTGATTTATCATCAAAAACATGAACAATAAATTCTTTGATATATTCATTTCCTGCATTATCACTAATCATTGCATAACAAACATATTCTCCTATTTTATTAAAGTTTTTTTTATAATTGTCTAAATTTATTTTTATTTTATTTGTAATATCTCCATCCGTCTCATCAGTAGCTTCCATGTAATTTCTTATGAATTCTTCAGTTGATAATTTAGATGATGATAAAAATATATCCGACTTCAAATTAATAATTGGATTTATTTTATCTATTATCTGAACTACAATTCTATGGGTTGTTTTATTGCTACTAGAATCACTTACTTCTATATCAATAAAATAATCTCCAATTTTTGTGGATCCCTCATAAGTATTTTGAATTATATGTTCCTCTTCAATTGGTATTTCTCCATCAAAATTATCAATGGCCTTTACCTTTTTTAGAATCTCTTTTGTTGATAATAAGTTATTATTATGTACTATAACTCTTTGAGAAATAACATTTGGAGCCTTGTTATCAATAACATATAAATTCATTATAAACGTACTTTCATTTTGCGAATTATCCATGACACTTATTTTAAATAAGTAATTTCCTGGTTTTAATAAACTTAGATCAGAAGGATAATTAGTTTCAAAAACTATTTTACTAGTAATGTCACCATCAGTTTCATCGTAAGCGGTAAACCAACTTTTGATTTCTTTTAATGAATAAGGATTATCAAAATTAGTTATATAACATCCACTTTCATTTTGGATAGTAGGTTTAATATCATCAGCAACATGAATATTTATATCAATCGAGCCTATATTAGTATTATCACTAGCTTCGATTCTAATATAATAAATACCAGGAACTTTATTGTTCTTTTCATATGTATTAATAGAAATTTTCCAGTTTATTGGATCTATATATCCGATTTCCTCGTCATAGCATACAAGATTTTCTTTTATTTTTTCCAATGTTATATATTCACTAGTAGAAACATAATAGTCAAATATACCGAAAAATTCTGGATCCCTTCCATCTATAATATGGAGATAACATGATACATTAGTATAATTACCATTTACATCAGTTATTAAAATAAATATTTCAATCTCGTTTATTGTCACATAATTCCAACTGTTGTAATATGCTTCTGGATTTTCTATAATAAAAGTTTCTCCTGAAACCAAGATAATATTATACTTCACCAGATTTTCTATGTCTTGTTTGTATCCTGTATCTAGATAAAATGTATTATTCTTAAAGTATGTCCTCCCAGATTGAACCATATTCATTTGTCGTGAATCACTTAATAACTGATTATAATCAATGTTCTTCAATAAATTTAAACATATAATAATTCCAATAATTATTTTTTTCATTTTTTCACCTCATACCATATATAGAAACTTAGTAAAAAAATTGCTAAAAATAAAAAAAATTATGCCTACAGCATAATTGAATTCAATTAATGGCGCCCACACTAGGACTTGAACCTAGGACCCCTTGATTAACAGTCAAGTGCTCTAACCAACTGAGCTATGTAGGCATGTATATAATAAAAAAGAATATAGCCTGGCAACTTCCTACTCTTGCACGTATGTACT
>JAVBLW010000021.1:0-16863 GCA_031553215.1 Anaeroplasmataceae bacterium
AAGTACCATCATAGAATATGATGACCTAGGAAACATCCTAACTAAAATAAAAGGTAACTATACTTTAGAAGAAAACATTGAAAAAACACAAGAATTAGAGTATTATTATAATAAAGATAAACTAACATCTTATAACAACCACCCCATACTATATGATGTATATGGAAAACTAAAAGAATACCGTGGGAACAAAATAGAATGGAACAAAGTAAAGAATCTAAGTAAATATGGTTACTTTGAATATAAGTACAATGCATATAACATAAGAACCAAAAAGATAGTAGACAAAACAGAAACAACCTACTACCTCGAAGGAAACAAAATACTAAAAGAAACAAGAGACACCTATCAAGACCTACCAAAATATATATACAAAGATATAGATACATACTTAAACGTAGAAAGACTAGAACTAGAATATATATATATGATGCCTGGGGAAATCATCAAATAGATACAAACATAGATGATATAGCAAACATCAATCCCTATAGATATAGAAATTACTACTATGATCAAGAATCTAACCTATATTACTGTAATTCAAGATACTATGATCCAGAAGTAGGAAGATGGATATCACAAGATAGTATAGAATATCTAGATAAAGAAACCATTAATGGTCTTAATCTATATATTTATTGTAATAATAATCCCGTGATGATGGTAGATAAGGATGGTAATAGTTGGAAGAGTTTTTGGAAGAAAGCTTGGAGCTGGACAATTGCGGGAATTCAGACAGCAATAGGTATCGGATTGATGTTTGTGCCTGGTGCTCAAGGTCTAGGTGTTGCATTGCTTGCTTCTGGAGCAACATCAATGTTTTCAAATGTCCTTTCAGCAATGGGAATAAATAGTAAAATTTCCAGCATAGCATCTTCAATTTCATCTATAGTTATAGGATTTGCATTATTGTTTACTACATTTGCTGCGGTTGGTGCGAATCTAATTGGATCTGGTGCTGGTGGAGTTTTAGGTGGATATATTAGTGAAGTGTTAGGATTTAGTTTTACAGCGGGATCAATTATTGGTAGTATAGTAGGCAGTATTATTGGTGGAAAAATTCACAAATTATGGACAGGTGGATTTAAGACAAGAGCCGATTTTAAAACACATTACAATAATCACGGGATACAATGGGTTATACTAGTATGAGTGCATATGCTAAAGATGCTAGGTATGTTATGAAAACTGGTCTTTACGTTAAAGAAATGAATGGATATATTAAGTTTCTAGGTCATGGTGGCTCTGCAAATTATGCTTTTGTTGGGCAAACCAGAGGGTTATTTAGTAAAATAACGACTTTTGGGATTAGAGATGTAGGAGATTTAGCAAGAAAATTATCTTGGCTAGTTCATTAGGAGGAAAACGATGGTTGTCAAAAAAAATTTAGAATCAGATGGATATAATGTTGATATGATTGTCACAGATGGTGAACACGAAATAATTTGCTATCAATATTTTTCAGATCCAATTAAAGAAAAGATTGAAGGAAAAAAAGTTTGCGAAGTAACATCGTTATTAGCTAAAAATATTATGCTAAGTGAGAATGATAAATACTTAATAAGTAAGGGGAATTCATATTATGAATATCATTTACAAGGTGAAGTCATAGAAACCGATAAACCTATTATTGGAATTGGTAAAATTATAATAAAGCTTGATCAACCCTTGCCAAAAGATATTATGAAGGGACAGTACATTGAATTTGAAGTAAGCAGACTTGATTGCATAATAGAATAAAATAAATTTAAGTTAATAAAATTACAATATTTTCAATGTTGGAATTTTGTTAACATATACATTTTGCTTCTTTGTCGGGTCTCCCAAAGAAGATACAAGTAAATATATAAATACAAGGATAGTCTCTTTTAAAAAAGGGGATTATCCTTTTTTGCATGAAATGTCACAGGGGGAGTGGTGAACTTGTCACCCCCTTTACCATCTGCCACCACTCCCCAAAGAAATTAATTTGATAAACATAACAAAACGTTATAGTAAAGCATATTGTAAAAAAAAGATTTATTCTTCTATTTGAAAATTTAGAAAATTTGTTCATAGCAAAATCTATAATGCATGGATAAATTAAAGAAGGATATGATAATACTCAACAATTAAAAGAAAAATTAAGAAGTAATAAATTATTATAGTTATGTAAAATCGTTAGCAAAGGCTTGATTCTTAATAAACTGGGTCAAGCTTTTTAATTTGATAAAAAACAAGATCATATTATTTTTAACTACAAACAAAATCAAACCGAAATAAGTGTAGATGAATATGGAAGGTACAAGAGAGGAAGAAGGATTTGTTGAAAAATATAAAACACCCAAAGAACTTCTAGATACTGCACGTATTGATGGCAAATCACTGAATGAAGTATGGGGATTTGAACACAATAGAGTTTGAATCCCTTTTTATTTTGTAAAGTAAAAAATCTAAGTATATATCCAATTTAAACAGATGTCGAGTTTTGTCGAAGGATAGATATTGATAAACTAGCTTGTATTTGATAATATAAAATTAACAAGACTAATTTTTCCAAAACATCAATATGAGATTAATTAACTTTATTTATTATAAAAATATAAATTAGAAAGGAATAATACAATATATCTTAGTTAAATTGTATTACATATAGCAAAATGAAAGAATTACAAGACTTTTATACATCTAAAATGAAGACAATAATACTTATCGTCCCAACCCTGTGTTCGATAGTAATTAGTGTTATCGCTGCATATATCGAACAAAAAGTAGTTCATTTCATATTAATGAGTATTACCTCATCATTTTTTGTTGGTTTTGTCTTTTATTTTGGCAATAAATTTATAAAAAATTTCTGGTGGATGAAGTCTAAAAAAAATTTATATTTTAAAGGTAAGTGGCATGCAGAATCAACTTATTTCATAGAAAGAAAGATTGATGACGATTCAAAATATTCAATAAATTCAGTTGAAAATGGACAAAAAGAAAAACATTTTGTTGTTATTAAGCAAGATTGTTTAAAAATTCAAATTATGCCATCTTCAGGAAATGATGTTTTCTCTACATGGGAATCATTGTCGGTAAATATAATAAGTGATCAAGAATCTCCTCATATACACATTTTATATAAGGTTGAGTATATAGGTGTTGACGATCCTATAATGTATGGTTATGAAGAAATGAGTGTTAGTGAGTTTGATAAAAAAGGATATCCTTGTGAAATGATTGGGAAATTTTATCACTGTGCATTACCAAATAAAAATTTATTACGTGGAACTGTAATTTATACTAAAAGAAAAGAAGGTGAATAAAAATGAGTAATTACTTAATTATTGGAGGAAATTCCGATATTGGGTTTGGTTTAGCAAAATATTTGATTGAAAGCAATCATAATGTTGTTGTAGTTACAAGGTCAAAATGCAAGCATGCCATAATTGATTGTTTAAAATTAATAGAAGGTATAGATCTTTTAAATGAAGAATGCTTAAGAAAATTATGCATTGAAGTTGAGAATCTATTTGAAACAAATTTTAATATTATACATAGTGTAGGAGATTTTTGGTTTCACAAATCAATGGAAGATACAAAAATAAGTGAAGCGAATAATTTAATACAAAGTCACTATTCTACATTATTTAATGTGATAAAGTATTTGGTTCCAATTCAAATAAAAAAGGGCGGAGGTAAATTAATTGCCTTCAGTTGTAATTCTGTAAAATATAATTACCCATATATGGCAGCATTTACGTCTGCAAAATCTGCGGTTGAATGTCTTGTTAAGTGTAGCGCTAATGAATTTTCTAATCGAAATATTATAATTAATGCTTTTGCATTACCATCTATTTTTACAGAAAAAGTTGCGAATTCTAAGCCTGAAAATTTTGCAAATAAATTTATAACGCTAAATGAACTTTGTTCTACAATTGTCAATATGATTGAAAATCTATCTATTTTTACTAATGGAAATGTTATAGCATTGTTTAAATATGATGATAATTTTTATAAAAAAGGATATTTAGAAAGGAATATAATATATAAAGATTAGTAGAAGTTTTAAACTATATAAGATGTTAGTTCCAATTAAAGCACAATTTTTAATATATAAATATTAGTATCGAAATTTGTTTCTTAAATTTAACAGGATTCAAACTTTTTTATTTTTCTTAAAATATTTGATAAAAATAAGTGCTACGACAAATGGACTATTATTAAATAATAAAGATACTAGGGCGGATATCATAGAAAACTTTTCTAAGATTGTCATTAGTTTAGAAGGATTTGAAACTATTAACGACTTAGCGAGATCAATGGAAGGTCATTTTAAAATTATGAATTTAAGTCATGAAAGAATACATAGTGAAAGAACTAAAATGGAAAAAATGTTAGACAATTCAAAAATAAATTTATTAAATAATGAGTCAAGAATGAGACCTTGTTTATCATGTGATAGTGATAATACTTGTTCATATAGGTGAAAAGAAAGTAGATTAAAAAAGAATGTTTTTGTAACTGCATTTGGGAACTTAAGAATAAAATGTAATAATTAATAAACATAGATAGTTTATGTGATTCAACTTCATCGTTTTGTACCAATAGAAAAGACTCCAGGTTATTATAAATCTGGAGTCTTTTTAAAGAATACTTTTACCCACGTAAGGTACCTATTTTGTGAGTTTAATCAAATATTAATAATTAAGATATAAGTTATCTGACATTACTATGTTTGAACTTCCTACTTCCCAAGAATAGTAATCATATGCATCACCAAAATAATCTAAATGAGTGGTTGAAAAAGAAATCCCCATTTTAAAGTTTTGGTTTGTAGGTAGATTACTAGGTAATGTAAATGAAGCATAATAATAGCTTGAATTATATCTATCTACAAATGATGGTGCATATGCAGTACCCGTTCCATTGATAAATAAGAAGAACGGTTGAACGTTAGTTCCATTTCTATGATTTGCATCTCCATAATAATTTCCTACATAAGTAAAAGAATTATATGCATAATTCATATTTCCATAGTTAAATAAGGTTACACTATTATAATAGTAATCACTATAGTAAAATTCATCATAGTACATTAATTCTGTTGGATAAGCAAAAATTACATGAATTTCTCTAGGACCAACAATATTTAATGTTAACTTTGGCGTAAAATCACTTATATATGGTCTAAGATCTTGTCCAGTTCTTTCATAATAATAAAATAATCCATCATTCCACTTATGGCTAGAACTATGCAATCTAGTATTGTTATTAGCATATTCATAACTTCTAATATCTGGTGATGAGGCCTTAACGCTAGATGTGAAAAGTAGCATAGTAAACATTAAAGTAAATAAACCTAAAAAAAACTTTTTTTTCATAAAATTTCCTCCTTTTATTTTTGAATCTTAATTGATAAACGAATTAATTCTATTAAGGATTAGGATGCTTTATTAAGTTTTATTCCCCCATCTTTAACAAAGTAATCGCTTAATGGTACCTAATTTTATTATAAAATACATTTAAGTAATGTCAAACACAATGGTTCGACATATTGCGACATCGATACAATGAAAATTGAAAATAATTGAAGAGTATAATCTAATTAAAATAAATATTTTTATATCTTTATCATATCATTAAATAAAGGATTTGATAATATGATAGACAAAAATATAGCATGGGAAGTTGCTGAGATATTAAATCTTAAATTTGATAAATATAATTTTGAAGATTTTTATATAGGTTTAAATATTGAAATGGAACATGGCCTAATAGATCCCAACACAAACGTGACAAATGATAATTTAATAACAACTGCTAAAATAGCTTTAGCTCATCTTAATGAATATAGTGACTATTATAATCAAGAATATGGATTACCAGCTCTAGAAGAATATTTAAAGGATAAAAAGAATAATTGCCTATGATTTAATCTTTGTCAAACATATTATATTGACATAGGATAGTAAAAATTCTATAATATAATTATCTCTTTGCAATGCAAGAAATTACATTACAATCTGATCAGGCGATACTTTAGTATGCAGCCGGGCCAAAAAGGCAACAGGAAAATACACATCCTGTGGGACAGTATCTCACAGGGTGTTTTTTTATAATTTAAATGAGCACCCTCATTGTTAAGTGGATAGAAAGGGTGCTTTTATTTATGGCTTATAAAGGTTTAACAGACGTCGAGGTAAGGGAACGTCAAGAAAAATACGGTATGAATGAACTGTATAAAAAGAAGAAACATTCAATATTTAAAAAATTATTAGAAGTTATAACTGAGCCAATGTTTATACTTTTAATACTTGCGGCTACAATTTATTTTGTTTTGGGGGAAGCACGTGATGGTGCTATAATGCTTGTTTTTGTGTTTGGTATGATTAGTATTGAAACAATTCAAGAATGGAAAACAGATAAAACTTTGAAAGCATTAAAAGAATTATCTAGTCCTAAGGTAAGAGTAATACGAAATGGAATAGAAGTAGAAATAGATAGTTTATATTTAGTTCCAGATGATATTATGATTCTTTATGAAGGAATTAAAATACCAGCTGATGGTATTATAATGGATACATTAGGATTATGTGTAGATGAATCTAGCTTAACCGGTGAATCTGAAGGAAAATGGAAAAAAGCATTTATTAAAGAAGAAGCTGATGAATACTTTAAAGCATATTGTTGCTATGCAGGAACGATATGTATTCAAGGAAAAGCATATGTTAAGGTGACAAATATAGGACTAAATACTGAATATGGAAAAATAGCCGATTCGGTATTAAATGAGAAAGCACAAAAGACTTTACTAGAAAAACAAACAAGTAAATTAGTTAAAATTTGTGCTATTCTTGCAGGAATACTATTTTTAGTTGTAGGTATTTTAACCTTTATAATCTCTAAAGGAACTATTAAAAATAGATTTATAGATGGGATACTATCAGGTATAACTCTTGCAATGGCAATGATCCCAGAGGAGTTTCCAGTTATATTAACTATATTTTTGTCTATGGGAGCATGGAGACTAGCAAAGAAAAATTCATTAGTAAAAAAACTTCCAGCTGTTGAAACATTAGGAGCAGTTTCTGTTTTGTGCGTAGATAAAACCGGAACTATTACAGAAAATAAAATGGAAGTTAGTGAAGTATCATATAAGATAAATTCTTTTCCAAATGAAGATGAAAAAAAAGAAATAGCTAAGATATCTTTAATGGCATCTATAAAGGATTCATTTGATTCGATGGAAATAGCAATTCTTAATTACGCTAGTAATTTAGATATAAATATTGAAGATAAAATTGTACATTCTTTTCCTTTTACAAATGAAACAAAAATGATGGGAAATGTTTATCAAGTAGAAGATAAATATACTTTAGCGGTAAAAGGTGCATGTGAAACAATCATAGAATTATGTCCTTCATTATCACCTGATGATAAAGAGAATATTAACAAATTAGTTAAAGAATATTCATTAAAAGGATTAAGAGTTTTAGCAGTAGCAAAAGAAGTTAGTAGTGAAATAATAGATACTTTAGAAACTAGAAATATGGAATTTGTTGGTCTTATTACATTTGTTGATCCAGAGCGTAAAGGAATTAAGGAAAATATACTAAAATGCTATAATGCCGGAATAAGGGTAGTTATGATTACTGGAGATAATGGTGATACAGCTGGAGCAATAGCTAAAAAAATAGGAATAAAAAATTACGATAAATGTATTACTGGTTCTGAGTTAAATGAAATGACTGATGAAGAACTTAAAACAAAATTAAATTATGTAAATATATTTTCACGTGTTATTCCTGAGCATAAAATGCGAATAGTTAAATGTCTACAAGAACTAGGTGAGGTAGTCGCTATGACAGGTGATGGTGTAAATGATGCACCAGCATTAAAAAAAGCTGACATAGGAATAGCTATGGGAAAACATGGAAGTGATGTTGCACGAGAAGCTGCAGATTTAGTACTATTAGATGATAATTTTAATACTATAGTTAGTACTGTAGAAGATGGTAGAAGAATATACGACAACATAAAAAAGGCTATAGGTTATGTATTTACCATTCATATTCCAATAGCTTTAGCAAGTTTGATTGCTCCAATGTTAAATATAACATCAGAATTCTTGTTTTTGCTTCCATTACATGTTGTTTTATTAGAATTATTAATTGACCCAACATGCTCAATAGTATTGGAAAGACAACCCGCAGAACCAGATATTATGAATAGAAGCCCACGTAAAATAACCGATTCATTAATAAAGAAGAGCCTATTATTTAAAAGCATAATACAAGGGTTGGTATTATTTATGATGTCTTTTGGTTCATACTATTATTACTATCAAATATCAGATGTTTATACAGCAAGAAGTTTTGGATTGACAATCCTTTTCTTAGGAAATTTATTTTTAGTAAATGTTAATTCATCGGATAAAGAATTTGCTATAACATCATTTAAAAAATTATTAAAAGATAAAGTTATGTGGATTACTAATATTCTAACAATATTGTGTTTAGTTATTATTATATATACGCCACTAAACAATATATTAAAATTAGATCCGTTAACTCCCCTTGAATTACTGGTCGCAGTAATATTTGCTGTTATATCTGTTTTTTGGATTGAAATATATAAATTATTTAAAAAGAGAATTAAGAAATAAATTAATGGTTGAAATACTTAATTAGTTTAATAAATTATTATCATGTGAAAATGCTCATTATTCTACAGGAATAGTGAGCATTTTAATTTTTTTAGAAGATTTATAAGTCATTCAAACAAATATTTTTACACCCTTTAATTTCATAATATTGTAGCATTTCATCAATTTTCTTTTTATCATAACTAGTAATGCAATCTGATAGGACATTAACATTATAGTTCGCTTTGCATAAGTTATAGCAAGTTGATTTGACACAAGCAACGGCATCTGCGCCTGCAATGTAAAAGTCAAATATTTCATTATTATTAATAAAATTTGCGAAATCCTCGCTACTTAGTGCATTTCCTATGTATTTTGTGAAAATATTTTTTGATACTATTTTCATATCTTGAACTAATTCAGCACCATGTGTATTGGTTTTAAAAGTTCTTGTGCCAGCTGATAAATTTTCATGCCTTATATAAATCACATGAATATTATTATTAACTGCCCAATCAATAGCTCTATTGATGTTATCAATAATATCTTTGTAATTTTTTGTTATGTCATTTTGAATATCAATTATTACTAAAGCTTTTTTCTGCATAATATGGCCTCCTTTCTTTATTTCCATTATAACATTCAATTGTTGACACCATTATGTCAGCAATATATAATAAGAATAAGAAATTTTGAAAGGTGGTTATCAAGTGAAAGTTGACAGACTTATTAGTATTATTATGATTCTTCTTGATAAAGAACGTATAAGTGCACAAGAGTTAGCAAATATATTTGAAGTATCACCCCGTACAATATACCGCGATATAGATGCTATAGATATGGCAGGTATTCCCGTTATTTCAACATCGGGAGTAGGTGGTGGCTTTGAAATTATGCCCAATTACAAGATTGATAGAAAGGTATTTTCAACTGCCGATCTTTCCGCTATTTTGATGGGACTTTCAGGACTTTCAAATATCGTACGAGGAGAGGAACTGATAAATGCCCTTGCAAAAGTTAAAAGCTTTATTCCTGCAGAGAAAGCAAAAGACATTGAATTAAAAACAAATCAAATGCATATAGATTTTACTTCGTGGATGGGGAATAAAAATATACAACCATATTTTGAAATAATTAAAACTGCTTTACAGGAAAGAAAATTGCTTTCTTTTGAATATGTAAATCACTATGGTAATAAGACTAGAAGAATAGTCGAACCGTATCAACTGGTACTAAAAAATAGTCAATGGTACTTCCAGGGATATTGTTATGAAAAAAATGATTTTCGCTTATTCAAAATATCGCGCATGTCAAACTTGCAAATGCAAGAGGATTGTTTTATTCCACGGGATTACCCAAAACCACAACTAGATATAACTGATATTATGGCAACTATCCAAACCAAAGTAAAAATTCGTATTCATAAATCTATTATGGATAGAGTACTTGATTATTGTGAATATGAAGATTTCTTTCCTGATGGTGAAGAGCATTACATTGTTAGTTATCCATTTATAGAGAACGAATACTACTACGATATTCTTTTAAGTTTCGGTAATAAATGCGAATGTTTAGAGCCATTACACATTCGTACAGAGATGAAACGGAAAATACATGATATGGCTAATATATACGAAAATTAATAAATTATTATAGGGATAATCTCTACAAAAAGAGATTATCCTTTTTTATATCATGTGTAAAAAAATTAGAAAATTGTCATTAAATATAGAAAAATGCTGCATTTTGCGCAATTTATATAGTGATATAATCAAATCAAAGGGGAGGGGGCGAACCATTATGAATCTTTTTAAAGATTTTTACAAAGAGGTGAAAACAATTTTATTTAAATATGGCGAAGTATTAAATGATTATTCTAAATCTATATCAAATGATTCAAAATACAATTTGAAAGAAAATGAATGGTTTGACTTAATTCAAATATATTTGGATAAATTTTGTGATGATGAGGAACGTAATTTCATCAAGTTGTTATACTTTAAAAAGAAGTCAATAACTTATGTATCACAAAATATATACATAAGTGAGAGAACATGCCAAGAATGGCGTGAAGAAATACTAAAAAACATTATTGGACTGGCCATCCAAGAAGGTTTAATAAAAATAGATATATAAGGAGGGAAATTATAATGCAACCAGTAGGAAAAAAATATCATATAGTAAGCTGGAATTGTAGGGGAGGCGCAATATCCAAAATTGGACTAAATCATAAGGATTTAATAAATCAATATGCCACAAATATATTATTAATTCAAGAGTTAGGAAATCCGAAGGATTGGGAAAAGAGATTGGGATGTGGTAATGTAATAACTTATAACGTAGAAAGAGAAAAATTTACTTATAAAACTTGTTTTAGAATTGAAGATGGAAGTAAGAGTCATCGATGTAGCATGGGAATATTTGCTCAAGAAGATTGTGAAATTCATTCTGAAACATCACCATTTATAAAAAGACCATATATATATGCAATTATAGAAAACCATGGAAATAAGTTATTGATTGCAACTTTGCATGCCACATCAGATGCGGGACATGCTATTTCTCAAGGGGAAATAAACGAAATAATAGAAGATTTAAATGGATTCATAGATAGTCATAAACTTAATGGCTGGATATTAATGGGTGATTTTAATAATGATGCTCCAAAGTTAGCAAAGCAACTTACAGATTATGCTTTTCATTATGTAGAAGCAGCCACTCAAGATAGTGGTAAAACATTGGATTATGCTATATGCTCTCCAAAGACTCTGCCGATTTCTAATGTGAAAATAATGGATATTTCAGATCCGACAACTAGTGATCACAGACCTGTTTCAATAGAAATTATACTTGATTAAAATATAAGGGAAAGGTAGAAAATATGCAACAGCAAAAAAACAAATATAGAATTATAACATGGAACTGTCAAGGAAGTGCAATGGCTAAATTGGAGGCATCGTATTCAAGTTTATTTAGAAAAGATGCTTACAACATTCTGCTTATACAAGAGCTTGGACAACCTAAGCATTGGTACATTAATAAAGAAAATGATGATGAACAAATAGTGTACGGATCCTCATCAAGAGGTAGTTATGTTTTTAATTATTTACTTCACAAACCAAGAAAAGTTGAAAATGAACGTTGCTCACTTGGAATATTGAATGAAGAACCTATATCACAAATATATTGCTTTTATCCTGATTGGTTGAAACGCCCGTGCTTATTTACATTTATAGGCTCTGGCACTTCAATTATTCTTGTGGCTACAATGCATGCCACAGCAGATGGAGGACATAATGCCTCACAAGAAGAAATAAGAAAATTAATCTCGGTCTTAGAATCAGGAAGAATAGAACTAATGAGTGGAGGTTATATGAATTTTCACGGCTGGATATTAATGGGGGATTTTAATAATATTCCTAAAAAATTAATAAAAAAAATTCCAGGAAACTATGAAATATTTTTACCAGATACAATGACTCATGAAAAAGGAAAAATATTAGATTATGCTTTATATTCAAACAATGTAAGAATTAATAAGATAGAAACTGTAACTGTTAACCAAAGTGATCATTATCCAATTTCAATTGAAATTGACAGCTATTAAAAAAAGGAGGCATAAAATGGACTTTAAAACAAATCCAATAACTAATGAAAATCAATCATACATAGAGTTTAATAGTGATGCTGGAATATTAACTGTAAATGTTAGTAGAAAAGAAGCAAGATTAACAATTCCAGATATCGGAATGGGAGAGGCTACTTTCCAAATGGGAATAGGACATATTTATAGCAATATGTCCTATATAAATAATTCTTATGTAGGACAAAACTGGAAACTAAATATTGAACAATACGTAATTCCTTATCAAACAAGCTATAATTTAGAAGAATATAAAGTAGGAAACTACATTTATATAGACGGAAGTGGATATCTACATAGATTTGAGCGATTCAATACCAACAAATACATTGATAAATCTGGTACAGGACTAATAATGAGTATAACAGAAACTGGATATCAAATAGAATCATTAGATTCTAATTATTATATATTTGATCAATCAGGAAGACTAACTAGTCATAAAAGTGATAATATTGAAAAAAAGATAATCTATGAAAACGGACAATCAGTAAAATACTATGATACAAGACTAAATGATAGATACTTAAAATTAGAATATAATGAAAACTTACTGAAAAGAATAGCTCTAATAAGCAAAGGAAAAGAACTAGAGGAAGTAAGATATAGTTATATAGGAAATTATTTAAATGGAATATTTCATTTTAAAAATAAAACCTTAGCAGGAATAAACTTATACAAGTATGATAATTTAGGAAATCTAATATTCGCTACCGGTACAAACGATGGAATAGCCCTAAAAATATCATATGAAGATGGAATAAAAGTTAGTAAGGGAATTTCTAAAATTACAAGTGATAAAATATTAGAACTAATAAATTTAGGAATGAGTAGTGTAGGTGAAGAATTCACTCTAGACAAAAGTTTTGTGATAGAAAAAGAAGATATAAAAACAGGTAAATATAAAAATGATAAAGAAAAAGGAATGTATCTAACTTTAGATGGGGAATATTACTTAGAAGATGAATATCTAGTAGAAGAAACACTTTCGGAAACCGAAATTGATAAAGGAATTGAAAGTTTAATATTTACAGAATTAGGTCACAAAGTTATTGAAGACATCGAAATTGGAGACAAAGTTTGGGCATATAATGAGGAAACAGGAGAGCAAGAATTAAAAGAAGTTGTAACACTATTTAGAAATAAAGCAGACACAACTTATACAGCTTATATTAACATTGAGAAAAATGGAAGTATAGAAACAGAAAAAATCACAAGCACTGATGAACATCCATATTATATTTTAAATGATACATTATGTATTGATAAAAAGAATAATGGTTATTGGGTAGCTGCCCAAGATTTAGTTGAAGGAATGAAAGTTTTATTATATAATTGCTTTATAGTTATAGTTGGAAAAGTTGAAAAGGAGATACATGAAACACCTGTAGATACTTTTAACTTTGAAGTGGCTGATAGTCATACTTACTATGTTGGAGCAAATTCAATTCTTGTTCATAATATGTGTACAATTGATGATTTAAGTGACGCATCATTCGCACAAACAAATTATAGAGAGGAATTTAGTAAAGAAGGAATAGAAATATATTCAAAAATGGCTCGTAGGAAGATAAATACAATTGATGAATTAGCTGGTGCAATTACTGATGGTACAATTAAATCTTCTAAAATTAATCTGGATTATATTGTTAGAGATGGTAATAAGTTAATTCTTAATACTCGAAGTAGCCAAGCATTAATACGGGCAGGAGTATCTAGGTCGTTATGGGTAGGAATCAATAGAACTGGAAATGCTCTTTTTGAGGAAATGCTCACTGGTCAATTAACAAGGAACAGATTAACTTCAGCCGGTTGTATGTTCCCAATATCGAGTAAAATTTATTGAAAAAGAGGATTTTAATATGCAAGTTAAACAATTATGGGAAACCCCAAAAGAATCATGGAACGGATGTTCTGACATTGAATTTGAATTTGATGGTTCAAATGCAAAATTAATAATTTCATATTTAAGCAATAAGGTTTGTAAGAAAATTACTGTTAATTTTTCACATACTATTTGCTATAAGCATGAAACAAATTATTTATTTATGCCTAATAGCGATACATATGAACATCTAAGTGAAATTCTTAACTCAGAATGGGTAAAGAACCTTGAAAATTTCAGTCCAAACTTTCCATCCGGAGACTTTAAACATTTTGTTTTAGATAATCAAAATGATGGTAGATTTGAAATTATTGCTGAAAGTTATAATGTAGAATAAAATAAAGCAGAAGGGAAACCTTCTGCTTTATGCAAATATATAAAGGCGGTAGGATAGTATGAATTATATAGATGTAAGCAAATTTATTAGTCTAATATTAAGGCATAAACCAGAAGAAATAAATATAAAACTAGATTCAAACGGATGGGCAGATGTTGTTGAATTAATTGCTGGTATTAGAAAAAAAGGGTACGATATTGACATTGGTACTTTACATGAAATTGTTGAACAAAATAATAAGCAAAGATTTACATTTAATGAAGATAAAACAAAAATTAGAGCAAATCAAGGTCACTCAATAAATGTAGATGTTGAATTAGAAGAATTGATTCCTCCAAATATTTTATATCACGGAACAAGTAAAAGATTTTTAGAAAGCATATTACAGCAAGGACTTATTAAAAAAAATCGAAATTATGTTCATCTTTCTATTGATGAAGTGACGGCATTAATAGTAGGAAAAAGACATGGTAGTCCTATTGTTCTAAAGATAAATTCTAAACAAATGTATGCAGATGGCATTAAATTCTATAAATCAAAAAATAATGTATGGCTAACAGACTATGTAAATGCAAAGTATTTTATTGAGAACTGATTTAGCATAATATTTTTATGAGAGATTATGAAAGTATTTTCTGGTGAAGTAGCATTTAAAGCTAGCGAACTATATGGGAAAATTGCCAAAACTATTAGGGGTAAATTAAATAAATTTGAAACTATGGATTCTCAAGATAATACTTATGGTACAGAGTTTGAAAATATAGGAATCATTACTATGATTCTTGGAGAAGGCTTAGAAGGAACAACTGAAAGGAAACTTGTAAGACATAAAAAAAGGATGCAGATATTAGACTAAAAATAGATTATGATAAATTTGTTAATACTGATGAGAAAAGACCGGAATTACTTTATGTAAAAAATATTGTTGATTCAATTATGGCTGTTGAAGAGCGAAAAAAAGGTAACTTTAAAGGTTTAAAATTAATTGAGGATATACTAGACACTCTAGGTTTAACAAAGGAACAAATTGACATTTAGGTATTTACATTAATAGTAACAAATTATTAATTATATTTTAATAAAGTATGAAATAGCAGATGATAAAAAATCTGTTTTTTTATGCTTAAATTATTTATTAAAAAAATAATATATACTTAGGAATGGACCTAAACTATCACCCAACTGAAGGAGAATACCTATCAACCAAAATCCAAAGTACTAACAATTACTTCTATCATAAAGATGCCTACCTATTCCCCTCAGTAAGCGTCCCTGAAAACTACAAAACTAACTACAAATTTAGTTATACAAGAGATGATAATGAAAACATCACAAAAATAACCTCAACCGCAAACACTAGCTTCACAACCAACTATGGATATGATGAACTAAACCGACTAAAAACGGAATACAACAGCCACTTCAACAAAAACTACACCTATGGATATCTAACCAACAATAAAGACATAAACAAAATAACCACCGTACTAGATGGAGCAAACAATTATAAAAACATCGAATATGACGCCCTAGGAAGAATGACCAAATACTATAAAAGTGGTGTATTACAAAAAGAATATACCTATGAAAGTAATTATCTAAATCCTCAAAGCATCACAAAAAATAATATAACCTATAATTGTACATGGAAAAGAGACAACCTACTAACAAACTACGGCACAACTGAATACCTATACAACCATCAAGGACAAAGAACCAGAAAAACCACCGACACTGACAACATAATGTACTACTATGATGGCTCAAAACTACTAGGAGAAAATAGAGTCAAAGAATCAGGAACACTAGGAACACAAAATATAAGATACATATATGACATGCTAGGAATAACCGGAGTTAGATACACCAAAGGATCAGAAACCATCGACTACCAATATGCCAAAGATGGACAACCAATCGTCGAATACTACTATGATGCCTATGGAAATTGTGATGAAGTAATCCTAAACCAAAATGATCCATATGCCTCAATAAACCCAATCAGATGGAAAAGTCAATACTATGACCTAGAAACCGAAATGTACTACATAAACTCAAGATACTATGACCCAGAAGTATACCAATACCTAGACAGCCTAGACATCGAAAGAATAATAGAAAGCATGGACACAATTGGAGGATTAAACCTACTGATAATCCAGTAGACTTAGAACTAGATAGATACAACATACTAACTACTACGGAACTAACTCCAGATCCAATTTATGATCCAACCAATGGATACAAGAAAAAACCATGGAGTAGATTTATAACGATACTAAAGTGGGTAATAGTAGCCTTCATAGTATTTACGGCTATAATAGCAATAGTATTTGGTGATCCAGTAAGTAAACGTTTCGGAATACTACTATGATATTCTT
>JAVBLW010000010.1:0-4736 GCA_031553215.1 Anaeroplasmataceae bacterium
AAGTACCATCATAGAATATGATGACCTAGGAAACATCCTAACTAAAATAAAAGGTAACTATACTTTAGAAGAAAACATTGAAAAAACACAAGAATTAGAGTATTATTATAATAAAGATAAACTAACATCTTATAACAACCAACCCATCCTATATGATGAATATGGAAAACTAAAAGAATACCGTGGAAACAAAATAGAATGGAACAAAGTAAAGAATCTAAGTAAATATAAAAACTATGAATATAAATACAATGCATATAACATAAGAACAAAAAAGATAGTAGACAAAACAGAAACAAACTACTACCTAGAAGGAAACAAAATACTAAAAGAAACAAGAGACACCTATCAAGACCTTCCAAAATATATATACAAAGATATAGATACATACTTAAACGTAGAAAGACTAGAACTAGACTATATATACGGTATAGATGGTCTATTAGGATTCAACCTAACAAAAAATGGATTTAATAAACAAACCTACTACTATATAAAAAATATCCAAGGAGATATCCTAAAAATAATAGATCAAAACCAAAACATAGTAGCATCATACATATATGATGCCTGGGGAAATCATCAAATAGATACAAACATAGATGATATAGCAACTATTAACTCATATCGATATAGAAATTATTACTATGATCAAGAATCAAACTTATATTACTGTAATTCAAGATACTATGATCCAGAAACAGGAAGATGGATATCACAAGATAGCATAGAATATCTAGATAAAGAAACCATTAATGGACTTAACTTATATATTTACTGTAATAATAATCCCGTTATGATGGTGGATAATGATGGACACTTTGCATTTTTTATTCTAACAATGATTATTGGAGCTGTAATTGGTGCTGGTGTAGGTGTAGGAATAGGTTATGCTACTGGAGCAAGAGGCAAAGATCTTATTTGGTGGGGACTTGGTGGTGCATTGATAGGTGGTATAATTGGTGCAGGAATTGGAATGGCAGTATCGTATTCTGCAACTGGAAGTGTATTTTCTTCCGTTGGTCAGGTTTGGGAAGGATTATTTGGCCAAACAACGTTCTATAGAACCATCTCTAACTCCGATTATGCAGAACTATTGGAAACTGGTAAATTAAATGCAGGTTCAGAAACTTTCATAACGAAAAGTGCTGAATATGCTCAAGGATATGATGGAGTAACTATTCAATTCCAAGTAAGAAATAAAACAATAATGCACTTAGAAAAAAATGGTGTTAGGGATGCCTCAAAAGTATTGTTAAAAAAATATCCCAATATGTCGGTAGTTAGTAAGGGGTGGAAGGCAACTAATGCATATTTCAAAGCAGAGGGTACGTTGATAAATATTGGACTAGGATATGGTAAAGCATTAACCATTTTTAACAAAGGAATTTTAGCGTTTATGGCAATTTAGGAGGAGATTTTATGACGGAAAATGAAAGAAAAATGATTGATAATAGATTGTATGGAACATTTGAAAAGTATAATGGTATGGAACCTCAACAGATAAAAAAAGATTTGGATGATAAATTTTGTAAGGAATTTACTGTGAATCCTATTGAAAATCATGAATATTTAATTGAATTATTAAAACAAGCAATTGAGGAAAAAGATAAGTATGATATCGAAAGTATTGTTGCTTTAATTGCTCATTTTGGATATTATGCTGAAATTCTTGACTTAATTGGTCCGCTATTAACTGAACCATGGCATCATATGCATGATAGTATTGCGATGGGGTTAGAATTTGAAGCGAACCCGAAAACTATAAATTATTTATATCAAGGTGCTCAATACCGATGTGAAAATCTTGAATATGAATCTGATTATTGTGAATTTAATCGTAAATGTATTTGGGGTTTATGGAAAATAGGGACAGAAGATGCAATTGAGAAAATAAGATCATTATCAAGTTTTCCGAATGAAGTGATTAAAAATCATGCACTTGCCATGCTTAAAAAAATAGATAAAAATGAATGAAATTTTAAAATCAAATAACGAAATAAGGGCAGTTTTTGATAGCCAGACAATTAGGGTTTACCAAGCGTACAATGATCAAATTGCAGATGAACTAATAGCATTAAATACTTTTGGTCTAAGCTTTAATCTAAATAGGATGAGTTGGATTAAACCATCATTTCTATGGATGATGTTCAGATCTGGATGGGGTACAAAGGAAAATCAAACAAGAATATTTGCCTTTGATATATCCATTAGTATTTTTAAAGAAATATTAGATAAAGCTGTTTTGAGTTCTTATCATGACTGCTATGGAACAGTAGAAAATTGGAAATCGAGATTAGAAAGAACAGAGGTCTTGTGTCAGTGGGATCCAGAAAAAGATATTAATGGTAAATCATTAAACTATAGAACTATACAAATCGGTTTGCGCGGAGAAACTCTAAAAAGGTACGCACAAAAAGGCATAATTAAAATTACTGAAATAACGGAAATGGTTATAAGAACTAAGCAATTCATTGATAATAAAGAATTAAATAAAATAATATTACCAGTTGAGGGTGTTTATAATATGGATTAATTCATCAAGTATAATTGTATATAGCTATTAAGACATCTATTTTTTGACAACATATGTAGTCAGTATAGTTTTTGATTGATAGTAAAAATTAAATAGTTATAATAATTATGCATAATTATAAATCAACTTTTCAATAAATATATTATTACAGAGACAGTCTTGCTTAAAAGAGATTGTCTCTTTTTTGCTTTCCACCAAAATATGGTAAATTAGTAGATATCGTTGATAACTACGAACAAAATCAAACAGAAATAAGTGTAAATGAATATGAAGAAATCTGTCAATACGTAGATGATGATATAAAGGTAGAATACATAACTAAAGATAATAAACTAGAATCTGTCACAATTATAGAAGAAGATAAAGAACATACTTTAGTATCAAGTAGTATAGGAAAAAGTATTATTAATAATACCTTAAATAGAAATATAACACTTAAGGAACAAATACTAGAATTAACTAACCTAGATAATAAAACATATACATATATAGTAGGAGTAATAGGTAGCGGAAATGCTAAATTACAAGGAAAAGTAATATATAGTGACCTATCAGAAACTATATATGAGACAAGCTTTAACTCTAATATAACAGATGAACAGAGAGTGTTCTTATCAATTATATTAGATAATACTAAAAAATTAGAAAAGATAGAAATATATCTTGATGGAATATGTGAAGCAAAAGAGATTATAGTTTTAAGGGGAAATAATGTCTATACCAGAAATAATGAAAAGGGTAATAAAATTTACGAATGCTCTAGTAAAATTGTTAACGACAAAAGACAAAAAGGACAAAAAGTAGGAAGCTATACTACCATAGAGGAAACAAATTATATCTATGATAATAATGACTTACTAACTGAACAAATAACAACCGTAAAAAGATCTGAATATAACCTACTTAATAATTTAATAAATACCGAAGTTAAAGAAACTAAAACCACAAGTCATTATAACCGAAGCGGAAAGCTAATTAAAACAGTAGATGATAACAAATTCATAACTGAGTATGAATACAATGATCTAGGTGATATGGTAAAAAAATCATCATATTCTACAAAGGAACCTACTATTAGATATATTGAAGAAGAAACAAAAAACGATAAAGGACAAACTATCAACTCTAAAAATGATTTAGGTGAAACAGGTATAGAATATGAATACATAAAAGATACTCATATACTAAAAAGAGAAACAGACATTAACGGTAATACTAAAGAATATGGAATCGAAAATGACGAATTAAGAAGTATAAGCCAATCTAACAGTAAAAATGTAATGGGATATACCTATGGTCTATTAACTTCTATAACTGATGGAGAAACAGAATATCTAATAAGTTATGACGATTCCTTAAGAGAAAAAAGTATAAAAATTAATGGAATAGACCACGTAGTATATGATTATACAAAACAAGACTCTAAAGAAACCAAAGAAACAATGTATCAAAACAATGAAGGATACATAGAAGAATACCTTGATGGAAAAATCAAAAGAATTGATTACATAAACAATAATTCTAAAGAAACATGTCTATATTATGAATATGATAATGAAGACAAGATAAAAACTATAATAGACAACGTAGCTAATACTAAAACAGAATATGTTTATGAAAATGATGAACTAGTAAAAGAAATAACTAATGATTATACCAAAACTATAGATAAGAACATCCTAAATCAAACAACTAAAGTAAACTATCAATATGATAATAAAGATATAGAATATAGTTATGAATATGATGAAGATAACTTAAATAAAGTATATTATAATAATATAGAATTACAAAACATTACCTATGATAAACAAAATAGATTATCTAAAATAAAAACTCCTCTATATGAAAGAGAAATAAAGTATCTACAAAAAACAGATCATACAACTACCAAAATAGAAGAAGAAAGATACAACCTAAATCAAAAAAGAATCAGAAACAAGTATTCGTATGATAACCTAGGAAACATTACTTCTAAAAATGAAGATAAAAACAATATAAGATATTTATATGACAATCAAAATAGACTTATAAGAGAAGATAATGAAAAATTAAATGAAAGTACCATCATAGAATATGATGACCTAGGAAACATCCTAACTAAAATAAAAGGTAACTATACTTTAGAAGAAAACATTGAAAAAACACAAGAATTAGAGTATTATTATAATAAAGATAAACTAACATCTTATAACAACCA
>JAVBLW010000007.1:0-46317 GCA_031553215.1 Anaeroplasmataceae bacterium
TGTAATTTAGCATTTCCGCTACCTATTACTCCTACTATATATGTATATGTTTTATTATCTAGGTTAGTTAATTCTAGTATTTGTTCCTTAAGTGTTATATTTCTATTTAAGGTATTATTAATAATACTTTTTCCTACACTACTTGATACTAAAGTATGTTCTTTATCTTCTTCTATAATTGTGACAGATTCTAGTTTATTATCTTTGGTAGTATACTCTACCTTTATATCATCATCTACGTATTGACAGATTTCTTCATATTCATTTACACTTATTTCTGTTTGATTTTGTTCGTAGCTAAAGATAATTTTATCTAATTTTTTAGGCTCTATTCTTTTAATAATATTGTTATGAGTTATTTCTTCTACATAGATTATTCCTTGATAGCTTTTTACTTTTTCTCCAAGATAATTTATTTCAATACCTGATATTTCATTAAATATTAAAATAGGATTTTTTGAATTATATTCTATATTTAATTCTTCACCATTTTGATATTTGATTTTTGTAATTTTATCTTGATCTAAGGAGTATACTAGTTTTTCTTTATTAGATAATAATTCTATTTCATTAGAACTATATTCTATTTTTATATACTCTTCATTATTTAATATAATTCTATCAATTAGATTATCTTTATAAATTATATTCATTTGATTTTCATATTTATCAACGATACCTACTAATTTGCCTTTTAGATTAAATAGTAGAACTTGATTATTAGATGTAGATAGATATATATCTCCTACTCTTTCTTCTAATAAGATTTTGTATGCTACCTTATATTTTAATAGTTTTTCTAATTCTTCTTTATTTTCTAGAGCTTTATCTTTTAGAAGTTTATATCTTTCTATTTGGTCATTATATTCTTTAGTTTCTAATGTTTGTTTCGATTCTAGGTAAGCATTACTTTTATTTAGAATCTGTTCCTTTTTAGCAAGTAAGATTTTCTCTTCAAACAAACTTGTTTCATCACTTGTACTACTAGCTTCTCTTATTTGTTGTTCTAGTTTGCCTAATTGTTGAGCATATTTCTCTTGAATATATTCTTGAGTCTTAACCTCTTTATTGAGAATATTAAAGGTTCCGGTTCTTTCACTCGAATTTGTATATTGTTGGATAGTGTACTTATATTTTTGACTTAACTTTTCTGATAATGCTAATTCATCATTAATATAGCTAAATAGAGTTTTATTAGCATCATAACTATAACCTATATCTTCCCAATTATCTTCGGTAATTGAATCTGCGTTTGTTTGTTTTATTCCGCCTATTACTCTATCATTTTTTTTGATTGTCTTGTTATAGAGCTTTTGTAGATTTAATTGGTATTCTTTAAGTAGACCTATTTTTTTACTAGATTCTAAATTTTTATCTTCTAATTCTTGATTTAATCGACTAATTTCAATTTCATAATCAAATAAATCTTTTCTATCTTTACTAAGTATTCCATTATATTGTTCTAGACTGTAGGTTATATCAATTAATTCATTTTCAATTTGTTTTATTTCTTCTTTGACTTTTGATAAATCTTCATTTTTAGTATTTATTAAAGTATCATTAATAAATCCTTCATAGTCACCCTCTACTTTAATATCTATGTCACTTTCATATTCTCTATAGATAGTTTTTCCTTGATAGCTTAGATTACCTTCAATGTCTACTTCAATATCTTTTCTTGTTAGCTTATTACCTTCTAGAGTTTCTGTTTTGATTAGATTATCTTCTAGGTAATATAGCTTTTCTTTGATTTCATATTCATCACCAAAAGAATCAGTATATAAATATATACCTTCTTCTTTTTTAGTTAACTCTTGTTCCAAATTTAATTTCCATTTACCATCTTTATAGGTATGACTAATACCTATCCCCATTATGTTTTGTTCACCACTAATGTCAGTATGATTTAAACTTAATTTACCATCTATTACATCTATCTCCCCTGATAGTTTTCCTATTTCTATATTCTTCTTTTTACTCATTGGTTTCTCCTTCTTATAACCAGCTAGTAGTTTTTTTACTATTTACTTCTTTTGTAAAATCTACTAAATTATCAATTTTACTAGATACTTCCTCTTCACTAAAATCTATTTCATTTTTAATGGCATATTGATTTAATTTAGTCATTACATATTCTTTCTTTTCTTCACCAGTATAATTTATTTTTCCTTCAGCTAATCTAATGTAATCTACTATTTTCTCGCTTATTTCTAGTAATTCAAGGGCTTTTTGTTTGCTTTTTTTATTCTTTGATAATCTTATAAAATATGTTAGTAATGTTATAAACAATCCAAAGCATGTCCCTATTAACGATAATATTATTTCTATATCCTTCATTTTTCTTTCCTCTATTTCATATATTTTTTTACTACTTGTGGTATGTTATCTAAGGCATTTGAATCAAGATCTAATATTCTTCTATACCAAATCATTACTTCATAATCATCCGTTTCTCTGCCTCTTAAAACACATTTTTCCCAAATATCAAAGGCTTTTAATATTTCTTTTCTTCTGCCTCTTTTTTGATTATTTTCATATTCTGGATCAATTTGTCTTTTTATTATATAAGGCTTACCAGTCTCATCTGTGCCTATTCCTTCTCCTTCTTGTTCGGCAAGTAATCTTTGATACTCTGCATCACTTATTTCATATCTACTTTGTAAGTTATCTTGTGTGTTATAAAAACCATTCTTCCAATATTTCATGTTTTTCTCCTATTCTTGGCTTCCTTCGCCTATTGCCATATACCTAAAATATACATCTTGGTGATTATCTTTTGATTGAATCTTCATTTGGTTATTTCCTAAGTTATACGATGCATAATTATATAAACCGCCGTTTTCCTGATAACGACCATTGTTTAATTTGTTTGAATAATGAGGTAATAATGTTACGACGTAATTTGTATCTTCAAAGCTCTCTGCCATTTGTGTTATTACAACAAATGTATCCGGGTTTACTTTGTCTGTTAATCCATAACATATCAAAATACTTTTTCCGTCATTTCTCTTTATCCTTAGTGATTTATGGTTAGAATTTTGCATATCACAATTGAATAATACACTTATTATTTCTGCTTTATCTTCAAATAAGATTTGTTTTAAGTTATCATTATCGCTTTTAAATGATATATTTTCTTTTCCAATTCCTATTTTAATAAATTCATCATATATCTTCTCAATCGTATTTTTAGTTGTATTAGATTCACATAGAACTTTGTCTGAATAATCATCTACCTCAGAAACAATTTTTTGTCCTACGAAAGTATCATTTTTTTTAATTTCTGAAAATTTTATAACCTCTTCTAATTTATTACCATCTAACATTTTTGTGTTATTTGTTTCTTTAGAAAGGTTAGAAGTTAAGCTTTTTTCTGCATATTTACTTCTGTTAGAGATAGGAACTGTTCCAGCTTTCTCTGCATAATCTACTGTTTCAGTATTGTGCACATGTTTTGCATAATCGCTAAATTCTGCCTCTTTTACTTTTTTATTACCAGTAAAGAGGTTCTCATTAATTTGATTTAATTCTTCTTCTAAATGTGATATTTCATCTTTAGCTTTATTAACCTCAAACCAGATATCCCTATTATTAGGTTTTATGTATACTTTTCCATTCCTACTTACTATCTCAGTTTTATCACTTACAAGAGATAAGAGTTCATTCTCTTTTTCTTGAAATTTGATATTAGAGTCATCTTTATATCTCATAGTATGTAATATTTCGGTTAATTCGGTTCCAGGTTTATATATTAAACCTTCAACCTTTTCTTCTTCCACTAATATTGCAGTACAATTTTCTGACAAGATCTTTAATTCCTTTTTATTAGGTGCTTCTACTACTCTATTTTCTATTTTCATGAGTGCCTCCTAACTAGCCTTTTCAATGGTGATTTCTACTGGATAACCTCCATTAGAAAAATCTCTAGCATCACCACCACTCAAAAAACGGCAGTATATTTTATAGCTAATACTTTGAATTTTATAGCCTGCATAGGTTATCATTACATTACATTGATTTTCTACCTCTAGACCACCTTCATATTGGATTGTGTATTCTGCAGTGCCATTGTTAATAAAAGGCATTTTAAATTTTTCTCCTAATGCTTCAATCACAACTATATCCCCATCATGGAAAATATATCCTCTTTGATCTGCATCCAATGTAATGGTTTCGCTTTCTTCAGCATCCTCACCTGTTATGTTTTTTGTTATGAAACTAATGTTAAAGTCCTCACTGGTATATAGACTTCCCTTACCTATGGCCATATATCTAAAATAAATGGTTTGACCATACGTTCGCTCATTTCCTATGCGAAATGAACCATTATTCTCATTATAAGTATGATGTGCATAAATACATTCTCCCTCATTATAGTCATACTTTTCACCTATTATAGGCCCATATTGTGGAGTTAATAAAACCATGTAACTGCTGTCTGCGTAAGTCTCTGCCATATATACAGTTGTATAACCCTTTCGTCCTACACCAGCACTTATCCCATAACAGATTAGAAGATCTTCACCACTATTTAATTTCATTCTTATTGAGCGGTGATTATTATTACTATCGCTATATAATATTACTTCCTTTATAGCTTCCTCTTCTTTAAATGAAACAGTTTTCCACGCCCCAAAGTTAATCGTTTCTTTAGATCTCATAAAGATTTGATTTGATATATGTGCAAACTGAATTATTGTATTATTGGTTGTATAGGTAGTTAGAATGCTTTCATCTCCGTGTAATTCAAGTCCTATATATTTACTTTCTTTTCTTTCTTGTATGACTTGATTTAGATAATTAATTAAATAATATTCTGGACCATCTATTCTTTTTTGTCCTTCTATTATTTCTTGACTTTTTGATATATTAGAGCCTCTTTTTTGGATTTCTTCTTTTAACTGTTCTAAGGTTAAATTATCAAGCTTTAATGCATTTGACGATTGTAGTGAATAATCTGATTCTTCTGCCATTTCACTTGTTTGTGAGCTATCTGCATAGTCTGCTTTAGCTGCATTTTCTGCATATCCAGCTTTATTCGCAGTTGCGGCACGAAATGCTTCATCAGCAATTAATGCAGCTTTAACTTTTTTAGCACGTTCCCCATAAAGGTCATTTTTTAATTCTAATATTTTATTTTCTATTTCAGTTAAGGATTCATTCGTATTATTTAAAGTCATCCATTGTGCGCTTTGTGCAGCCTTTATCCATACTTGTCCATTCTTCGTCACTATTTCAGCTTTATCACTTAATTCATTTTTTAATTCATTCGATGATTCCTTTAAAGTCAATTTATCATCATCTTTAAAACTAATGTTTTCTAGTACCTTACTTAATGGTGTCCCCTCTTCAATTACAGTTCCTTCAATTTTAGTTTCCTCTACTACTAATATCTTTACATCATTAACTTCTTTTTTTTCTAATACTTTTAATTCCTTTTTATTAGGAGTTGTTACTTCTCTTTTGATTATTTCCATATTATGCCTCCTTTAGAATTGATTTTAATTCTTTGATTCTTCTTCCTTTAATTTCAGCTTCCATATCTAGAGCATTTATGTCTTTATTAAAGTTTTCTCCTAGTCTTTTTGCTCTTGCATATTGGATTACTTGGATGTCATATGATTTAAACCATTTTAGCAGTTCATTATATTCTTTTATGTTTTGATAGTTTTGTTTTGATTGTTCATTTTCTGCTAATAAGTAGATTATTATTGTTTCACCTATAAGGCTTCTAACGTTGGTTCTTCTTTCTGTATATTTCATGATTCTACTGAAGTTGTATCCTTCATTTTGTAGTCTTTCATACATTTCTTCTAGATTATTAAAATATACTGTATTTTCAAATACATCTTGGTTTTCTTCGTTTATTATTTGATATTTCATTTTCTTTTTTCCTTTCTAAATAAATAATATCGTTGCATCATATCCTCCAGCACTATACCAAGGATAATCACTAGTTTGGTCTACATAACAATATATATAATTTTCTATCTTAGTTATTTTTCCACTTGTAAAGGTTATTTTTATATCACAATATTCTTGCCAGTTAGATTCATCATTTCCCCATCTATCTTCTAATACAAAGGTTACCGTTCCATTTACTACGGCATTTTTCTCTATATATTCATTTCCTTTTAAGATGGTTATTTTGTTGCTGGTAGTATATACGTTATTTTGAATAAGGCTAGGTATGCTTATGGTTGCGGTATATCTCCAAGTAACTGCGGTTATTCTTGGAAGGCTTACAATATGCGCAAAATACATTAAATTACCATTGTAATAGACTTTTTCTACTTTTTCATTGTTATAATAAAAGTTGTTTACTATGTTCCCATTGAAATTTGTACTCATATTTTCACCTACGCTGTTGTACTATCATCACGTAAATATAATGTTTTTGTGCTAGAATCATATCTAGCATGTGGAATGCTACCTAGGGCTGTACCACTTGCATTTTGTCTTTTTAAAGAAGTTGTTTTTAAATTTAATGTGGTAGCTTTTATCTCTAAAATAGTGTTTGATGTTTCACATAAGCTTACAGAATCGGTATTTCCAAATTTTAAATTATTTCCATTACTATAATTTAAATTTAAACCGCCTTTTATATTTAAATTACCATTTATAGTTCCTCCATTTTCTAATGGATTAGTATTTGGTATTAAGCTATTTATTTCACTCTTCCATACTACACTATCTGCCCCTGATACATTTCTTGTTTCTACGGCAGTATTTGGATTTGCTATTTTATATATTCCGGTATTATTAATGACTACTCCTATTTCAGTAGGAATTTCACTGTTTCTTACTGACATCCAACAATTTTCCATTGTAGCGTTGTTATTTCCATTAGTTCTTCTAAAGTATAAATATGATTTAGAATCACTATTTTGTATTCTTAATTCATCATCTCTGATACATGTTCTAGTTTTTTCTATTTTTATTACATCTGTCTTGTTTCTTCCTATTTGGATGTATTCTTCTCCATTCATTTCTAAATCTAGTACTACTCTAGGTTTTGTTCCATTTTCATATTGAAATACGTTATATCCAGACGGTTTATTTAAACTAAATTTTTGACCTTGTGGGATATAAAAGTCAGTATCTCCGTAATTACTTATTGTAAGGAAGTTGTTTATTGTATCTCCTAAAGTATTCACTCTATTTATTTTTAATGCTTGTGATTCAAGTAGCATATTGACTTCTACTTTTTCATTCGCAGTTGATTTTCTTGATATCTTTAGTTTACTTTCAGGTAATATTTCTAAATTACCTCCACTCGTACTTCTTATTCTTCCTCCTGTACTGTTTATATCAAATGTAGCTTGATCTAGTTTTAAGTAGTTTTCTTGTCCTGAACTATTCTTAAAGCTAGCTCTTATTTGATCGCTTAAGGTTTGTACAGAAATGTTATTATCATAAGATATTTTAGAACTTGCAGTTTGAATGTTTGATAATCTATTTTCTAGTTCTGTTATTAATGGTCCCACATTTTCTAATTTGATTTTTTCATTATTTATTCCAGCTGGTATTACCCATACTTCCCCAGCGGCTGTTGTGATTATTTGGGTTGTGTCTAATTTGCTGTCTGGAATTAAATTGTTTGTTAGTCTCTTAAATTCTAATGACTGATCTTCTCTTTTATTAACCGTTTCAAATAAGCTAGTATCAATCTTACTACCCTCAGTAATGCTGATTGGAGTTTTTTCATTTCCAGCTGGAATTACATATACATTACCTTCATTAGTTGTGATTATTTGAGTTGTATCTATAATACTTGCTGGAATAGAATTATTGTCTTGTTTTTTAAATTCTAATGATTCGTCTTCTCTTCCATTAATTTTTTTAAACAAACAAGCATTTAATTTTGTTCCTGGTTCTGATATATCCCCTTCATAATCTTCCATATCAACTATTATTTCTTCTCCCCTTTCCTCAATTTTTCTTAATTTCTTTCTGTTTGTGTACTCTGTTTTTCTTTCGACTATTTTCATAAATTTTCTCCTTTTTTCTACAGTCTTCTACTTTATATTACAGCTTTTAAGTGCAAAAAAAGTCTCAATATTTGAGACTTTTTTCTTATGTTTTTATGATAGAATTATTAATTATCCATTTTTTACGAATTCCTTAATATATTCTATTAATTGTCTATATTTTTGTGTTATTTCTGGCTTATTTTGCTTATATTCTTTAAAAAAATCATTTATCTTTCCCGTCATTCTATATAATTTTGCTCTACTTAATGAATGTTTAACTGCTAAAAAATCATTATTTCCTTTTTTATTTTTTATTATATCCTCAAATATATTTATATCATTTGTTCCATTCATTAGACTTTGAACTAAATAATATATCCTTAATACCATTATTATTATATTTATATCTTCCTTACTTAACTCTTTTAATCTTTCACTTAGTATATATGACCCCAATGTTTTAGACTCCTTATTTTTCAAATATTTTATTAAAAAAAGGTGTTTTTTTAAACACCTTAATTATGAAAAAAAGACTCAAATTCTTAGAGGATTTGAGTCTTAAATCTATTATTTTATAATTTCAACTTTGTCGCCTTGTTTTAAATCAAAAGCGCAAGCATCATCAACGTCGATATGGAAATCTAATGCAAAATCAGATTTAACACGACATAATACATTACCCATAATTCCGCCTTTAGGACCATCTACTTTTACACTTACAACTTGTCTATCAGTAACACCAAATGCTGCACCTTCTTCTACAGAAAAGTGAATGTGTCTATCAGCAACGATAACACCTTCATTTAGAATAATTTCTTTTCCATTTAAAGGATTAACTAATTTACATGCTCCTGAACCTGCAATATCTCCTGAAGAACGAGTAGGACCAGGGATTCTATTTTTAGTACAATCACTTCTTAGTAATTCAACTTGACTTTCTTTACGAAGTGGTCCTAAAATACGAATACCTTCTATTTTTTTACCTTTTGGATCTAAACTTACTACATCTAATTTTTCCTCTGCAGCAAATTGACCAGGTTGACTTAAATCAACTTTTTTTGTTAATTCAGCACCTTCACCGAATAACGTTTCAAAATCTTCTTTTGATAAATGTATATGACGTGCACTCACACCAACTGGAACAAATTTTTCCATAATACTTCAACTCCATTCTTAAATATTATACCCCTTTTTACCATATTTTTCAATGCAATAAAGGGGTATAATTCATAGTTTTAATATTTTTTCTTCTATTTTATTTATAATAAGCATAAATTCTTCATCTGATTTTCCACTTGGGTCATCTAGTCCCCAATCATATCTTTCACTACATGATATATTTGGGCAACTAACATTACATCCCATAGTAATAACTATATCAACTTTAGGAATATTTGTTATTAATTTTGATTTTTGTGATAAAGACATATCGATATCATACTTCTCTTTTATTAATCTAATAGCATCCTTATTTATTCCTTTTGAGGTATCGGTTCCTGCTGAGTAAATATCATATCTGTCAGAAATATATTTCTTTGCTAGAGCTTCAGCTATTTGACTCCTACATGAGTTATGAACACATATAAAAGCTATCTTTTTTTTCTTTATTTTATGAGCAGTAATAATAGTATAACTATATGTATTAATTGTTATTACACAATTATTAATCCTAACATACCAATTCTTACCATTCTTTTCTACTTTACTATTAGAATCAACAATTCTATCTTTACACCACAATACTACATCATTAGTATCTAATGAAAGATTTCTTTTTATTCTTTCTGCTCCTAAAGTTGTTGTATGTAATAAATTAATATTTGAAATCAAGTATTCTTTTTCCATAATAAATCCTATATATCATAACTCATATTCCAAAAAGCTAGTTCATGTTCGCTTGACTTCCTAAAAATATTAATTAGATGTTCCTTTTCTTCACTAGTAATATTTTGACATAATTTATTAGTATAATCAATCCAAAACAGACAACTTTCTTTATAATCATTAGATACATAGTCTTTAAGTAAATCACCATATTTAGTTTCTAACATATTAGGTTTATTTATAAGTACTTTACTAAATATATAATAATAGCTTAACATACATGGTAAAATAGCCATTAATATTTCTTTATTATTTCCATTTTTAGCGTATTTTAACATATGGTTAATATAATCTTGATTTTCTACTGAGGGAATCATTTTTTCAATGTCTTCATCTTTATATCCATTATTTAATAGATATTTTTGTCTATTCGAGGTCTCACTGTCATTTACAAAGCTTAAAACTGAATAAAAAACTCTCATCTCTTCTAAAGTTTCTGATTTAGTCATTGCATAAGCAAAACATCTAGCATACTCTTTTAAATATAATGTATCCTCAATTAAATATTTTATAAATCTCTTAGTATTTATAATTCCACTTGTTAATTCATCAACAAAGGATGTTTTAATGCACTCTTCCCAAATTTGGATTGAATCGTTTATTATTTCATTCATTATATTCCACTCCAACCATTCTTTTAAATTCTATTATTGGCATATATAAGATAACAATTGTTGATATTAAAATGCCACTTCCCTCTGATATTAAATTATACGAAATACTATATAAATACACATTCATACCACTTGGAGCAAATTCGCCATAAAAAATTACCCCTGTTAGAAAGTGTCCCATTATTGCAAGACTTCCACAAATTAATGCCCCTATAATGATTCCTTTTTTACTTATATTAAATAATCCAAGAAGTCCTAAAGCTGTGAAGCATAAATAATATTCAGTAAACAATTGCATAGGATGAATAAATACCCACCCTTCAATTAAGATATATCCTAAGATAGTAATTATACCTGTAAGCATTCCATACGTGGGTCCTATTATTATTCCTGATAGCATTATCGCTAATGATCCAAAGGTTATTCTAGAGCCCCAAATAAAGGGAATATATAAAAAGATATTTAAAACAATAGCGATACTTGAAAATATTCCTACTAAAGCTATCTTTTTAACGGTTATTTTATCTTTTTTCAATAAGAAAATAATAATAGTAAAAATAAAATATATTCCAGTTATTATATAAGTTAACAATTTCATTTTATAATTTCCTCAATATGAATCATGTGATCTAATGGACCACTACCTATTCCCAAATCTAGATTACTTCTTAAGCAATCACTTATATATTTTTTTGAATTGGATACTGACTCTTCTAAAGATTTACCATATGCTAAATTACAAGCTAAAGCACTTGATAAAGTGCATCCCGTACCATGCGTATTAGGATTATTTATTCTTTCACCATGAAACCAAGTAAATTTATTATTATAATACAATAAATCATTGGCATCATTAATAGCATGTCCACCCTTTATTAAAATAGCAAAATTTCCTTTTAATGAAATAATCTTTGCGGCCTTTTCCATATCTTCTTTATTATTTATTTTGATATTTGCTAAAACTTCTGCCTCAAGTACATTCGGAGTAATTAGGGAAGCTAGAGGAAAAAGTTCGTTAATTAACGTGTCAATTGCATCTTGATTAAGTAAGCGTCCACCAGATGTAGAAACCATTACTGGGTCAACAACTATATTTTTTGCATTATACTCTTTCAGTTTTTTTGATATTTTTAAAATTAAATTCTTCTCACTTACCATACCTATCTTTATAGAATCTGGATATATATCAGTAAATACCGCATCTAATTGTTTTCCTAAGAAATCTTCATCTACATTTAATATATCATATACACCAACCGTATTTTGAGCAACCAAAGCGGTAATAACGCTCATACCATAAACTTTATGAGCAGTCATCGTCTTTAAATCCGCTTGAATACCAGCCCCACCAGTTGGATCTGTACCCGCAATAGTTAAAACTTTTTTCATAACTGCAATCTCCTTATATTATAGTAGTAATCACTGCTATCTACCACTTCATCTGAATTAGTGAATTCATCACTAATACCTAGTACCTTTAAACCTACTTTTTTTCCACCCTTAACGGCATGTGGCGCATCCTCTACTACTATGGTTTTTTCATTCTTATATATATCTAACACATATTGAAAAGCACTACCAGATTCTTTAGATAGTTTTAGATCACTAGTAGAATATATCTCGCTAAAATACTTTTTTATATTTAGTGCCTCTAATGAACTATTAAGCAATTCTAGGGAAGATGCTGATAATAAAACTACTTTCTTTTTTAGATAATATAGTTTTTCTAGAAAACATCTAGCACCTTCTTTGATATCAATTGTTGGATATGTTTTTAAAACAAAGTCATTTAATTTCTCTAGCATTTCTAGAGCACTCTCATTAAAATTGTATTCTTCTTTAATAAACTTTGCGGCTTCATAATTAGAAAAAGTCTTTGTCTTTTCATCAATATCAGCTTTAGGAGTTTTTCCACAAGCTAATACAAATCTTGAAGCTGTCGTACTCCACATATCCATAGAATCAATAATAGTTCCATCATAATCTAGGATATATAAAGAATAATCATCACCGTTAAATATTATCTTTTCAACTTCCTTACGTAATAACATAGTAGCTTCTTTAATATTATTTTGCTTGAATATTGCACTTATTACCGCAACACCATCAATCATAGTATTTTTTAGCTCCTTAATATTATTTAAATTTATCCCACCAATAGCTATAACCGGTATTCTTGTCTTATCACATATATCCCTAAGAGTCTTCACACTTACTTCTAGGGCATCTTTTTTTGTACTAGTATTAAATATGCTACCAACACCTAAATAATCAGCTCCTGCCTCTTCAGCTTTAATAGCTTCTATAGCTGTTTGGCATGATACACCTAATATTTTATCCTTACCTATTTTACTTCTAATAAATGATGCCTCTATATCACTTTGTCCTACATGTATACCATCCGCATCTACCGCTAGCATCACATTTAAGTTATCATTAATAATAAAAGGAATTTTATATTCATTACAAACCTTCTTTACTCTAAAAGCAATTTCGATAAATTCCTCATCAGTTATATCTTTTTCTCTTAACTGAATAATTGTAGCTCCACCTAGAATAGCTTCTAAGACATCATCTTCTAAATTTCTTCCATTTAGCCATGCTCTATCAGTTACAGCATAAAGCTCTAAATCTTTCTTATCTAATTTCAATCTTATTTCCTTCTTTCAATATTTCATCAGTTAATAAACTCATTTGATCGATGATTCCAACTCTTAAAGAACCCGTTCCTTTACTCTCTTTAATCGCTAATTCTCCACATAATCCCATAGCTGATACAGCTTTAACTGTCGCATCAAATTTATTATCTATATTACTAGCTACATAAGAGGCTATAACTGCCGTTAGCATACAACCAGTTCCTGTAATTTTGCCCATTTGTTTATTTCCATTTCTTGTGATATACGAATTACTTTCATCACATATAACATCAATTGGTCCTGTAATTGCGATAATAGCCTTTGTTTCTTTGCTTAATTTTTTTGCAAAAGAAATAACTTCATCAACGCTATCATCAGTTATCATATCCGCCTCACAAGCATCAACACCATTAGTCTTACCACTTTTTAGAGCTAAGGTTTTAATCTCAGAAATATTACCTCTAATTACATCAAACCTTACTTCATTTAATAATTTATTAACTGTATCATTACGAAATTTTGTAGCTCCTACACCAACCGGATCAAGAATTACAGGATGATTATATTTATTAGCTGTCTTACCAGCTAATATCATAGATTCAATTGTTCTTTCATTTAATGTCCCAATATTTATAACTAGTGAATTACAAATAGATTGCATTTCCTCTACTTCGTTTTTATCATCAGCCATAATAGGAGATGCCCCACATGCAAGTACAATATTTGCGACATCATTAACTGTTACATAGTTAGTTATACAATGTACTAACGGACATTTTTTTCTTGTATTTTCAATTATATTCATATTCTTTCTCCTTCTAAAAAATAAAAAAATGACAAAGTAAGAAAACTTTGTCAAAATAATTTTTGATTTATCTTCCTACGCTAGCATTACCTAGATCAGGTTATAGGTCGAAGATATATCTTCCTCTCAGCCGGTCACACCAGCTCCCTTTTTTTATTTTTTTATAGTTTAGCACAAATTTATTATCATGTAAATATCTAATCAATTTGATTAACTATTTTCTTATCTTTATTCCTTTTTATATAAAAAGCAATTAAGTTAGACGCAATAATACTAACAATTAAAATAGTTAACCACATAAGAATAACAAAATCACTTGCCGGAGCAATTAATGTGTAAATAGGATTTATTAGAATAACCAATGGTATAAATAATACAAACATCCCAAGACCATTTTCAAATTTAATACAAAATGCAAATAATAATACAAACACACTAAGTATAATTGCTATTACAACAGGACTAATATCCTTCTTTATTCCACTAGCAATAGAAATATATAACATAACTAAAACAATCAATATATTTACTAAATAACCAAACCAGCTAGCACTTCCATAACCACCCTTAAATCCAGTCGAAACAAGTCCAATCTTAGTACCCGCAAATATTAAAATATTTATTCCCGATAATAGCCAAATAGCTAATATCGATAATCCACCTTTTTTACTCATTAAACGATCTCCCTATAAACTACTTTTCATATATCATATTGAAAAAGTAATGGTTCCTTATTACTTTATAACAACTATTCAGCCTCAGTATTTTTTAAAACTTCAATTGAGTTCTCACCAAATAATTTATCCTTAAACAGCCTAAATGTAAACAAAATAGCTTGAGGAATAGTCGTTGTAATTATCAATGGATATGCAGAAGAATATAATCCTATCTCAAATGTCTTATGATAAGAATATCCATAGGAACTATGGTAAATTGGCAAAGAAATTCTAAGTTTAATTGCACAAGCAATTATTATAGCAATGCATACGGCTTGTAATATAATAAATAACTTTTGATTCTTTTTTGATACCATTGACATCACAAAGCATACAATAAAAGCAATTGACATAATAGTTGCGATTACTATTACCCATTTAAGCATTTTATAATATTTGTTATCATACTCTGATATCTTGATTGTAAGGAAATCTACTGCATTACAAATTAAACTTATTGTCGTTGTAAGTAAGTAAAAGGTCGCAACTGCTACTACCATAATAATAAAATATTTAACTTCTTTTTTCATTTTCTCTCTCCCTATTTCATTTTTATATAATTAAGTAATTTTATCATATATTCCCATAATATTCAATTTTATTGTTATAATTAAAACGATTCCCATTTTGGAAATCGTTTCTTTATTATTTTTGTAAATGATTATGTACTGCTTTAGCTGCCCCTATTCCATCACTTATGGCTTTTACAACAAGTGATTGACCAGTTCTTGAATCTCCACATGAAAATACTTTAGGATTACTTGTTTGAAAATCAATAGTTTTTATATTATTTCTTCCATCCTTTTCTAAATGAAACGAATCAAATATTTCTTCTTTTGTTCCACTAAATCCCATAGCTAGTATTATTAAATCTGCTTCAATAACTTCTTCTGTGTTTTCAATCTCAACTATTTTTTGGTTAACTTTCTTTACTTCTATAGTAGTAACAACCAAACAATTTTCTTTTTCATTTATTTCCTTAATTGTTCTACCAAATACTCTTTGATCATTACCATAAATTGAAATATGTTCTTCTGCCCCATATTCTACCTTTAAATTATCAGGCCATTCTGGCCAATGATTTGTTCTTAGGTTAGCAGGTCTTCTATTTTGTTCATATTGAATAATACTTTTAGCTTTTTGTCTCATACATGTTGCAACACAGTCATTACCTGTATCTCCACCACCAACTACAATTACTCTCTTATCTCTAGCAATAAGAGAATCCTTACCTGATAGGATTGTTTTTGTAGTTTCAGTTAGAAAATCTACTGCATAAAGTACTTTTTCACTAGTAGAACCGATGACATTTAATATTCTAGGTTGACTAGCTCCTGTTGAGAATACAACAACATCAAATTCTTTCATTAATTCATCATAATGATCATTCGCATCATAATTAGAAATAAATTTAATTCCTTCTTCTTTTAGTATTTTTATCCTTCTTTCAATAATGCTTTTTTCAAGCTTCATATTTGGAATTCCATACATTAAAAGTCCACCAAAATTATCATTCTTTTCAAATATTGTTACATCATAACCTAATGTATTAAGTTCATTTCCTACTGATAATCCTGCAGGACCTGACCCTATAACCGCAATCTTTTCTTTATATTTATGATTAATAGTTCTAGGTTGTACTAATCCTTCTTTAAAAGCATTTTCGATAATGAAATATTCATTTTCCCTAACAGTTATTGGCTCATCATTAATATTACAAACACATCCAACTTCACAAAGTGCTGGACATACTCTGCTTGTAAATTCAGGAAATGGTGAAGTTAATGTTAATCTTCCGTAAGCCGCTTCATATTTACCTAAAGCTAATAACCCGTTCCATTCAGGAATATAGTTATTTAGAGGACATCCGATAGTTTTATTATTAATACTTCCACCAAATTGACAGAAAGGTACTCCACAGTTCATACATCTATCAGCTTGTTTCTTTCTTTCATTTTCTTCTAATTGAATATGAAAATCAAGATAATTTTCTATTCTATTAACAGGCGCAAGACTTATATTATTCTTACGTTTTAGTTTCATAAAGCTTAAGTTTGACATTATATTGCACCTCCTGTTTTTTCATAAAATGCTTTTAATAAAGCACCTTCCTTATCTAATCCTTCTTTATAATACTTCATCTCTAAATCGCACATTTTTTCATAATCACATGGATAAACCTTGAAGAATTTTTTTATATTAAAGTGATTCAATATATCCTTAGCTTTCTCTGAATTTGTTTTTAAAACAAAATCAGTTATTTTATCTTTTAAATCTATTTCTTCGCTTATAGAAAGATCATAAATATTAACTAAAGATCTATTAATATTTTTTAAATTACTTCCATCCTCATCATAGATATAAGCAATTCCACCGCTCATACCTGCTGCGAAATTTCTACCAATTGGGCCAAGAATAATTACTTCTCCTCCAGTCATATATTCGCAACCATGAGCTCCACAACCTAAAGATATAGCAATGGCTCCACTATTTCTAACCGCAAATCTTTCTCCTACTATACCATCTAAGTAAACCTTACCCTTAGTAGCTCCATATAATATTACATTACCTGCGATAATATTTTTTGATGAATCTAGCTTTGATTTATCTGATAGACTTACATATATATTTCCACCACATAAACCTTTTCCTAAATAGTCATTGGCATCGCCATATACATTTAGTGTTATTCCATTAGTCAAGAATGCACCAAATGAATTACCAGCATTCCCATAAGTATTAATAGTAATAGTATCTTCTTTTAATCCTATTGAACCATGCTTCTTAGTTATTTCACTGGATAGAATAGTACCAAATGAACGATTAATGTTTTTGATTTCTACATCAATATTAGTCTTCTTTTCATTATCTATTGCATCTTTACACAATGGAAGTAACAAATTATGATCAATAGTTGTTTCGAGATTTGATTCTTTAATTTTTTCAAAATGAACATGAGTCATATTCATAACATATTTATTATTAATTATTGCATCTAAATTTAATTTTTTAGTTTTTACAATTTCACTATCTTTAACACATAGTAAATCACTTCTACCAATCATTTCATCTAAGGTTCTAAAACCAAGCATTGCCATATATTCACGTAATTCATTAGCAATCATATACATAAAATTAACAACATACTCTGGTTTACCCTTAAATCTCTTACGAAGCTCACTATTTTGAGTTGCGACACCTACCGGACATGAATCAAGATTACATACTCTCATCATTACGCATCCCATTGAAATAAGAGGTGCAGTCGCAAAACCAAATTGTTCAGCCCCAAGTAAAGCCGATACCGCTAAATCCTTACCTGTTAATAACTTACCATCAGTTTCAATCATTACTCTATTACGTAGGTTATTCATTATTAATGTTTGATGAACATCGGCTAAACCTATTTCAAAAGGCATACCAACATTAGCGATACTAGTACGAGGAGATGCTCCGGTACCTCCATCATATCCACTAATTAAAATAACATTGGCTCCAGCCTTCGCAACACCTGCTGCGATTGTACCTACTCCATCTTCACTAACTAATTTTACTGATATTAAAGCATCCTTATTAGCATTCTTTAAATCATAAATTAATTGTGCTAAATCCTCAATTGAATAAATATCATGATGAGGTGGCGGAGATATTAAAGTAACTCCTGGAGTTGAATGTCTTGCCTCTGCTACCCATGGATATACTTTAGGTGCTGGTAATTGACCACCTTCACCGGGCTTAGCACCCTGAGCAACTTTAATTTGGATTTCATTAGCACTAACAAGATAATCAATAGTTACTCCAAATCTTCCCGAAGCTACTTGCTTAATAGCTGAAAGCTTAGAATCTCCATTAGCTAACCTTTCTTTTCTTCCCTTGTTTTCTCCACCTTCACCAGTGTTAGATTTACCACCAATTCTATTCATAGCAATTGCTAGGCACTCATGAGCTTCCTGAGAAATTGATCCGTAGCTCATAGCTCCGGTTTTGAATCTTTTAACGATTTTATCGGCGCTTTCTACTTCATCAAGTGATATTTCATGTCCCTTTACAAAATCAAATAGATTTCTAATATTATTAGTCATTGAATCTATTTCTTTAGTAAATTCCTTAAATACACTATAATCATCATTCTTAGTAGCGTATTGTAGTTTATAAATAGTTATTGGATTATATAAATGTTCTTCCTTGTTATTACGTAATCCATGTATCCCTTCACTTTCTAATTCTAAATTAAAACTTGAATAACCTAATTGGTGATTATATACAATTTCTTTATTTATATCATCTATGTCAATACCACCAATTTTAGATGGTGTATTGCTAAAGTATTTCTTTGTAACACTTTCTGATAATCCAATTATTTCAAAGATACGACTACAGTTATAAGCTTGTACAGTAGATATACCCATCTTAGATATAATCTTAACTATTCCCTTCATTGCCCCGTGGATATAGTTTTCTACTGCCATATCATATGATATTTCTAATTGCTTATCTACACATAATCCATTAATTATTTCATATACCATATATGGATTAATAACTGTCGCACCAAATCCTAATAAACATGCATAATCATGAATTTCCTTTGCATCGGCGCTTTCTACTACAATAGAAACCTTAGTTCTTCTACCACCATCTACTAGATGTTGGTGAATTGCTGAAGTTACTAGTAAACTAGGAATCGCTACATGTAATTCATCCATTAATTTATCAGATAATATTAAAATACATGCTCCATCATCTATTAACTTATCAGCTTCTAAAAATATTCTTTCTAAAGCTTCTTCTAACGATTCTAAATTATATTCAAAGATAGTATCAATTGTACTTACCTTAAAACCATGTTTATTTAGAGTTTTGATCTTAGCCATATCTTTATTAGAAATAACTGAATGTTCAATTTCTACTCTATGACAATTAACTTCATTAGGTTCAATTAAATTGCCTTCACTACCTAAATACATTCTTGTAGAAGTGACTATTTCTTCTCTTAATGAATCAATAGGTGGATTAGTAACTTGAGCAAATTTTTGTTTAAAATATGACGATAATGGCTTAGAATTTTTAGATAAAACTGAAAGTGGTGTATCAGTACCCATGGCTACTAATACTTCCTCACCTGTCTTACACATAGGAAAGATTCCAAGTTCAATATTATCATATTTATAATTTAGAGCTTTTTGCTTAGTCATTCTCTCATTTAAAGACATATATGATTCTTTATAATTATCTAGCTTAATATCATCAAGTGATAATAATCTATCTAACCATTTCTTATAATCATGGACATTACTAATTTTAGATTTAATTTCTTCATCAGAAATAAGTCTTCCTAATTTAGTATCTATTAATAACAATTTACCTGGTTCTAATCTGTTCTTTTCTATTACCTTAGATTCATCAATATCTAAAGCTCCAGTTTCACTAGATAAAATCAATAATCCATCACTTGTTAAATAATATCTAGAAGGTCTAAGTCCATTTCTATCTAGTGATGCAATAACTTTTTCTCCATCAGTAGAAACAACCGCAGCTGGACCATCCCATGGTTCTACCATTGTGGAATAATATTTATAGAAGTTTTTCTTTTCTTCGCTAATATTTTCATCTTTATCCCATGGCTCAGGAATCATCATCATTAAGCTTTCTTCTAGAGGTCTTCCTGCCATATAAAAGAATTCTAATACATTATCAAACATAGCTGAATCTGATGAGTATTTTCCAATAACCGGAGTTACTTCCTTTAATCTATCGCTAAACACACTAGATTTAAAATTTACTTCTCTAGCTCTAATTAAATCAACATTTCCTTTTATAGTATTAATTTCTCCATTATGAATCATAAAGCGATTAGGATGAGCTTTTTCCCAGCTTGGGAAAGTATTTGTTGAAAATCTTGAATGCACTAAAGCAATCGCCGATTCTAGCTTTTTATTTTGTAAATCCAAATAAAAATCTCTTACTTGGGTAGATAGTAACATTCCTTTATATACAATAGTTTTTGAAGAAAATGAACAAAAATAAAATAAAGGATTTTTGATTTTGTTTATTTCTTTTTCTATTAGCTTTCTAGCAATATATATCTTTCTTTCAAATTCAATACCACTTGAAATATTACATGGCTTTTTAACAAAAGCTTGGATAATATATGGCATAGCATTAATAGCTGTTTTACCTAAATTAGAATCATTATAGGGTACTTCTCTAAATCCTAAAAATTCTAAATTTTCCTTTTCTAAGACATTTAAAAATACTTTGATACCTTCTTCTCTAGTAACTTTATTTTTAGATATAAAAAGCTGAGCTACTGCATAATTTCCTTCATTACCTATTTCAAATCCTAAATTTTGTGATTTAAAAAATTTATGAGGGATTTGAAATAATATTCCTGCACCATCTCCAGTATTATCTTCAGCCCCTGTTCCTCCACGATGTTCTAAATTAGTTAATATTTTTAAACAGTCTTTAATAACATCATGGGACTTTTCTCCTTTGATACTTACTATGGCACCAATTCCACAAGCATCATGTTCATTTTCAGGATTATATAAACCTGTCTTTGTTGGCATTTCATTTATAATCATATCATTTCCCTACTTTCTTAAAACAAAAAAGGCGCCTAAACAATGCTATTACGCATTTGTTTAGACACCTTTGTCTTGTTAATATTATATATAAAATCTTCTTTTGTGTCAATAAATTTATTATTCTTTCTTTTTACCATAAGAAAACAAATCAGTTGGATAATGTCCAGAAAAGCATGCAGTACATAATTCCGTCCTATTTAAAATTTCTTTTAAAGCATCTATTGGTAAGAACTCTAATGAATCAGCATTAATCTCTTTTCTTACCCCATCCTTAGTTTTTCTAGCTGATATAAGCTCATCTAAGGTTGAAATATCTACTCCATAATAACATGGAAATTTAATTTCTGGAGAAGCTATTCTTAAATGAACTTCTGTAGCTCCAGCATTTCGTAATAAAGAAACAATCTTTCTACTAGTAGTACCTCTTACAATTGAATCATCAATTAAAACTACTCTTTTGCCTTCTACTATTTGTTTAACAATACTAAGCTTCATTCTTACTGATTTATCTCTTAGTTCTTGGGAAGGTTGAATAAATGTTCTACCAATATATTTATTCTTAACCATCCCCACTTCATAAGGAATACCACTTTCCTCTGCATATCCAATCGCAGCTGATAGGCTTGAATCGGGTACTCCTATAACTATATCCGCATCACATGGGAAATATTTGGCTAAGTATTTACCACTTTGTTTTCTAAAATAATGAACATTAACCAAGTCTATATCACTATCTGGTCTACTAAAATAAATATATTCCATCGCACACATATTATTATTACATTTTTCAGTATAGAAAGTACTTCTTAATCCATTCTTAGTAATAGTTAAAATTTCACCTGGTAATAAATCTCTAACAAACTTCGCTCCCACACTATTAAATGCACAGGTTTCTGAAGCTAGGATATAAGTACTCTCTCCTATTATTCCTAATGATAATGGTCTTAGTCCATTTTTATCACGACAAGCATATATTCTATCATGGGTCATAATAAGAAAAGCAAATCCACCTTGTAATTTTTTAAGTCCTCTTTTTATGGCCTCAACACGATTTAAATCCTGATCTTTTTTCATAATATGAGCTAATATTTCCGAATCCGAAGTTGATTGAAAAATACTTCCTTCACGTTCTAATTCTAACTTTAATTCTTTAGAATTAATGATATTACCATTATGAGCTAATGAAAAATCTCCAGTGCTATGTCTAAATAAGAAAGGCTGAACATTATTTATATTATTTCCCCCAGCCGTTGAATATCTAACATGCCCTATAGCATTTTCTCCTTCATGAAATTGTTCGTTCTTAGTAAATACTTCAGTTATAAGACCTTCGCCCTTTTTTAAAAACATTTCACCCTTATTACAAGTGACTATACCACATGCTTCCTGACCACGATGTTGGAGTGCATGTAACCCATAATATGTAAGTTCTGAAGAAATAGGTGAATTGAATACACCAAAAATTCCACATTCTTCATTTAATTCATTAAAAAATTCGTTTAGTTCGCTCATATAATAACCTCTTTTACTATTTTCTATTTTTTTATTGACTTTCATTTTCTTAAAGCGTAAAATACAAGATATGACAAAGGTGTCTTGAAAATAGAGTAATCTATTTTTGAGACTCCTTTTTTTATTTTTGAAAGGAATGGTATTATGTCAAAATATATTTTTATTACTGGTGGAGTTGTCTCAGGCCTTGGTAAAGGAATCACCGCAGCCTCATTAGGAAGACTACTAAAATGTAGAGGGCTAAAAGTCGCGGCCCAAAAATTAGACCCTTATTTAAATATTGATCCGGGTACAATGTCTCCGTTTCAGCATGGTGAAGTATTTGTCACTGAAGATGGCGCAGAAACTGACCTAGATCTAGGACACTATGAAAGATTCATTGATGAAAACCTAAATAAGTTTTCTAACCTTACAAGCGGTAAGGTATACTGGAATGTTTTAAATAAAGAACGTAATGGAGAATATCTAGGAAAAACTGTTCAAATTATTCCTCATGTGACGGATGAAATTAAAAACATGATTTATAATGTAGAAAAAACTACTAATCCTGATATCATTATAACTGAAATTGGTGGAACCATTGGAGATATTGAAAGTCAACCATTTATTGAAGCTATTAGACAAATATCTTATGAAATCGGTAAAGAAAACTGCTTATTCATCCATATTACGCTTGTCCCATTCATTGAATGCTCTAAGGAGTATAAAACTAAACCTACCCAGCATTCAGTCAAGGAATTACAATCATTAGGAATATCTCCAAATATAATTATTACTCGTACTGATGGAGAAATCGATGAAGATATCAAGAATAAAATTGCTTTATTCTGCAATGTTAAATCAGATTGTATTATTAATAATACTACTCTTCCTATATTATACGAATGCCCTATTATGCTACATAATAATGGTTTAGATAATATTGTTTGTAGGGAACTTAACCTAACTACCAAAGAAATTGATTTGACTGAATGGAACACAATGTTAGATAAAATTAGAAATAGAAAACATACAACTAAAATCGCTATTGTTGGTAAATATGTAAAATTACATGATGCTTATTTATCAGTAGTTGAATCTTTATATCACGCAGGATATGAATGCGGTACAAAAATTGAAATAGAATGGGTAGACTGTGAAAAGATTACTTCTTTAGAAGTGGCCAAACAAACATTCAAGGAATGTAACGGTATCCTTATCCCAGGAGGATTTGGTGATCGTGGTATTGAAGGAAAGGTCGTCACTGCACAATATGCTAGAACGAGCAAAGTACCATATTTAGGAATTTGTTTAGGAATGCAAATTGCAGTAATTGAATATGCTAGAAATGTTTGTAATCTAGAAAATGCTAATTCAAAAGAATTTAGTACTCTAAATGAAAACCTAGTAATTGACTTACTTCCTAACCAGAAAGACAAGCCTAAGGGAGCTAGTATGAGACTCGGATCTTATCCTTGTAAAATTAAAGAAAATACCTTAATGCATTCTTTATATCAATCAGATTTAATAACAGAAAGACATCGTCATAGATATGAATTTAATAATAACTTTAGATATATTTTTGAAAAAAACAATCTAACAATTTGTGGTACTTCACCTGATGATAATATTGTAGAGGCAATTGAGATTAAGGATCACCCGTTTTATATAGGTGTACAATTCCATCCTGAATTTAAATCAAGACCGAATAAGGCACACCCATTATTTATCGGATTCATTAAAAATTCTTTAGCAAAGTAATTAATAACTGCTTAAATAAGCAGTTATTTTTTTACTTTCCACTATCTCCATAATTAGATAGCACTCTAGCAGATGGATCATTTACATTACATCCATCCCAGCTCTTATTAGGCATCCAAAAATCTTTAACCATTTTAGCTTTATTTAAATAGAACTCTTCAAATATTTCTCTATATAATAAAGATTCCTTAGTAAATGGTTTACTAAAATTGTACTTATCAGAAAGACTTATGAAATCTTCTTCCGTATATTTATTCTCCGCAAATTCCTTAATGTAATCAACCATTGAATGACCAACTGCATCAGAGAAAGCAGCTTTCTCGCGATATAGGATATCTATAGGTAAATAGTCTCCATCTTCAAAAGCTTTTCTTAATAAATACTTTCCTTTATTATATTTATTCATCTTCTTTTCAGGATTAATACTCATAACATAATTAACAAAATCAATATCTCCAAATGGAACTCTAGATTCCATTGAATTAGAAGAAATACATCTATCTGCACGAAGTACATCATACATATAAATTTCACTTATTCTCTTTTCAGATTCTAATTGAAATTCTAAAGCATTAGGTGCAAAATCAGTATATTTATAACCAAATAATTCATCACTTATTTCACCAGTTAATAAGACTCTTATATCAGTATTTTTATGAATAGCCTTGCATAATAAGTACATACCTATTGAAGCTCTTATCGTTGTTATATCATAAGTTTCTAGTATATATATTACATATCTAATAGCTTCTAATACATCATCCTTAGTAATAATAATTTCAGAATGTTCACTACCAATATACTCAGCAACTTCCTTTGCATACTTTAGATCTATTGCATCAGTTTCCATACCTATAGCAAATGTCTTAATCCTCTTATTAGACAACTTAGCTGCGATAGAACATATTAATGAAGAATCCAATCCTCCACTTAATAAATAACCGACCGGTGCATCTGCATCTAATCTTTTTTCTACACCCTTAACTAACTTATCTTTAATATTTTTTAATATATCTTCCATACTATCATTATTAAATAGCTTAGGCTTAGCTATATCGTTGTAACAAACAAATTGTTGGTTCTTATAATAATAACCTGGTGGAAAAGGTAAGACATTTTCAAACAAATCAACTAAAGCCTTAGCTTCACTCGCAAAACCTATTTCATCATTTGAATTATTACATCCATAAAATAATGGTCTAATACCCATAGGATCTCTAGCTGCAATAATTTCTTTAGTTTTATTATCATATATTACTAAAGCAAACTCAGCATCTAACATATTAAACATTCTATCTTGATATTTTTCATATAAAGGAATTAATATTTCACAATCACTTTCACTAACAAAGCTATGCCCTTCTTTAATTAATTCATCCTTTAGCTTTCTAAAACCATACACTTCACCATTACATAAAATATATTTATTATTTCTAATAAAGGGCTGCATACCATTTTCATTTAATCCCATAATAGCTAACCTATGAAAACACAAATAACCACCATCTACTGATACATTTTTAGTCATATCAGGTCCACGATAAGTTATCTTCTTACTAGAATTTAAAAACTCATCATAGCTTCTATTCTTTCCGAAATACGCTACTATTCCGCACATGCTACCACCTCTTTATTAATTAAACCTTTAAATCTTTCCATAGCACTAATTGTATTCTCATGACTATTAAAAGCTGTTAATCTAAAGTACCCTTCTCCATTTTCACCAAATCCCACACCAGGTGTACCTACTATCGCTATATTTTCTAATAGATAATCGAAAAATTCCCAACTTGTCATTTTAAATGGTATCTTCATCCAAATATATGGAGAATTAGTTCCTCCAGTAAACCAAATACCTAAAGACTTAAGTGTTTCTACCATAACCTTAGCATTCTCTTGATAATACTTAATATTGTTTTTAATTATCTCTGGCTTAGAAAAAACAATAGCTCCAGCCTTTTGAATTACATAACTAACACCATTAAATTTGGTTGTTTGTCTTCTTAACCATAGTTTATTAAGACTTGTATTCTCTCTTTCTAATTCATTAGGAACAATTGTATATCCAAGTCTAAGTCCTGTAAATCCAGCAGTCTTAGAAAGACTACAAAACTCTATTGCGCATTCCTTACTTCCTTCTATTTCATAAATACTTCTAGGAATATCCTTATCCACAATAAAAGCCTCATATGCTGCATCAAATAAAATAACCGCATCTATCTTATTAGCGTATTCTACCCAGCTTTTTAAAGCTTCTCGTGAATAAACTGCCCCTGTAGGATTATTAGGAGAGCATAGATAAATAATATCAGCCTTTACATTATCATCTGGCAAAGGTAAGAAATTATTAGATTCATTAGCATCCATAAATAATATTTTTCTTCCAGCCATTACATTAGTATCTACATATACAGGATAAACTGGATTAGGAATTAAAACGGTATTATCTACACTAAAAATATCTAATATATTTCCTAAATCACTTTTAGCTCCATCACTAATAAAAATAGAATCACTGTCTAATAAGATATTATTCTTTTCATAATAGTTTTTTATCTCTTCCTTTATAAAAGTATAACCTTGTTCAGGGCCATAACCTTTAAAAGTTTCTTTATTACCCATTTCTCTAGAAGCCTCTAATAATTCTTCTACAATATGAGAATCAATTGGTCTTGAAACATCTCCAATACCTAAGCTAATAACACTTTTATCAGGATTACTTGCTTTATATGCTGAAACCTTTTTAGAAATAGTTGAAAATAAATAACTGCTTTCTAAATTTAAATAATTATTATTAATCTTCATAATCTATATCTCCTTCAAATACAACTACAGCTTCGCCTCTCATGTAAACATGATTATCTATATATTTAATATATAAATCTCCACCTATTAATCTGACTGTAATTTCCTCATTTTGGAGAATATATCCATTAATAGTAGCGGCTACTACTGCTGCACAAGCACCAGTTCCACAAGCTAATGTTTCACCACTACCACGTTCCCAAACTCTCATATCTAAGGTCTTATTATCGATTACTTTAATAAATTCAGTATTAACTTTCTCTGGAAATAAATAATAATTTTCAAAAGCTGGTCCAACTAAATTTAAATCTAATTTAGAAACGTCATCTACAAAAATAACTTGGTGAGGATTACCCATCGATACAGCCGTAATTTTATATATATTACCATTTACTTCTATATCGTAGTTAATAGCAGGTTTATCCAATAAAATTGGTAGATCGCTAGGTATTATGCTAGGATTTCCCATATCTACAACCACACTATCAACAAATCCATTTTTTATGATAAGATTACATGTTTTAATGCCACTTAAAGTTTCTATTTTAATAGAATCTTTATTTACAATGTTATTATCATATAAATATTTACTAACACATCTAATAGCATTTCCACACATCTTACCTTCACTACCATCAATATTAAACATTCTCATTTTGGCATCAGCGACATTAGACTTGCATATTAATACAATTCCATCTCCACCAATACCTTTATGTCTTTCTGATAAATCAATAGCTAGTTTGTTAGGATTTTTAATTTCATTTTCCATACAGTTGAAATATATATAATCATTTCCACAACCATGCATTTTTGTAAATTTCATTTTTTCACTCCTTACTCCTGAAGTCGTTTTAATATATTAAGGGCTACTTCTATCCTTTTACATCTTTGATTCATAGCTTCTTGCTCAATATATTTATGAGCTTCATCCTCAGTCATTTTCTTTATTTCTATCAAAGCACATTTAGCCTTTGATACCAATTTTAGTTCTTCTATCTTTTTTTCTAATTTTTGTTTTTCCTCAATAAACATTTTAGTTTTCATAGTATTAATCTTCGCAAGATTAATTGCTTGAAGTGCAATATCCTTAGAAATTGGTTTTGAAACTGGAAATATTGCATATTTCATAATCGTATCAAATGTTAATTCATAATTTTCATTTTTCATAAATATCAAAATTTCACTATTAGTCTGCTCTTTTATGTGAATTGCAAGCTTATCTCCAAACTCATCTTGTAGAGGAGTATTAATTAATACCAAATCATAGCTTTGATTTAGTAATTCTCTTCTTGCTTCACTACCACTATTACAAGTTTTAATTTGATATCCGTAATGATGTTCTAACAATAAATTTTTTAGTAAGTATTGTCCTTTATCACTACCGGATACAATCAAAACACTTACATAAAAATCATTTTTCATATTTGTTTACATAAGCCTCTAATAAACGTTTAGGAACATTTTTATTAATGAATTCACTTTCGCAGGCAAATGTAACAGCTTCTTGATAATCATTTGGTAAACTTGATAATTTTTCTAATTCTTTTTCACTTAACTTATATAAATTAACATCTAGTGATTCTACTGGTGATAACTTATTTTTAATTCCTTCTAAACCAGCATATATCAATAACGCATATGCAATATAAGGGTTTAAGGTTGGATCAGGAGAACGTAATTCCATTCTCTTTGAACCATCTAATGTCGCAGGAATTCTTATTAATTGAGATCTATTTTCATAAGACCAAGTAACATATTTTGGAGCTTTAAATTCTCCTAATCTTTTATATGAATCATTAGATGAATTCAAGAATAAAGTAATCTCTTTTATATGCTTCATAACCCCAGCCATAAATGGCATTAAATAGTCATTCCCATCCTCAGAATGAACACTGATATTAATATGAAATCCATTTCCAGGTTTATTTTCTAATGGCTTTGGATCAAATGATGCATGTAATCCATAATTACCAGCAATTGTTTTTATTACATTCTTTACAGTTGAAATATTATCAGCCGCTGATAATGGATCAGAATATTTAAATTCAATTTCATTTTGTCCAGGACCTTCTTCATGATGAGATTTTTCCGGGAATATTTGCATATTTTCTAAGGTTAAGCAAATTTCTCTTCTTACGTCCTCACCCTTATCATCAGGTGCTACATCTAAATATCCGGCATTATCAAATGGAATATTTGTTGGCATATCATAATTATCTTTTTTAAATAAATAAAACTCACATTCAGTACCAAAATCACAATAAACACCATATTTATCTAGTTCTTTAACTGCATTTTTTAAAATCTTTCTACTGTCTAAATCAAATATTTGTCCATTTGGATATTTAATAAAACAATAAAATCTCGCTACTCTTCCTTGATTAGGTCTCCAAGGTAATATTGATATAGTTGATAAATCAGGTATTAAAAATAAATCTGATTTTTCTTCTCCACCAAAACCTCTTATTGCAGATGCATCTACTGCAATACCAAAATCAATTGCCTTTTCTAGTTCTGATGACAAAATAGAAATGTTTTTTTGTTTTCCAAAAACATCGAAAAATGCCATCTTAATAAATTTGACATCATTATCAGCAATAAAATCAAATATTTCTTCCTTCGTATACATATAATCTCCTCATTTCCTAAACAAAAAAGCGCCTTTAAATAGAATTTCTTCTAAATAAAGACGCCTTTGTCATGCTTTTATCTTACTTCAAATTTTTATATAAGTCAATAAAAAGAACGTATAAAAGTCCATAAATTTTTAAAATATTGTATAATATTTTATTATTTCACAAAAAACAAAATTAAATTTTTTGTTGACAATGTTTGCGAGGTGAATTATAATAATAGCATAAAAGCAACGGTGCTTTGAGTTAATCGCTCAAGGCACCTTTTTTGTTTTTAGAATTACAAAAGAAATGAGGATGAAAAAATGAAAAATATTCCTGAATTATTTGGTAGTATGGTCTTTAATGAAGAAGTCATGCGTAAAAGATTACCCAATGATATATATAAATCATTAAGAAATACTATTCAAACAGGCAACGACCTTGATATTACGGTTGCGAATACTGTCGCGAATGCCATGAAGGACTGGGCAGTTGAAAAAGGTGCAACTCACTACACTCACTGGTTTCAACCAATGACTGGAGTAACAGCTGAAAAGCATGATAGTTTCATTTCTCCTACTAAAGATGGAAGAATTATAATGGAATTTTCTGGGAAAGAATTAATTAAAGGTGAACCAGATGCTTCAAGCTTTCCTTCTGGAGGGCTAAGAGCGACATTTGAAGCTAGAGGATACACTGCATGGGATCCAACATCTTATGCTTTCGTAAAGGATGACACATTATATATTCCTACTGTTTTCTGTTCTTATACTGGAGAAGTTCTAGATAAAAAAACTCCACTACTTCGCTCAACAGAACGCATCAATGAACATGCACTACGTATTCTAAAACTATTTGGAAACACTACTGCAAAAAGTGTTATTACAACAGTAGGTCCTGAACAAGAATACTTCCTAATTGATAAATCACTTTATGAAAAAAGAGATGATTTAAGATTCTGCGGAAGAACATTATTTGGAGCCAAACCTCCAAAAGGACAAGAACTTGAAGATCATTACTTTGGATCATTAAAATCTAGAGTATCTGATTATATGAAAGACCTAGATCAAGAATTATGGAAACTAGGAATCTTAGCAAAAACTAAACATAATGAAGTAGCTCCTGCACAACATGAGCTAGCTCCAATATTCTCTACAAGCAATCTTGCTTGTGACAACAACCAATTAACGATGGAAATCATGAAAAAAGTTGCGGACAAACATGGTCTAGTATGCTTATTACACGAAAAACCATTTGCGAATATTAATGGTAGTGGTAAACACAACAACTGGTCAATCTCTACAGATACAGGAATGAATCTATTAGAACCAGGTAATTCACCATATGAAAATGCGCAATTCTTATTATTCTTAACAGCTATTATCAAAGCTGTAGATGAATATCAAGACTTATTAAGAATTTCCGTTGCAAGTGCTCATAACGACTTCCGTCTTGGAGCAAACGAAGCACCTCCAGCTATCGTATCTATGTTTTTAGGAGATGAATTAACTTCAATCCTAGAATCAATTGAAGAAGGTACAGCATATGTTGGTAAAAAGAAAACCGAAATGGAAATAGGTGTCCATGTACTACCTCATTTCCCGAAAGATACAACAGATCGTAATCGAACTTCACCATTTGCCTTCACTGGTAATAAGTTCGAATTCCGTATGCTTGGTTCATCTGTTTCCATTTCTGGTCCAAATATTGTATTAAATACAATCGTTGCAGAAGAGTTAGATCAATTTGCAACAATCCTAGAAAATGCCGATGATTTTACTTTAGCTTTAAATACTTTAATTAAAACTACAATAAAGAATCATAAGAGAATTATTTTCAATGGAGATGGTTATTCTAAAGAATGGCCAATTGAAGCTGCTAAACGTGGTTTATTAAACTTAAAAACTACGGTAGATGCACTTCCATTATTCGTTGCGGATAAAAATGTAGAACTATTCTTAAAACATCAAATATTCTCTAAAAATGAGTTATTCTCTCGTTTAGATATTCTACTTGAAAATTATAGTAAAATAGTTAATATTGAAGCTGAAACAATGGTAAGTATGGTTAAAAAATATATTATACCTGCTACAAGCAAATATAGTACTAACCTAGCTCAAGCAATCACTTCTAAAGGTAATTTAGGTCTTAACCTAGACTGCCAAATGGAAATTGATACATTAACAAAGCTTTCTACTTTATCAGGACAATTATCAACTAAATTAATTGTCTTAGAAAAAGCCTTGAAAGAAAAAACACACACTACGACACTACAAGAGGCTACCTATTACAAAGATGAAATTGTTAGCCGTTTAGCAGATATTAGAGTAGTAATTGACGAAATTGAATCATTAGTTGATTACACAATCTGGCCTTTGCCAACTTATAGTGATATATTATTTAAAATATAAAAAACACAAAGATGTGAATTAATTTTCACATCTTTTTTTTACAGGAGGAGAGAAAATATGTCTATATTAAGCACACTGTTAAGTACAGAAATATCTGACTTAATAACAAGCATAGATACTACTTGGATGTTAATAGGTACAGCCTTAGTATTCTTTATGCAAGCCGGATTCGCAATGGTTGAAGCCGGATTTACTAGAGCAAAAAACGCAGGTAATATAATAATGAAAAACCTTATGGACTTTGTAATCGGAACATTAGTATTCTGGTTCTTAGGATTTGGTTTAATGTTTGCAAGTGATAATCCAGTTATTGGTGGAATAGATTTATTCACTACTAATGGTGGTAACTATGCAACATTAATGTTCCAAACTGTATTCTGCGCTACTGCGGCAACTATCGTATCAGGAGCTATGGCAGAAAGAACAAAATTTGTTTCTTATTTAATTTATTCATTAGTAATAAGTATGGTAATCTACCCTATTTCAGGTCACTGGATATGGGGTGGTGGTTGGCTAGCGGAACTTGGATTTATTGACTTTGCTGGTTCTACTGCCGTTCATCTTGTTGGTGGTACATCTGCCTTAATCGGCGCTAAAATATTAGGACCAAGAATTGGCAAATATTCAAAAGATGGTAAATCACGCGCTATTTGCGGACATAATATTGTAATAGGAGCCCTTGGAGTATTTATTCTATGGTTTTGTTGGTTTGGATTCAATGGTGGTTCTACGGTTTCTATGACAAATGGAAATGATAAAGTTGCGGCATTAGTATTCTATAATACAAATATGGCTGCGGTTACTGCAACTTTAACTGTATTATTCATCACTTGGATTAGATACAAAAAACCAGATGTTTCTATGACGTTAAATGGAAGCTTAGCTGGTCTTGTAGCTATTACAGCTGGATGTCATGTTGTTAACCCAGTTGGAGCTGCTATCATTGGTATTATTGCTGGATTTGTGGTTGTATTTGTAATCGAATTATTAGATAAAAAATTAAAAATCGATGATCCTGTTGGAGCTATCGGGGTTCATGGTGGATGTGGGGCTATTGGTACAATCCTGGTTGGTTTATTCCATACTACTGACGGCGTTTTCTATGGTGGAGGATTTAAGTTATTAGGTACTCAAGTATTAGGAGTTATCGCTGTAATTGCATGGGTTAGTATAACTATGACTATTGTATTCTTATTAATCAAAAAGACTATCGGTCTACGTGCTTCTCGTGAAGAAGAATTATTAGGATTAGACTTAACTGAACATGGATTAGTCTCTGCTTATAGCGGATTAAACTTCGTTGATAACACTTATAACTTTGATGATGAAGGACAAGTGACAGGAACTACTCCTATGCATGAATCAGTACCTGTAGAATTAATTTCTAACTCATCTAAGGGTATCCCTGCCTCAGATGTAAAAATTACTAAAGTTGAAATCATATGTCGCCAAAGCATGTTTGACTCATTAAAAGATGCTATGGGTAAAATTGGGGTATCAGGTATGACTGTAACCAACGTATTAGGTTGTGGTATGCAAAAAGGTAAATCAGAAATTTATCGTGGGGTACCTGTAGAAATTAACTTATTACCAAAAATTCAAGTTGAGATGGTAATAACAAAAATACCTGTATCTACTGTAATTGAGACTGCAAAAAAAGTTCTATACACTGGACACATTGGAGATGGAAAGATATTCATTTATAATGTAGAAAATGCTATTAGAGTTAGAACTGGTGAAGAAGGAGACGAAGCATTATAAAATAACATATAACACCCTCAATGCATGTTGAGGGTGTTTTCTTTAAAATAAAAGTTTGATTTAATATCAAACTTTTATTATTCTTTATTTCAATATTTTGTGAAGGGCCATTTGATGTTTTTCTTCGATTTTCTTTATAACCTCATCACTTATTCCTGTTTTATTTCCTCGTAAATAATTATCTAAATCTTTATAAGTGATTCCAAGCTTTTCTTCATCCGATTTACCAGATAATCCATCACTTGGAGTTTTATGAGTTAATTCATAAGGTAATCCTAGTGCATCTCCAATAGCTATTACTTCTGTACAAGTATAATCTTTAATCGGATTATAATCACATACATTATCTCCCCATTTAGTAAAATAACCTACATATCCTTCACTAGCATTACCAGTACCAATAACTCTATAATTCTTAGTTTGAGCTATTGCATAAGCATTTATCATCCTTATTCTTGGTAATACATTAATCTTTGCTTCATCAGATAATTCTAAATTACATATTGAATTATAGGTATCTTCGATATTTACTATTTGATATTCAATACCTAGTATTTCACATACCTTTAAACTGTCGTCAATATCCTTTTGAATTCCATTTGGTTGAAGTATTCCAAATACCTTATCTTTTCCAAGTGCATTAACTAATAATGTTGCTACTGTAGCACTATCTTTTCCACCACTTATATTAATTACACAACCTAAGGCATTAGAACTTTTTGTATAGAACCAATCTCTTATACTTTCAATTATTTTATTTTTTTCTACTTCTGCATTAAACATAAAAACCCTTCTTTCAAAAAATATTAAATCGTACTAACTTTCATCGTGATATCATCTAGCACATTAAGCAATGCCCCTACTGTGTCTAGTGATGTAAATACTGTAACATTATTTTCTACTGCAACACGCCTAATTGCAAATCCATCTTTATTTCCATGATTATCAGATGTGTTGATTACATATGCAATATGACCTTTTCTTAATGCTTCTAGTATTTCTTCGCTGCCTTCACTAATTTTTTTACGTAGTCTTGTTTTAATTCCATTTTCTTTTAAGAATTTTGCCGTTCCCGAAGTGGCTTCTATATTAAATCCTAAATTATAGAATCTCTTAATTAATGGTAGTGTTTTTTCCTTTGTAGAGTCTGATAATGTAACTAAGATAGTTCCATAATTCACCACTCTCATATTTGAGGCTTTTAATCCCTTATATAAAGCTCTATTTAAGTTTTCATCATATCCAATTGCTTCTCCAGTTGATTTCATTTCTGGTGATAACAATGTATCTAGATTCTTAATCTTATTATTAGAGAAAGTAGGAACCTTTACATAATACATATTAATTTCTTTAGTTGATAATCCAGTATAGTATCCTTGTTCTTTTAATGATTTTCCAAGCATTACTTTAGTTGCTATATTAGCTAAATTATATTTAGATGCTTTAGAAATAAACGGTACCGATCTTGATGAACGTGGATTTACTTCAATTATATAAACATCGTTATTTGGATCTACAATAAATTGGATATTGAATAGCCCTATAATTCCAATATTCTTTCCTAATTTAATTGTATAATCAACAATCTTAGCTTTTACTTCTTCACTAATAGAAATTGTTGGATAAACGCTTATTGAGTCTCCTGAGTGAACTCCTGTTCCTTCGATGTGTTCCATAATACCTGGAATAAATACATCTTCTAAATCACAAACTGCATCTACTTCAACTTCTCTACCCATAATATATTTGTCAATTAAAACTGGCTGACCTGGAGATGCCTCAAACGCATTATCTAAATAGTTTAATAATTGCTCATCAGTCTTAACAATAACCATTGCACGGCCACCTAAAACATAACTTGGACGAACTAATACCGGATAAGTTAGCATATTAGCAACCTTTAATCCATCAGGTTTATTCATTACTGTTTGACCTTTAGGTTGAGGAATACCTAAATCACTTAATAGTTTTTCAAATACTTTTCTATTTTCAGCATTTTCAATTCCCTTACAATCAGTACCAATAATAGGTACATTTAATGCTTCTAATCTATCAGCTAAATTAATGGCTGTTTGTCCACCTAATTCAACAATAACTCCTTTAGGTTTTTCAAGCTCAACAATATTCATTACATCTTCTATAGTTAATGGTTCAAAGTATAATTTATCACTTACTAAATAATCAGTAGAAACTGTTTCAGGATTATTATTTATTACAATAGCTTCATATCCCATTTCTTTAATTGCCCAAATAGCATGTACTGTAGAGTAATCAAATTCTACCCCTTGACCAATTCTAATTGGTCCTGATCCCAAAACTATAACTCTTTCTTTATTTAAAGTCCCTACTAATGATTCATTTTCAGTTTCATATGTTGAATAGAAATATGGTACATAACTATCAAACTCTGAAGCACAAGTATCAATCATTTTATATTGTGGCATAATTCCTTTTGATTTACGTAATTCGAACATTTCACATTCAGAAATCCCCATTATTTCAGCTAAATATCCATCACTAAATCCCATTGTTTTAGCTTCTATTAATAATTCATCAGTAATTGGACTAGCTTTCAAAATAAATTCCATATCAATAATATTTTTGAATTTTCTTAAGAAAAACTCATCAATCATTGTAGCTTCATATATTTTCTTAATAGTAACTTTTCTTCTAAGTAACTCAGCTATTTGAAATAATCTTTCATCTGTTGGAGTTTTAATAGCTTTCATTAAATCCTCAGTAGCGTATGAATCAAATTTCTTCATATGCATATGATTTACTCCTACCTCTAATGATCTAACTCCCTTTAATAATGATTCTTCCATCGTTCTACCAATACTCATTACTTCTCCAGTTGCTTTCATTTGAGTTGATAACTCTCTACTAGCAGTATTAAATTTATCGAATGGGAAACGTGATATTTTAGTTACAACATAATCTAATGTTGGCTCAAAAGATGCCTTTGTATTAGCAATATCTATTTCATCTAAATTCATACCAATGGCTATCTTGGCACTTACTCTAGCAATTGGATATCCACTTGCTTTAGAAGCCAATGCTGATGAACGACTTACACGCGGATTTACTTCAATTAAATAATAATGAAATGAATATGGATCTAGGGCAAATTGGACATTACATCCACCTTTAATATCTAGTGCTTTTACTAGCTTAAGAGCTGATGTTCTTAACATTTGATATTCTTTATTTGTTAAAGTTTGACTAGGTGCCACTACCATACTATCTCCAGTATGTACTCCAACTGGATCAATGTTTTCCATACAACAAATTGCGATTGTTGTATTTACATGATCTCTCATAACCTCAAATTCTACTTCTTTATAACCCTTTATTGATTTTTCAATCAATACTTGTGTTACCGGTGATAATTTTAAGGCATGTTTTGCAAGTTCTTTTAATTCTTCCTCATCATCCGCAAATCCTCCACCTGTTCCACCTAATGTGAATGCCGGTCTAACAATAATTGGATATCCAATTTCTTTAGCTATTCTTAATGAATCTTCTACTGTTGTAGCTACTTCTGATTGTAGCACTGGTTCTCCAATGCTTTCACAAAGTTGTTTAAATAATAATCTATCTTCTGCCTTTTCAATTGATTCAAAATCGGTACCTAATACTTCTACTTGGCATTCCTCTAAAATTCCTTTTTTACCTAATTGAACGGCTAAGTTAAGTCCCGTTTGTCCACCTAATGTACAAACAATTCCATCTGGTCTTTCCATTCTTATAATTCTTGAAACAAATTCTAAATCTAATGGCTCCATATATATTTTATCTGCAATTGTTTTATCTGTCATGATTGTAGCTGGATTTGAGTTGATTAATACTACTTCATATCCTTCTTCTTTTAAAGATAAACAAGCTTGAGTTCCTGCATAGTCAAATTCTGCAGCTTGACCAATTACTATTGGTCCTGATCCTATTACTAATATCTTTTTTATATCCGTACGTTTAGGCATTGTTTTTTCCTCCTTTGTTTATCTTCATATAATCATTAAATGTATCAAATAAATATTCACTATCCTCAGGTCCTGCAGCACTTTCTGGATGATATTGAACACTAAATATCATATCTTTATCACACTTCACACCTTCTACTGTATTATCTATAATATTAATATGAGTTATTTCTAAATCAGTATCATTTATACTTTCACTATCAACGGCATATGAATGGTTTTGACTAGTTATCTCAACTGTTTTAGTCATTAAATTTTTAACAGGATGATTCCCACCACGATGACCAAATTTTAATTTATAAGTCTTAGCTCCCATCGCAAGAGATATAATCTGATGACCTAAACATATACCAAATATTGGTAATTTACCTCTTAACTCTTTTACTAAATTAATAGCATGTGCATTACTCTCAGGATTTCCTGGACCATTAGATAAAAACAATCCATCTGGTTCTAATTCCATGATTTCTTCTATTGATGTATTATGTGGTACAACTGTCACATTACAATTTCTTTCATTTAATTTACGTACAATATTATATTTAGTTCCAAAATCAATACATACAACATTATATTTTGGATTTATTGCTCTACTTAACCATTTCTTTTTTGTTGATACTATTTCAACTTGATTTGTAGGAGAAATATAACTATTTAATTTATTTATACATTCCTCTAAAGGAGTATCAATACTAGTAAGTAAACCAATTTGACTTCCTTCATCTCTAATAATTCTAGTTAACATTCTTGTATCAATACCGCTTAATAATGGAACATTGGAATCCTCAAGCAATTCAGAAAAAGTTTTAGTATATCTAAAATTTGATGGATTATTATTGTATTCCTTAACAATAAATCCATTTAACTTTACGCCCTTACTTTCAAAATCATCCTCATTAATTCCATAATTACCAATTAATGGATATGTCATAATTACAATTTGTCCATTATATGATGGATCAGTAGCAATTTCTTGATATCCTACCATTGATGTATTAAAAACTAATTCACCAATACTTTCTACTTTTGAAGCATTAGAAAATCCTTCAAACACCCTGCCGTCTTTTAAAACTAATTTCATGTTATGTTTCATATGTCCTCCTATAATAGAAAAATGCTCTTCATACAAAGAGCATAATAATAAAAAAAATTACAATTATCAATTTTTAGTATTAATAGCCTCTCTGGACCACTTTAAATTCTATTTTCAAAATAATTATACTCTCCACCTTTTTTCATTACAATATTTTAAGTAATATAACTAATCCTATTCGAAAAAAAGTTCTATTTGCCGAAAAAAATGCAGAATTACACTTAATAAAAATATAAAATTGTTTTATTATACAAAAAAATAAGATTATAAGCCTTACACTCATAATCTTAATTATTAACTATATTTTACAAAATATTATATTAAAGACATCTTGAAGCATCATCAATTTTATAAGGATTTATTGCTCTTTTAAATAATTTCCTATTTCATTAACTCTAATGACACTTTCACCAAATTCAAGTTTAGTGTTATTATAAACAACTACCCTAAATTCTAAATTACTGTATCCCTTTTCTTCTAAGATAGAATTATATTTTTTAATCAATCTATCAATATCATTTTTATATAATTTTGTACCTTCATCAATTATTTTTTTGTATTTTTTATTTTTACTTATAAACAATTTTCTTAATCTTGGAAAAGGTATTAAAACTATATTCTTATCATTAATGCTGATAATATGACAGTTAGCAAAAAACTCGGTCCTAGACTTACCACTCTTTTTCTCAATCAATTCCGATAAAAAGAACGGATTATATTCCTTGATAACATTCCCAATATAGAAATCTATTCTTGAATCAAAATCACAGAACAAATCTTTTTGTGTTTTCCCATCGTACATAACAAGATACTTAATCTCTGAATAACCCTTATGGTTATATATATAACTCCAATACCTTCCAGCTAAAATATAGAATATAATTATGAATGGCCAAGTAAATAAAAATAATATAGCAAGCATTATAAATTTAATATTTTCCTTTTTATGACCTCTATTATCAATTTTTTCTACATGCTCATTTAAGTATTTATTAATCTCTTTTATTGCCTCATTAAAGTAATCATCAATATTATTATAGTCATTGGCATCAAACTCAAATATAAGAAGCTCATCATATTCAAGTCTTATATGGTCATCAATATATATGACGTGCGTAAATTTTTTATTTACTATAGAAATATTATCGTCCCTTACAATGACCTTACCCTTATAAAATATCTCATGCAATCTACTAACAAATACCTCTTTAATATACTGCTTAGGTTCCGGTTTATTTCTAATATCAATTAATTGCATTATGATTATATAATTTTCTGGTGTCATATGATTATATAAATCATATCCTCTAATAGGATATTTTTCTAATTCTATTTCTAGGTCTCTAATATGCTCTCTTAAATCGTAAGAGGATAAAATAAACTCATGGTTTAATTGTTTTTCAACATTAAAATTTATAGTAATTTTATATCTATTATCACCCATAGATATATATTCTATATTAAAAAATTCTTCTTTAAATACTTCATTTATATGCTCTATTCTCCCATCTATTAGTGATTTTAGTGCACATATTAGATGTTTTATCTCATAAGTAAAGAGTATCTTCTCACATGATTCTATTTCATTATTATATGAATATTTAAAGATTATTTTAAGATGATTATTATCATGATAATAACCATAATTTTTATAATTTAATTCATATCCGATAGCATTAAATTCAAAAAAGTCTTTATCATTTTTAAATAACATCTTATTCCTCCTAATTCTTTAAATATAGCAAATTAATTATAACGTTATTATATCATTTTTAATTCAATTAATCTCTCCAATTTTAAAGCTAAATTATATTCATATAAATGATCCAATAAACCCCTTTAAAATAAAAAACAATCTCATTAAAGAGACTATCTTTCATCTAACTTTTTGTAAACATTTGCGTGAAGTAAAGTGGACCATTTGTTCCTTTCTTTGCCACTCCAACTCCAATTTGATTGTAATTAGGATTTAATATATTAGCTCTATGTCCACTAGAATTCATCCATGAATTTACTACTTCCTGAGCACTTTTTTGACCATTCGCAATATTCTCTGCAGCTTCAGAATAAGTTATTCCATAATTAGATAACATTTTAAATGGAGTTCCGTAAACTGGAGAGTTATGTGAAAAGTAATTATTATCTATCATATCCTGAGATTTAATTCTTGCTACTCTAGACATTTGCCAATTCTCAGTTAATGGTTTAAGTCCTTGTTTTGCACGCTCCTGATTAACTAATCTTACTATTTCTTGTTCCATAGTTCTATATGTAGAACCTGATGGGATATTAATTTGTTGTCCAACATATATCATGTTGGGATTTGATAATTGTGGATTTGCTTTTATAAGCTCAGATACTCCAACCTGATATAAATTTGCAATTTTCCATAATGAGTCGCCTGGGCGAACTGTGTATTTTTCATCTCTATAATTATTCATACTTTATTATATGAATGATTAGGCCAATTGGTTACTCTAAAATATCATCAATATATTTAGAGAAAATAGAAACATACCTAGATTCGAATGTTACACTTGTAATTTCTGAAAAGAAAATTCTAAATGAGTCTTCTTCCCAGATCCCCTCAGCATCGAAATGCCTAAACAAAACATAATTTTTTCCGACACTAATTATTTTACCAATATTAAACTCGCATTCTTTATCATTCAATGATTCTATTTCGATTATTACATTTTTCCCTATTTTAAATAAATCACTAAAAACATTATACCAGCTCTCAATATTTACATTAGGAGCCTTGGGAATTTCCACTTCATTCTTCAATATTTTTGCAATGATATTTTCCTTTTGGCGAATCTTCTTTATATCCGAAATCTTTCTAATACAAAACCCATCAATTATAAAGTCATCTTCTTCAGCAGATAAAACAAATTTATCACTTATACTTAATGGCAATAAATTAAAATATACTGCATCATAATTAAATATAATATTACATACAAGTTCTTTTTTTAGAGCTTCATTTAATATGCTAATTTTATCTATTTTTTTCACATTATAGGCCCTTTCTTATATTTACAATTTTTTAAATTTAACTACTTTCTCTTTCATGGATATCTTTTCTACTTCATATCCATATTCTATTAATTCTTTTTTATATGTTAAAAATGAATGATCTATTTCAAACCCTAAAATTGATTTTATTTCTTCATATGAAAGTTTAGTAGTATTTTCATTGTCTTTTAAATATTGCCATAATGGTTCATATTTGCTCATAATTAATTACACTCATTTCTCTAAATTTATTATTTTACTATTTTCAAGTAGATTACCGTAATGATTAATTGATAGGATAATTTTATCCTTAGAAATATCATTAATAACACTAATTATTTTATTAGCTGATATTTGATCAATTTTTGCATTCATTTCATCTAAGAATAATATTTTACTATCTAAGATAATTGCCCTTGCTATATTAAATAATGATAATTCTCCAGTTGAATAATCAGTAATCAGAAGTTTCTCATTAATATCTTTAATTCTATCAAGTCCAACTAATTTAAGTACATTATATACTTCTTCATCTGTTATTTCACTATTTAATAAAGTTATTTCACCTTTAATGGTTCCTCCACTAAAGAAATAATCTTGATACACAATCCCAAATACTTTTCTTTTTATATCATTTGGTAAGTAATATGTATCATATCCATTAATAGTCACTCTACCACTAACAGGTTTTATTAAACCATATGCTAGTTTAAATAATGTTGATTTACCACTACCACTTCGGCCTTTTAAAGTAACCTTGTCATTAGTGCTTAATTCTAAATTAAAATCTTTAATTACTTCAGTTTCCTTGTCATAACTATAACATACATTTTCAAACTTTAAAACAACATTATTATAATCTATTTCTACATCCTTAACTTTACTTTCATCATTACTTAATTTAAAGAATTCATCTATTCTTCTAATACCAGCCATACTCTTTTGAATAGTTTGTAATTCCATACCTAAGCTTTCAATTGGAGTAAAAAGATTTGTTAATAAATCCACAGAAGCAACTAACATACCAACACTCATACCAAATAGAGACATTTTATATGATGATAAAATAATGATAGTTGAAATCAATATCGTTCTTACAATTTGCATAACTGGTGAAAATAATGCATCATAAAAGTTAGCACTTTGATTTGTCTTATAATGTCCATCTAAAACCTTACCATACTTTTCTTTCATCTTATCATAGATTCTAAATGATTTTACGGTCACAATATTATCTAAATTTTCTAATACTAAATTATTAACACTACCTTCTAAGGCTCTATTTTTCATTTGAGCTTTAAACATTCTTTTTCTTACAAATAGCGTAAATAACGTTATTAATGGAATAACAAACAAAGTTATAATTCCAAAGATTGTACTAAAATAAAATATCGAAATTACTATCCCTACAATCTTTAACAAATCGATTGCCATACTTACTATCCCAGCAGTAATTAAAGTATTTATCGCATCTACATCATTACTAAAATATGATTCTAATGTTCCACTATCATATTTAGTAAAATTCAAGTATTCCATATTATTTAATTTATTTAACATTTTTAGTTTAATATTTTTAGTTATTCCTTGTCCTATTATTACTAATAATATTTCTTTTAAAAAATCAATAATACCTATACATACAAATATTAACATATAGAACATTGCGAACTTAAATAGCTTGCTAACATCCTTAGTTTCAAGTATCTCATCAACTATTACTCTTAATATTTGAGGAGGTACTAATGATAATAGTGTTACTGATATTAATATAACTACAGTAATAAGGAATAAGAATAAATGTTTTCTAAAATAATTTGTTATACATTTAAATACGCTCATTTTTCTTACCTCCTATTAAATTCTTAAAGTTACTATCTTCTTGCATATAATCATATGTTCCGTAAATATATTCATTATTTTTAAGGAATATAATTCTATCCATTTTCTCTAATACTTCACTTTGATTATTAATAATTATAATGATACTATCCTTATAATTATTTCTTAAATTATCAACTATTTCCTTACTCATATTAATATCAATGGCGTTAAATGGATCATCTAAAATAATTAATTTAGGAGAATTATATAAGCTTCTCGCTACTTGAAGTCTCTTTTGTTGGCCACCACTTAAATTAACCATGCTATGTGATAGCATTTCATTTTCACCATTAGTGAAGGTATCTAAATCTCTTATTAATAAAGAATTCTCTATTTCTTTACTAACATCTTCATTTGAAGAAAAAGAGATATTATACTTTAAAGTATCATTAAAAACCTCAGTAATACTAGGTGCATATGCAATGAAATCACTAATAATTGTATTCTTAAGTTCTTTAAGCTCTAAGTCACATAATTTAATACTTCCATCATAATCATATATACCTGATAATGCTGCCCCTAATGTGGATTTACCACTATGAACCATTCCGCATATTCCAATTATTTCACCTTTACTAGCTTCAAAATTAATATTTTCTAATACAAATTTTTCATCAAATCCAAATCTTAAATCCTTAACTACTAAAGATGGATCTATATTACATTCAATTCTATTTATCTCACCTTTATCAACTAAGTAAATTTTACATCTATCCCATGATACTCTAGCATTTTGATACGCATTAAAAACTTTACCTACCTTACTAGCCTTTCTACTAACCAACATATATGTAGATAAATACGCTGTGAAAGTACCAATTTTCCATAAATCGCTTGTGACATTCTTACCACTCATATATACAACGAAAAATAAACCAATTAATGCTATCGCTCCATATAATGGTTCTAGACTTCCTTTAAATGCCATAGCACTAATACTTTTCTTTTCTAAAGTATTCATGGCTTTTTCATATTCATTATAATAGCTATCACTTACCCCAAATCCACGATAATATATTTCATTACCTAATGAATTCAAAGTCACATCCTTCGAATGACTAAAACATTTTTTATATTCAGTCGTAGTCTTATAAACAACTTTTTTCATTAATTGAGCAATAACAATTGATATAACAATAAAGATAGCTGCAATTAAAGTTATTTTATAATCAAGAATTGCCATTGTAATTAAATACCCTAACATCAAAACAATACTATCAAATATCTCAGTAACTACCTTTCTTATTCCTTCAGCACTATCTTTAATATCACTTAAATTCTTATTCATGATATCACCTTTAGTTGTTCTACTAAATTCTTTAATATCATCATGAATTAAATTATTAAAGCTTACTGTTCTCATTTGAAGAACCATTTTATTTGAGAATACTCTAACGAAATATCTCTTAAAAAACCTATTTATTTGAACAAATAGTACAAACAAGAAAAAGAATACCGTATATCTAACAATTCTATCAAGTGAACTTTGAGCTTCAAATTCATCAATAACCTTTCCTTGAATAATAGGAACTAAACACATTAAACCATCAAACAATAAACCTGTTAAAGATAATAATATAACTGTTCCCTTATTTAATTTTAAATAGGTACTTACTTTATCGTATCTAATATTCTTTTGCATATTAAATCTCCTCGAATTTATTCTTTCTTAAACGCTTTGATTCTTGATATAATCTATCCAATAATTCTAAAAATTGTTCTTTCTCTTCATCATCTAATACTTTTGCAACATGTATATAAAACTCTAATTCTTCTTTATTAGTGCTTTCTTTTAAATTATGTGATTTCTCAGTTGGAAATAACTGCTTACTTCTTAAATCATTAGGATTACTAATTATCTTAACTAAATCTTGTTTTTCTAACTTCGTTATTATTCTACTTACTAATCCCTTATCAACATTTAAATACTCTGATAATTCCTTTTGACTTATCCCAGGCTTCTTAGTTAAATATCTAGCAGCCTCATATTCATTATCAGTTAGTTCATTCTTTCCTGTTTTATTTTTATACAAATTCATATTTCTTACAATCTTTGTAATCTTTCTTAAATCGTCCATAATATCACGTATAATCAATTTAGATTGGTTTTATCTATAATGGATTAATTCCTTTCTCCTAACTTAATAGGTTATTTCATCTTTAAATAGATGTTATAATAAATTGCACTGTGGATCTTTTGCTGTATGACTAAGGCATTTAATATGACCTTTTTGAGGTGATAATTACCACAGTCTTTTTTCTAATTTTAATTTG
>JAVBLW010000022.1:0-5883 GCA_031553215.1 Anaeroplasmataceae bacterium
GTTGAAATATAATTCTTCTCTCTTATTAGTAGTTAGTAGATACAAGAAAAAACCATGGAGTAGATTTATAACGATACTAAAGTGGGTAATAGTAGCCTTCATAGTATTTACGGCTATAATAGCAATAGTATTTGGTGATCCGGCAGCAAAAGCCTTTGGAATAGGTCTCTTAACCTCAGCTATATCTGGAGCTATAATGTCAGTACTAATAGGAGGAATAATATCAGTAGTAAAAGGTAATAACTTCTTCAAAGGAGCAATAGACAATGCCATATCAGGCTTCTTAGATGGATTTATAGCAGGAACTCTAATATTAACTGAACATGGTCACAAAGTTATCGAAGACATTGAAGTAGGAGATAAAGTTTGGTCTTATGATGAAGAAACAGGAGACAAACAATTAAAAGAAGTAGTTCAGCTTATCCCAAACAAAACTGACTCTTGGTTACATGTATATATTAATGAAGAAGAAATTACTTGTACAAAAGAACATCCATTTTATATTTTAAATACGGATAATGATACTGAACTAGTTAACTTTGAAGGAAGAATCAATAGTGAATATAAAGGTCAATGGGTAGCAGCTAAAAATCTAAAAGCTGGAATGAAAACATTGTTATCAAATAATAAAAATGGTACAATTTCATCAGTAGAAATAGAAGAACTAGATACACCAGAAGATACTTATAACTTTGAAGTAAGAGATTATCATACTTATTATGTTGGTAATGAAGGAATATTAGTTCATAATGATTGTCCTTACGCTTATTTAGACGAGGCGCTTTCTCAAAATGGTGCTACTAGAGCAGATATTCCTGAGCTTGTGAAAAATTCTGGTGGTCAATTCAAACATACATGGAATGCTGAAAATGGAATAAAATACCAAGTAAGAATCCATGCTGGGAATCCACAATATCACAGCACAGATTATATTTTTAGGGTTTCAAGGCAATTATACTCAGGAAGTGGCTGGCAATATCTATCTACAAATGGGAATTGGTTTCATACATCTGTTTTAACCCAGATTTTCAAGGATGGAACTATAAATGGTGCATATAATGCTTTCGCTGCAGTAAGTACACATATAGGAATATAAAGGAGAAATATTTATGAGTTTAGATGATGCAAAAAAAGAAATAAAAATTATAAATGAATATTTAAAAAAATTTACTTGGATGGATTTTACTTATGGTAGTATTAATATGGGATGCATTGAATTAATTGGCAGTGATGATTTGACTTATGAGGATAACGATTTCTTGAAAATACTATTTGAAGAGCCTTTATTCATTTCGACTTTACTTAATGAGTGGCATAAACATGATGAAAAACCATTTATAGAAATTGCTTCTGAGGAAGAATGTATAAATAAGTTTGGCCATATTTACAATAAAGATTGTATTATTTTTAAGATAAATGTGGAAGATTATAATGATGCACCTGTATGGGTTGTATCGAAAAAAATAAAATGTATTATTCTAAAACCATAAGATACTTTCTATAAAATGAAAACATGCGCGAATGTATTTTATGAACTATTTCCTTTCAAGTTGAGGTATTAATTAATCTAATATTTATTAAAAAGTAATTGATGAGACTCTGTTTTAAATAACAGGGTCTTTTCTTATATAACAGAATACTTCTATGATAACAAAAATGAAGCCTGTGGATATCAAATAAAAAAAGGTGATGCTAATCACCTACTAGTCCAACAAATAGACTCTGAAAACACTAAATATGTCATAGGACAAAGAGTCTTTAAGACTAGAATAGAAAAAAATGATAATGTACTAAATCCAAGAGTAATACAAACAAGCGTATCGGCAGACTATAATTATGAAGATCCAGACCAATGGGATGAAATGGGGGATTTTACATATATCTATGAATACGATGATATTACAGGAAACATAATCAAAAAGAAAAACAAACACACTAATACTAATTCTTATTCAGGAATGGAATTAAATTATGTACCAAGTGATAGTGATTACTTATCAACTAAAATTCAAAACACAAACAATTATTTTTATACACCAGATGCATTTACAAATAGCAATGGAGAAAATTCTAAAACAAGCTATAAGAATGAATATAAATATGATAACAATGAAAACATCACAAAAATAACTTTAGAAAAGATAACTCCTGAAACAAGTGAAAAAACCAAAGTTAATTATTGTTATGATGATTTAAACAGATTAAGTGCCGAAGAATTTGATTCTAAAAGATATGAGTATAAATATCAAAAAAACAATAAAGACATAAACAAAATAACCACGGTATCAAATAATGGAAGTTTTTATAAAAAAATAGAATATGATGATTTAGGAAGAATGACTAAATACTCAAAATTTAATACAAGTCTTCAAGCATATAAAGAACAAAAAGAATACACCTACGAAACCAACTATCTAAATCCAAAAAGTATCACAAAAAATAATATAACCTATAACTGTACTTGGATAAGAGACAATCTATTAAGTGAATATGGTGATATCAAATATGAATACAATCATCAAGGACAAAGAAGAAGGAAAATGTTAGGTGATACACAATTAGCATCATATTATTATGATGGATCAAAACTAATAGGAGAAGATGGACAAGGAATAAAACTAAGATACATTTATGATATGTTAGGAATAACAGGAGTTAGATATACAAGATCAGGAGAATCCATGCCAACTGACTATCAATATGCCAAAGATGGACAAGGAAATGTAATAGCGGTAATAAAAGATGGATTACCAGTTGTAGAATACACCTATGATACCTATGGAAACTATGAAGAAAAAATAATAAATCAATATGATCCATTTGCCAAAATAAATCCAATAAGATGGAGAAGTCAATACTATGATCTAGAAACAGGAATGTATTATATAAACTCTAGATACTATGATCCAGAAGTATATCAATACTTTGATAGCTTAGACATCGAAAGAATAATAGAAAGCATGGACACTATTGGAGGATTAAACCTCCATGCAGTATGTAGCGATAATCCAATAGACCTAGATATAAACAGATATAACATCTTAACAAGTCAAGAACTCACCCCAGATCCATACTATGATCCAACCAATGGAGTAAAATCCTCGATATGGAAAAAATTTAAACTGGTACTAAAAGCACTAATCGTAGCCGCAATAACCATAGTAGCCATAGTATTAATAACCAACCCAGCAACGAGCTGTTTTGGAATAGGCCTATTAAAAGCAGCCCTTATATCCGGACTAATAAAATCCGTCCTCACATTTTGTATGACAGATACAGGAGAAAAAGGATTCTTCAAAGAAAACATTGATGATATAGTCTCAAGCTTCCTAGATGGATTCATAGAAGGAGCAATCTACTACTGCGTAGCAACTGCCCTAGGAATAATAAAACCAGGAAACTGCTTCATAGCAGGAACTCTAATATTAACAGAGTCAGGACGTCAAAAGATAGAAAGTATCGAAATTGGTGACCAAGTTTGGGCTTATAATGAGGAAACTGGTGAGAATGAATTAAAAGAAGTTGTTCACATTTTCCGAAATAAAACTGAGGAATGGATTCACGTTCATATTAATGATGAGCATATTACTTGTACAAAAGAACATCCATTCTATATACCTGATTTGAAACAATGGATTAATGCCGGAGAACTAGAATTAGGAATGAATGTGTTGTTATCAAGTGGAGATTATGATAAAATAACATCATTAGAGGTTGAGCATTTAGATACACCTGAGACTACTTATAATTTTGAAGTACGTGATCTTCATAACTATTATGTAGGGGAATCTAATGTTTTAGTTCACAACACTTGTGTTGTGGATACTCCAGTAGATGATTTAATGAATTTTGAATCAGCTGCAAAATTAGAATCACATTATGCAAAACATGGACACGAATTTAATGGACTTTATCAGTCGGCAGATGATTATTTGGCTGGCGCTAATAACGTTATTAAGCATGGCACGAAAGTTAATTACTTGTACAAAGGTGAAATACGAACCGGATATGCGCAATTTTTCGGTAATAGTGCTAAAAATGGAATGGCAAAATTTGCATTTGTTGGAACGAACAACTCGGGATTTATTACTACATTCCATGTTGAAAGATCAAAAGAGTTATTCAGACTTTTAGGAACGGCGGGGATATTATGATGTTAGAAGCAAAAATAATTAAATTAAATTTTGAAATTGATGATGTTGTAAAACTGAATATCTTGGGTGAGGAACTATTGGCATTTTGCAATTATGGTATACCTAATGAGATAAAAGAGAATGCAATAAAAAATGTTGAAATAACAGTCGATATTTTTAACGAAATTGAAGTGGAAAAATTAGAACAACAAACTAAAGGGCTTACTCAGATAAGTAATAGCTTAGCTTATGTTGCATTTGGATTATATAATCCAAATAATCAAACTTTAGATGTTGGGTTTAATATAGATCTTTCGGAATACGATATTGATGTTAATAATGAACAATATATTCAAATTCGAATTGATAGATTTAATATAAGTTTCTAAAATAATACTAAATCTAAATATAGTAACAATAAATTTTAGAAGAGCAAACCATAAAAAAGTTTGTTCTTTTTTGCATTTACAAACAAATAAAAAATATTATGTAATGCATGTATTAAAAAGCATAAATTGCCTTGATAGAAAAAATTCAAAAATATTTAATTTATCGAATGGTGAATCAATTATAATTGGAAAGATTGATAGTTCTAAAATAGAATCTGATTGTCATTTGTTTAGACTTGGCGAAGATGTATTAAAGCATTATGTTTCTGAAAAATTTTACATGGAATTTAAAAAAAGGAAATTATCTGGTTGCATTTTTAATTTGAGATAATAAAAGGAAGGAACAATTATATGGATAAAGATTATGAAGTTTTTGAAAATTGGCTGGATAATTGTTTGAAAAATGATCCAATTGATAATGCAATAATTGCAATTTACTTTGGATTATTCGAAACTGGCTGTGGAATAAAATTATATATTTCCGGGTCATCGATTTTTACTGCTGATGATAGCGATTGGGCATGTAATAATGACTATAATCCAAGTGAAAAATATTGTTATAGTATTCGCATATTAAATGAAATTTTCGAAAGCAAAGGAGATATATTCATTAGAATTGGGAAAATATATAATGTTATATTAGACTTTATTAATAAATATATTTCGAAAAATCAAGAAGTATTTTATTCTAAAAGAATTGCTGTAGGTTTTGATGACGGAGACCTGAAAATTATTAAGTAGAATAAAGTTTCTTAATAATAAGAATCCTGTTTGCAAACTTGCAAAAAGGATTCTTTTACAATTAAATGTTTAACGCTGGTACTTGATTAGTGTCAACAGAGTCAGGACATGAAAAAATAGAAAATATTGAAATTGGAGACCAAGTTTGGGCATATAATGAAGAGACTGGGGAGCAAGAATTAAAAGAAGTCGTCACTTTATTTAGAAATAAAGCAGACACAACTTATACAGCTTATATTAACATTGAGAAAAATGGAAATATAGAAACAGAACAAATCACAAGCACCGATGAACATCCATACTATATTTTAAATGATACTTTATGTATTGATAAAAAGAGAGATGGTTATTGGGTAGCAGCTAAAGATTTAGTTGAAGGAATGAGAGTTTTATTATATAATTGCTTTATAGGTATAGTTGGAAAAGTTGAAAGAGAAATACATGAAATACCTGTAGATACCTTTAACTTTGAAGTAGCAGATAGTCATACATATTATGTTGGATCAAATTCAATTCTTGTTCATAATATGTGTGCAGTAGATACTCCAGTTGATGATATGTTACAATTTCAATCTCAAGAATTGCTAGAGGAACATTTTGCAAAACATATTAATGATTTT
>JAVBLW010000012.1:0-61866 GCA_031553215.1 Anaeroplasmataceae bacterium
ATCAAACTCTTCATAAATTTATGCTTTGTTTTTTTACCTTTTTGCTCAATTCTTGTTTTCTTTTCGTTCTTATTAGAATTGTTTTGTTTTTCTTCTCAATTCGCTTGGCTTGATTATCATTGTTCAGTTTTCAAAGACCTAATTTTTTGTCGCTTTTTTAGAGCGCCTAATCATTATAACATTGATGTTAACCGTTGTCAACAACAATTTTATAAATTTAAATAGTGGTGGTTGGGGACGGTTTCGAACCGCCGAACCCTAGGGAGCAGATTTACAGTCTGCCGCGTTTAGCCTCTTCGCTACCCAACCATTTAGATTTTCACTCTCAAATTGAGCGTGCTTTTTTATTATATTACAAGAAAAACACAATTGCAAGACTTTTTTTACTTTTTATAATTTTTTTTACTCTACTAAAGAAAAAAGCCACCTTGGTGGCGTTTATCATTACATTTTATTCTGTTTTCCCAAAAGTATTCGGCTTTTTTTTAATTCTTTTATCTAATTCAAAACTAGAAATCATAATAACTCTATTACATTTTATACATTCTAATTTTATATCTGCACCAGTTCTTATTACTTTCCACTTATTATTTTGGCATACATGTGGTTTTTTAGTTTCTATAATATCATCAATTTTATACATTATATACCTACCCAATAATTTTTTCTATTATTTCTTTAAGCTTTTTTTCATCTATATTATTAATTAATATCTTATTATCCGAAATTTTAATTTTCACACCATATTTGTTATTTATGGCACTTTCATAAGCAATGTATTTATCATTAACTTTTGACTTCTTGGTTTCTACTTTCTTTTTTTCTAAGGTAGCAATTTGTTCTAATTCTCTTACGCTCAAATTCTTTTCAATAATAAGCATCACAAGTTCACGTATTCTTTGCATATCTTCCATTTTAGATAGTACTCTAGCGTGACCCATAGATATTTTACCCTCATCAACCAATCCTAAAACATCGTCAGATAAGGCTAGTATACCAAGCATGTTAGTAACATAGCTACGACTCTTGCCAACTTTCTCTCCAACTTCTCTTTGATTGTAGTCCAATTCACGCATTATTTGCATATATGCCTTAGCTTCTTCTACAGGAGATAAATCTTCTCTTTGTAAATTTTCAATTAATGCAATTTGGATCATCTTACTCTTTTCATACATTCTAACAATTGCCGGAATGGTTTTTAGTCCTAACTTCTTACATGCTCGATAACGTCTTTCACCTGATATAATTGCATAGTACCCACTCATCTTCTTTACAATAATTGGTTGGAAGACTCCATGTTCTTTAATAGAATCAGCTAATTCTGAAATTTTTTCGTCATCAAAAAGATATCTCGGTTGATATGGATTAGGTTTTATTTCTCCTAGAGGAATTTCTATTATTTTTTCATCCGTTGAAGAAACATAATCATTTTCATTAAGTAAATCCTTTAATCCTTTTCCTACTTTAATTTCCATTGTTAACAACCAACTCCTTTGCTAATTCTTTATATTGCTTACTAGCGGGACAGCTAGGGGCAAACACAATAACTGGCATACTATGCATAGGCGCAATTTGAGCCTTTACATTAGAATTAATAATCGTTTTAAAAACTTTCTCACCAAAGCATTCTCTAATTTCAGCAGCTATTCCCCACGATGCAGTAACTCTCTTATCGTGCATCGTTAAAAGAACACCTTCTATTTCTAATGTTTTATTGTTATCCTTCTTATTCTTTTGAACAATTCTAATGGTATTTAAAAGTTGCGTAAGACCATCGATAGCCAAGAATTGGCATTGAACTGGGATCAAAACAGAATCCGCAGCATATAAACTATTTAAAGTAATAACACCTAATGATGGCGGACAATCCATAATTATATAATCATAATCTTCTCTAACCTCATCAAGCTTATCACTTAAAATAAACATTTTATCAGGATTATCAACTAATTCTATTTCCAAAAAAGATAAATCTAAATTAGAAACAATAAAATCATATTTTGCATACTCAGGTTTTACTATCCCATCTTTAATAGATACATCAGAAGTTAATATCTTATGGATTGAATATTCAGCAAGCCTTCTATTAAATCCTAAACTACAGCTAGCACTGGCTTGAGGATCCAAATCCATCAGCAATACACGCTTACCTAGACGACATAAGGCTTCAGATAAATTGACACTTGTTGTGGTCTTTCCAACTCCACCTTTTTGATTGGTTATTGCTATCACTCTTGCCATACTGCACTTCCTAACTTATTGGTTTATTTTTTATCACACTAAATTGACGTGGATATTTAGACGGACATTTTTTCTCTTTTTTTATTACAATTATTTCCCTGCTACCGCTTTCATTTGGTAGATCAAAACTTAATCTTTTTTCTATTTTTCCCCCTAAAATTTCAATAGCATTCTTAGCTTCTAATATTTCATCATTAGCTTCACTGCCCTTCATGGCAATAAAATATCCCCCAACTTTTACTAATGGCATACATAACTCAACAAGAACATTTAATCTTGCAACAGCTCTCGCTGTACAAACATCAAACGTCTCTCTTTTAGATATTGCATAATCTTCTGCTCTACTATGAATGGCAGAAACATTTTTTAAATTTAATTTCTTTACAAGTTCATTTAAAAAGGTAATTCTCTTATTCAATGCATCAATTATTGTAACATTAACATCCGAACGATAAATCGCAACTGGAACACTTGGAAACCCAGCTCCAGCTCCAACATCACAAAGTTTAATATCTTTTTTATTTAATGCAGAGACCAACGTTAACGAATCATAAAAATGTTTTATCATAACTTCATCATGTTCGGTGATAGCTGTTAGATTTACTTTTTCATTATAGTCAACTAAAAACTCATAGTATATTTCAAATTGATTTTTTTGTTCATTTGTTAATTCTATCCCTAATTTATTTAATTCTAAATCAAAGTTCATACTTATCGCCTCAATCCTTCAATATATACTAATAAAACAGCTATATCAGCTGGATTAACTCCACTAATTCTAGATGCTTGACCAATAGTTTTGGGGCGTATCTTATTTAATTTTTCTCTTGCTTCAAGTGCAATATTCATAACTTGTTTATAATCAATATCATCTGGTATTGTCTTTTCATCCATACTTTTCATTTTATTTGCTTGAGAAGTAGCTTTATTAATATATCCTGCATATTTTATTTCTATTTCTACTTGCATTAATATTTCAGTAAAATTCTTTATCTGTTCAAACTTTTCCAATTCATTATTCATTTTCAAAAGTTGATAGATATTTTCATGATTAATCTCTGGTCTCTTTATTAGATCGTAATACGGGATACTTTCCGCTAAAGCTGATGATGGTATAGAAGATAAATATTCATTATTAGATGCATTACATTTTACCTTCATCACTTTAAAACTTTCAATAGTAGATGATATATTTAGTTTCTTTTCTATTAAAGAATGATACTGTTCATCGTTAATCATGTTATATTTATATCCATATTCACGCAATCTTAAATCAGCATTATCATGTCTTAATAATAATCTATATTCAGCTCTAGAAGTAAGTAAGCGATATGGTTCTTTAGCACCCTTAGTTACTAAATCGTCAATAAGCACTCCTAAATATCCTTCATCTCTTCTAAGAATTAAAGGTTCTTTATTTTGCAACAATGCGCAGGCATTAATCCCAGCAATTAAACCTTGGCCAGCAGCTTCTTCATATCCACTAGTACCATTTATTTGACCAGCACAGAAAAGATTCTTTACCAATTTGGTTTCTAAACTTGGCCATAATTGCAATGGGTTTATTGCATCATATTCTATAGCATATGCATATCTAGCTACAACACAATCTTTGAAACCTGGTAATTTTCTAAGCATTTTATCTTGTACATCTTCAGGCATACTTGTTGAAAAACCTTGGATATATACCTCATCAATATATAAACTTTCTGGCTCAATAAATATTTGATGTCTTTCTTTATCACTAAAACGAACAACCTTATCTTCAATAGAAGGACAATATCTAGGACCAATTCCTTCGACTACCCCACCATACATTGCACTCTTCTCTAAATTAGCACGAATTAAATCATGGATTTCTTGATTTGTATAAATCAAATGACAATCAATACTAACATTCTCAATTTGATTATATCCCTCATCAAAACTAAATTTCCACTTATAGCTATCTCCTGGCTCTATTGTTGATAAACTATAATCAATAGAATCTTTTTTAATTCTAGCTGGTGTCCCTGTTTTAAGTCTTTGAACATCAAAACCAAGTTCCTTAAGCTGTAAACTAATTCCTTTTGTAGTCTTTTGATTATCTGGTCCACTTTCATGAGTAATGTGCCCACGCAAGATTCTACTATTTAAATAAGTACCAGTAGTTAATATAACGGTTTTAGAAGATATCTTTCTTCCATCTAACAAAAATATTCCACAAACCTTGTCTTCAACAATTTCTAATTTATCTACATATGCTTCTAATAACTCTAGATTAGGTTGTTTTTCCATATACTTACGCATTTCAATCGGATATAACACCTTATCAGCTTGTGCTCTTAGAGCTCTAACCGCTGGTCCCTTAGAATTATTTAACATTTTTATTTGTATTTGACATTTATCCGCATTTTTACCTTGATATCCACCAAGTGCATCAATTTCACGAACTAAAATTCCTTTTGCAGGTCCGCCAATTGAAGGATTACAAGGAAGTGATGCTGTCATATTTAAATTTCCAGTAACTAGTAAAGTTTTCATACCGATTTTACAACTCGCTAACGCAGCCTCACATCCAGCATGTCCACCACCTACAACAATAACATCATACATATAGATGCCCTCTTTTCTAACTCCCTTATTTTATCATTTTTTTGAATATTAGTAAAGTTTGTTTATTTTTATTAGCATATTGTAATTTTTACCATTTTGATTATATGTTTGTTTTTTCGACAAAACATGTTATAATCACTATATGATTACGATTCATAAATTTAATACAGGATGTGATTTACTTGAATACCATAAATAATGACGTTTTTTCAGCACTAATCGAGGACTTCATATTTCAATATGATATAACGACTAGTAAAATTGATTTTTTGAAAAAACAAAACATTCTAATATGTGAAGATGTTACTTTAGAAGAGTTCACAGACTCTCTTTTTTCGCTGTTCAATATATCTGATTCCTATAAATCTATATTTCTTGCTTTTTTAGAAGATGCATTTAAAGTGCCAACCGCTTTCAAAAAAGGAACAAAATTATTTAATTTAGATAATGATTCCATAACTATGGATTTCTCTGCTTCTATCGTTACAAAAAGAATAGCTGCTAAAGAAACTATTGCAATAAAATTTATTGGTTTCATAAAAACAAATGTTGAGAGTTTTTCACAAAAAGAACACGCTTTTGATAAGTTAACTGGTACATATTATGTAGATGATATCTACGAGATAGCTAGGCAAGAAATAGAAATCAAGCAAACACAAAATGTTACTCTTATGATTCATGAAATTAGAAATATAGATAATGTTACTAAAAAATACGGTCTTGACATTTCAGAACGAATATTATGTGAAGTTGGAGATCTACTAAAAAGAACTTATCTACTTCATGGTTCTACTGGACGAATTGGAAAAAACACCTTTTTATCTGTAATATATGGCTTATCTGCAAAACAAGAAATTTGGGATATGAATAGAGTATTTTATATTAATTTAGAAAAATTAAATAACTATTCAATGTTCGGAATTCCAAGCTCTGTTTATCTAAATACCGGAATCTCTCGTTTTCCTTTCGACGGACAAGATTTTGAAACAGTTTTTAAGAAAGCCTGCAAGGCCATACAGCGAGCTTACACCAAAAAATTAGCAGCTTTTGTAATATACAACGAAGAAATGCATTCTGAATTTTCAGGAGAAATCGAATTATATAGCAAAAATATATCAAAACTAGAAAATTATAATGAAAAAGAATTAATCGCTACAATTGTAAAAAATTTATATGAAAAGAATTCTTTTGAAACAAAAATTAATATCGTGTTGAAATTACTATCTGATAATTTTAGATTTGATAGATTAAACGTTGTAAAGTTAGATTATGTAAATAATGTAATTACTCCTATCTCACAATTTATTAATGAGAAATCAGAAAAAACTATTCCAATAATAAACTTTGATATCAATTGTTTCAATAGAGTAAAAAAAATATTGAATAAAAATGAAATTTTCATATGCGAAAATATTCAAGATTTAATCCATACCGATTATACACTATTCAAAACTTTACTAGAGGCTAACAGTAAGAGCTTAATTGTTAATTATAATGAATTCAAGCCAAACACTGCCACTGCAATTATTATAAACACCTGCGATAAAACCCTAGATTTATCCACTAAACAAGCAAACACATTATCATTACTATTAAAAATAATAAATAATGCTGTTGCACAGGAATTAGAGTATTCAGAATATAATAGAGCTTTATACTTCGACCCAGTTACTAATATATATAATGGTAATAAGTTTATAAATAAAGCCGTTAGTTTTATTGAAAATAATAAAACTGCTACTCACGCAATTATATCAATTGATTTTTATCACTTCAAGTTTATTAATGAAAAATATGGGTATGAGGAAGGAAATCGTATTCTTCAAAAATTTGCCAATATTTTAGCTGAAAATTCAAAAGAAAATAGCATTTATGCTAGATTCTCTGCCGATAAATTTTTGGTCCTATATCCAAACTGCACAAGAAATGAAGTTGAAAACTACGTAAAAACTCTTCAATCCAAAATAAAGAATTTCACAACTAGGAAAAATCAATCAGTAACACTAGCAATTTTTTCTGGTATTTGTATATTTAATAATCCCGATACATCTTTAACAGTCCTTATTGATAACGCTACTCTAGCAAGAACTTCGCTTACTCTTACTAATAATAGTCAGTATGCATTTTATGAAGATAAAATGTTAGAAGAATACTTGCATCAAAACGATCTAGAGGGGAATATGCTCTCTGCCCTTGAAAATGATGAATTCAAAGTTTTCCTTCAACCAAAATTTGATATTAGAACCGGAATAGTTTGTGGTGCCGAAGCCTTAATTAGATGGCATTACAACCACACAAAGCTATTATCACCAGCAACATTCGTTCCACTTTTCGAGAAAAATGGTTTTATTACAACCATTGATTTATTTGTATTAGAATCAGCCTGTAAATTATTAAAATCTTGGGAAGATAACAATAAACAGTTAATTCCAATTTCAGTTAATATTTCAAGGGTTCATTTGGAAAATGAAGCCTTCTATCCAAAGGTTGTACAATTATTTGAAAAATACAACACTCCTACAAAATACATAGAATTTGAAATTACTGAAAGTATCTTTATCGAAGATGTGAATGCCTTAATAAATACCATTGAAAAATTTCACAAACTAGGTGTCTCTGTATCAATAGATGACTTTGGAAGTGGATACTCAAACTTAAATCTTTTATCTAATGTTAATGTAGATACTATAAAACTAGATAAATCGTTATTTAGATTAGATAATACTAAGGATAAAATAATAATTGAAAGCATTGTAAATCTTGCTTCAAAGCTAAATGTAAATACCATTTCTGAAGGAATAGAAACCATCGAACAAAAACAATTTCTAGAGAGTATTGGTTGCCACTTTGTTCAAGGATACTTATATAGTAAGCCAATCCCAATTTTAGAATTTGAAGAAAAATATATTACAAAAAGAAAAAATTAGTCACAATGTGACTAATTTTTTTATAGTTTATTGAATATGTTATAAATATTTTCTTCAGTAAATCCATAATGATTATGGATATGATCAATAGGAGAACTGATTCCGAATTCACTTATACCAAATACATTAGATGAATATTTATACCAAGGCATTGTATGACCCATTTCAACAGCTAAGCGCTTTGTAATTCCACTAGGTAATACTTCTTCTTTATATTCATTTGATTGTTTTTCAAATAAATACATAGATGGCATTGATACAACTCTCGTATAATTTCCATTAGCTTCTAATTTCTTAGCTACGTTAATTGCCATTTCTAATTCACTACCACAAGAAATAATAATACCTGTAGGTTTATTGCTAGGTTCATATACTACATATGCACCCTTCTCTAATCCACTTGCACTAGTACAAGCCATATTTAAAACTGCTTGGCGAGTAGTACAAATACTAGTAGGTGTTTCAGTACTTTCAAATGCTAATTTAAGTGCTGCAGTTGTTTCTGTCGCATCCGCTGGACGAATCATATTAAAATTAGGAATACTTCTTAGCATAGTTAATTGTTCAATTGGTTGATGAGTAGGTCCATCTTCTCCTACACAAACCGTATCATGTGAGAATATGAACACTGATGGTGTTTTCATAATTGCAGCTAAACGCATTGCTGGTTTCATATAATCGCTGAATACAAAGAATCCTGCACAGAATCCTCTTAATCCACCATGTAGACATATACCATTTGTTATCGCAGCCATTGCATGTTCACGAACTCCAAATTTAATATTTCTACCTTGTCTCATGTCGCTTTCATAATTTCCATTTGCACCCTTAACGAATGTAGATGGAGTTAAGTCGGCAGAACCACCAATTATATTTGGTAATTCAATACTAAATGAATCTAATATCTTACCTAATATTTTTCTCGTTGATTCTTTGCTTCCGATTTCATATTTAGGTACATTATTCATATCAATCTTGAAATCATTAAACATGAATTTTTGAAGCAATTCGTACTCTTCTTCATAGGCTTTTGCATACTTTTGCATTTCATCATTCCACATATTATTTGCTATAGAACCACGAGATATTACTTTCGCATCAAAATAATCATATACTTCTTTATTCACTACAAATGGTTCATTTGTATATTCTAAGAATTCTCTTAAAGCAGCTGTATTTTCAGCACCTAAAGGGGCACCATGACAAGCACTCTCTCCACTTAATGGACAACCATAACCAATCTCAGTTTTTACTTCAATTAAAGTTGGTTGAAGAGTATTTTCTTTTGCTTCATAAAGAGCTTTACTTATTGCACTTACATCATTACCATCTTTTACAAGTAAATATTGCCATCCCATACCCTCAAATTTCATCTTTGTTGATTCAGTATTAGTTAATGCAACTTCACCATCTAATTGAATATCATTTGAATCATATAAAACAATTAATTTACCAAGTTTCAAATGTCCAGCTAGACTGCACGCTTCCATTGAAATACCTTCTTGTAAATCTCCATCTCCACATAAAACATATGTATTATGATTAATAACTTCATAATTTTTTTTGTTAAATTTACTAGCCAAATATGATTCCGAAAGCGCCATACCTACTGCAGTAGATATTCCTTGTCCTAATGGACCAGTTGTCATTTCAATTCCATCAGTATGTTTATATTCAGGATGACCTGGTGTTCTACTTCCAAGTTGTCTAAATTGTTTCAAATCATCAATGGTAACATCAAAACCGCATAAATGTAACATTGAATATAATAAAGCTGATCCATGTCCAGCACTCAAAACAAAACGATCTCTATCAAACCAATCAGGATTTTTTGGATCAATGTTTAAATGCTTTGTGAATAGCGTAGTCATCATAGGTGCAGCACCTAATACAATACCAGGATGTCCACTTTTAGCTTTATTAATTGAATCTACTCCAAGCATTCTTACTGTATTTATTACTAGTTGTTCTAAATTTTCCATATTTACACCATTCTCTATTTTATAGTTCTTTTTCTTCTACAGCATCTTCTTTAGAAATTTCTTCTACTTCAGCTTTTTCAGTTGTTTCTTCTTCTAAAAATAAGTCCTCTGTCTCTTCATCTTCATATTGGAAGTATTCATCAATATAAGTTCTTTGTGCCTTTAACAAATTCTCAAATTTATTATCCCCTAAGTTTTTCTTTATCATATCAATAGACTTAGCATTTTCCATCTTTATCTTTTGTTTTGATAATTTCCCAAAAGCAATCATACCTATCACACATAAAGCAGCAAAAATAATAAATACAATATTAGTCACATTTCTATAGTTTTTTAAAAGAATCTCGCTAACCATAAGGAATAAAACAACTAATCCAACGATTCCAATAATTACTGTATTATTTTTTTTAGATATCTTTTCGCATTCATCCCAAAAATCTAGCCAAATTTTATTAATTGGTTTTGAATATAATGCTTTTAATTTTGCATAATAACCTTCTTCTATAAAGATACGGTAATTTTCTCCATCGTAACTAGACCATACCGCAAATTTTCCTTTAGCAGTGAATTCCTCTAATAAATCAGGATAATCATTTAATGTATACAGTTCAACTGTTTTACCTTCTAATTCTTGTCTTTCGATCATTTTTTCTGGATCTGATATATCATATAATCTTGGATTAACTTTCAAATTATTCACGCGTCAAAGAATTTCTCTGACTGCTCCTTTCAAATTTCATATTCTATATTATAACACAAACAAATAAACTTATAAATCCTTTTTTATAAAAATAGAACGGTTTAACTTGTTTCATCTTCATCAAAAATAACGTCTATAATTGTATCATCTTCATTCGCTGTTTCCTTATCTTCTATAGGTAAATCTGTTTCAAATAAATTCTGATTTATAAATCCATAAAACTCTCTTGTTGCATGTTGCTCAATATCAATTTTGGTAAATATCGAGCGAATTGGGTTATTAAATATTCTATATATCATAGGAAACAAACCAATTGTTGCTACATATCCAGCACTATATAGTTTTATATCCTTTTGATAAAATAATACTATAGCCGCAATTATTGAAATAACAGTTAGCGCAGCCATTGAATAATCGAATAAATATTTTTGTTTTGAAATCCCTTTAACCTTCATCATTTGAGAATATTTCATAAAAACTCTATAAACAAAAATAGATAAAAAAACTAACCAAATAATAAACGAATAATTTTTGTCATATACTTCTCTCATACAAAGATTAACTCCATAGGGAATAATGAAAAAGCTTATGTATGGGGCATTCAGAAGTGAATTACTAAGTTCAAATTTCCTACTACCGTCATAAATAACATTTTTATTCTTATAAAATATAAATAATACTAAAATAACTTCTATTGCTATACCTATGATTTCTAAAATCATATTTATTTTTGAATTCCCTAGAATCCCCAATTCTTTATTAGTATCTACAAATATCATGGGTAGCATCATTAGAAAAAACAATACACAATAAAGCAAGACAATAAGTTTCCTTGATTTAGGGAAATAAAAACGTACTTCCATAAATAACATTGCCAGTACAAATACAAAAAAGATTGGTAATTCTATTGATTCAAAATCACCTTTCACAAATAACGGGAAAATTAAACCTGCAAATATTGCATTTACTATCATTATTATTATAATTTTTTTTCTCATCTACGTTCTCCTTAAAAAAATAATTCAAAAAAGCTACCAATAATATTGTATTCGTAAAACCATCTAGCAATTCCTACTCCTTTTGAGGAACCTAATCTCATATCAGTAACTACAAATTTACTAAATCCGGTGGCGGATGTCACTTGAATAATGAATGACATTATAAAAAACAAAACTGTTAAAACTACAAAATTTAAGAACATATAAAATATTATTCCAAAGAAGCCATCCAACCTTTTAAAATGTTTCGAATGTCTAAATAATTTTACAATTATTTTTAAAATCCAAATTAGAACAGTAATTCCAATAAATAAGAAAATAAAAGCAATAATAACCATAATCAGATTAGTAACAGTATCACTAATCGACTCTGCTATGGCTCCTTTAAGATTTTCCACATCTGATGCGTCAATCTTTTTGCTAATACTACTAGAGAGAAACTTAGGAACTCCAAAGCTTTCTAAAAATTGTTTCATTGCTCCTTGAGATGAATCAGTTATAGTTATATTAGTAAATTTAGATGATTTTTCAATATTTCGCTGTATTTTTCCTGAAATTGGTTCATGTAGCCATTGTCCAATAAATTTTGCAAATTTACTTGAAAATAATATTGCGAAAACAAAACCACATAAAGCATTCACTATATTCAAAAATTTTTCCAAAAATCCTTTTTTGTATCCTAAAAAAATTATTATTCCAAAAGAAAAAATAATAAGAATATCAAATAGACCAATATATCGTTGAATCCCAGCAAAAATGGTAAAATTCATATCATTCATTCCTTTCAAATATATTATTATTATATCATACTTTGGTGAATTTAATAGTTTTATGTTTATTGCTAATATTTTTCGTTTATACTATAATAATAACAAGTAGGTGATATTTTGACAACACTTCAAACATTTCAAAATCTATTAAGAGAAAAAAACATAACTGCTTATATTATACCAACTTCTGATTATCACTTAAGTGAATATATAAGTGATTTTTTCAAAACCCGTAATTTTTTATGTCCCTTCACTGGTTCTGCAGGTACATTAATTGTTACACCCTATGATGCTTTATTATGGACCGATGGAAGATATTTCATTCAAGCCGAGAAGGAATTACTTAATTCTAATATATCTTTAATGAAAAGTGGACAAAAAAATATTCCTACTCCTTTAGAATATCTACAATCTATTCTTAAACCAAATAATATTCTTGGATTAGATGCAAAAGTTTTTTCCACAAGTTTTATATTAAAAATAAAATCTTTAATCCCAAATATTGAAATATATAATAGTGATTTAATTAATGAATTATGGAAAACTAGACCTTCACTACCATTTACTTATGTGTTTAAATTAGAAGATATTTTTACAGGAAAAAATATTATAGAAAAAATATCTATTGTTAGAAAAGAAATTATCAATAATAACGCTACTACACATATCATCTCTTCCCTTGAAGAACAAGCTTGGCTTTTTAACTTAAGAGGACATGATGTGAAAAATACTCCAGTATTCTTATCATTTACAATAATTGATCAAAAAAACGTATATCTATTTATTGACAAAAATAAATTAAATAAAGAAATAAGAAAATATTTGGAAGAATCTAATGTAGTTATCTTTGATTACGCATATATATATGATTTCATTTCAAAAATACATAATGAAAAAATATTAATAAGCTATGATAATATTAATTATAATATATATTCTAGTATCCATTCTAGTAATACAATCATTAATAAGAATAATCCTATTCTTCTACTTAAGTCTATCAAGAATGATATTGAAATAAAGAACACTCGTTTAGCACACATAAAAGATGGGGTTGCAATGACAAAATTATTATTCTTTATAAAAACTAATAAGAATTATTCAAAATTATCAGAATTAGATATCGCCGAAATCATCGAAAATTTTAGGAAAGAACAACTTGGATATATTGAAAACAGTTTTAGCACTATATCAGCCTATAAAGAACACGGAGCTATGATGCATTATAGCGCAACAAAAGAGTCTAACTTTGTAATCTCTAATGACGGTTTTCTTTTATTAGATTCCGGAGCTCATTATCTAGAAGGAACAACTGATATCACAAGAACCATTCTTATTGGCAATGCTACAGAAAAAATGAAATTGCATTATACAACTGTTCTAAAAGCATTAATTTCCCTTAGTACTTCAGTTTTTATGAGCGGTATAAAAGGAACAAATCTAGATATTCTTGCGCGTGGGCCTATTTGGAAATTGCTTATTGATTACAAATGTGGAACAGGTCACGGTGTTGGTCACATACTAAGTGTTCATGAAGGACCCAATTCATTTAGATGGCATACAGACAACGCTATACTAATACCAGGAATGATTACCACCAATGAACCAGGAATATATTTAGAGAACGAGTATGGTATACGTCTAGAAAATGAATTATTAGTAATTGAAAAAGCCAAAAATGAATTTGGAGATTTCTTGGAGTTCGAAACTTTAACTTATTGTCCATTTGATTTAGAGGCTATCAACCATGATATTTTAACATTAGAAGAAAAAGAATGGTTAAATAATTACCATCAATTAGTTTATAATAAAATATCTACATTCCTATCTTTTGAAGAGAGAGAATGGTATCAATTTAATATATTAAAAAAATAAAAACTATGAAAATTCATAGTTTTGTTTTTTTATAAGCGCCTACCCACATCAAAAGCTAAGCTTAAGGCTGCTACCTTCCGATCCTGACCTGGTTCACCGCAATCAATTGGATAGACTATTTGATTTTAACACAAAGATCATTCTTTTTCAATACCATTTTTCTTGTTCTTAGTTCTAAGCTGTTTAAAAAAATCTTTTAGTATATCAGAGCATTCACTTTCTAAGATTCCACTTTGTACACTAACTATATGATTAAATTTAAAATCAAAAAGGTTAATCACACCACCAGCTGCCCCTGACTTAGTATCATTTGCACCATAATATAAATTCTTTATTCTAGATTGTATAATTGCACCAGCACACATTGGACACGGTTCTAATGTGACATATATATCACAATCATCCAATCTCCAACTATTCATTTTCTTGCATGCCTTGTTAATCGCAATTATTTCGGCATGCAAGAGTGCATTTTGTTTAGTTTCTCTCTTATTATATGCACGAGCAATTATTTTCCCATTATTAACTATAATACATCCAACAGGGACCTCTTCTTTCATAAGTCCTTTTTTAGCTTCTTTTATAGCCTCCAACATATATTTATCATGCATACCAAACTCCTCCTAAACAAAAAAACATCTCACAAAGTGAAATGTTAATTATTATTACTTCTTTTCAACGTTATAACGTTTATTAAATCTTTCAACACGTCCATCAGCTTGACTGAATGTTTGTTTACCAGTATAAAACGGATGACAATTTGAACAAGTATCAACACGGATTTCTCCTAATACTGAACCACTTTCAAATACATTTCCACAAGTTGTACAAGTAACTTGAATTGTTTTATAATTTGGATGAATATCTTTTTTCATACGTACACTCCTTCCGCCATAGTTATTTACACAATAACCATAGTAAGTTAATTCTAAATTATTCTAACATATATTATTTTTAAATACAAGCACTTTTTCAACAAATTTTAATTTTCGCTCCTAGACGTTGAAGTTTACCAATAACATCTTCATAACCACGATTTAAATACTCCGCTTGTTCTATAATCGTAATTCCATCACTAGCTAATCCCGCAATTAACAATCCTGCAGCACATCTTAAATCTGAGGCTATAACGGTTGTTCCGGATAATTTTTTAACTGGTTTAATTAGAACACCATTTTTCTCCATAGTATTTCTAGCACCCATTTTATTTAGTTCTTCACATACTTTGAATCGCTCTTTAAATATAAAGTCTACCACAATACTAGATTTCTTACCAAAACAAAGTAAGGGACAAAATAATGGTTGTATATCAGTTGAAAAACCAGGATACTCTTTTACAAATATATCAAATTTATTGATTTTTCTTTTATACACATATATACTATCCTTTTTTATCCTCATACCTATTCCAAGTTTCTTAAAAGGATATATTACATTTTTCAAATGCTTTATATTAACTTTTGATACCTTTACCCCACCACAAAGTGCACCTATAACCATATAAGTCGCAGCTTCTATTCTATCAGGTATTATTCTGTGTACTATGTCGTTTTGAACGATAACATCCTTTTTCATACTTATAATAGTGTTTTTCTTTATTATAAATTTTCTTCCCAATTTTTCCATGAAATTTATAAAATCAACAATCTCTGGTTCTATTGATGCATTTCTTAATTCTAGTCTGTCACAATCATACGAAAGTATCAAGGCATTAATAGTTGCCCCCACGCTTTTTTTCTTAAATTTAATAGTAGTATTATTTAACTGATTATACGAAATGCATAAATCTTTTCCTTCAACTATTTCGCACCCCATAGCTTTAAAGGCTTCTAAATGTAGATCAATGGGTCTTTCACCTATTTTACAGCCACCCGTTTGGCACATTAATACTTTTTGAAATAAAACAAGGCTTGTACTCATTAAATAATACGAACCTCTGATTTTACTAACTTTACTATTAGTTAAATCGGAATACACTATATCCGATGAATCAATAAATAGTGAATTATTATTAAATTCCCATTTAACATTAAAATCTTTCATTATTTCTAACAAGTCAAATATATCTTGTATCTTAGGTACATTATTTAATGTTACCTTACTTCTAGAAATCATTGAACTAGCTATTATAGGCAACGCACTATTTTTTGATCCACTTATTGTAACTTCACCGAATAATCTATGTTTCCCCTCTACCTCTAATCTCACCATATCACCCTATTACAATATAAGATTATATCTCAGTAAATATGCTGATTTTGTCCAAAAAAAAAGATGTTAAACATCTTTTTAATATCTATGAATATATCTTTCAATTTCCCAAGCAGAAACGTACTTACGGTACTCATCCCATTCAAGTTTTTTAGCTTCAACCATTTTTTCAGTAATATGTGAACCCATAGCATCACAAATTAACTTATCATTTATAAATTCATCAATTGCAATTCTTAAATTTTCAGGTAAGCTATCAACACCTAATTGTTTGCGTCTAGCATCTCCACATTTATATAAGTTTTCATAAACTGGATCGACAGTTGGACAATTACCAGCTACACCATCAAGACCAGCTGCTAAGATAGCCGCTACTGCTAAATAAGGATTTGCTGCAACATCGACACTTCTTACTTCAGTTCTTGTCTTACCACCGCGAGATGCAGGAATACGAATCATTGTTGTACGATTAGAATCTGACCATGAAATGTAGCAAGGAGCTTCATATCCCGGAACAATTCTCTTATATGAATTAACAATTGGATTAGTAATTAAACAGAAACCTTTAGCATGAGCTAATATACCTGATATCCAATCATTTGCAACTTTACTTAATTGATTGTGTGTGCTTTCATCAAAGAAAACATTTTTCCCATCTTTTCCAACAAGTGAACAATTAACATGCATACCGCTACCATTAATTCCAGCAACCGGTTTTGGCATAAATGTCGCATGTAAATTATGACGTCTAGCAACATTCTTTACAACAATTTTAAATGTTTGAACGTTATCGCACGCTTCAAGAGCACTTTCAAATTTAAAGTTAATTTCGTGTTGTCCTGTTGAAACTTCATGATGTGCTGCTTCAACTGTAAATCCTATTCTTTGCAATTCTAATACAATATCACGACGACAATCTTCAGCGCAATCAATAGGAGATATATCAAAATATCCACCCTTATCATTAAATTCTAATGTTGGATTACCTTGAGCATCTAATTTGAATAAAAAGAATTCTGGTTCAACACCACAATTAAATGAGTTGAAACCCATTTCTTTCATTTTTTCTAAATTACGTTTTAAAACTCCACGAGGATCTCCTTCAAATGGAATTCTACCACCATCTTTTGTTGGCTTATAAACATCACAAATAAATCTAGCTACTTTACCATATGAGCTATCTTCCCAACTAAGTACCAAAAATGTATCTAAATCTGGATGTAAGAACATGTCAGCTTCATGAACTCTAACAAATCCTTCAATTGATGAACCATCAAACATCACATCATTTCCAAGAGCATCTTCTAATCTTGTAATAGGAATTTCAACGTTTTTTAAAATCCCTTGCATATCTGAAAATTGCATACGAATATATTTTATATTTTCTTCTTTACATATTCTTCTAATATCGTCTTTTGTTAAATCCTTCATTACACAATTCCTCATTTCCATATACTAGAATTATATTATATTTCATAATCAATTGCAATGAGAAAACACTTCCAATTAAATAACAAAAGCATTATTGCAATGAATAATGCTTTTGGTTTTATCTATTTACTTATATAACTAATTCCAATTGTTCCACAACCAAAATGTGCACCAGCGATGGGCCCAATTTGTGTAATCTTATATTTTAAATCTGGGAATTTTTTTACTACATGTTCTACTAATGCTTCTAAACTATCTTTAGTAGTTGTATATCCAAATACAACCGTTTGATTTTCTCTTACTCCACAGTTTTCCATTTCTTCAATAATGGCATTAATAGCATTTTTTAATCCACGACATTTAGCATATTCACTAACAGATCCATTTTTTAATTGGATGATTGATCTAGCATTTCCGTTTGAGTTTGTAGTATCATTTTTTGATAATCTACCTAATCTTAATAAATCATCTATTTCATCTGGTAAAAATCTAGAATTTGTTTTAATTGCAGCTTCTTCTAATAATTTTACAATTTCCTTGGCATCTTTACCTTGCATAATTAAATCATATCCATATTCAACAATCAATCTCTCTCCAATTGATGCTGATAATGAATCTACTAAATAGATTTGATCATAATCAACTATCCCCATAGCCAATTTTGCACTTTGATAAGTACCACTTACTTTTGAAGATAATGCAATTACAATTATTATATCTCCAGCCTGTTTTGCTTCCTCAAATACTTTCACAAATGATTCAGGTGCAGGTTGTGATGTTGAACCTTTAACACCAGTTGCTAATTTTTGATAAAATTGATCCTTTGATATTTCATATAAATCTACGTATGTTTCTTCTCCAAATCTAACATTTAGAGGTACAATTTTAATGTTTTTTTCTTGTCCTTCTTTTAATTCAAAATCAGATGCAGTATCAGTTATTATTCTAATCATTTTCTTCTCTCCTACTCTTCACAAATATATTTTTAACATAAAACATTTTTAAAGTCAAACGTTTTTTAATGTAAAATTCATTTTACATTTGTTTCATACAAAAATTATGCTCCTTTTATAATTTTTATTACTTTTTATACAAAAAAAATGAACCAAATAATATTAGTTCATTTTTGTATTTTTATATTAGTCCTTTAAATATGGAAAATTTTTAATAATATTTACTACATCTAACTTAACAGCTTCTAATACATTTTCGTCGTCTGCATTTCTTAATGCTAAATCAATAAGTCTAGCAATACTTCTCATTTCTGTTTCTTTGAAACCACGAGATGTCATAGCTGCACTTCCCAATCTAATACCTGAAGTAATTGTTGCTTTTTCAGTTTCATTAGGAATAGTATTTTTATTACAAGTAATATTAACTTTACCTAAAATGTTTTCAGCTTTCTTTCCTGTGATTCCTAAGCTAGTTTTAACATCACACAATACAACATGATTATCAGAACCATCACTTATTAGTTTATATCCTAAAGTCATTAATTCATCACATAACGCAGCCATATTTTTAACAACTTGACTTGCATAGTCTTTGAATTCAGGTTGTAGTGCTTCTTTAAATGCAACAGCTTTAGCTGCAATAACATGCATTAATGGTCCACCTTGGATTCCAGGGAAAACATTACTATTAACTTTCTTAATGATATCTTCATTGTTAGTTAATATAATACCACCACGAGGACCTCTTAAAGTCTTATGAGTAGTTGATGTAACAATGTCAGCATATTCACATGGATTTGGATGTAGTCCAGCTGCTACCAACCCAGCGATGTGAGCCATGTCTACCATGAAATAAGCACCAACTTCGTCAGCTATTTCTCTGAATTTTTTGAAATCAATAATTCTTGAATAAGCACTTGCTCCAGCAACGATTAATTTAGGTTGGCATTCTTTAGCTAATTGTCTTACATTTTCATAATCAATACGTCCTGTAATTGGATCTAAACCATAAGAAACGATTTTATAATCATTTCCTGAGAAGTTTTTTGGATGACCATGAGTTAAATGTCCACCATCAGATAAGCTCATTCCAAGTACAGTATCACCTAAATTAATTAGTGATCTATATGCACCCATATTAGCTTGTGATCCTGAATGTGGCTGAACATTTGAATATTTTACATTAAATAATTCTTGAACTCTTTTATTTGCTAAATCTTCTGCAACATCAGCGAATTCACATCCACCATAATATCTTTTCCCACTATATCCTTCAGCGTATTTATTTGTTAATACTGAACCTTGAGCTTCTAAAACAGCTTTAGATACAAAGTTTTCTGACGCAATTAACTCAACATGAGTATTTTGTCTTTCAAATTCTTTTTCGATTGCTTCGTAGATTTCGATATCTACTGATTTTAAATTTTCCATACTTCCTCCAAAATTATCTTTTATTTTATAACAACGATTTTATTATCAAAATCGACTATAACATTTTCACTTTTACTAGTTGGAATATTTTTACCAACAAAGTCAGCTCTTATGGGTAATTCTCTATGTCCTCTATCAATAAATATTGCAAGTTCAATTTTTGATGGTCTACCTAAATCAATAATTGCATCCATTGCTGCTCGTACACTTCTTCCAGTATATAAAACATCATCTATTAAAATAACAATTTTATCATTAACATCAGTTTTAAATTCCTTATTTGATGTTAAACTTTTTTTATTGTCGTCTCTATAAGAAATAATATCTAATTCCTCAACTGGTATTCGTATACCTTCTAAAGACATCATCATTTCTGACAAATATCTCGCAATAGGAACTCCTTTATTCTTTATTCCAACTAAGACAATCTTAGATACATCTTCATTCTTCTCAATTATTTCATGGGTCAAACGTTTAAGTATTCTTATAAATTGTTCATTCTCAATAATTACTTTCATAGCTTCACCTAAAATAGAAAAAAGGCAATTGCCCTTTTTGCATTATTATTCAGCAAGAATTGCATTATGGTATACTTGTTGAACATCATCTAATTCTTCAAGCATTCCAAGCATTCTTCTAAATTTTTGTTCGCTTTCTTCATCTAATTCGGCATACATAGATGGAATCAAAGCTACTTCTTGGACTTCAAATTCCAATTCTTTTCCAGTTGCTTCTAAAGCATCGCAAATTGAATTATAATCTTTTGGATCTGATATTAAAGTAATGAATCCATCTTCATCTGTAGAAATATCTTCAAAATCACATTCCGCCATCATTAAGACTTCTAAAGTTTCATCTTCAGACATACCTTCAAATACAAATTTTGCTTTACGTGAGAACATGTGGCTAACTGCACCAGCTACACCTAATTTCCCACCTGTTTTTGTAAAACAAGCTCTAACTTCTGAAATTGTACGATTAACATTATCAGTTAAACATTCAACGATAACATTAACATTACCAGAACCAAAACCTTCATATACATTTTCAATCATTGACCCTGATGTTAATCCTTCTGCCTTAGCTATTGCTCTTTTAATAACTTCAGCTGGACATTGATCTTTTTTAGCTCTTTCGATTATTTTCTTTAAAGGTTGATTCATTTCCGGATCAGGAACCCCGCCTTTAGCACATTCTAATATTTCCTTACCCCATTTAGAGTATTTTTTTGATTTTGCTAAAGCTGTTTTTGCCATAGATGCGGCACGCACTTCATGAGCTCTTCCCATTTTTTAATCTTCCTTCCGATTGCAAATATTTTTTATATCTCTTGTTTATTATACAATTTATACTACTTTTTTTCAACTTCTTTTAGAATTTTTTATAATAATAGTACGAAGTTATCGCCATTGTCAATAAAAACAAACCCATTATACTCAAAATAGTTATAAAAACTATTTCATTCAAAAAACCAGAGACAATCAGACCAATAAGCAAAATATATAATAACATTTTTAAACTAAATGATTGTGATCTTTGTTTTATTAAAATCAAACGTTCATCACGTTTTTTTATTAACACATTTTCGAAGTACAATTCACTGGTCAAAACCTTGATATATCCCACAATTTTATTGATAATGATACCCTCCGCTATTATTAGGATTACATATCTAGAAAATTTCAAATAATTAGGAATCTTTTCCATTACTTTCATTGGAGTCATAACTAAAATTATTATTATAGGTAATGCTGTCGCTATTAACATCATTACTAATTTGACTTTAGTAATTTTTCTTAATCTATCTGCACTATACATATTAATCTCTTTCCTCCAATTCAAATATTTCTTCTACCGTAGTTCCGAAAACATTAGATATTTTCATTGCTAATGCTAAGGATGCGGTATATTTACCATTTTCTATTGATATAATTGTTTGGCGTGTTACACCAACGGTTTTTGCAAGTTCTTCTTGAGTTATTCTACGACTCTTTCTTAAAGCTTGAACTCTATTTTTCAATAAAACCGCCTCCTTTTTTTATATTATAACACATATTTTTCATATTAAAACCATAATGAAAATAGGTTTTCATCATTCTTGTATTATCCTATTTAGTATTGGAGTAATCTCAGATACTATTTTATCGATTGTACCAGGAACAAATGGATTAACCAAATCTACTGCTTTAAGTAAATTCAAGAACGATTTTGTCCCTCCTAGTTTACAAAGTTTGTAATACTTTTCCCATGCCTTTTCATGATTTTCATTATCTAATAAATAAAACTTTAAAGCACACACTTGTGCTAGTGTATAATCGATATAATAGAATGGCGAACTAAAAATATGATGTTGTCTCAGCCATAGATTTCCTCTTTCATAATACTCCACACCATCGTAATCTTTATATGGAGTATACTTCTTTTCAATTTCTCTCCACTTGTTTTTTCTATCTATGATTGCACAATCATAATTTTCATATACATAATGTTGAAACTCATCAACTGCTACTCCATATGGAATAAATGTTAAAGCCCCACTTAAATGATTTTGTTTATATTTTTTTTCATCCTCTTTAAAGAAATCACCTATCCATGGATATGAAAAGAATTCCATACTCATTGAATGAATTTCACACGAATCCATTGTAGGAAAATACAAATCAGGATTTCTTACTGACTTAGCTGCTGTATACACCTGAAATGCATGCCCTGCTTCATGAGTTAGTACGTCAACATCACCACTTGTGCCATTAAAATTAGAGAAAATAAATGGTGCATTATATTTAGGAATATATGTACAATATCCCCCACCTCTTTTACCAGGTTTTGTTTCTAAATCTAATAATTCGTTTTCTACCATATAATCGAAGAACTCTTTTGTCTCTTCACTCATGCAAGAATACATATTTTGAGCAATAGATAGTAGCTCAGCACTATTTCCTTTAGGTTTTGGATTTCCATCTAAAAACTGTAATCCCAAATCATAAAATTTAAAATCTTTTACATTAATTCTTTCCATTTGACTACTGATAATATCCTTACATAATGGAACTAAACTGTCATATACTTGTTTTCGATAATTCGCAACCATTTCACTATTGTAGTCAGTTCTTGATAATCTAGCATATCCAAGCTCAACATAATTTTTATACCCCAATTTTTGAGCCATCTTTGTTCTAACTTTAACTAATGAGTCATATATCTCATTCAGTTCATTTTCTAAGGGTTCTAAAAATTCAACTATTTTTAAAGCTGCATTCTTTCTTATAAATCTATCCGTACTTTGTTGATAAACACCCATTTGGCTTAGATTATTTATTTTGCCATCAAATTCAATTTGAGCGCTCGCTAATATCTTACTATACTTACTAACAAGTTTATTTTCCATAGTTAAATCTTCAATAATTTCATCTGAGAATGTCTTTTGTTGCAATTCTAATAATTTGATCCAATGACTACCAAATTCATTCTCTATTTCATTTCTAAACTTTGACTCCAATATACTCTTAAAGAACTTAGTCTCTAAAGAAGAAATAACTGGGCCATATTCATCATAGAATTCATTTTCTTTATCATAGAATTCATCATTTGTGTTAATTGAATGTCGTATAGAACATATCGTAATCATTGAAGATATTTCATCACGATATAAATTAATATCTTTTATTAAAGAAATTAATACTTTTACATCATCAGCACCATTAATACTAGCTATTGATTTTTCAAAAAAATCTTTTACTGCTTCAACATCTACTCTTTTATAAACATAATCACAAAATTTCATATTCATCCATCCTTTTTTATAATATATTATACCATCTTTTTTTGTGAAAAGCCTAGAAAAAAGGTATTTACCAGCATATAATAATATACCTTCATTTAGGAGGGATATTATTGACACCCAATTTTCTTCTTTCTATGAATTAGAAGAGAGAAAAAGAAAGAAAAGAGAAAATCTTCCAAAGAGTATTACAAATGCAATAATGGGCGCTGTAATAGGTCAATTTCTAACTGATTTATACTTCTCCATATTTTTCAATGAAGATACTTTATTAGAACGTGATTTACGTGTTTCGAGCATCGCACTATATTATGCTTCCGTAGCTAGTGGAATAATCATTGGAATATGTGGGCAGTATATGGATAAATTTGCTATCATTATTATTGCTACTACTTTTTTTGCTTTTGTAAATAATTTAATGGATTCTTTAATAAATGAGACAGAATTTGAAATTCCAAATACAGAATTAGTAGAAAGCATCATTGCGACCATCATATTGATTTATATTTTCAGCCCTAGAGCTAGAAATGATTATATTAACCATTATTATGAAAGACATTGCATTAAGAAAAAACCATTAGACACAAAATCCACATTCCTAAGTGCCCTAATTCTAAATGCTGTAACTAATACATATTTTGGTACTATAAACAAAATAAAATCAGAACGTGCCTCTACTCCAACCACACCTGCTGCTATTGCTGACCCTGATGATATAATAATGTAAAATGGGTAGCTCATTTTGATATTAAACCGTTGTTGAATTTGATTATTTAATAACCTTACGTATTTCATTTACACTATATTTATATATGATATAGGTATTTCAAAATAAAAAGGATTCCTAGGAATCCTTTTTATTATTAATTTTTAGGAGAAACAATAATACATGCTAAGTATGTCTTTGTTGATTCCTTAGAAATTGTAATTGTACCAGCTTTAACTTCTACATCTACAGTTCCATCTGCCTTTATAGTATATATCTCATTGTTTATCCTAATTTTTTGACCAGGAGTTGATGATACTATAGTAACTATGCAATCTATTGCTGAAGTGAATACAAAACTTGTACTACTTTCTAGATAACCACCCTTAGTATAAGTTACACCATTATAAGTTACGTTTATATCTTTTACAGCAAATGAATTTACACTAGGAGTAATAGTATTTGTTGTTTTATCCGTCCAATTATATGTAAATACTGTTTCTGCTAAACCAGCAATTATCTCTTCAGCAGCTGTTAAAGTAGTATAATTTGTTACTAATCCTTGTTCAGTTGCAGATAATTTATTATATTGAGTTCTTGCTAATGATATCTTTGGTTGTGATGATAAAGTTATCGTTGTATCAATATCATTAATCAATAATATTGTATATGCTACCATTATTTCAGATAATTGTTCACCACTTGTGATTGCTGCTTTTTCTGTTGTATTTAATGCATTATATGCAGCTATAACAGTTTCCAATGAATCAATTGAAGTTAGATTTGCTTCGTTAATTAAATTTTCAACATTATCTATTCTTACTAATTGAGCGTATTTTGCTTCTGCAGCTGTTAAAGTAGTATAATTCGTAACCAATAATCTATTATCTTCATCAATACTATCATATTCATTTCTTGCTGCTTCTATTGCTGCTTGACTATTTAATGTTACTGTTCCAATTGCATTAATTTTATTAATTACAGATTGAACTGCAAAATCTTGGAATGCCTCTTCTGCAGCTGTTAATACCGCAAGATTTGAAATTGTTACATTTGAGTCAAATGCTAACAATTTATTATATGCTATTCTAGCTGCAGTAATTGCTGAACCAGAATTTATATTAACAGTTCCAATAGCTGAAACCATACCTTCTATAGCTGTTTGGGCAACTGAAATATATGCAGATTTTGCAGATAGAACTTTTGTATCAGAAACAATTTCTTTTTCTAAATCAGTTAATTTTGCATATGCATTCATTGCACTTTCTAGCTTAGCTAAATATTCTTCAGTATATTCAGCAGTAGCTGGAAGAGCATTAATTGCATCATTCGCAGCTTTTATTCTTGCATCACTTTCTTCTTGTGTATTTACAGGAACTAAACTGAATGATACTAAAGCAGCTTCTTTCGCCCTATCGTTAGATTCAATTGTATAAGTACCTGCTGGTAATACAACTTCACCGTTTCCAGTTAAGTATGTTGTTCCATTACTATCAGAAATCATCGGTACATAACTTCCAGCATTAACTGTCATAGTAAATCTAGAAGTTTGGTTAATTGTAAACGTAACTCCATTGTTTTTGAATTTAATATATCCAGCATCTACACCAGTAGTATTAAAACACATATTGTTGATTGTAGCTAAACCTTTTGTAGCTTGCAATGTTTTATTTGTATTTACAGTTATTCCATCTTCACCTAGGTTAAGAGCATTTGATGGAATATACTTTGATTCAATTATAGAACTAGCTTCTACAGCATTCGCTTTCAATACACCGCTATATTTAATGCAATCAATTCTTGCTTGTTCAGGACTAGTTAATCTTTCAACATCTGAACATTGATTTGCTTCATCATAATAGAATAAATTACTATTAGTATCAAAATCTGAATAATCAATTTTTCCAAATTGGTATTGACAGTTATTAGCTACTTTTTGTGTTCTTGATGTAACAAAAGTTGCTTGTTTATCACCAATACATCCATATAAAGTATTATTATAAGATTTTATAACTCCTCCACCTTCTCCAGTGTTTTGGAAAGGATTTTTAGATTCATTATAGAAATTATTTTCTGAGAATACATAAGCATTCGCTCTAGCACTAATACAATAGCTTGCAGAGAATTTCGATGTAGATTGTAATATTTCCATATAGTTATTATACATATGTGCATTAGCATTTCTAATTAAAGGTAAGCGTGAAGCACATTCTCTCCAATAATTATGGTGCATAGTAACATTATATTGTAATGAAGTACTTGCTGAACCAATTAAATTTGTTTTATGAGCTTCTTCAAAATAGTTATATGATAATGTAAAATAGCTTCCACGTTTGAAATCACATGAACCATCCCCTTCGGCTTTATCACTTTCAGCAGGGTTTTCACTATATCCACTTAGGAACGAATTATTATGTACCCATAATCTTTCAACTGATGCTGTTATTTCAGATTTTGTATTGGCACTTGCTTGAACACCTTCCATACCTAATGCATCTTCAGGATAATCATCAAATGTTAAATTTCTAGCTTCAAAACTATATCCACCAGATACTCCGCCTGTACCAGCCATGAAATGGATTCCCCAACCGTAAAGCATAGCATCTGTTCCTACACCTTCAATAGTAAGGTTTTTAGCATTTTTCATACGTGCCATATGTCCGTTATCACCAACAGAACCACCATTTCCAGTACTATTCCAAAGAGTAGTACCCTCTGGAGTTGTAACCTTACCAATAAATCTAATTACAATTGGTCTTTCATTTGTTACTTTTGCAATACCAGTATCATACCAATTTGTAGTATTATCATTGTCTTTATCTTCTAATGGTGAACCATACATATTATTATTTAAGAACCAACCAATCCCTGCATTTTTACAGTTTGATCCTTCAACGGTAATTAAATCTTTATTTTGTTCCGTTACATATATAACTAAAGCATTATCTTTTAATGTACCATCATTGTTATATGCACCAACACCTTGATTATATTTAAAGTGTGCATATCCTGAACGGTCATATGCTGTTGTTTTTATATTACAAGAAGTCATATCTTCTGATGCTTGTGTACTGTTATATACAGGAACAACTTGAATATTATAATTCTTATTTCCAACTAAACCTAATAAATCTGCCCTGTATGTTGTATTTGATACAGAACGAATTAATTCTTGATCTATTTCTTTATATGTTAATTCTGAATTTTCTTTATAATACACCTTATATGAAACATTTGTTGCTTTTTCCCATTCAACATAAGCTCCTTCATCATATCCAGCATATTTAGTTACATTTACTGTACCTTGAACTGGAGGAAGAATAGGCTCTTCCGGCTCTGTTGGGTCTTCTGGGTCAGCTGGATCTTCTGGATCAGCCGGATCTTCTGGATCAGCCGGATCTTCTGGGTCAGCTGGATCAGCCGGATCTACCGGAATATCGGGGTCTACCGGATCTTTAGGGGTATTATTTGAACCACAAGATACCACCGTTAATAATAAGAATATGGATAATATCCACATATAGTATTTTTTCATTTTCTCATTCCTCATTCTTTTTAATATATTACTCTCTCGAGTAGCTGTTAACATTATATCAAAATAAAATATATTTTGTAAAGCGCTTTCTTTAATATTTTTCAAGTAATAATTCCCATCTGTTTTATATAAAATGACAAAAAGATTCAAATCTCGCGATTTGAATCTCCTTATTTATTGTTCTATACTGTCATTTTTTGTTTTAACAAATTTTTTCATAGATAGTATTGATAATACAATACCAGCTAAAACAAATGCGATAATAACTAATATACAAAATATTAATTTTATATCAGCTGTATACATCCAGTAACCATATACTATTGCTAGTATTACTGCATATACATTTATCAGCATAATATTATAGTAATTTGCTACAAGGTCCTTTTTCGTAATCTTGGTTGACATGGTCTACTCCCATTCGATTGTTGACGGTGGTTTAGATGTACAATCATACACTACTTTATTAACCCCAGGAACTTCATTTACTATTCTTCTTGATATATTATCAAGTACATCATAAGGTATTCTTGCCCAGTCAGCAGTCATTCCATCAATACTTGTTACTGCACGAATTGCAATTGCATCGTCATAAGTTCTTGTGTCACCCATAACTCCAACACTCTTGATACCCGGTAATACAGTAAAGTATTGCCAAATTTCTTTTTCTAATCCTGCTTTTTTAACTTCTTCTCTTAAAATGAAATCACTTTTTCTTACTTTTTGTAATTTTTCATCTGTAATTTCACCTAAAATACGAATTGCAAGACCTGGACCTGGGAATGGTTGACGCCAAACTATTTCACTTGGAATTCCAAGTTCTTCTCCTAAATAACGAACTTCATCTTTAAATAGAACATTTAGTGGTTCTAATAATTTGAATTCCATATCTTCAGGTAATCCACCAACGTTATGGTGAGATTTGATTGTTTGAGCAGTTTTAGTTCCTGATTCAATAACGTCAGTATAAAGAGTTCCTTGTGCTAAGAAATCAAATTTTCCTAACTTCTTAGATTCTTCATCAAAGCAATATACGAATTCATTACCAATGATTTTACGTTTCTTTTCTGGATCACTTACACCTGCAAGTTTAGATAAGAATCTATTGCTTGCATCAATCTTCACAATGTGCATATTGAATTTAGATGTACAAGTTTCCATAACTTGATCAGCTTCACCTTGACGAAGTAGGCCATGATCAATAAACATACAAGTTAATTGATTACCGATTGCACGGTGAATAAGTACAGCAGCTACCGCACTATCAACACCACCTGATAATCCACATAAAACCTTTTTATCTCCAACAGTTTCTTTAATCTTAGCTACTTGCATATCTAAGTAAGAAGCCATTGTCCAATTACTTTCAGCCTTACATATTTTGAAAACGAAATTTCTTATAATATCATTTCCATAAACGCTATGCCTAACTTCTGGATGGAATTGAGCACAGTAAATATTTTTTTCTTCATTATATACAGCCGCAACTAATCCATTTTGACTTGTCGCAGCTAACTTAAACCCACTTGGAATTTGAGAAACATGGTCACCATGACTCATCCAAACATCTTGAGTTTTAGGTAAATGATCAAATAATAAACAATTATCTAAAACATTAATTGGCATTTTACCATATTCTTTAGTAGTTCCTGGTTCAATAGTACCACCAAAGTTTTGACAAGTAAGTTGCATACCATAACATATACCAAAAATAGGTATATTTAAATCAAATATCGCTTTATCGCATTTGAAGGCATCTGCATCATAAACTGATTTAGGTCCTCCACTAAACACGATTCCTTTTACATTACCCATGCTTTTAATTTTTTCAGCAGTAATATCGTGATGTAATAATTCACTATATACTCCCATTTCACGGATACGTCTAGCGATTAATTGATTATATTGACTTCCGAAGTCTAAAACTATAATCTTATCGTAGTTCATATTTTTCTCCTATTATTTAGTATAATTTGGCGCTTCAACTGTAATATCAACATCATGTGGATGTGATTCAGCAAGTCCTGCGTTTGTAATTCTAACAAATACTGATTTTTCTTTTAAATCCTTAATTGTAGGTGTACCACAGTATCCCATACCTGACTTAATACCACCACATAATTGGTAAACAGTATCACTTAATGCACCTTTATACGCAACTCTTCCTTCAATTCCTTCTGGAACTAATTTTTTTGCAGTTGTATCTTTAGCTTGGAAATATCTATCAGCAGATCCACGTTTCATGGCTGCAAGTGATCCCATACCTACATAAACTTTGAATCTTCTTCCTTGGAATACTACTTCATCTCCAGGAGATTCAGTACATCCAGCTAATAATGATCCTAACATTACTACGTCAGCTCCAGCAGCTAATGCTTTAACAACATCTCCACTGAACTTTAAACCACCATCGGCAATAACGCAAACATCTTTTCTAGTTTTGCAATATTCATAAACATCACTTACTGCAGTAATTTGAGGAACCCCAACCCCTGCAACAACACGTGTAGTACAAATACTACCAGGCCCAATACCAACTTTAACAGCATTTGCTCCTGCATCGATTAAATCTTTTGCAGCTTCAGCAGTAACAATATTACCAGCGATAATATCTAAATTAGGATATGAAGTTCTAATCGCCTTTACTGCTTCAATTACGTTAGCACTATGACCATGGGCACTATCTAATGAAACAACGTCTACACCAGCTTCAACTAATGCTTTAACGCGGTCCATCATATCTTTAGCAATACCAATTGCAGCTCCAACTCTTAGTCTTCCTTTTGAGTCTTTACATGCATTTGGATAATTTTGTGCATTATCAATATCCTTTGTTGTAATTAATCCAATTAATTTGAAATCTTCATCAACAATTGGTAATTTTTCAATTCTAGCTTCCCATAATAATTCTTTAGCTTGTTCTAAAGAAGTACCAACTTTTGCAGTAACTAATTTATCCTTAGTCATTACATCTCTAATCGGTGTATTATCTGGAGTTAAGTATTTTAAATCACGATTTGTTATAATACCTACTAATTTGTTTGTATCATCAACAATTGGTAATCCACTGATTTTAAATCTACTTAAGATGTTTTCTGCATCTAAAGTTGTGTTTTCAGGTTTTAAAGTAATAGGATTAGAAATCATACCACTTTCATTTCTTTTTACTAAATCAACCTCAGCAGCTTGTTCAGCAATTGACATGTTCTTGTGAATAATCCCAAGACCACCTTCTCTTGCCATAGCAATTGCCATTTTTGATTCAGTAACAGTATCCATTGCAGCACTGATAATTGGAATATTCAGTTCAATGTTTTTAGTTAATTTTGTTTTTAAATTTACTTGTGATGGAACAATTTGTGATTTTTGAGGTACTAAAAGCACATCATCAAAAGTTAATCCTGTTCTAATGTTATCAAAATTTGCCATGTTACTCCTCCAGTCCGACTCTATTGTATATAAAATCGATATTTTTAAAATAATACTCCAAAGTAAAGCAATTGTCAAGTTCTTCCTTAGATAAATATTTCATTACCTCAGAACTTTGATGCAATAATTCTTGATAATCTAAATTATTGCTTAATGCATTCATTGCAATAGGTTGTACAGTATCATATGCTTTCTCACGTACTAATCCTTTTTCTATTAATGCATTCATTACTCTTTGAGCAAATATTACTTTCTTTGTCTTATATATATTATCTAGCATTTTATTTTCGTATACTACTATATTTTCTAAAATACCTTTAAATCTATTTAACATATAGTCTAGTAGTGCTGTGGCATCTGGTAAAATGATTCTTTCTGTACTACTATGAGATATGTCTCTTTCGTGCCATAATGCAACATTTTCAAATGATGTTAGCATATATCCACGCATAACTCTAGCACATCCACAAATGTTTTCACTACTAATAGGATTACGTTTATGAGGCATTGCACTAGAACCCTTTTGACCTTTACCAAACGATTCTTCTAATTCGCCAACTTCAGTTCTTTGTTGATTTCTAATTTCAGTAGCCATTTGTTCTAAAGTTGAAGCAATTACAGCAAGCGTAGCCATATAATATGCATGTCTATCTCTTTGAATAATTTGTGTTGAAATATTAGCACTAGCTATTCCTAAGTTTTCACACACATAATCTTGAATAAATGGCGGAATATTAGCAAAATTTCCAACCGCTCCACTTAATTTCCCAACTTCTATTCCCTTAGCAGCGATTTCAAATCTTTCAATATTGCGTTTAGTTTCTTCATACCATAATGCCCATTTTAAACCAAATGATGTAATATCAGCATGAATACCATGTGTACGTCCTATACAAGGTGTATTTTTATATTTTAACGCTTGTCTCTTTAATACTTCTAAGAATTCCTTTAAATCTTGTCTAATTACTTCATTTACTTGTTTCATAATGTATCCATTTGCCGTATCAACAACATCTGTTGAAGTTAATCCGTAATGAATCCATTTACTTTCTTCACCAAGCGTTTCACTAACAGCTCTAGTAAAAGCCACAACATCATGACGAGTTTGAAGTTCGATTTCTTTAATTCTATCAATATTAAATGATGCATTGTTTTCTAGTTTAACAATATCTTCATGAGGAACAACACCAAGAACTTCCCAAGCCTTAGCATTTAATATTTCAACTTTCAAAAACGCATTTAACTTATTCTCTTCAGTCCAAATATCTCTCATTACTTTTCTACTATAACGTTCTATCATATTTATTCCCCCTTATTCATGTGATTAAGGAAGCATTCAATCGTATTTTCCATTAAGCAACAAATTGTCATAGGTCCTACTCCACCAGGTACTTTAGTGATAAATGAAGCTTTTGGTTCAACCGCTGCAAAATCAACATCTCCACATAATTTATCAGTAACTGGATCTCTATTTACTCCAACATCTATAACCACAGCACCTGGTTTAACCATATCTGCCGTTACAAATTTTGGTTTACCAATTGCTACAACCAATATATCAGCTTCACTAGTTACACTAGCGATATCCTTAGTTCTACTATGTACAACTGTAACAGTTGCATTTTCATCTATAAGTAGCTTTGTTACAGGAAGTCCAACAATATTGCTTCTTCCCATAACACAAACTCTCTTACCACTTATTTCAATATTAGCACTCTTTAATAATTTTATGATTCCTTTTGGAGTACATGGTAAAATACATTGTTTCTTTAGCCATAATCTAGAAACATTATCTGGATGGAATCCATCCACATCTTTGTCCCATCTAATGCTAGAAATAACTTTTTCTTCATTCATGTACTTAGGAAGAGGTAATTGTACTAATATACCATCTACAGTATCATCATTGTTCAAATTATCAATTAAATCCAATACCGTTTTCTCACTTACTTGGTTATCTAATCTAATAGTAGTATTTTTGATTCCAACTTCATTAGAAGCCTTCTCTTTACCTTTTACATAAGAAACACTACCTGGATCTTCTCCTACTAAAATAACTGCAAGATGAGGAAGTCTATTGTATTTACCTAAAAAAGTACTTACTTCTTCCTTCATATTATCTTTTAATTGTTGTGATAATTCTTTACCACTGATGACTACTGCCATAAAATCACTCCTTTTTATAAAGCCTTGTAACCAATATCTTTACGATAAAATAAATTTTCGCATTTAATCTTTTCTACTTCTTTTAATGCATTTTCTTTTGCATCTTTGATGTCTTTTCCTGTTGCAACTACAATCAGTACACGTCCACCATTTGTTACATAATTACCATCTACATACTTTGTTCCCATATGATAAACTTGGGCATTAATATTTTCTAGCCCTTCAATTACATAACCTTTATTAAAATCACCTGGATAACCTTTCGATGCTAACACTATTCCTAATGTAGCTTGATTCTTCCATTTAATTTCCATATCTTTACCATCAATAATGTTATTGAAAACATCATAAATGTCACTTTCCATTAATGGTAATATAATTTCTGTTTCAGGATCGCCAAATCTAGCATTAAATTCAACAACTTTGACACCTGTCTTAGTCTTCATTAACCCTGCATATAAAACACCTTTAAAAGGGCATCCTTCGCTAATTAAAGCCTTTGCAGCTTTAACAACTATATTATCAAATGAATAATCTAAATCCTCTTCAGTAATAGCTGGAACTGGGCTATATGCCCCCATACCTCCGGTATTAGGTCCTTTATCTCCTTCATAAGCACGCTTATGATCTTGAGATATTGGCATTCTAAATACTTTATCATTACTAACAAAACATAAAAATGAGAATTCAGGTCCTTCCATATATTCTTCTATAACAACACTTGCAGACCCATACTTCTTATTTAACAACATATCTTTAAGTGCTTCATCAGCTTCTTCTAAAGTCATAGCAACAACTACACCTTTACCAGCTGCAAGTCCATCATATTTTAATACAATAGGAGCACCTTGTTCTTTTACATATCTTAGTGCACTATCATAATCAGAAAAAACCTGATAAGCAGCAGTAGGAATATTATATTTTTTCATTAAATCTTTAGCAAATTCTTTACTAGATTCAATTCTACCAGCACTCTTTGTTGGGCCAAAAACTCTTAAACCTACTGCTTCAAATGCATCAACTACACCAGCTGCAATAGCCGCATCTGGTCCTACAACAGTTAAATCAACCTTATTTGCTAAAGCAAATTCAACTAATTTTTCTACTTCAACATCTTTAATAGGCACTAATGTCGCAAGATCTCTCATTCCATCATTTCCAGGAGCACAAAATATTTTTGTTACTTTTGTACTTTTACTTAATGCATGAACTATGGCATGGCATCTTCCACCACCACCGATTACTAAAACGTTCATAAGTACCTCCTAGTGCTTAAAGTGACGCATTCCTGTGAATACCATAGGGATTCCAAGTTCATTTGCTTTCGCAATGACTTCTTCATCTCTTACAGATCCACCAGGTTGAATAATTGATGTAACTCCAAATTGTGCAGATAATTCAACTGAATCTGCAAAAGGGAAGAATGCATCACTAGCTAATACCATATCAGTATAACCTTGTGATTTGGCCCATTCCATAGCTATTTTAGCAGAACCAACACGATTCATTTGTCCAGCACCAACACCAATAGCAGTTTTATTTTTTGCAACAACGATAGCATTTGATTTAACATGTTTACAAACTTTCATTGCAAATTTTAAATCTTCCATATCAGCTTCTGATGGAGCAGTATTTGTAACTACTTTTAAATCAGCTTCATTATAGATAGCACTATCAATATCTTGTACTAATAATCCACCATTCATAGTTATAGCTTGTTTAACATCCTTAAATGGACTAGACATATCTACAACCATAACACGGCAATTAGGTTTTTTACTTAATACTTCTAAAGCATCATCATCAAAGCTAGGAGCCATAATGATTTCTAAGAATACTTTCTTCATAGCTTCAGCAACTTCTTTAGTAACATTTCTATTAAAAGCTACAATACCACCAAAAATACTCACTGGGTCAGCATTATATGTTTTTGTCCAAGCATCCAATAAATTACTAGCTTCAGCTACTCCACATGGATTCATATGCTTTAATGCAACACAACAAGGTTCATTAAATTCTTTAATAATATTTAATCCTGCATTAGCATCTTGAATATTATTGTATGATAATTCTTTTCCTTGTAATTGTTTTCCATGAACGATTGAATAACTAGTTTTTGCCCCTTCATATAATGAAGCAGTTTGATGTGGATTTTCTCCATATCTTAAAGTTTGTTTTAAATCGTATGTTAATGTAATAGATTCAGGATTTTCAATTCCAGCTGCTTTAGTTAAATATTCAGCAATCATTGCATCATAACTAGCAGTAGTTCTAAATACCTTAGAAGCTAAAGCTAATCTAGTTTCAGGTAATGTATCTCCATGTTGTGTTATTTCTTCAATAACTTTTGAGTAGTCATTAGAGTCAGTTACTACTGTAACAAATTTATGATTTTTAGCAGCACTTCTTAGCATAGATGGTCCACCAATATCAATATTTTCAATAGCTTCGGCAAAATCGCATCCCTTTTCAACTGTTTTCTTAAATGGATATAAGTTTACACATACTAGATCAATATATTCGATTTTGTTATCTTTTAATGCTTGTTTATGTGTATCTAAATCTCTAACTGCAAGTAATCCTCCATGAACATTAGGATGCAATGTTTTTACACGTCCATCTAAAATTTCAGGGAATCCTGTTACATCACTAATTCCAATTGTTTTAATACCTGCATCATCAAGTGATTTTTTAGTTCCACCTGTTGATATAATTTCATATCCTAATTCTACTAATTTTTTTGAGAATTCTAATATTCCTGTTTTATCACTAACACTAATTAATGCTCTTTTCATAATTTCTACTCCTCTATAAGCTTATTTATAGCTTCTATATACAAAACATGTTCTATTTTATGTATTTGTTCTTCAACTTCTTCAATATCATTTCCATAATATTCGAAGCCTCTTTGCATTATAATTTTACCTTCATCAACGCCACCATTAACATAGTGAACAGTTACACCAAATACTTTAACTCCATAATTAAATGCATCAAGTATTCCATGTGCTCCTTTAAATGAAGGAAGTAGAGCTGGATGAATATTTATTATCTTTCCTTCATAAGAAGAAAGTAATACTTTTCCTACTATTTTCATATATCCAGCTAAACATACTAAATCAATTTGTAATGAATCTAATATTTCTACTATTTCAGTTTCATAAAGTTCTTTTGATTCATAATTTTTTGCACTGAATACAAATGTCTTAATATTATGATTCTTTGCTCTTTCTATAACGTAAGCATTTTTCTTATCACAAATCAATATTTCAACACTTGCTTTTATTTTATTTTCTTCTACAGCTTTTACGATAGCTTCAAAGTTACTTCCACTACCACTAGCAAATATAGCTATCTTTTTCATAAAAAACCTACTTAATTATTACACCAGGTACATCAGTTATATTACCAATAATATAAGCTTGTTCACCTTGGTCTTTTAATATTTCAATAGTTCTTTCTACATCATCAGTATTAACGGCTAATACCATACCAATACCCATATTAAAGATATTAAACATTTCTCTATGAGCTATGTGCCCATATTTTTCTAACATTTCAAATACTGGTAAAATTGGCCAAGCACCTTCTAAAATGCTAATACCTTGATCTTCTTTTAAAATTCTTGGAATATTTTCATCAAATCCACCACCAGTAATGTGGCAAATTCCATGAACATCTACATTTTTTATAACTTCTAAAACTTGTCTAACATAAATCTTTGTTGGAGTAAGTAAGGCTTCACCTAATGGTTTTTGTGCATCAAGTTCAGGAAGTGGTTTATGCAAATCCAAATTAGCGTCACTAACTACTTTTCTAACTAAACTAAATCCATTAGAATGAACACCGCTAGAAGCTATCCCAATAAGAATATCCCCAACCTCTACTTTACTACCATCAATAAGTTTTGATTTTTCTACAACACCACAAGTAAATCCTGCGATATCATATTCACCATCAGAGTACATACCAGGCATTTCTGCAGTTTCTCCACCAATTAAAGCACAGTTTGCCATAATGCATCCATCACTAACACCTTTAACGATAGCCTCAATTTTAGCTGGTTCATTTTTTCCAACCGCAACATAATCTAAAAAGTATAATGGTTCAGCACCTTGGGCAAGAACATCATTAACACACATTGCAACGGCATCAATACCAATAGTATCATGTTTATCCATTTCAAATGCTAATTTTAATTTAGTTCCAACTCCATCAGTTCCACTTACTAAAATCGGTTCCTTTACATTTAAAGCAGATAGATCAAACATTCCACCAAAAGCTCCAATGTTTCCCATAACTCCTAAACGGTTAGTAGCTGCAACGTGTTTCTTAATACGTCTAACAACATCATAACCAGCTTCAAGGTTTACTCCTGCTTTTTCATAACTTTTTGCCATAACTTTCCTCCTAAAATTTATTCAGACAAACGTTTATATATCTCTTCGTATGCCTCGATAACATTTCCTAAATCACGTCTAAATCTATCTTTATCCAACTTATCATTAGTTGTTTTATCCCATAATCTTGCACAATCAGGACTTATTTCATCCGCTAATACAATTTGACCATCTAAAGTCTTTCCAAATTCAATCTTGAAATCAACTAGAGTTACATTTTTAGAATCAAATAATTTTTTCAACACCTCATTAATTTTAGATGTTAAATCATAAATTACTTTTAAATCCTCGTAAGTACAAGCACCAACCGCAATGGCATGGTGATCATTGATCATCGGATCTCCTAATTCATCATTCTTATAACAAATTTCAAATATAGTATTCGCAGGAATATAACCTTCCTCTAAACCTAATTTTTTTGCTAAAGAACCAGCTATTACATTTCTTACAATTACTTCAAGAGGAATAATTGTAACCATTTTACATAATTGGTCACGTTCATTTAAAGTTTCAATATAGTGAGTTGGAATACCCGCTTTTTGTAATTCTTTAAATATGATAGTAGATATTTTATTATTTAAAACACCTTTACTACCAATTTGTGCCTTCTTAATTCCGTTAAACGCTGTTGCATCATCTTTATAATGCATTATGATGATTCCCGATTCATCAGTTTTAAATACTTGTTTTGCCTTACCTTCATATAACATTTCTAGCTGTTTCATAAAATTAAATCTCCTTTTTGAAATATTTAACAGCATTAATAAATAATTGTTGTTCCTTATTACCTATAATGTTCTTATATAAATTTTCTTCGTATCTTTCAGTATGTCCCATCTTACCGATGATTTGCCCATCCTTACTTATAATACCCTCAATAGCATAGCTTGATCCATTTGGATTTTGTGGACTTTGCATTGTAATTTCACCAAGTTCATCCACATATTGGAAAGCGACTTGTCCATTTGCAAATAATTCTTTTGCGTATTCTTCACTTACTACGAATTTACCTTCACCATGACTCATTGCAATAGTGTGAGTATCTCCAATTTCAAATCCATTTAACCATGGAGAAGAAACTGACATAACCTTTGTAGTAACCATTTGTGAAATATGACGATTAATATCATTCCTAAATAGAGTAGGTGACTCTTTAGTAACCATTCCTAATCTACCATAAGGTAATAATCCTGATTTAACTAAAGCTTGGAATCCATTACAAATACCAATAATTAATCCACCACGATCAATTAAACGGTGAATTGCATCCTTAACAAGTTCATTGTTTAATGTATTCGCAATAAACTTAGCACTTCCATCTGGTTCATCTCCAGCACTAAATCCACCAGCTAAAGCCAAGATATTTGCTTTATCAATTGAAGAAGCCATTTCTTTAATTGATTCTAATACATCTTTACTAGTAAGATTTCTAAATATCATCATGTCTACTTTTGCGCCAGCTTTAGTAAATGCTTTTGCTGTATCATAATCACAATTTGTACCAGGGAATACTGGAATAAATACTTCTGGATTATCGATCTTTTCACCCTTATAGCTAAACTTCTTAGCAGGAGCTACATTTTGATATACTTCCCCAACATTCTTACAACTATCTTTATAAATTGTATTAAATAATTCTGTATTGGCTTTATATAATGTATCTAAAGACATTATTTCATCATTAATAATAATATCACTTGCTACAGTTGTACATCCTAATAAGATTGCATTTTTATTATTTAATACTACATTAGATTCAACAACAAATGATCCATAGCTATAATTAAATAAATCATTTTCATTTACATCTAATTTAACACCAATCTTATTTCCAAATGCCATTTTAGAAACAGCTTCACTTACACCACCATTAGTAAGGGCATATGCAGAAACAATATTTTTATTTTCAATGTTTTCACTTACAAAATCATATATACTCTTTAAATCTTCAATATTTGGATTGAAGTTAGAAAGAGGATTATGTTTAATTAAATACACATGATTACATGGCTTTTTAAATTCTGGTGATATAACATTATTTGCATCAACCATCGTAATACCAAATGCCATTAGCATAGGTGGAACATTAAGTTTATCAAACGTACCACTCATTGAATCCTTACCACCAATTGAAGGTAATTTCAAATCATTTTGAATTTTGATAGCACCTAGTAATGCACTAAGAGGTTTTCCCCATGCAGTTGCACTAGCCATTCTTTCAAAATATTCTTGATAACTAAATCTCATTTTATTATATCTAGCACCAGCAGCTACAACTTTACTTACTGCTTCAATTACTGCATATTGGCTTCCATGGTATGGACTCCAATCACTTATAAATGGATTATATCCAAATCCCATAATACTAGCATCATTTGTTAATCCATTTAATACTGGTAATTTTTGAACAGATACTTGAGTTTCAGTTGTTTGATATTTTCCACCATAAGGCATTAATACGGTACTACGTCCAATTGTTGCATCAAATAATTCAATTAATCCTTTTTGAGCTACAACATTTCTATCTTGTAGATTATTAATCATTTTTTCAGTTAAAGTCTTACCTTGAATGTTTCGAACAAATGGATTAGTATTTTTAACAGTTCCGATATTAGCATCTGCATAATGTTTTGCACCTGCAGTATCAATAAATGAACGTTTAATATCTACGTATTTAACATCTTTATAATACATTACAAGACTAGGCTCAGCTGTAACATTAGCTACATGCGTAACTTCAATATTATCTAATTCACAAAATCTTATAAATGCATCTTTATCTTTAGGGTCTATTACAACTGACATTCTTTCTTGTGATTCACTTATCGCAAGTTCAGTTGCATTCAATCCACTATATTTTGTAGGTACTCTATCTAAGAAAATTTCAAGACCATCAGCAAGTTCACCAATCGCAACACTTACCCCACCCGCTCCAAAGTCATTTGATTTTTTAATTAACTTTGTTACTTCAGGATTTCTAAATAATCTTTGAATTTTTCTTTCTTCAGGAGCATTTCCTTTTTGTACTTCACTACTACATTCTTCAATTGAATTAACGTTATGTTCTTTACTAGAACCAGTTGCTCCACCAATTCCGTCACGTCCAGTTCTTCCACCAAACATTAACACAACATCTCCAGCTGCCGGACTCTTTCTAACTACATCACTAGCCTTACTAGCTCCAACTACAGCTCCAACTTCTAAACGTTTTGCAACATATCCATCATGATAAATTTCTCTAACATGAGTTGTAGCTAGTCCGATTTGATTTCCATATGATGAATACCCACTAGCGGCTTTTGTAGAAATAATCTTTTGTGGTAATTTACCAGGAATTGTATCCTTAACATCAGCATAAATATTTCCTGCACCAGTTACACGCATAGCTTGGTAAACATAGCTTCTTCCTGAAAGGGGATCTCTAATTGCTCCACCTAAGCATGTTGAAGCACCACCAAATGGTTCAATTTCAGTAGGATGGTTATGAGTTTCATTCTTGAATTGTAATAACCAAGTTTCAACTTTACCATCAACTTTTATATCAACATAAATGCTACAAGCATTATTTTCTTCACTAACTTCTAAATCTTCTAAATATCCAGTTTTACGTAAATATCTAGCACCAATAGTTGCCATTTCCATTAAACATACATCTTTTTCTTTTCTATTAAGTTCATCTCTCATTTTATAGAATAAATCTAATGATTCTTCTAACTCTTTTTTAATAAAAGATTCTTCAATAGTAATATGATTAATCACCGTATTAAATGTTGTATGGCGGCAATGATCTGACCAATATGTATCTAATATTCTTAATTCTGTTTCATAAGGATCTCTTCCTTCAGCTTTAAAATACTCAACTACACATTCTAAATCATCTTCATTCATTGCTAAAGAATATTCTTTAACAAATTTCTTTAAATCTGCCTTAGCAATTTTTGTAAATCCAGTTAAAACAGGAACAGGTTTAATAGTAACATTTTCATCAAATGATAATATATCTAAATTCTTTTCTCTTGATTCAACGGCATTAATATAATATTTCTTTATTTTATTTATTTCATCATCACTAATATTTTCATCAAATATCAATAAACGTGAACTCTTTATTATAACATCAGCATTTGGATCAACTAATTTAACACAATCCACTGCCGATGAAGCACGTTGGTCAAATTGACCAGGAAGAAATTCAACTGCTAAATATTTTTTTCCTTTTAAATCAACTGAATCATAAACTTCATCAGTCACAACTTCTCCAAATACACTATATTTAGTTTTTTCAAGTAAATCTGCATTAAATCCACCTAAATCATAAACATTTAATAATCTCATAGATTTTAAATTTAATCCTAAATTATTATTAAATTCTGATTCTAAGCTTTTTGCTTCAACTTGAAATCTAGGAAGTTTTTCTACATAAATACGATAGTTACTCATATTAATCCTCACTTACTTCTTTTTCTATTTTTTTATATTCTTCAAAGCTGCAATTTGTGATTGTCACATGACCCATTTTTCTTTTTGGTCTAGCTTCTGTTTTACCATATAAATGAATATATGCATTTTCATACTTACTAAAATTATTTACATATACTAAATCTCTACCAAGAATGTTTTTCATAACTGTATCACTTAATAATACTGGTTCTTCTAATTCCATTCCTAATAAAAATCTACATAACTCTCTAAATTGATTAGTATTGCATCCTTCAATTGTGTAATGTCCGCTGTTATGAGGACGTGGCGCCATTTCATTAAAATAGAAAGAATCACCCTTAATAAAGAATTCAATTGTTAGGATACCTAAATATCCACATTCTTTCATAAATTCTTTACTTGCACTAATTAATCTATCTTCTAATTCCTTATTCATTCCATTAGGTAATATTGATAAATCTAATATTCCTTCTTTATGAATATTTCTAGAAATAGGGAAGTTAATAACAGTTTTACCATCATTAACCATAACAATACTTACTTCATAATCAAAACTAATAAATTCTTCAATAATTCCAGCCCCCGTTAAATAAGGAACTACTTTATCAATATCTTCTTTAGTTCTAATCATAACTTGTCCATGCCCATCATAACCTAAAGTCCTTGTTTTATATAAACAAGGGTACCCTAGCTCTTTGATAGCATTATTAACATCATCTATATTATTAATATCAAAGAACTTAGCGGTTTTTAATCCATGATTATTAGCATTTGTTTTTTCACGCAATCTATCTTGTGAATCAAATAATGGTTTGAAACCTTGTTTAATATTAAACTTATTTTCTAATTCAATTAAATAATCACTTCTAACATTCTCAAATTCATATGTAATAACATCTGATTCTTTACACAATTTAACTAAAGCATCATAATCATCAAATGAAGCACAAATACATTCATCACTTATTTTAAAGGCAGGTGCATCAGCACTAGGATCTAAACATATTGTTTTGGCTCCCAATTTATGGGCTTCCTCAATTATCATAAGCCCTAATTGTCCACCACCAATTATTCCAATTTTATTATAATTCACTAGCAAGCACGTCCTTTGTTTGATTACTTCTAAATTCTTCTAATTTCTTACTTAAGTTTTCATCCTTAATTGCAAGTATAGAAACTGTATATAAACCAGCATTCTTAGCTCCATTAATTGCCATAGTGCCAACCGGAACACCGCCCGGCATTTGTACAATTGATAATAATGAATCTAAACCGTTTAAAGTTTTTGATTTAACTGGAACACCAACAACTGGTAAAGTAGTCATTGAAGCAACCATTCCAGGAAGGTGGGCTGCCCCACCTGCTCCAGCTATAATTACTTCAATTCCTCTATCCTTAGCACTTTTAGCATATTCAAAAAGTAATTCAGGAGTACGATGAGCACTTACTATTTTCTTTTCATAAGGAACACCAAACATTTCTAAAACATTTACAGCCTCACTCATAACTTCATAGTCACTTTTAGACCCCATTATAACTCCAACTTTTATCATAAACTAATAACCTCTCTATTACTTTCCTAATACTTCAAATAATTTTTCTGCAACAGCCTTAGGTCCAGAGTGTTCCATTCCACTGATTGCTAATTTAGTATAGATAGAACCTACACCAACTTTTGTTTCATATAATTTATTAAAATATTGTTTTAGCAATATTTCACATTGTTCTTGACGTTGAACTGGTCCAAATGGGTTAGCAAAATATGAAGTTACTAATCCTTTTTCACTAGTAGTTCCTTTTGCAACACGTGCACCAGATCTAAACATATCTAAAGCTTCCTTCATATCTGTAAAGAATTCCATTTGTGGTTTATCTTCATAGTTATTTGCATAGAATACCATATCAACATTGAATCCCTTCATAATTGTTGAATATGTAGCAACTGGAATAACTACACGTGAATTAATCTTATCTGGATTCATAAATATAGCTCTATCCATTTCTTTATAAGCATATCCATTTTCTAAGTCATCTAAACGCACGAATGCACCGATTTCAGTACCATATGCAACAACTTTACCATTTTCAATTCTAAATGATCCCATATCATCAAAGATTGTTTGCATACTTGTGATATTATCACCAGCATGAGCACGTAGAGCTTCTAATGATTCACTCTTACCAGCTCCACTATCTCCAATAACAACCAAAGTTTTATTTAATCCATTTTTGAATGTAATGTTTACACAGGCACCATGGATTGGTAAATATCCTTGGTTAATCATTCTTGTATTATGTAATGTTAATAACATTTTCTTCATGTATCCGAAATAATCAATTTCTTTTCCATGAGGAGCAAGACCTACATAAATATCATTTGCTTTATCATGATAGAATACAGATTCACCTGGAACCTTAGCTCCAAATACATATACTAAATCAGGTTTTTTACCTTTGCATTGACTTAAATGAACGAATTCAAATAAGTTACATAACGTAATACCATGAGAAATATAATCTTGGTGGAAATAAACATAAGCTAAACTTTCACCAACATATGCAGGGTAGCAATACCATTCATCAGAATCTAATTTTAAATCTTTAATTGGATTTTCATAAACTTCTTGGTAAGTACCTTTACGTGTATTTTTATCACTATAAACGATAAACGGTGGACGAATAACGATAGCATCAATGAACATTAAGTTCTTCAATTTATCATATTCTTTTGAAGCTTGCCAATCATTCTTAGTAACAAGCATAGATGCATTGATCCCTGAAGGTAATTGACGATATACGTGGAATGTATGTCCATATAACTTTTGGCTAATATTACGGTATGTACGTAATACCAATTCTGTAAAATCTTGAGTTGAATCAATGAAATTTAAATTAACCATACTCTTTTGACTAGCATTTGTAGTTAATATTGAATATCTTTGCATCTTTCTCCAATATTCATAGAAATCTTCAACCATTTCATATACATCTTCTTGAAAGCTTAATATATGATTGAATAAAGGACTAATATTCTTAGCTTCTTCAATTTTAAATGAAGCTATAACTTTAAATAAAGCTATAAAATCTTCTGTTGAATTCTTTGCAATTTTTGTTAATTTAATTAAATTAGTCTTTCCTGATTTAGCTAATCTTTTTAAATAACTTTCCCATACCTTTTTAAAGGCATCACTTGATAGTAATTCCCCTTCAGTTTTACAATAATTTTTACTGAAGTTTAATACTATATTTTTTTCTCCGATAATAAATTTTTCCATGTTTTTTCTCCTTCTTAAAATAAACCTATAATTTTGTCTTCAACTATATCCATCTTCAGTGCAGCTGGTTCTTTAGGTAAGCCTGGCATTGTCATAACATCACCAGTTAATACCACCATAAATCCAGCGCCAATTGAAGGCTTAAGTTCTCTAATATTAATCGTGAAATTTCTTGGTCTTCCAAGTAATTTCGGATTATCAGAAAATGAATATTGATTCTTAGCCATACACACAGGCAAATTATCCCATCCATTTTTCTTAACATTTTTTAATTGTGATAATGCCGTGCTTGAAAACTCAACATCATCAGCTCCATATATTTCCTTACATACCTTAATTATTTTATCTTTAATAGGCAAATCTAGCTCATAAAGTGGTTTAAAGGTTTTAGCTCCATCTTCTTTTTCAATCTTATCTAAAACTTTCTCAGCTAAATCAATTCCACCAAGTCCGCCTTTACCCCAAACTTCAGAAATACTAACACTATGATTATTTTCCTTTGCCCAATTAAATAACGTTTCAACTTCATTTTTCGTATCCGTCACAAACTTATTTATCGCAACTACATAAGGCAAATTATATTTTTTAATATTTTCGATATGCTTTTCAAGATTCTCAAAGCCTAATTTCAATGCATCTACATTTTCAACATTCAAATCTTCTTTCTTTACTCCGCCGTGCATCTTAAGCGCTCGAATCGTCGCAACTATTACTACTACACTTGGTTTAATACCCGTCTTTAGACACTTTATATCAAAAAACTTTTCTGCACCTAAGTCTGCACCAAATCCAGCTTCAGTTACAACATAGTCACCAAGACCCATTGCCATCTTGGTTGCTATTGCACTATTGCATCCATGAGCAATATTCGCAAAAGGTCCACCATGTATTAAAACTGGCGTATGTTCTAAGGTTTGAACTAAGTTTGGTTTAATCGCATCTTTCATAATCATTGCAATAGCACCGGCACAACCTAAATCATTAACCGTGACAATTTGCTTATCATACGTATATCCAATTACGATTTTTCCAACCTTCTCTTTAAAATCATCTAAAGAGGAAGACAAACATAGCAATGCCATTATTTCACTTGCCACCGTTATATCAAAGTGATCTTCTCTTGGTGTGCCATTAACACTTCCACCAAGTCCAACTATTACATTTCTAAGAGCTCTATCATTCATATCTAAGCATCTCTTCCATATAATACGGGTCGGATCTATTTTCAAATCATTTCCATGTTGGATATGATTATCAATAATCGCAGCTATTGCATTATTCGCAGTTGTAATAGCATGTATATCACCAGTGAAGTGCAAATTAATATCTTCCATTGGAACGACTTGTGCAAATCCTCCACCAGCAGCTCCACCCTTAACCCCTAAAACAGGACCAAAGCTTGGTTCACGGATTGCTGCTACTGTATTCTTATTCAATTTTGTTAAAGCATCCGCAAGTCCAATTGTTGTGGTAGATTTGCCTTCTCCAGCTGGAGTAGGATTAATCGCAGTTACTAATATAACTTTACCATTCTTCTTTGATTTCTTGATGACATCCAAATTTACCTTAGCTTTATAATTGCCATATAATTCTAAATCATCAATATCAATGCCCAACTTTGTAGCAATTTCTGTGATCTTTAACATTTTAGCATTTTGAGCAATTTCTAAATCTGTCATACTACAACCTCTTTCTATATAAAAAAACGACGACAAAAGTCCCCGTATTTACGCACTAAAAAATTCCATACAATGGCACATGCTAAAATGATTAGTTCTTACATATAAAATTTTTCTCATATCTAACACTCCATTCTAAAAAACAATATAATGTCACATAATAATATAATATCATGTTTTCAAAAAATTGACTATATATTTTTTAGTAAAGCGTTTTATTTTTGACTACTTTTTTACATTTCTGCAAAAAAACTCTAAATCATAACTTTTTCATTAGTAAAAACATACTTTCACCAGAAAAATATATATATTATATATATCAATTATTTTCTAACAAAAAAACAAATGCCATTTGGCATTTGCTAACTATAAGTTTCTTTTACCACTCAAGTCAGAAATCACAACTTTATATAAGGCTGTAACCTCTAAAACTTTTGCATTATAAACAGGAACACCTTCATAACCATTCTTAACCATTATTCTATCAAAAGCATTCTTCTTTTCATTTATATCAATTAATTCAAAAACAGAACCAAAAGCTATTACACTTTCATACTTTTGCGTCCATCTACAAGCCTCTTCGCCCTTTACAACTTCTAAAACATTTTCCATTTCAATACAAACATCGCAATTAGACTTCAACAAATCAATCTTTCTTCCTTGTTTAGCTGAATGAAAATAAAACACTACTTTTTGACCAATAACTTCATATCCAAAATTAAGAGGAACTACATATGGCTTACCATCATCAACCATACCAAGATGCATAACATTGCATTTATCTATAATTCCAATTATTTCTTCAAAATTAACAACTTCACGTTCTTTTCTTCTCATATAGACTCCTTATGTTTATATTCTACAACATACTACAAGCAGTTATCAATTATACAATAAAAAGTCCACTAGAAAAATAAACATTATAAGTACAAAAACCAAAACAATGGCAATAGCCAAAATCATACCTATGCCACCAGATAAATTTGAATGTATGTTAATCTCTAATCCATCAGAAGTCGCTTCCATACGACCTGTTTTAGTATTAATTCCAAAAGAATAACTCTGAGTTTCTTCAATTTTTGTAGCAATTCTTCCTTCAATACCAAAACTTTTGAAATGAATCATTCTTATTGTTTCACTTATCGCAAATTCTTTCGTTTCAGTATTAGAGATTTCTCCAACCATTTTATTATTAAGAAAAACCTTAAACTTCTTTTCAACGGCTTTAGGTCTATCTAGCCTACTCAAAATAACTTTCGCCATATTAAAGAACCATTTTCAAAATATCTACTAATCTGATTATTTCATCATTAGTAATTGAACTTAAAGTAACTCTAACGGCATTCTTCATAGGAATTAAATACACACCTTTAGCTTTTAACTTTTCAAATACTCCTTGAGGATCATCACATGGTATTGTCACAAAGAATCCACATTCATATGGTAATGTTTTAATACCAGCCTTTTTAGCACACTCAGTGAAAGTATTAGCTCTTTTAATCAATAAACCACTAGCATAAGTTAATTCTTTTTCGAATTCTTGTCTATAGTTGGTAAACACTTCACTAATAATATTCGCCCCTAATAAAGATGATGAAGACCATTTTCCTCTAGCAGAATATTCATTAGCCGCAAAAAATTCTTTAATGTTTTGTTCAGACTTAGAAATCGCCACTTGTGCTCCAATTCTTAATCCATATAAACCTAAAGTTTTAGATCCACTAAATGCCATAACACAAATAGCATTTTCATTTAAATTAGTTAACAATCTAATGTTTTCTCTCGAAGCATTAAATCCTCTTTTATCGTAATCAAGATATGCCATATCATATAAAAGTATAAACGGCGTACCATCTCTTGAAATAGAATTAATCATTGAAACAACTGCTATCCACTCAGTATACTTCATAGAATATCCAGTTGGATTTTGACACGGATCGTTAATAATTAATAATATTCTTCCTTGGCTCTTTTTTAATTCATAACATTTTCTTTCTAAATCATCTAAATTAAAATTTCCTGCCTCATCAAACATTTTATATGTATCATATCCATAATGTTGTTCATTAGCCATTTGAATATAGTTTGTCCACATTTCATTCGGTAATAAAACCTTATCACCAGCACTTAAATAATTACTTAAAGTACTACAAATAGCTCCAGTTCCCCCTGGAGTCGCAATAACTTCACAAGAAACCTTGTTTAAAATTTCATCCTTATAATCTCTAAATATCCAAGATTTGATAGCATTTTGAAACTTAGCATCTCCTGCCGTTGATGGGTAAATATATTTTTCTGTAGGCGTCATTTGCTTCATAACTTTTTCTACTACTTCAAATGTATAAAAAGCTCCATCTTCTCCATAAAGCATACCTATTGTAGAATCTATAACATTTTTATCTAAAGCTTTAGCTAACCTAGCATCTCTACCAATAGTTAAAGCACTACCTTTATTTTCTTTTCCAACTGATTCTTTTGCTAATAAACTCATAAAATCACTCCTAGCACATAAAAATATTTTATCTTATTTATAACTATAAATCAATCACCAAAAGAAAAAAGAAAGAGGTATGAAAATATTTTCATACCATCTAAGAGAAGGAGAGTGGTTATTCAATCTCGATAATTTTTTTAATTTCTGGTTTACTTTCCTTTTTAGGAATATTAATTGTTAAAACACCATTATCAAATTTAGCCTTAACATCATTTTCATTTACATCACCAACGTAAAAGCTTCTACTTCCAGATTGGACAACTCTTTCGCGTCTAATATATTTCTCAGTTTCAATAGTTTCTTCTTTTCTTTCAACCGAAACGTTCAAATAACCATCTTCAACACTAATCTTAATATCTTCTTTCTTAATTCCTGGAACATCAACTTCTACCATATACGCAGATTCAGTTTCCTGAATATCAGTTTTCATAAAACCAGCTCTAGGTTTCACAAATTCATCAAAAATACTATTCATTTCATTAAATAAGTTAACATCATTATTCTTTCTTAAAAATAACATATCAATCACTCCTTTTTTATTATGCTATTATTCAATATTAATATACTTATTTTCTTTCTTTATTTTATTAACTTTAACCATTAAAACTCCATTTTCAAAGGTAGCCTTAACCCCTTCATCTGTAACATCTTCAAAACACACTTCCCTGTTATCATACATCACATTCCTTTCGTTTAATAAATAAACCTTATCATTTTTGACTTGCTTATCTTCAACAGATATCTTCAAACATCCATTTTCCATTTCAATCTTAACTCGATTTTTTTCCACACCCGGAATATCAGCATACACTAGATAAGAATCTTCATTTTCCTTAATATCTAATCTAATTTTTTCTTTATTACTTAGAGGTTTAAATAAATTGCACCCTAATATGTCATTTAATTCTTCAAATATATTTAATTCATTCATTTTATTATCCGCCTTTCTTGTCTTTGGCACTCTATACCATTGTTTGCCAACTACACCTATAGTATATCACTCTTTTTGGCACTGTCAACCACTGAGTGCAAATTTATTATATTGAAAACGTTTTCACGTAAAATACTAAAAAATACGAACCATTAATGATAGTTCGTACATTTCACATTTATATCTCATATTTTAATTTTTTCTAATCGATAATGGCCTTCATTATCCAATTCTTTAGTTCCATTTTTATATGAGTATCCTAACTTGATATAAAATTCACATCCAGTTATTGAAGATGGTATTTCAATACGATTAGCTCTTTTAAAATATTCATCATTTTCAATTGATTCCATTATTAATCTTCCAATACCCTGTCTTTGATGCTCTGGCTTTACAAACACTGTCAATATAATACTTTCATCTATTTTATCAAAATAACTCATTATTGTCCCTGTAGCAACTACCTCTATTCCACAAACAGCAACATACACATGTCCTTTATATGCCATACTTTTTACTCTATAAGTAGTAAACGTGTCAGCCCCCTTCTTCATTAGATCTAAGGGATAATCTTTAATGTTTACTTCTAAAAAGTTTCTCTTTATTAGATTAGAAACCTCACTTGCATCTTCTTCTTTAAATCTTCTAATTATAATTCCATCCATTGATTCAATCCCGCTTTCTATTACTTTTTCTTTGCCGATTGTTTTCTTGAATCAAATTTTTTCCATTAGAGTCTTTTTTTATAGGTTTAGCAATTTTATTTTGCGATTTACTTCTTAATCTATTATTTCCTTTTGGTTTTTCTTTAACCACTTTTTCTGAAACTTCCAAATGATACGGATGATCTTCCACCACTTCAATATTTTTCTTTATTAATTTTTCAATTGATCTTAACAGATCCACTTCATTTATATCACAGAAAGATAAAGATACCCCAGATTTACCCGCTCTACCTGTTCTACCTATTCTATGAACATATGTCTCATTCACTTCCGGCAAATCGAAGTTAACAACACATGATAAATCACTAATGTCTATTCCTCTAGCTGCAATATCTGTAGCTACTAAAGCTTTAATCTCACCATCTTTAAAACTATTCAATGCCCTTTGACGAGCATTTTGAGATTTATCACCATGAATAGCTGAAGCTAAAATACCATTCTTACTTAAAAAATCAGCTACCTTATTGGCACCATGCTTAGTTCTTGTGAAAATTAATGTTGAACTAACTTCACCATTTTTTAATAAACAATACTTTAATAAACTATTCTTTTTACTTTTATCAGTAAAATAAACATATTGACTAATAGTATCAACTGTAGATGAAACTGGATTAACAGAAATATTATATGGGTCTTTTAAAATATCTTTTGTTAATTTTAATATTTCATCAGGCATAGTCGCAGTAAAGAAAAGGGTTTGTCTATTTTGTGGAACATGTTTTAATATCTTCTTAATATCATTTATAAATCCCATATCAAGCATTTGATCTGCTTCATCTAGAACTAAAAATCGTATCGAATTTAAATTTACTATCTTTTGATTAATCAAGTCTAGTAAACGACCAGGAGTAGCAATTAATATATCTAATCCTTTACTAATCATTTTAACTTGTGGAGTTTGAGGGACCCCTCCCATTATTACGCCACATCTAGATTTTAAAAACTTTCCATATGCAGTAAATGATTCATGAATTTGAAGTGCTAGTTCCCTAGTTGGAGCTAACACCAAGGCACTAATTTTTCTATTATTTTGAAATCCTTCTTCATATATTTTTTGAAGAATTGGAATAGCAAACGCAGCTGTTTTCCCACTACCAGTTTGAGCACAACCTAAAACATCTTTACCAGATAAAACTACCGGTATTGCCTCTTTTTGAATTGGTGATGGCTCTTTATAACCTTGTTCATCAACTGCATTTAATATTTTCTCTGTTATTCCTAACTCTTTAAATTCCATAATTATTACCTAAGTGACTATCACTTTTGCTTTCCAACATTATTATATATTACTTAAAATCCTATTTTACCCTCATATAATATTAATTTAAATGTTAGTAATAGTATACTATACTTTCGTTGTTTTTCAAAATTCAAGACTACTATTTATCCAATCTTATCATATTAATAAGCTTACGAGTATAAAAAATGGGTGGTTTCTATTTTTTAAAAACCGACCCATAAGTCATTTATCAATAATTCTTTTTTATTCTTCAACTATTATAGCTGAACTTTTAACAGTATTTACTCTCAATGATTCAATAGCTTTATATTTTTCTGAACTTAACCATTTATCAATTTGATTCTTTGATTCAAATTCTATTATTATAACTCTATCTGGATTCCATTCACTTGACAATGCCATTATCTTTTCACTTCTAACAATATATCGTCCACCAAAACTTTCAACAATTGGTTTCACTATCTTTATATATTCATCATACGCAGTTCTATCTTTTTGGTTATCTATTTTTGTACTTATTATAAAATATACCATTGTTAGATCTCCTTAATTGTAAAATAGATTGAGTTTTTAAATAATATGTTATCAATCAAATGAATCAAATTCATTCGTTCACAAACTCTAATAAATATTTCATTTTCTTTTAATTCTTCTTTTTTCAGTTCTTTAACTATATTAAATATGTTATTTAAAAGGAAAATAGCTTTATTAATATTATTAACCATATCTTCGCTAACAATAGTATCGTCCCACGCAGATAAATATGACACAACATTAGGAATTCTCAATATTTTTTCAAGTGTATTTATCGAATCTTTACAGCTAACAAATATAGGTATTTCGTCAACTACTGGAATCGCATCTCCAGTAAACATTGCATTCTCTTCTAAATATATAAAAGATAATGAACCATGTGAATGCCCCTTAGTTTCAATAACCTGAATATGAATATCATTTTCTAATTCTAATATTTGATTATCTTGTATAAAACAATCTATCCTTGTTGATTTATTTACTAAATTATAAAAATTAGGAATTGGTCTTTCCTTAAACTGTATATTAATATCTTCAACCCAATCTCTTTCCATTAAAGATGAATAAACAATACAATTAGATTTCTCTTTAATTGCATAAGCACTACCTATATGATCTGGGTGAGTATGAGTTAACAATACACTTTTTACTTCATTAATACTTCTTCCTTGTTCCCCTATATAAGAAACTATTTCATCATAAGAACTAGAAACTCCAGTATCAATGATATGGATATATTCACCAAAAATAATATACACATATACAAATCTTCTTATCGTATCAGTCACATTAAAATAGCATTTTATCCTATGTATTTTTTCATTTATCTTCATAATAATCACCAACCTTATCTATTAAATCAACAAACCTATAATTTTTAACTTCCACATTTTCGTAAAGTTTTTTTTAGATCTTCAATATAGTTTTTTTGTTGTTTTTTTAAAAATTTTTTTACAAAAAGCTTCATGATAAACTTCTTTACCGTAACTTCCTCAGTAAATTCTATTATTGTTTTATCACCATCTTGATAAAACTTACCTACCCAATGACCTACCATATTATCATTAATCATATCAAACTCATATTGTTCCATTGGAATAAAATTAGTTATCTTAAATGTTGTAGCATAACCACTTTTTGTATATTCAACAAAACTTTGATCATCTATAACTTCTATTTTTTCAATATCACTTCTCCATATATACTCAGTCAAAGAAGTCACCTTATTCCATACATCAGCTATATTATATTCTAACACATCATTTATAACTACCTTTGCCATAAAACCACTCCTTTTTAAAATTTATACTATATTTTATGCTTCTATTATACTATAAATTTTTTAAATGATTAATATCGAATTCTATATTTAATACTTTATAATAAATCACCAATTCAGAGCACTATCCACATTGTATATTTTATTAAAATAGTTTAAAATAAATTTAAAGAATAGGAGGTAATTTTTAATGAAAAGAGAATTAGGTATTGCTAGATGCGGACTAGCTTGTTGTTTATGTGCACAAAATGATAATTGTCACGGTTGTGATTCTTTAGAATGTTCTGGAGTAAAATGGTGTGAAAACAGAAAGTGTTCTATCGATAAAAATATTAACAATTGTTTCTCGTGTGATATAGACTGTAAAAAAGGATTATTGGGTAAAATTAAACCGTATGCCTTTACAAAGTTCGTTAAACAATATGGTGTAGATTTTTTATTAGATTGTTTAGAAAGAAATGAAAAAAACGGAATTATATATCATCGTGAGGGTATCACAGGTGATTATGACAACTTTAACACTGTAGAGGAATTAATTGAATTTATAAAAAATGGAAAAAGGATTAATTAACATAAAATTCTTATTATATTACTATTGACTATGACATTGTGTCGCACTTTATAATTAAACTGAAAGGAGGTAAAAGTATGAAATATTTGACAATAAGTGATGTTTCAAAAACATTTGAAGTTTCTACACGTATGATTAGATATTATGAAAAAATTGGACTAATTTATAGCATTAGGAAAGAGGATTATACTTATCGTATCTATGATGAATATTCTGTAAGGCGCCTACAGCAAATTATTCTTCTAAGAAAACTACATATCCCCTTAAAACAAATTTCTATAATACTTAATGATAGCTCTCAATTGGAAGCATTAAATGTTATGAAAGAAAATATCGAAGAACTAAATAATGAAATTAATGCTTTAAGTACTATTAGAAATATTTTAAACGTATTTGTTTCACATCTAAACGAAAAAATAAACAAAGGTTTATCTTTAGATTTGCTTGAAGACTCAGAAATTGTTGAAATCGTTAATACTTTAAGCCTTTCAAAGTCTAATTTAAAGGAGGACTTTTCAATGGAAAAGTTAAATGAAACGCAAAAAGTAATGGATAGTAAAATGGATATTAGAATTATTTATCTTCCACCGGTAACAGTTGCTTCTAGTCAATTTATTGGCGAAAACCCTGAAGATAATGCTGGTGAACAATTAAATTCTTTTATAGAAAACTCAAAATTATTTGAAATCAAAAAGGATTCTAGAGTTTATGGTTTTAATAATCCCTCTCCAAAAAAAGATCAACAATTCTATGGTTATGAATTTTGGGTAACTATACCTGATGATATGCAGGTTAATGCACCACTTGAAGTGAAAAAATTCGAAGGTGGACTCTATGCCGCACATTGTATAAAAATGGGTGACTTTCATGAATGGAAATCATTCTGCGAATGCATAAAGAATAACGAAGAATATGAAATTGAACATCGCGATCCGCTTGGGATGAATGGATGTCTAGAAGAGCATTTAAATGCATTTTCCTACTATACTGGTTTGATACCAGAATTCAGTCAAATTGATTTATTAATTCCAATTAAGAAAAAAATATAATCTTATTACTTATATGAAGAACTTCGGTTCTTCTTTTTTATAATTTTATTTAAACTACTCTTGTACCTCACTAGTAACCAAACCATCAACAAAATTGACTACGACATGAGTATTTTTTTTAGAAATTCCATCAACATATGATGGATAGTAATTTGGATCATATTTAATAAATCTATAATATTCAAAATTTTCACTTTTCCTATCGATAAGATTTTCTATAATAGTCCCATTATCAAATTCAATATATATATCCCCAGTATTTAAAATACTAACTCCACTAACGACAGCATCTTTCAAATTTGTTTTTACTTTTTCTAAAGTATGTCTTAATAAACTTTTTCTATGTGCTTCGTCTTTTTTATAAACTTTCTCACTTACATTTTTATAATTTGCAGTATAATACTCATCATTTGATGTCAACAAAATCTCATCTTCATTTCTAAATCTTAAAAAAGAGAATGTATGAAGCGAGTATTCAATTCCATCACCAAAATTGATAATAAACATATCTAATTGTTTGAAAATATCAACTAATTTTTTACCAATTAAGTTTTGCATTATATACATATCTTGTTTCTCAAACTTTTTCTTCATTACATCACACCTCTTTTTGATTCAAAACAGGATAAAATATTAGTTGTTCAGGAAGTCTTGGTGAATATTTTTTATATCCACTTTCTTCTATTAATTCTTTTTCCTTTTGTCCTACAGGTCTATATAATATCATTACCATCTACCTCAACAATTTCAATATTGTTTCTTTCTGCAAATTCAGTAAGAGCAACAATAACTTTCTTTCTCTTCATAAACTTAAATGGCACTTTACCACTTACATAAATAAATTTATCATATATTTGAATAACGTTTATTTCATTTGCTAGTATAACCGCTTTAGTTACACCTGTATTTGGAACAGCGACATTCATGTTTTGCATATTAGAATAATTAATTTTATTATTGTATATTTTAATCGCTCCAGGAATTATTTTCTTGTTCATTATTCTAGAGACTAAGAATACTATTATAAAGCCAATTAAGCATAATATAAATGCCATATAAGGCGGTGCATACATTGCAGAAAAATATATACCTACCAAAATCATTAGCATAAAAAATATTACAAATAATATCCAATATATAGTAGCCCTAATTGTCATAGAATATTTAAATATATATTTTTCTTCTACAGCAAATTTAACATTTTCATCATCAATTATATCTCCATCATAAAACGTCTTTATTAAATAATATACTTGCTTATCTAATTTAATCTTTAAAGTTGCCAATTCTTCTTCTCTTTCATTTTGAAAAGAAATCACAACATAATCCTCAGTTATATTCACACATTTTGCAGAAGACCACATATTACTACCATTAAAGGCACCAAATCTGAAATTAATAGATTCTTTATTGATTTTAATGGCAGCCAATCCCGAATATACCAAACCATAACTATCAAACACTTGGACACTTCTAGGTTTTATTAAATGAAAATCTTTTTCTTTATTTTCTTCATCTCCATAATGCTCTACTATATAATTTTCTTCTCTATTTCTCACTATTATAAAACCAGGAATCATTCCTATATATCCTAATCCAAATACAATCAAAACTATGATTGCATATACAGGTAAATAATCACCATATATAACAGCAAATGTAATTATTACAGCTAAAAAAACTATAAAATATATACCAAAGAAAATTAAAAATTTCTTTTGTAGTTTACTCATAATAATCATCTCCCTAACAAAAAAAGCATAATCTCTTATGCTCATTTTATCATACTTTTTAATTTTTTATAATTCTATTTTGTAAAATACTATTACCAATAACCACTAATATCTCTCATATACATAATAACTGTATCACAAGACACCAATCTCTATTTCATGATAAGCATCAACTAGCAATTCAAATATCCTTAAAGCTTTCTTTTATTATCTCATTACCAGTATAAATTCTTAACCATTTATTTTTTAATAATTTAGATTTTTTCTTTTCAAATCTATTCTTATTAATCATCTTTAAATTCCATGGTTGAAATGGTGAAAATCTTTTTATAGAAAACCAACAAGTATTTTCAATAAAAATAATATTACCATTCGCAACATCCAAAATAAATCTCTTAAATTCTTCATCACTATTAAAGTGTATGTGAGTTAGATTATTATCTATTAGTGAACTATCTCCCATAAAATATAAATATTTATTAAAATTAAATTCGAAATATGACACTCCATGTTGATCGTAAGAAAGTACTAGTTTATCACCAATGTTTGGACATTCTTTTAATTCATAACAAATGTCACCCATATCCTCGGTTGTTTGGACAAAACCTTCTTCATTTACTTCTTTAATTATTCCTAGGCTTGATGTAACAGCTACTCTCTTCTTATTTAAAAACCTAGAAATCTCATTAATATCTTCATTTGCTTCCAAAACTTTCATTCCATTGTACATACCAGCTTTATAATCAATCACAAAAACATATTTCCCCTCAATGATATCAATTAAGTCGATAATTGATTCATCAACATTAAATGGATGCCAGTGGGTTCCAACCGTCATAGACTCTTCATACATGTGTAAAGTAAAGGATGTTCCTTCATCATAAAATAAAACTTTTAAATACTTATTAAATCCTATTTCAATATATTTTTCCCCACGTTCATCCAAACATATTTGGTGCACATAATTATTTAAATACGGATGTAATTTAAAATAAATGTATTCTAATATCGTAATACTTTTTCCTATTTCTAAAGAATATCTTATTTGATCAAACAGATAGTATAAATCAAAATATGACGCATGATCAATTTTTGAGTTTTTTATCTTTTTACCATAAGAATAATGATATTTGTTATAGCAATCCTTAGAAAATAATCCTAGTTTTTCTATATCGAAATCTATACTTATTAGATAATTATATTTATCACGTTCCCATTTAGAATTGGAAGCATTATCTATCTTTTTAAACTTAGAACATTGTAAGGCTAATTCATTATCATAAAGTTCTATTTGTGGAATTAATTTATCTAATTCAATATTTGTTATAAGTATTTCCATATTAACCTCCATGATAATTAATTATAATTTTATTATATCAAATACGAATTAAGATTAGAAGAAAAATAGCAAAACCATTTAGCTTTGCTGTTATACTTATTTTACATATTAATTGATCGTAATAAGCATTTTTAATCTTTTTTAAATTTATCTATAATTAAGTTCTAATTCTTTCATACTTTTTTAAAATTTCCAATCGAATTTTTTCAGTTTCTTGTTGTAAAATTAACAATTCCTTAATATCACCCTCAAGTAATTTCTTTTGTTCACGAAACTCATTAGAATAAACAATTTTTTCACTATATACAAACTCAATATAACACTGATGGCACCAATGATTCCTTTTTTTAGTAATATCCTTTAATAACATATAGTCATCTAAAGAAAAATCAGGATCCTCATCACTATTATCAAGTTTTTCTAATTTAGCGACTACATTACCAAGGGAACACTTTTTAATATCATAGTAGTTCCTATCAAAATCCCCTTTTAACATACCCGCATATATTAACTTAATATCACTTTCAATCAATTGACAAAGCATTACTATTTTACCAATTAATTGATGAAAAATTAACAAATCATTCACAACATACCCCTACAACTGTAATTAATTTCAATTTCCTAAATTAATTACAATCCATTTATTAAAATTTTACTTAGACTTTACTCTTCAACTATTATTGCCGAACTCTTAACAGTGTTTACTCTCAATGATTCAATAGCTTTATATTTTTCTGAACTCAACCATTCGTCTATTTGATTCTTTGATTCAAATTCTATTATTATAACTCTATCTGGATTCCATTCACTTGATAACGCCATTATCTTTTCACTTCTAACAATATACCTTCCACCAAAACTTTCAACAATTGGTTTAACTATCTTTATATATTCATCATATAATGATCTATCCTTTTGGTCATCTATTTTTGTACTTATTATAAAATATACCATTACTAGATCTCCTTAATTGTAAAATAGATTGAATTTTTAAATAATATATTATCAATCAAATGATTTAGATTCATTCTATTACAAACTTTAGTAAATGTTTCATATTCACTTAAATTTTCTTTTTTAACTTCTTTAACTACATCAAATATATTGTTTAAGAGATTAATAGCTTTATTAATACTATCAACACTAACCGCATCATCCCACGCTGACAAATATGATATAACATTCGGTATTTCTAATATTTTCTCAAGTGATTTTATCGAATCCTTGCAACTAACAAAAATAGGAATTTCACCAACAACTGGAATTGCATCTCCAGTAAATAAAATATTTTCTTCAAGATATCTAAACGACAACGAACCTTGTGAATGACCTTTAGTTTCAACAACTTCAATATGAATATCATTTTCTAATTCTAATATTTCGTTATCACTTATAAAACAATCTATCTTTGTTGATTTATTAACCAGACTATAAAAATTAGGAATTGGTCTTTCTTTAAACTGTATATTAATATCTTCGACCCAATCTCTTTCCATTAAAGATGAATAAACCATACAATTAGTTTTCTCTTTAATAGCACAAACACTACCTATATGATCAGGATGAGTATGAGTCAGCAATACATTTTTTACTTCATTAATGCTTCTTCCTTGTTCCTCTATATAAGAAACTATTTCATCATATGAACTAGAAACCCCAGTATCAATGATATGAATATACTCACCAAAAATAATATACACATATACAAATCTTCTTATCGTCTCAGTCACATTAAAATAGCATTTTATCCTATGTATTTTTTCATTTATCTTCATAATTCATTCTCCTCTAATAAATATCATCATGGTCTTCACCATCATAGTGATTGTAATAAGAAAAACTATCTTCAATCACCTTATTACAATCCAAACAAATATCCCAATGTCCCCATGATCCAGTGTTGGTATATACTCCTGAAGAATTTTTACATTTACAAAAATCGTCTATATCTTTAATACTATTCAATTTATCTTTTTCCATACAAATCCCTCCCTAATAAAAAAAGCATAATCCCTTATGCTAATTTTATCATATTTCTTCTTTTTATAATATCTATTATTATATCGTTTCACAAAATAATATTTCATCTTTGATTTCATATACACATTTTTAATTTAATATGTCTACACTTCTTATAAAAATCATATAATTCTGCTATTTCTTCAGGTGGAATTCTAACAAACGAATGCAAATTACCAATAAATTCCTTTTTGTTAAGTATCTCACTTGGAACGTTTAAACTTGCAAATTTCTTACTTCTTTCAATATATCCACTCATCTTTCCTTTTAATGCATCTTTAGTAGTTTTAATATCTTCTAATCGTTCTATTTCTTCATTAAATTTTTTTACATCATATGTAATTGTTTTTTTTATTAATTGATTACTAGCACTTATATATTTCATGAAGTTTTTTTTATCTTCCTTATAAATATCATTTTTAAG
>JAVBLW010000020.1:0-65670 GCA_031553215.1 Anaeroplasmataceae bacterium
AATAAATAATCAATTTTGTTTTCTAGTTTTCTCCATGTATATGGTGTTCTGGGGCATGAAAATAAATCTAAAATATTCAGTTAAATCAGGCCTATCGAATGAGGTGTGAATGAGGGAATGTGGATTTGAGGTCATCGAAGAAAACCTATACCAAAATATTATAATCTAAAATTTTTGAATCTTCCATTAGAAAAAAAAATGCTTACAATATTATTGATATTTTGTTTCTTCAGAAATGAGGAAATAATTACTGAAAAAGATAACTCAGATAGTTTCAAACACGTATTAATGTATTTTAACAAATTATTTTCAAATATTTTTGAACTTGATACCATATATACTTTGGTAAAGGGTACTGAAAATTCTGATGTAATAGCATGGTGTAGTAAAAATAAATCTGAATTGTTAGATAATTATTCTATAATTGACAGCTATAACAAACGTAATAAGGGAAGTACAAACTTCATTTATGAAAAAGATAAAGATAAAAAGCTAATAACTTTCTATATTGATGAAATTAATATTAATGATAATTACACTATTTTGTTTTTTACAAATAAAGAAATCAAACATGATATAAAAAAATATATTTTTGAATGTATAAATTCATTTATTTTAAAGCATATTGATAAATTGATAATTAGTAAAAAAAATAATGATAATATAATTTATAACCCCGTATTAGAATTAAATTATAATAAACTTAAAGATAAACAAATATTTTTATTTAATCCCAAATTTAATAGAACAAAATTAAACATATTGCATCTAAGTGATCTTCATATAAAATCCGAACAAGGAAAAGGATTTGCCAATAAATTTTTAGCAAATTATTATAAAACTAAATTAAAAGATAAAAATTCAAAAGAGTTCAAAAGTGATATAGATTTCATTGTTATAACAGGTGATGCAATAAATGCAGGTAATTCATCAAACGAAATTTTAAATAATTATATAGAGGCATTAAAAAATATAGAGATTATAGCAAAAAGTATTCTAGGAAATATATGGAGAAAAAGATTGATTGTTATACCAGGTAATCACGATTATGGTATGATTAGCGAATTGAAAATAGATATCGTAGATCGTTCATATAATTACTCGTATACTACTAATATTGATACAAGAGAACACGAGAAATTTATTTTCTTTCACCTTTTATTTGACGGAATATTATTAAATAATAATTATATTTTAGGAACTGATGCTAATTTTAAAGATAATTTATATTATTTAGAAGAAGAGGATAAGGAAAAAACTAAAATACACTTTTATCAATTTAATACTGCTTGTAAAGCAAATGCTATTAGAAGTAATAAAGTATATTTAGAGTTACCAAAAGAACTGAATGATTTGTCAAAAGATGATATTTCTTTATTTTTCATGCACCATACTCCATTATTTTCTATTGATTATTATATTGATATTTTTGCTAAAATATTAAATAATGATGAAAAATATAAGGAATTAATTTTTGGACATAATGAAGATGAAAAAATATATCTTTTAAATTATAAAACCTCCCAAAATGAAATTAGTGATATGATTAATAAGTATAATAAACAATTAAATGAAATTAAAAATACTAAAGAAATTAAAGAGAATCAAGAAAAAATTAATAAAATAAATTTCATTATTGGAAAAAATAATGAAATATTGAAGTATTTTATGTATTCTGACTTCGAGGATGAAACATGTGTAACTGCAAAACAAAAATTATTGTTGTTTTTTGAAAAATCACAAGAGGACTCAAAAAAATACTGTGATAGCATTGAACGACTTAATAAACATTTTGGAAAAATGATTATCTTGGGTGGACATAGACATATGCAAGCTTATGCCATTGAAGAAAATAGAACTATTTATGAAGTTGGTAGAACTATTGAAAAAAAAGAGGAACAAGACAAAAATGATAGTAAAATAATAATTGAAACGGAAATTTTTAATTATGGTGTTCTTTCCTTAAATATTAGTAAAGATTATTATAGTACTAGCAATTATTATGCCTCCGAAAAAATGAATGATGAGTCAAATAAGTAATTGATACTCAAATATTTTATATTTTGTTAAAAAGCCTAGATTCCATTGGAACTTGGCTTTTTTTAGTTACTATAAAAAATTATTATAATGCATAATATTTGAAAATTTTGGTCAAAAATAATATAATCAAAGCATATTAGGAATGTGATAGCATGAAGAAAAAATATCAAATAACAGGAATGACTTGTTCGGCATGTAGTAATCATGTACTTAAGTCGGTAAAAAAAGTTGATGGAGTAAAAGAAGTCAATGTTAATTTAATAACAAATAGTATGGAAGTAGAAACTACTGAATTGGTTACTGATTTAGATGTAATTAATGCAGTAATTGCAGCTGGTTATGGTGCTAAAACCATGGAAAAGGTGGAAGAATTAAATTATGATAAAAAGGAAAAGACGGTTAAAGTAAAATTAACTTTATCAATTATTTTTTTGATTCTATTGATGTATGTATCAATGGGACATATGTTGCATTTTCCTTTGCCAAATATTTTGCTTGGAACAAAAAATGCATTAATCTTTGCGATTACTCAAGTTGTATTATTAATTCCGATTGTAATATTAAATAGTCATTATTTTACAAGTGGTTATAAGAAATTATTTAAACGTAGTCCCAATATGGATTCTCTTATTGCGATTGGAAGTAGCGCAGCTATAATATATGGATTATTTGTTATTGGTAAGATTATTTATGCGATGAGTATAAATAATTATGATATAGTTGAAAAATATCATATGGAGCTTTATTTTGAGTCCGCTGGTATGATATTAACTCTAGTAAGCGTTGGAAAATATATTGAGAGTATGTCAAAAAATAAAACTAGTGAAGCTCTTAAAAAGATTATGTCTTTAGCTAGTACTAAAGCAATTGTTATAGAAAATGGTATGGAAGTATCTAAGGATATAAATGATGTTAAGGTTGATGATATTTTAATATGTAAGCCTGGCATGAGTATTGCTGTAGATGGAATTATAATCGAAGGAGAGTCTACTATTGATGAATCGGCAATAACTGGAGAAAGTATTCCGGTCTACAAAGAAAAAGGTGACTTTGTTACCAGTGCCACAATAAATACTTATGGTAGCGTCATATATAAGGCTACAAAAACATTTGAAAATTCTACTATATCAGAAATAATAAGAATGGTAGAAGAGGCCTCAGGTTCAAAGGCTCCAGTGCAACAACTGGCTGATAAGATAAGTGGAATTTTTGTACCGATAGTTATGCTAATATCTTTAGTATCGATGGTTATTTGGTTAATTTTCTCGCATGATTTTGAATTCTCATTATCAATTGGCATATCAGTTTTGGTAATAAGCTGTCCATGTGCATTAGGACTTGCGACTCCAGTAGCTATTATGGTATCAACGGGAATTGGGGCTAGTAATCATATATTAATTAAATCAGCAGAAGCATTAGAAGTGCTACATAATGTAGATACTGTAATGCTAGATAAAACAGGTACTATTACTGAAGGTAAACCTGTTGTAGATGAAATTATTTCTATAAATGGAACTGATAATTTTGATATTTTGGTTCTTGTTTCCTCATTAGAAAAATTATCTTCTCATCCATTTGCAAAAGCTATTTTAAGTTTTGATTCTAATTTAGCAATAAAGTCTGTAGATAAATATGAAACTATAATGGGATATGGATTATCAGGAGAAATAGATGGTAAAAAGTATTATGCTGGTAATTTAAGATATATTAATCAAGTACATACTGATTTTAATTATGATTTAGAAATATATGAAGGAAAGAGTTTTATTTTCCTGTTTGATGATAAAGAAGTAATTGGTTTAATTACTATAAGTGATAAAATAAAAGAAACAAGCAAATTTGCTATAAAGCAATTTAAGAAAATGAAGATAAATACTGTAATGCTAACTGGTGATAATCAAAGTGCCGCTTCATTAGTGAAGAATAATGTCATAGTAGATGAAGTCTTTTATGAACTAACTCCAGCTAATAAGGCATCAATAATTACAAAATTCCAAAAGGAAGGACATAAGGTTTTGATGATTGGTGATGGAATCAATGATAGTGTTGCACTTACCAGTGCGGATGTTGGTATGGCACTTGGAGCGGGTACCGATGTAGCGATTGAATCAGCGGATATTGTTTTAGTGAAAAATGATTTATTAGATGCGGTTAATGCAGTAATGTTAAGTAAGAAGACAATGAAAAATATAAAAATGAATTTATTTTGGGCATTCTTTTATAATATTATTGGGATACCTATCGCAGCAGGGATTTTTTATCCATTATTTAATTTAAAACTCAATCCTATGATTGCATCACTTGCTATGAGTTTTAGTAGCGTATTTGTATGTTTAAATGCATTAAGATTAAGAAAATTTAAAAAGATAGAATATAGAGGTGAAAATATGAAGCAAGAATTTATTGTAAATGGTATGACATGTGGGCATTGCTCTTCTAGAGTACAAAAGGCACTTGAAGAAAAAGTAGGAACTGGTAATGTTAGTGTTGATTTAAAAAAGAAAATTGTTAGTGTTGATTCTGATGTGTCAATTGAAGAATTATTTGCTATAGTAAAAGAAGCTGGTTACGATCCAGTTGTATATGAAAAGAAGAAAGTATTTAAACTTTTTAAGTAAAGACAAGGAAACTTGTCTTTATTTTTTGTAAAAATAGGAAAATATTATGATATAATAATATCAAATATACTTATTGGGAGAAAATTATGAATATATTAAATTGGTTAGAAATGCTTTTTTTAGTAAATGAGGAATTTAATGATTCCTATTTGGCAGAGAACTTATATATATCCTTTTCTAAAATTTCTGCATTAAGAGCAGATTATTTTAAAGTAATAGAAAAAATAAAAGTACATAATAAAATAGAAATTATTATTAGTAAAGAGAAAAAGTTGCCTGAACTACATAAGGAGTATGTTGCTATCATTAATGCAGATGAGAAGACATACCTTATTAGATTAATAATTGTTAAGGATACATCTTTGTCGGATGTCCTAATTTATGATTTATTGGATGAAAATGATATTACTAAGTATAAAAATATCTTCTTTAAAGAAGATGATTCAAGTAAGATAAGTGATGAAATTACTAGTGAAATAAATAAAATATCTGAAGCATTTGTAGTTGTTATAGATGAGAATAATCATTTGAAAATGATTGGTGAAACATCAAGTTTTGTGGGACTTCTAGGTTATGAGGATTGGGATTATAATAATAAGTATGAGAACTATCTAGATTCATCCATTCTTAGTGAAGATCTTTTGAAAATAAAAGGATTTAAAGAGAAAGAATCTATAGTAGATATAAAATTTAAATGTAATGGAGGGAGAATAATAACTTTAAACTTGGAATTTAGAAAAAGAAAAAATGGACAAAAAGATTGTTATATTATAAAGAGAAGAGAGAGGTAACAAAATGTTTATTGATGATTTTATTCCAGATGGAGAATTAAGTGAGGATGACATTTTAGATTTGGTTGATTCTTCTGTACCAAATTTATATTTTGTTTCGCATTTATTAATGCTTAACAATGATGATTTTAGAAATAGAAGATATTTAGATATTTATTCAAGAGTATTACTACATCGTGGGGAAGCTAATATAATGGATATATATCCAATTCTATTTTTTTGGTTAAAAGATTTTAATTGGCCTGGAGCATTGAAAATTAGAGAATTTTTATTAAAATCTAATAGGGTTGAATTTTTAAAAGCAATTTATCAAGCAATCATTTTAGCATTTGATGACCAAGATGAAGAATGGTTAATGGGGTTATTTACTACATTAGCAGATCGTGATGGTGTTTCTTATGGAACTACCAATTTAGCTCAATATGCGGTAGAGGAAGAAAGATATTTAGAAACTGCTAATGAGATAATTGAATTATTGAAAAAGGAATTAGGTTTAAAGGAATTTTAAATAAATGAATAAAAAAGAAAGAATCTCCTATAATAAAAAAAAGGAGATTTTTTTATGGATGATATAAGAAAAAATTTAGCTATGGCTGCATTAGATGAAATACCAGTTTTACAGGAAACTGCTCAAGAAATTATTGGTGTTTTAAAATCTGGTGGACAAATTACTGGATATAAATTGGCAGATGAAAGTATTATTATGAAAGATCAAGCCGTTGATATGGCAAGAAAAGGTTTGATTGCTGGAGTTGGAATTGCCCATAATAAAGATACTGAATATTTAAAATCAATTCCTGATGGAACAGAAGCAAATAATTTAAGTAATTTACCAGTTATAGAAGAATAGAAAGGCATTAGCCTTTTTTTCTTGATTTATCATTTTTAGGCAGATATAATCATATATTTTTATATGGTGATAATATGGTAAATTACTTATTTGTATTTATGTTTATTATTGGTATGTCTTATGGCATGGCAACAGGTAGAACAGAAGAAATTACAGCGGCTATTTTAAATACGCCAAAAGAGGCGATGTTGGTTTTTTTTAGTATATCTTGTCTAATGATATTTTGGTCAGGTATTTTAGAGATTTGTAAAGTCTCAGGTATGCTTGATGTGATGACAGTATATATAAAGAAACTGATCCATCCACTTTTTAAAAATCTAAACAAAGATGATAAAGCACTTGATTATATAAGTATGAATTTTGCGGCTAACATAATTGGGGTAGGAAGTGCAGCGACGCCTTTTGGTCTAGCGGCAATGAAAGAATTAGATGAAAAAAATGGGCACACTGGAGTGGCTAGTGATGATATGATTACACTATTGGTTATAAATACTAGTGGACTTTGTATGATTCCATCCACTATTATATCGTTAAGAGAAAGCTATGGTAGTGCAAATAGTAGTATGATAATTCCATATGTAATTGTATTATCTATTTTGACTACAATCTTTGCAATAATAATAAATGGGGTGTTTAAGCGTGCATCTTAGTTATTATATAATTCCTACATTTATACTTATAGTTTTTCTTTTTGCGATGTATAAAAAATGTGATGCATATGATGCATTTATTGAGGGAAGTAGAGATGGAGTGAAAACGTCTATTGCTATTTTGCCTTTTTTAATTAGTATGTATATAGCAGTTAGAATATTTGATGCTTCAGGTTTTTTACAGGATTTAATAAGGTTAAAATCCATTCCATTTGAATTAATATTACAAGGAATTTTTAAACCATTTTCTAATAATGCCTCAATGAGTTTTATGCTAAAAGCCTATGAAGCATATGGTGTAGATAGTAAAGAGGCTGTTGTATCTAGTATCTTACAAGGTGGGACTGATACTACAATGTATGTAATGACATTATATTTTGGTAGTGTTGGAATAAGTAAATATAGACATGCTCCTGCTGTAGGATTATTAAATGATTTGTTTTGTTTTTGCTTATGTATGGTCTTATATTTCGTAATTTTATAGACATATGTACGCGAACAAAAGACAATGTATAAACATAGATTTTGAGAGAAAAACAACTTTATTTTTATTTTGTTAAAAGGTTGACATAATGGTAAAAAAATGTTGAAATACTTGTATATATTGAAATGGAGAATAATATATTATGTCAAGAATTTATAATTTTAGTGCAGGTCCCGCTGTATTACCTGAAGAAGTATTACAAAGTGCAGCAGATGAAATGTTAGACTACAATGGAACTGGAATGTCAGTTATGGAAATGTCTCATAGATCTAAAGCTTATGAAGCAATTATCAATGAAGCTGAACAAGATTTAAGAGATTTAATGAACATCCCATCTAATTATAAAGTTTTATTTTTACAAGGTGGAGCATCACAACAATTTGCAATGGTTCCAATGAATTTAATGAAAAATAAAGTTGTTGATCATATCATTACTGGTCAATGGGCTAAAAAAGCTTATGAAGAAGCTAAAATCTTTGGAGATGCTAAAGCTGTAGCATCATCTGCAGATAAAACTTTCTCATATATTCCTGATTGTTCAAATCTAGATATTAGAGATAATGCAGATTATGTATATATTTGTGAAAACAATACTATATATGGAACTAAATTCCATACATTACCAAACACAAAAGGTAAATTATTAGTAGCTGACCAATCTTCATGTTTCTTATCAGAACCTGTTGATGTTACTAAATATGGTTTAATTTATGCTGGTGTTCAAAAGAACGTTGGACCGGCTGGAGTAGTAGTTGTAATTATTAGAGAAGATTTAATTACTGAAGATACATTACCTGGTACACCAACAATGTTAAAATATAAAATTCATGCAGATAATGGATCAATGTATAATACTCCACCTGCTTATGGAATCTATATTTGTGGAAAAGTATTCAAATGGTTAAAGAACCTTGGTGGACTTGAAGCAATGAAGAAAATCAATGTTGAAAAAGCTGAAATTTTATATAATTTCTTAGATAATAGCAAATTATTTAAAGCTACAGTTGAACCAAGTTCAAGATCATTAATGAATGTTCCATTTGTTACTGGAAATGAAGAACTAGATGAAAAATTCGTTAAAGAAGCTAAAAAAGCTGGATTTGAAAACTTAAAAGGACATAGATCAGTTGGAGGAATGCGTGCAAGTATTTATAACGCTATGCCAATTGAAGGTGTTAAGAAGTTAGTTGAATTTATGGCAAAATTTGAAAAAGAAAACGCATAGGTGAAAGTATGAAAATTAATTGTTTAAATCCAATTTCTAAATTCGGTTTAGAATTATTAACTGATAAATATGAAATGGTTGAAAATTATAATGATAGTGATGCGATTTTAGTAAGAAGTGCTGAAATGAAAGATTTAGAACTTGCTAAAAACGTATTAACTATTGCTAGAGCAGGAGCAGGAGTGAATAACATTCCTCTTGATGCTTGTGCAAATAAAGGTATTGTAGTATTTAATACTCCAGGAGCAAATGCAAATGGAGTTAAAGAATTAGTAATAGCTGGTATGTTACTTGCAAGCCGTGATATCGTTGGTGGTGTTAACTGGTGTACTGCGAATAAAGAAGATAAAGACATAGCTAAAAACGCTGAAAAGGCAAAAAAAGCTTTTGGTGGAACTGAAATTTTAGGTAAAAAACTTGGGGTTATCGGTTTAGGAGCTATTGGAGTTTTAGTTGCAAATGCGGCTGCTGCTTTAGGTATGGAAGTTTATGGATGTGATCCATATCTATCTGTTGAACACGCTCTTAACTTAAGTAGAAATGTTAAAAGAGTAAAAACTAATGAAGAGATTTATAAAAACTGTGATTTCATTACTGTACATGTACCTTTAATGGATTCTACAAAGAAAATGATTAATAAAGAAGCTTTTGATATGATGAAACCAACTGCAGTTTTATTGAACTTTGCTCGTGATTTATTAGTTGATGAAGTTGCATTATTAGAAGCTTTAGCGAATAAAACAGTAGCTAAGTATGTAACTGATTTCCCTAATGAAACAGTTGCTGGAAAAGATAGAGTATTAGTTATTCCTCATTTAGGTGCTTCTACTGAAGAATCTGAAGATAACTGTGCAAAAATGGCTGTAATTCAAGTTATGGATTATTTAGAAAATGGTAATATTACTAATTCAGTAAACTATCCTGCGGTTGATGCTGGTGTATCTCAAACAGGTTTCCGTATTACTGTTGCTCATAAAAATATTCCAAATATGATTAATCAATTTACTGCTGCCCTAGGTAATAGCAATATCCAAAACATGGTTAGCAAGAGCCGTGGTGAATATGCATATACAGTATTAGATGTTGAAAAGGCTGATGATTCTGTAGTTGCTAAATTAGAAGCAATCGAAAACGTATTTAAAGCACGTTTAATTAAGTAGTAGGTGAAAATATGAAGTTAGGAATGCCAGTATTATTTGAATATGATAATGTAGAAGATAACTTAATTTTAGCTCAAGAACTTGGACTAGATTTTGTTGAATGGAATCTTAACTTTTCTTATTGTCGTGATGTTTTAGAGGATCAAAAAAAGTTTGAAGAACTTACAAAAAAATATAACCAAGAAATAACTCTACATTTTTATGATGAAGCTGATTTTGGTATATATGAAGAAGTTGCTCAAGCTTACTATACCTTGTTAGAAAAGTATTTAAAACTAGGAAACAAAAAGATAAGAACCTTAAATATTCATTTAATAGAGGGTCCAGTAGTAACTATTTCTGGAGTTAAAAACTATATCTATGAAAAAGAATTTGATACTTATATAAAGAGATTTGATTCTTTCTTAAAAAAAGTAGAAAAGTTATGTAATCAATATGATTGTATATTAGTTATTGAAAATAGTAAGACTGTTCCTTATATGACAAGAACATATGATTATTTAAATAAAGCAAACTATAAATTTAATTTTGATATTGGACATGATGAATGTAATGGAAATATTTTATTAAATTATTCTAAAAACAACGAAATGCCATTTAAAGAATTTCATATCCATGATTCTGACGGGAAGAGAGATCATCTTAATTTAGGTGATGGAAATATTGATATTAAATATTTTAAAGAACTAGCAATTAAGAATGATTCTTATGTTGTTTTAGAGGTAAAATCAAGTTCTGATCTTAGAAGTTCAGTCAAAACATTTAAAGCATTATAAAAAAACAAAGCATATTTTAATAATATGCTTTTTTTCTTTGAAAATATGTTATAATTAGATAGATTTAGATGTAGGTGATAAAATGGAAAATCAATTAGAACGTTTACAAAAAGTTATGGCACAAAGTGGAATAGCATCAAGAAGAAAATGTGAAGAATTAATCACTTCTGGTCGTGTAAAAGTAAATGGAGAAGTAGTGAGAGAATTAGGAACAAAGGTATCTAAAAAAGATGATATAAAAGTTGATGACAAGCCAATAACTGTAGAAGAAAAAGTTTATTTTGTTTTATATAAACCTACTGGATATATAACAACATTAAATGATGAACATGATCGTCGTACGATAATGGATTTATTTGATGAGACTGACAAGAAGAATAGAATTTTCCCAATTGGTAGATTAGATTATGACACATCGGGTGTACTTTTAGTGACAAATGATGGAGAATTATCAAATAAGCTTACTAACTCTGCAAATGATATTGAAAAGATTTATTTAGCGAGAGTTACTGGAATTATGACTATTGGTAATGTTATGAAACTTCAAAAAGGTGTAGTTATCGATGGAGTAAAAACTAAGAGAGCGAACGTAGAAGTAGTAAGTGTTGATAAAGCTAATGAATCAACTTTGGTTAGAATTGGTATAACAGAAGGAAAGAATAGGCAAGTTAGAAAAATGTTTGAAACTATTGGATTCCCTGTGAAAAAACTGAAAAGAGAAAGCTTTGCTGGAATTAATTTAGAGGGACTTACTGAAGGTACATATCGCCCTTTGAAGATACATGAAGTGAAAAAATTATATAGTTTATAAAAAAAGAATCCTCGGATTCTTTTTATTTTATATCTATATTTATTATTGGTTGTATTCTAAAGGCTATTATTTTTGCTATGATAATAGAAAGTATATCCTTTAAAATAAATGGCAAGAATCCTATTTTAAGAATAGATATGAAGTCTTTATTTAGTTTTAAATAATAATTTAGAATGATTGTCATATAAGTAAGCCCAATTATGTAAAAAATTGTAATGCCTATGAATATTAAAAGATAAGCGATCCATAATTTGGTTTCTTTTTTTATCATTCCAATTGGGAATGAAATAACTAGAAATCCTATTATAAAACCAAATGAAGGTTGATAAATATAATTTAATCCACCACCATTAGAAAAAATCGGAAGTCCAATTAAACCTAATATAATATAAGATAAAAATATAAAACATGATTTTTTTATTCCAAATAATAAAGGAATAAGGAAGACAATTAATGTTTGTAAGGTTAATGGAATGAAAGAAATAGGGAAAACTATCTTTGAACTTATTATTAATAATGTTAAAACCATTGCCATTAACGAAACATCGTATACATTTTTCTTCATAATTCCACCTCGAATATGTAAAGAGTCTTTTACATATTACACTATTTTTTTAATAAAATAAAGAAAAAAAGCCACTGAAAGCGTTTTTTTAATAAAAAGGTTTGATATTCAAAAAAAACATTGACAAACCCATAAAAAAACGATAAAATGTAAACTGTGTTTTACATGTTAAGGAGGAAGAGGAATGATTAAGAAAATAACTGACATTTTAGTTGAGACAACAAATGTTGATCCTGCTAAAGTATCACCAGAATCAAAACTAAAAGATGATTTAGGAATTGATTCATTAGATTCAGTAGAATTAGTATTAGAATTAGAAACGCAATTTGATGTTCGTATTGAAGACGAAGAATTAGCGGCTTTAGTTACTGTTGGGGATATTATTGAATTAATACAAACAAAAACTAACTAAGAGTAGAAATGCTCTTAGTTTTACTAAATGGAGACATATATGATAGATAAAATAGAAAAAATAATTAAAATGTTTGAAAATGCTAGTATTTCGAAGCTAGAACTTGAAGTTGATAATATAAAGTTAAAACTTGAAAAAGATGAAAAAAGCAAAGATTCTAAGCATGCAAACATTGTTGGTATAGATAAAAATATAAATGAAGTAAAAATTGATAACGTAGAAGCTGATAATAATAAATATGTTACAGCTCCAGTTGTTGGGACTTTTTACAGTCAAAGAAGTGAAAAATCACCTAAATTTATTGAAGTTGGAAGCAAAGTCAAAAAAGGTGATGTTTTATGTATTATAGAAGCAATGAAAGTTATGAATGAAGTTTTAGCCAGTGAAGATGGAACTGTTTTAGAAATATTAGTAAAAAATGAAGAATTAGTTCAATTCGGGCAAAAGTTAATTGTTCTTGGGTGATTATAATGATAAAGAAAATGCTTATTGCAAATCGTGGAGAAATTGCAGTTAGAATTATTCGTGCATGTAAAGAAATGGGTATTAAGACAGTTGCAATATATTCGACTGCTGATGCTAGTAGCTTACATGTTGAGCTAGCTGATCAATCTGTCTGCGTTGGGGGTCCAAAGGCAAAAGATAGTTATTTGAATATGAGCAATATTTTAAGCGCTGCTTGTCTAACAGGATGTGATGCAATTCATCCTGGTTTTGGATTTTTATCAGAAAATAGTAAATTTGCGAGATTGGTTAACAAGTGCGGATTAGTATTTGTTGGTCCGAATCCAGAGGCTATCGATATGATGGGAAATAAAAATGAAGCTAGAAAAATCATGATTGAAAATAAAGTTCCAGTTGTACCGGGAAGTAAAGGTATTATTGAGTCAGTTGCAGACGGATTAAAGGTATCAGAAGAGATTGGTTATCCTGTACTTATTAAAGCTTCTAATGGTGGTGGCGGAAAAGGTATGAGAGTTGCGACTAGTAAAGATAATTTTGAGGATGCATTTTATACTGCTAAGGCTGAAGCTAAAGCAAACTTTGGGGATGATGAAGTTTATATAGAAAAATTACTTAATAATCCAAAACATATTGAAGTACAAATACTAGCAGATAAATTTGGTAATGTGCTACATTTATTTGAAAGAGATTGTTCATTACAAAGAAGAAAACAAAAATTAATTGAAGAAGCGCCTTGTTTCTCATTAAGAAATGATATAAAAGAACAAATGTATGCAGATGCAATTAAAGCTTGTAAGGCTGTAAAATATGATAGCGTTGGTACAATAGAATTTTTATATGATACAACTACTAAGAAATATTATTTTATAGAAATGAATACAAGAATTCAAGTTGAACATCCAATTACTGAAATGATTACTAATGTTGATATTGTAAAAAATCAAATTAGAGTTGCTGAAGGTTTGGAATTGAGTCTTAAACAAGAAGATATAAAGCAAAATGGGTATGCTATGGAATGCCGTATTAATGCTGAGGACATCGATAAAGATTTTGCTCCAAGTCCTGGGAAAATTACTTTTTTACATACACCTGGAGGAAAAGGAATTAGAATTGATGGTTCCGTATATACAAATTATGAAATTCCTCCATTTTATGATTCTATGATTTTGAAGTTAATTGTTTTTGCACCTACTAGACTAGAATGCATTAGAAAGATGCGTGCTGCTTTAGAAGAACTTATAATTGAAGGGGTAAAGACTAATATTGAATATCATTATATGATATTACATAATCCGGTTTTCATATCTGGAAATTATAATATTGGATTTATTGAAAACTTCGCAAAGGAGATCCAAGATCGTGACAAATATATTTCAAAATAAGAAAAATAAACTTAAAGACTATCAAAATGCCTTTAAGGAAATAAATCTTATAAAAGAAGATAATTATAGTAAGTCAATAGAAATACCTGATGATGTATTTTATTTATGTGATAAATGCGGAACTAATGTTTTGACAGAGGAATTAATAAATAATTTAAAAGTATGTCCTAATTGTGGATTTCATCACAAAGTAAATTCTCTTGAGAGAATTGAACAATTTTGTGACGCATTTGAAGAAATTAATTCGACAATGCAAACAAAAAATTCAGAAGCCTTTGAAGGATATAAGCAAAAATTAGAAATTGCTAAGAATACATCTAATATTAATGAAGCGGTTTTAACAGGTATTGCACGAATATATGATATAAAGGTAGCCTTAGCGGTTATGGATTCTTTTTTTATGATGGGAAGTATGGGAAGTATCGTTGGGGAAAAGATTACTCAATTAATTGAAAAAGCTACAAGTGATAACTTACCACTTATTATTTTTTCAACATCTGGTGGAGCTAGAATGCAAGAAGGTATTGTTTCCTTAATGCAAATGGTAAAAACAAGTGCTGCACTGGCAAGATTTAAAGAAAAAGGACTTTATATAAGCATTTTAACTCATCCTACAACTGGAGGGGTAAGTGCAAGTTTTGCTTCATTAGGGGATATTACGATTGCTGAGCCAAAGAGTTTAATTGGTTTTGCCGGAAAAAGAGTAATTGAAAATACAATTAAAGAAACTTTACCAGATGAATTTCAAACATCTGAATTTCTATTAGCTAAAGGGTTCATTGATATGGTTGTAGAAAGGAAGAAGCTTAAGGATAGTGTTTATAAAATATTAAAGCTTCATAAATTTTAAAAATGAGTATTCAAGAATGTGAAATATTAGTTCATGCGTTAGAAGAACAGTTAGCATTAATTGATTATAATGATTATGAACAATATAAGAAGATAAAACAAGAAATAGAAAACCTTCGTAAGGAAGCTTATAAAGATTTAACTCCATGGGATAGAGTTTGTATAGCGCGAAACGTTAAAAGACCAAAGGCAATGGATTATATAAACGAATTGTTTGAAGGTTTTATAGAATTACATGGTGATTACTATTTTTCAGATGATAGTTCAATAATTGCAGGTATTGCATCTTTTGAGGATGAACCAGTTACAGTGTTGGCTCAAGCAAAGGGTAAGACTGTAGAAGAAAATATAAAAAGAAATTTTGGTTCAACTAATCCTGAAGGTTTTAGAAAGACTTTAAGATTAGCTAAACAAGCGGAAAAATTTAATCGTCCAATTATTACAATTGTAGATACTGCAGGGGCTTTTCCTGGAAGAGGTGCTGAAGAGCGAGGACAATCTCGTGCAATAGCTGAGAATTTACTAGCTTTTTCTAAATTAAGAGTACCTGTAATTGCAATTGTTATTGGTGAAGGTGGAAGCGGTGGAGCATTAGCTTTAAGCGTTGCCGATTCAATAATGATGCTAGAAAATGCTGTTTATTCAATATTATCACCAGAAGGATTCTCTAGTATTTTGTTTAAAGATACAACTAGAGTAAAAGAAGCTGCTGATAAAATGAAATTGACTGCTCAAGATTTATATGATAATAAAATAATTGATTATATAATTCAAGAACCTTTTGGTGGAGCGCAAAATGATTTTAAAATGGTTATTGAACAAATAAAAAGTAATATTAGTTATGAATTATCAAGACTAATAAATTTAGAAAAAGAAGAACTAATGGAAAATAGATATAATAAATTTAGAAAAATAGGGACAGACATATAAAATGAGCAAGTTAAAAATTTTAGGGTATGGACATTATGTGCCTGAAACAGTAATTACGAATGATGATTTTTCTCTTATTATGGATACTGATGATGAATGGATATCTTCTAGAACTGGCATTAGGGAAAGAAGATTTGTAATAGATGAAAATACAAGTGATATTGCTTTTCAAGCTGCTGTAAATGCTATGAAGGATGCAAATGTTTCATCTGATGATATAGATTTAGTTATTGTTGCTACTATAACTCCAGATAACTTTACACCGAGCGTTGCATGCATGATTTTAGATAAATTAGGAATAAAGAAAGCTATGGCTTTTGATATAAGTGCAGCATGTAGTGGTTATTTATATGCTATAAATACTGCCTGTGCAATACTAGAATCAAATAATTTAAGAAAAGCTATTGTTATCGGGGCAGAGACTTTAAGTAAAATAGTAGATTTTAATGACCGTTCAACTGCTATTTTATTTGGTGATGGAGCAGGAGCCGTTGTTATTGAAGCAAAAGATAATCCGGTAACATTTTATGCAAATGCGAAAACTGATGTAGAAAATATTTTATATGCAAATGCTTTAATTGGAGGTGGGTTGTTAAAAAATTCCACTTTTGATAATTATTTCCTTCATATGAATGGTAAAGAAGTATTTAAATTTGCAATTTCAGTTTTTGATGATGCAATTAATTATGTATTGGAACAAAATAATATTACTATAGATGATGTTGATTTAATTATTCCACATCAAGCAAATATCAGAATAATTCAAAGTGCAGCAAAAAGAAAAGGTATTGATATGGATAAGGTTTATATTAACTTAGACAAATACGGAAATACTTCAGCTGCAAGTGTTGCTATTGCATTAAGTGAAGCACATGAAAAACAAATTTTGAAAAAAGGACAAAAAATACTTTTGGTTGGATTTGGAGCAGGTTTAACTTGGTCTTCAATTTATCTAGAAGTATAGGACAAAAAGATGTTATTAACAGATATGATTGACATAAAATACCCTATTATTGGTGGAGCAATGGCAAATATTGCAACAGGTACTTTTGCGGCTGCAGTAAGTAATGCTGGTGGATTAGGAATAATCGCAAGTGGAGCATTAAATGAAGACCAAATTAGAGAAGAAATTAGAAAATGCAAAGCGTTAACGGATAAACCATTTGGAGTTAATGTTATGTTGATGAACAAACGTGCTAAAGAAATAGTTGACGTAATATGTGAAGAGCATGTTGCAGTTGTTACAACTGGAGCAGGTAATCCAGGAGTATATGTGAAACAACTACAAGAATCAGGATGTAAAGTATTTCCTGTTTTAGCTAACGTTTCTTTAGCAAGAAGACTAGAACGTTATGGAGTAGATGCTTTTATAGTTGAAGGAACTGAATCTGGTGGGCACGTTGGAGAATCTACAACTATGGCTCTTGTACCACAAGTACTAAAGTATGTTAATACTCCAGTTATTGCGGCTGGTGGTATTGCAAGTGGAAAACAATTAAATGCTGCTTTGGCTTTAGGGGCTATTGGAGTTCAAGTTGGTACATGTCTATTAGTATCAAATGAATGTCCAATTCATGAAAATTATAAACAAGCGGTATTAAATGCAAAAGATTCTGATACTGTAGTTACAGGTAGAAGCATTGGTGTACCAGTAAGAAACTACCGTAATAAGATGACTAAAGTATATCTTGAAATGGAACAAAAAGGATCAACCGCTGAAGAAATGGAACACTTAACATTAGGTGGTTTAAAGAAAGCTGTATTTAATGGAGATATTGAAAATGGTTCTGTTATGATGGGACAAGTTGCTGGTCTTTGTGATGAAAGATTAAGTGTAGAAGAAATATTTGTTAAGATGATTAGTGATGCTAAAAAGGAGAAAGAAGAATTAGTTAATAAGATTAATTCTTTATAGGAATATGAGTATAGGATTTATATTTGCTGGTCAAGGCAGTCAAGTAGTTGGAATGGGAAAAGATTTATATGAAAATAGCGATATAGCTAAAAATATATATGATTCTGCTAACTTAAATTTTGATTTAAAGGATATGTGTTTTAATGGTCCAAAAGAATTTATGGATCAAACTAAATATGCTCAACCATTAATTTTAGCTACCTCTTTAGCAATTGCTAAAGTTTTAGAAAGTAAGGGAATTGTTCCTACATACGTAGCTGGATTAAGCTTAGGTGAATATAGTGCATTAGCATTTAGTGAAGTCTTTTCAGTAAAAGATTCGTTAAGTATAATCGCAAGACGTGGTGAAATAATGCAAAATGCATTACCTTTAGGTACAACAACTATGGCAGCTATATTAAATTTAGATGCTGATATTATTAAAGCAGTAATATCAAAAGTTTCTGGTGTATGTGAAGTTGCTAACTATAATTGTCCAGGACAAGTGGTTATAACAGGTGATGTAAAAAGTATTGATGAAGCATGTGTATTATTAACAAATGCTGGAGCAAGAAAATGTATTAAACTTAACGTTAGTGGTGCATTCCATTCAAGTCTGCTTAATGATGCAAGCAAAGAACTTAGAGCTGAATTGGATAAATATGAAGTAAAAGAACCTAAGTATAAAGTTGTTTATAATACTTATGGAACTGAATCAAATGAAAAGATTAAAGATATATTAGAAAAACAAATTAAATCTAGCGTATTATTTGAACAAAGCATTGAATATATGATAGAAAATGGTGTAGATACTTTTATTGAAATAGGGCCAGGAACAGCATTGGCTGGTTTCGTAAAGAAAATAAATAAAGAAGTAAAAGTTTTAAGCGCTACTGATTTAGACACAATAGAAAGGATAATTGGTGAATTAAAATGAAAGTTGCAATAGTTACTGGAAGTACAAGAGGAATAGGTAAAGAAATAGCTATTTCTTTGGCAAAAGAAGGATATAATGTTGTAATAAATTATACAAGTAATGACGCATTAGCTTTAGAAGTAAAAGAAGAATGTGATAAATACAATGAATCAATTGTTTTAAAATGTGATGTATCTAAATTTGAAGATGCAGAATCATTAGTAATTAAAACTATGGCTAGATTTGGTCAAATAGATTTATTAGTTAATAATGCTGGAATCACAAAAGATGGTTTAGTTTTAAGGATGTCTGAAGATGATTTTAATAGTGTAATAGATGTAAATTTAAAAGGAACTTTTAATATGTCTAAACACGTAAGTAAAGTTATGTTCAAACAAAAATATGGAAAAATCATTAACATGACATCAGTAATTGGTGAAATTGGTAATGCTGGTCAAGCAAATTATGCAGCTAGTAAAGGTGGAGTTATTGCCTTAACTAAATCTTTAGCTAAAGAATTCGCAGCTAGAAATATTACCGTTAATGCGATTGCACCAGGTTATGTTATTACTGATATGACAAGTGTATTAAGTGATGATATTAAAAATTCTATTTTAACTAATATTCCATTAAAGCGTTTTGGTGAACCAAAAGATATCGCAAATTTAGTAAAATTCTTAGCAAGTGACTCTGCAAATTATATTACAGGTCAAATCATCAATGTTGATGGCGGAATGGTAATGTAGGTGAAATGATGAAAAGAGTAGTTATAACAGGAATGGGAGCTATTACTCCTATTGGAAATAATGTAGAAGAAGCTTGGAATGGTATTTTAAATAAGGTATGTGGTATTGACTACATAACTTATTTTGATACGACTGAATATAAAGCAAAATTAGCAGCTGAAGTAAAAAATATTAATTTTGAAGATTATTTAGATTTCAAAGAAATTAAAAATAACGATAAATTTACTGTATTTGCAAAAATTGCGGCTAATGAAGCAATGAAAAATTCAGGATTAAATATTGATGAGATAGACCAAAATCGTTTTGGGGTAATAATTGCATCTGGAATTGGTGGACTTGAAACAATTCAAGATACAACACTTTCTATGAATGAAAAAGGTCCTAGTAGAATTACTCCGTATTTTATTCCAAAAAGCTTAGGTAATATTGCTGCTGGAAGCATTGCAATTGATTATAAAGCAAGAGGATATGTAAATTGTGTTGTAACAGCTTGTGCAGCTGGTACGAATGCCATTGGAGATGCATTCCATAGAATTAAACATGGATATGAAGATGTTATGGTTGCTGGTGGTGCTGAAGCAAGTATTTGTAAAATCGGAGTTGCGGGATTCCAAGCAATGAAAGCTTTAAACACAACAGAAGATAAAAATAGAGCTAGTATTCCATTTGATAAAGAAAGAAAAGGCTTCATCATGGGTGAAGGTGCCGGAGTATTAGTATTAGAAGAATTAGAACACGCTAAAAAAAGAAATGCCAATATTATTGCAGAAATAGTTGGATATGGTGTAAGCTGTGATGCCTTCCATATTACTGCTCCAAGTGAAGATGGTAGTGGAGGAGCAATGGCTATGATTAACGCCTTAAAAGATGCTAATCTTAATCCATCAGATATTGATTATATTAATGCTCACGGTACAAGCACACATTTAAATGACTTAACTGAAACTAAAGCAATTAAATTAGCTTTCAAAGATCATGCAAGTAACTTAATGGTATCATCTACAAAATCTAATACAGGACACTTACTTGGTGCTGCTGGTGGAGTTGAAGCAATATTTACTTGTAAAGCTTTACAAGAAGGAAAGATTCCTCCAACTATTAATTATCAAGTTGCTGATGAAGAATGTGATTTAGATGTTGTTCCAAATGAAGTTAGAAGTAAAGATATAAACTATGCATTAAGTAACTCTTTAGGCTTTGGTGGACATAATGCTTCAATAATTATTAAAAAGTGGGTAGACAAAAATGTTATATAATAGTGATCAGATAAAAGAAGTATTGCCACATAGATATCCAATGCTTTTAATTGATAGAATAGAAAAAATAGAAGAATTGCAAGATGGTCAAGCTGTTATTGAGGCAACAAAATGTGTTACTTCTAATGAATCTTTTTTCCAAGGTCATTTTCCTGGAAAACAAGTAATGCCAGGTGTGTTAGTAATAGAAGCTTTAGCTCAAACTGGTGCTTTCTATGTATTAAACAAAGATGAATATCGTGGTAAAATTGCATATTTTGCCGCTGCGGATAAAGTAAAATGGCGTAATCAGGTAACACCTGGAGATGTATTAACATTAAGGGTAAAGCTTAGTGGAATAAGACGTTCAGTTGGTTATGGTGAAGCAACAGCATATGTTGGAGATACTCTAGTTTGTCAAGGAGAACTAACGTTTGTAGTGAAATAATGAGAAAATATTATTTTGATGAGTTGGACTCAACTAATAATTACTTAAAAAGAGAATATCTAAATTATTCTGATAAATCAATCATTATAGCAAAGAAACAAACTAATGGTAGAGGAAGATTAAATAGAACTTGGTTATCTTCTGATGATTTAACATTCTCAATGTTATTTAAAGAAGAAACCAAGCATCTACATCATATGATAGCCCCACTTAGTGTAGTTTATGCTCTTAAAAAATCACAAATTGACTCAGAAATTAAATGGCCAAATGATGTATATATTAATGGACTAAAGGTAGCTGGAATATTAGTAGAAAATATATATGAAAATCAAATGAAGTATTGTGATATTGTAGGTATTGGAATAAACTTTACTGAAAAAGAACTAGATACTTCAATATGCTTAAACAAATTTAACATATTTGATAAAGAGAAATTCTTGGATTTGGTTATTGAAAACTATTCGTTTCTACTAGCAATGTCAGAAAAAGATTTGGTAGAATTATATAAAATTCACAGTATTGTTTTAGGTAAAAATGTAATGCATAATGGAGCAATATATTTAATTGAAGATATTACACTAAATGGTGAATTAGTTCTTAAGAATGGAAAAGATTATAAATTCATTAATGCAAATGAAATAGATATTAAAAATAGTATTATTAGATAGATGAGTATTCACAAGGTGAATACTTTTTCTTTTTTCTAAATTTTATAACTGCTTTCAAACTTTTTCGGTAATAAGCAGTATAAAATATGATAAAATATAAGTATTATGAACGATATTTACAAAACTTTAACATTTGATTTATATTATTTAAACATTGTTAATTTATAATAAGGTAAAAGTGAGGTAGTAACTATGATTAAAATATTGGTAGTAGAAGATGATAAAGATCTAAATCAACTAGTAACATCATATTTAAAAAGAAGTGGTTATGAAGTAACTTTTTCTTTTAATGCTTTAGATGCATTAAAAGAAATGGAAGAGACAAAATTTGATATGATAATCAGTGATATCATGATGCCATTAATGGATGGATTTGCCCTAGCTGAAGAAATAAGAAAAGAAGATAAACAGACTCCTATTATATTTATGACTGCTAGAGATGATAAACCATCAAAAAAGTTAGGATATCAAATTGGAATTGATGATTATATTGTTAAACCATTTGATTTAGATTTATTAGTAATGAAAGTAGCAGCTATTATTAGACGTTCTAATATTAATGCTACTAAACAATTAACAATCGGAAATTTTATGATGGATATAGAAGAACACACGGCATATATGAATAACGAGGAACTACAACTAACAGTACGTGAATTTGACTTATTATTTAAACTGTTATCATTTCCCAAAAAAACATTTACAAGATCAGCATTAATGGAAGAATTTTGGGGATTCGATTCATCAGCTACATCAAGAACAGTTGATGTTTACATGGCAAAATTAAGAGAAAAAACTCTTGATTGTGATGGCTTTGAAATTCTAACCGTACATGGACTTGGATATAAGGCGGTTTTAAAATGAGACATAAAAGAAAAGCAACATTTTCAGTATTAGGATATATATTATTCTTTTTTTCCGTAGCATTTATTGTTGGTACATCTATTATGATATTTAATTCGGTAAATGAGCATAGTAATGGAAATAGAATGGTTATTGCAATAACAATGCTACTTTGTATATTATTTGCCGCAACTTTGTGTACTAGCATTGATATTATACGTAGAAAATTCATGGTTAAAAGACCTGTTGATAAGATTTTAGAGGCGACAAGTAAAATAACATCAGGGGATTTTACAGTGAAATTAGAAATAAATCATCCAATAGATCGCTATAATGAATTTGATTTTATTATGGAAGATTTAAATAAAATGACATTAGAACTATCTAAAATGGAAATTCTTAGAAATGATTTTGTTTCAAATGTCTCACATGAGATTAAAACTCCACTAGCCATAATTCAAAATTATGCCATGGCAATTGGGAATGATGATTTAGATGCTGAAACAAAAAAAAAATATGCAGAAATTTTAATAAATGCATCAAAAAAAATTACTGATTTAGTTACAAATATTTTGAAACTAAATAAACTAGAAAATCAAGAACTAAATCCAGAGATAGAAAAAATTGAACTTGGAGATATGCTAAGAGAATCTATATTACAATATGAAGATTTTATAGATAAGAAACAAATAGAACTTGAATGTGATATTGATGATATAACAATCTTCTCATCATCTAATTATTTAGAAATTATATGGAATAATTTAATTTCAAATGCTATTAAATTTAGTGATATTAGTGGAATTATTAAAATATCAGTAAAAGAAGAGAATGAATATAAGGTTGTCACCGTAAGTGATAATGGTTGTGGAATCTCAAGTGAAACAGGTTCACATATATTTGATAAGTTCTATCAAGGTGATACATCACATTCCAGTGAAGGTAATGGATTAGGATTAGCACTTGTTAAAAAAGTCATTGATTTACTTGGAGGGGAAATAAAAGTTAATAGTGTATTAGGTGAAGGAACAACATTTACAGTAAAATTAAAGGATGAAAATATTGGATAAATTTAAGAAAATATTAAATTACTTAAAAAAGCCACATATATTATTTTTAGTTTCAATTTATATTATTACAATAATATGTGTTGTATTATCTTTAATATCTGTTGTTAAATACCCAAAACCTCCTTTTTATGCATATATAATATTTATAATATCTATAGTACTTTTAACGTATTCAACATACATATTTATAACAAACGTGAGATCAATAAAATCTAAAATTATTAAACTAATGGAGAAGAAAGAATTTACAAAAAAGTTAATAAAAAATTATAAATTTAGAACTATCGTTTTTTCTTGCTTTACATTTGTAGTTAGTATTGCCTATGCTATATTTGAAGGAATACTTGGTATTATTCTTTCATCAATATGGTTTGGTGCACTTGCATTTTATTACATTGTTTTAAGTTTTATGAGAGGTGCCAATTTATATTACATTCATAAAAGAAATAATACAACAAAAGTAGAAGAAATAAATGATGAGTATAGATTATATAAGAGAAATGGTTATCTTTTAATTCTATTAAATCTAGCATTTTCAGCTGCAGTAGTACAAATGGTTATCGCTAATAAAGGATTTCAACATCCTGGATTATTAATATATGTATTTGCGACATATGCATTTTATAAAATAACTTTAGCCATAATAAATATTTTTAAAGCTAGAAAACATAAAAGCTATAGTGTTCAAACTATTAGGAATATAAATTTGGCAGATGCACTTGTATCAATAGTTGCATTACAAACAGCCATGTTTCAAGAATTTGGTACGGGAAGCAATACAAGAATTTATAATGGAATAACTGGCGGAATTGTCTGTATATTAATAGTTATTATAGGTATAAGTATGGTTATAAAATCAAATGGTAAAATAAAAAAACAATTACATATCTAATGGAGGTATTTTATGGAAAAAGAAAAAGAAGGCTTTGATTATAGCTATGTTGTTCCAACAAGCGATGAAAGAAGAGAAATAGAAGGTATTAGAAAACAATACTTACAAGGAGACAAAGAAGATAAACTTGTTCGTTTAAGAAAACTTGATCAAAAGGTAAAAAACGGTGCGCTCATATTGTCTTTAGTATTAGGAATTTGTGGTACTCTTATTTTTGGTTTAGGATTAACAACTGTTTTAGAATGGGATAAATTATTACTTGGAATTTGTATAATGATAGTAGGAGCAATTCCAGCTGCACTTGCATATCCAATATATTTAAAAAAGTTTGCTCATGGTAAAAATAAATATGGTGCAGAAATTTTAAGAATAAGCGATGAATTATTAAATAATAATGAAAGATAATACTGATTATAAGTATCTTTCTAATATAATAAATAAAAAGAGAATTAGTATTATCAAATATAAATAATAGAATAATTGTAATTATTTATGGAGGATGTCAAATGACATCCTTTTTTGTTTACAAAATTTTAACAATTACTTTACTTAAAAATAACACTAAATTAATAAAACAAAAATATTGAGATTATATAATGAGAGTGTAAAGAAATAAGGGAAGTAAATAAAGACAAAGTGATTTGCAAAATCTTTACAAAACAATTACTAACCTTTAATTAAAAAAATTAAAACAGAAAATATTTAAAATCTATAATAAAGTCATAATTAGAAAAGGAGAAAATAAAAATGGACAATAATTTAAAAAGAGTAGAAAAAATTCGTAATCAATATGTTGGTGAAGGTGAAAACAAAATGCTTGAACTAAAGAAACTAGATAAAAAAGTAAAGCAACCTGCAAAAATATTTGCATATATATTTGGAAGTGTAGGATCTTTAGTATTAGGACTGGGGATGTGTTTGGCTATGAAGGTTATAGGAGATTTGATGGCATTAGGAATTGTAATAGGATGTGCAGGTATAGCATTAGTATCAGTAAACTATTTCATTTATAAAGCTATTCTTAAATCACGTAAAAGCAAATATGCAGATCAAATTATTGAAACAAGTAATGAAATATTAGGTTAACGAGGAGGATAAATGTATGAATAACGATTATCAAAAAAGAGAAGCAAAACGTATTAGAGAACAATATGTTGAAAAAGAAGAAACTAAATTAGAACAGTTAAGAAGGTTGGATCGTAAGGTAAAGTTACCTGCCGAAATATTTGTATATTCATTTGGTATAATTGGATCTTTAGTATTAGGATTAGGAATGTGTTTAGCTATGAAGGTTATGGGAGATTTAATGGCTCTTGGAATCGTAATAGGTTGTATAGGAATTATCATGATAGGAATCAATTATCCAAGTTATAAAAAGATGCTCAATTCCCGCAAAAAAAAATATGGAAAACAAATTATAGATTTGAGTGATTCTTTGATAAATTCATAGAAAGTTAATAAAAAATTGTAAAAAGGTAGAAATAACAAAATTTCTATCTTTTAATGAAAGGAATATGATTATGAGTGAAACAAATATTATAGAGGTAAGTGGATTAACAAAGGATTTTGGTCATGGTAGAGGAATCTTTGATATATCACTAAAAGTAAATAAAGGGGAAACTTTGGGATTTCTTGGGCCTAATGGTGCAGGTAAAACAACCACTATTAGACATCTATTAGGTTTCACAAATCCAGGGAGTGGAAGCTGTAAAATATTAGGATATGATTGTTTTAATGAAAAGTGTGAGATTATGAAGCATGTTGGATATCTACCAGGAGAAGTAAACTTTCCAGATGGTCTTAATGCAAAGCAGTTCTTAGATATGTTAATAGAATTAAAAGATGTAAAAGAAAACAATAGAATGGAAGAATTATTAAATTTATTTCCAATTGATTTAGATATGATATCAAAGAAAATGAGTGTTGGAGGAAAAAGAAAACTTGCGGTCATTGCTACATTTTTATCTGATCCAGATATTCTTATTATGGATGAACCATCAAGTGGATTAGATCCTCTTATGCAAGAAAGATTTATTGAATTTATATTAGAAGAAAAGAAAAAGGGTAAAACTATCTTACTCTCTAGTCATATGTTTGATGAAGTAGGAGCTCTATGTGATAGAATCTCCATTATTAAAGAAGGACGAATCATAAAAGAATTAACTGCAAAAGAAATAAAGAGACCAGTAGATAAAACATATGAGATAACTTTTTCTAATAATGAAGAACTTAGTGCATTTAGAAAAGAAACCTTCTCTTTTCAAAAATCAAAAGAAACAAATGCAATTAGAATTGTTGTAAAAGATAAAGACATTAATTTAATGACATCGGTTTTATCTAAATATAAAATAGCTAATCTTGAGGAAATAGGATTTGATTTAGAAAAATATTTCTTGAATTTCTATAAATCTGATAGAAAATTTGGAGGTGTGTGAAATGGAAGAAATAATTAAAATTGAATCTTTGACTAAGGATTATGGTAAAAATAGAGGAATATTCGATTTGAATTTATCTATAAGAAGAGGCGAAATTTATGGATTAATTGGAACTAATGGAAGTGGTAAGACAACAACCTTAAGAAATCTAATGGGATTTATAAAGCCTAACATAGGTAAGGTAAGTATTCTTGGAAAGGATTGTTATGAAAAAGCAGATGAACTAAAGCCGTATATTGGTTATGTTCCAGGTCAAATTTCTTTTCCCGATGTAGGAACTGGTAAGAACTTTCTAAAGATTCAAGCTGAGGCTTTAGGGATAAAGGATTTTACTAGACTTAATTATTTGTTAGATTTATTTAAATTAGATGCTGATGCAGAGTTGAAAAGAATGAGTAAAGGTATGAAACAAAAAACAGCATTGGTTGCGGCATTTATGGCAGATCCTGAAATATATCTACTAGATGAACCTACAACTGGATTAGATCCATTAATGGTTGATAACTTTATTGAATTAATACTAGAAGAAAAAGCCAAAGGAAAAACCATTTTTATGTCTAGTCATATATTTAAAGAATTAGAAAATACATGTGATAGAGCAGCGATAATTCATAAAGGGAAAATAGTTCAAGTAATTGATAGAAATATGCATTATGATGATTATAAACAACCATACACCTTTGAATTTGAAACTGAAAAAGATTATTTAACATTCAAAAATTTAATTTATGAAATTACAAGAGAAAAAACAGATATTTTACAATTAACAGTTTCTGTTTACAAAAAGGATTTACAAACATTTATGAAGGATATTTCAAATTTTAAAATAAAATATTTAGAGCATAAACCTTATACTCTATCATGTTATTTTGATTTATTATTTGCTAATCAGGAGGAGAATAAAAATGTTTAATAAAGCAGTATTTAAGCAAGCAGTTAAGTCAAATTATATTATATATGTAGCTGTACTAGCAATTTTAAATTTATTATTAGTACAATTTTCTGCAATAAAGGATTTAACAGAATTATTAGGTGTAATATATTATGGTATTATGGTAATTATGATTCCTAGTATTTTTATATTAATTGTCACGAATAAATTGTTATGTGCTCAAGTGGATAGTGGATCATTGGCATACACATTATCTACTAAGGTAAAAAGGACATCTATAATATTTACCCAGGTAGTATTTTTAATAGGATCAATTTTTGTAATGTTCTTATCAACTACGTTAGTAAATATCGCTACTAATATGATAGTAGAATCATATAGCGTAAAAGAAATATTATTTATGAATATGAGTGCCTTTTGCGCAATATCTGCACTAGCAGGAATATGCTATATGTTCTCTTGTATATTTAATTTATCAAAGAAAACAATGGGAGTGAATGGAACATTAACAATAGTATTTGTCTTAGCATTAATGCTTTGTCAATTTGCAGATGTAGGAGTAGATGCACTTGCTAATTTCAAATATATAACTATCTTTGGTCTATTTGATGTAGTTTCAATATTGGATGGAACAAATGCATGGATAATAGAAGCAGTAATATTGGTGGTAATAGCTATAGTTACATTTGGTATTGGAACAACTGCCTTTAAAAAGAAAGATTTGCCATTGTAAACAGTAAGCATAGGGAAAGTAAAATATGGAAAAAAATTGTCAAAAATTTAAGATAATATGTGTAGTTTTGATGTTGCTAGGATTATTTGCGTTAGGACTATGCATTGCACTTGGTAGACTTGATTCAATTTTAAATTTGAAAATATAGGAGAAAATTATTTCTTAATTAAAAAACTTTAATAAAAGAATAATTTGATAATTAAAAAATGTTATTTAGTGATATTGTATTAAGTATTGCATTAGCAATCACAATGGTAGTTCTATATTTTGTAATAAAAAATAAGGATGATGATCTCTAATGAAAAGTCGTTTGGTAGCAAACGATTTTTTTTGTAAAGTTAGTGTTACATTCTTTTGTGAAGGAAAGTAAAAATTTAATAAATTAGTTATTTTCCACCAAAAGATAAATATTGTTTTATTGAAAACGACTAATGATTATGATATAATGTAAAAAGTAATAAAATATTGAAAGTAGGTGTGCTAATGATTAACTTTCAGGTTGCCATCGATGGTCCTGCCGGAAGTGGTAAATCTTCAATAAGTGATTTGATAGCACAAAGATTGAATTTTATCCATATAGATACCGGTGCTATGTATCGTGCAATCACTCTAGAAGCTTTAAATAGAGGGATAAATTTAGATAATGGAGAAGAATATAATTTCATAAATGATATTAAAGTTGTTTACACTAATAATAAAATTTTTCTTAATGACAAAGATGTAAGCGATCAAATACGTTCTATAAAAGTAACTGAAAATGTATCTACTGTTTCAAAATATAAGACGGTAAGAGATAAGATGTTAGAATTCCAAAGAGATTCTGCATCACATGGTTTAGTTTTAATGGATGGTAGAGATATTGGAACAGTAGTGTTACCTAAGGCACACGTTAAAATATTTTTAACTGCTAGTAAAGAAGAACGTGCAAAACGTAGATTAAAAGAACTAGAATTAAAAGGTGTTAATACTACCTATGATGAAATATTAGCTTCTATTGTAGAACGAGATTATAAAGATTCTACAAGAGAAATTGCCCCTTTAGTGGCAGCAAAAGATGCAATAGTTATTGATACGACTGTATTAACTATAGAAGAAGTATGCAATAAAATAATTGAGATAATAAATGTGAGGTTAAAGACTATGAATGATAATAAAAAAGATTTATATTCAAGCCATATTGTTAGAGTTGGTGAAGTTTTAAAAGGAGTAGTTGTGTCAATTGATGATAGATGTATCTATTTAAATATTGATACATTTGCAGAAGGAACAATGTATTTAAATCATTATTCTTTGGATAAAGAAATTACTACTTTTAAAGGTCTTGTTAAAGTTGGAGACGTTATTGATTGTGAAGTTACTAAAGTTGATGAATCAAGAGGAGAAATCCTTTTAAGTAGATTAAATATTGCTAAAAAAGAAGCTTTTGTAAAATTCCACAATGAAATAACTGATTCAATTAAGGTTAAAATCACAAAGAAAGTTAATAAAGGATATATTTGTACTTCATCAAACATTGAATTTTTCTTACCAGAAAAAGAAGTGGATGAAGTTAAAATAGGTCAAACATTAGAAGTAAAGGTTTTAAATGTTGATGAAGAAAGACAAAGTGGTTTAGTTTCTAGAAAAGCATTTGAACGTGCTGTTTATCAAAATGCTAAACAAGAAGAGTTGGAATCAATTAAAGTTGGTGATGTTTTAACAGGTGAAATTGCTAATATAGAAAATTATGGAATTTTTGTTAAATTTAAATATAATAATGGATTAATACGTTTGAAAGAAATTGATCATGTTTATGTTACAGATCCTAAAAAAGATTTTACAGTTGGAAGCAAAATTGAAGTTAAGGTAATTAATAATGAAAATGGTAAAATTGAATTATCAAGAAAAGCATTGTTAAAATCACCATTTGAAATCTATACAGAATCACATAAAGTAAGTGATGTAGTTAAGTGTACTGTTTCACAAAAATTACCATTTGGTGTGGTTTTTGAACTAGCAGACAATGTAAATGGATTATTACATACTAGTGAATTCTCATGGAATCCAAATGACAATTTAATGGCCAGTCTAAAAATAAAAGATGAAATGGAACTTGCTATTATTGCAATTGATCCTAAAAAACAAAAAATTAGTTTATCAAGAAAAGCATTAATTGATAATCCTTGGGGAAGAGTTGATGCTAAAGAAGATGATGTAATTACTGCAGTCATCAAAGAAATTAGCTCAAAAGGTCTTGTGATTGAAGCTTTAGGTGTGGATGGATTTATCCCTGCCAATGAAGTTGTACTAGATAAAAAGAGTTCTAAATTAGAAGATTATTATGATAAAGGTGAAGAAATAAAAGCCATTATTACAGAAATTAATCCAAAGGCATGGGTATTAAAAGCAAGTGCTAAAAAGTATCAAAATATTATAGAAAAAGAACAATTCTCACAATATATGGACAAACAAAATGAAGAAACTGTAAGTACTACATTAGGTGATTTGTTTAAGGATGTATTAAAGAATAAGTAGGTGAAGATATGCTATCTAAAGTGGCGATAGTTGGTCGTCCAAACGTTGGAAAATCAACATTATTTAATAGAATAATTGGACAAAGATTATCAATTACTGATAATGAACCAGGAGTCACTCGTGATAGAATATATTACAAGGCAGATTGGCTTGGAAGAGAGTTTATGATGATTGATACTGGAGGTATTGAATTATCAGAGGCTCCTTTTACTACAGAGATAAAAGCTCAGGCTGAAGTTGCAATGGATGAAGCTGATGTAATTATTATGGTAGTTGATTGCCGTAATGGTGTAACAGAAGATGATATTTATGTTGCAAAGTTGTTATATAGAACTGAAAAGCCAGTTATATTAGCAGTTAATAAAGTAGATGATCAAAAATTCCTAGATAACATCTATGAGTTTTATGCTCTTGGATTTGGGGATCCAATCCCAGTAAGTAGTTCTCATGGAGTAGGTATTGGAGATTTATTAGATAAGGTTATTGAACTTGCTCCAATTAAAAAAGATGATAATTATAAGGATGCAATTACATTCTCTTTAATTGGGCGTCCAAATGTTGGAAAATCTTCATTAACTAACACTCTTCTTAATGATGAACGTGTAATTGTTTCAAGTATTCCTGGTACGACTAGAGATGCTATTGATACAATGTTTACTGCATATGGAAGAAATTATGTTGTAATTGATACTGCTGGTTTAAGAAAAAAAGGTAAAATATATGAAAATACGGAAAAATATAGTGCAATTAGGACAATTGATGCTATAGAAAGAAGTGAAGTCGTTTTACTTGTAATTAATGCTGAAGAAGGATTTATTGAACAGGATAAACATGTTGCTGAATATGTTGAAGAGTATAATAGACCTTGTATAATAGTTGTAAATAAATGGGATACTATAGAAAAAGATTCTAAGACTATGAATGAATGGACTATAGATGTAAGAGATAATTTTAAATTTTTAGATCATGCACCTATTGTATTTTTAAGTGCCTTAGAAAATCAAAGAGTTCATACTCTTTTCCCTCAAATAGAAAAAGCATATGACTCATATAATAAACGTGTTTCAACAAGTGTTTTAAATGATGTGTTTGCGGATGCGATTGCTATGAATCCACCTGCTGAATTTAATAATGGAAAACCTAAATTCTATTATATTGCTCAAGTAGGGATAAAACCACCAACTTTTGCAATATTTGTTAATGACCCGAATTTTGTACATTTCTCATATATGAGATATTTAGAAAATCAATTGCGAAAAAATTTCGATTTCTTTGGAACGCCAATTAAATTGGTACTTCGAAAGAGAGATTAAGGAGATATATAATGAAAATTTCGATAATAGGTGGAGGTTCCTGGGGAACTACTCTTGCTCAAACCTTAAGTGATAACGGTAATGAAGTACTTGTTCAAGATATAAATGAAGAATTTGTAAAGAAAATTAATGATAAGCATGTTCATCCATTCTTTGATTTAGAAATTCCTACTAATATTAAAGCTACAACATCTTTAGAAGAAGTATGTAGTTATTCAGATATTTTAATTCTTTGTGTGCCAACAAAAGTAATGCGACCCGTATTAAATAATATAAACAAAATTATTAGTACACCTAAGATGTTTGTTAATGTTAGCAAAGGAATTGAACCTGAAACTTCACTTTTGGTGAGTCAAATATTAGAACAAGAAATCCCTAACAACGTATCTGCTTATGTCGTATTATCAGGTCCTTCTCATGCCGAAGAAATGATTTATAGAAAATTTACTTCTTTAGTTAGTGCTAGCACTAATAGAGAAGCTTCTTTAAAGATTCAACAATTATTCAGTAATGATACATATTTAAGAGTTTACACTTCTGATGATGTAATAGGTGTAGAAACAGGTGGAGCAATCAAAAATGCTATCGCAGTTGTAAGTGGCGTTGCCTCTGGTCTTGGTCTTGGAGAAAATGCTAGAGCTGCCCTAATTACTAGAGGAGTAAGAGAAATTATCTTAATTGTAGAAGCTTTAGGTGGTAAAAAAGAAACTGCCTATGGACTTTCTGGAATTGGTGATTTAATTGTTACTGCATCAAGTATGAATAGTAGAAATTTTCAAGCTGGTTTAAAAATTGGAAAAGGTGAATCTTTGGATGATGTCTTAAACAATTCAAAAATGGTTGTAGAAGGTGTTAGAACTATTGAAGCTGCCCATCAAATTGGTATAAATCACAATATTGAGCTACCTATTATTGATTTAGCATATTCAGTTTTATTTGAAAATGTTGATATTAATAAAGCTGTAACGACAATTTTAAACAGAAAATTAAAAAGTGAGTAAAAAAATCAACCCTCCGACATATAATGTAATGGAGGTTTTTTTATGGATTTAAATAAAGTTTTTGATTTAATGGGTAAGAACAATATTGATCAGGCATTAATTTTTTCGTTGGTGGAAGAAGCTAAAACAATGGATTTGAGTGATGAGGACGATATTAGAGCTTTGATTGCGAAAGGAACTAGGCTTGCAGGAAAAGAACTTGACCCTGAAAAAGAAGAAAGAATAGTTAAGATTATAAAAAAAGAAGGAATTTCTCCTAGTTTATTAAATTTATTTTAATAAAAAAAAGCAATTGATTTTTCAATTGCTTTTTTGTTTTATTTCATTTAAATAAAAATCAGTTTGATCCTTTAAAGAAATATCTAATGTCCTTGGATTATATCCAGTTAAATCAGTTAATTTATCATGAGAGAAATTACAATTATCATGTAATGCAGCTATAGCATGAGGAGCTACAGTAGGTTTTTCTCCACGTTTAAGACTTCTTTTTTCTATGAATGGTGCGAACATCTTTACTAACCATAAAGGAATAGGAATAAAAGGTCTTTTTACATTAGCACTATCAGCGACCATACACAACATATTTTTTACAGTACATTTATACCCGCTAATAATATAAGATTCACCTTTAATACCTAAACTACCCAAGTCACATAATGCGGAAGAAACATCTCTAACATCAACGAAATCATATTGCCCTTTAATTGTCACCTTGAATTTGCCTTTCGCAACGTTTTCAATCATTTGACCTATATTAGATTTAGAATATTCATAGGGTCCGATGACTCCACTTGGTAAAGCTATTACGGCATCAAGACCATTATCTTTTACCGCATCTAAGACTAAATTCGCAGCTATGGCCTTAGTTTTTTCATATTCTCCTTTTACTTTATCAGGATAATATTTATCTAATTCAATCAAAGTTTGAGTTTTGTTTTCAAAATGAATAGCATGAACACTAGAAGTATAAATAAGTCTATCTACATTAGTGATGATACAGGCATCAATTACATTTTTTGTCCCAGTAATATTAGTCTCCAATAGGATAGGCGAAGGTTTTGATTCAATAGATACAATCGCAGCTAGATGATAAACTATATCTACATTATTAAAAGCCTTGATTAAACTATCTTTATCAAGAATATCCCCATAGACTACTTCATCAACTATAGTCTTCAATTTTTCAGTTATATGAGAATTAGAGCGAACCATTGCTCTAACATACTCACCACGTTGTTTTAGTTCTAAGCATAAAGGGAATCCAATGCGTCCACTAGCCCCGAGAACGAGATTTATTTTTTGTTTTTTCATGATACTATTTTAACATGTATATTTTTAATTTAAAAGTGTATCTAATCATCTTTTTGAATTTCTTCAATAATATCTTTATTATCACCATTTGTTTCAAAATTTCGACTTACTTCGAAATAATATCTTTCTGACGGAAGAGAATTCGGATCAATATTTAAATTTTTCATTAGTTTTTTCAATTGTTCATCTGTATACACATTATCACCCAATATAATATATGAATTAAAGAATAAAAAATTGTTTTAATTTATTTTGTTTTAATTAACATAATATTAATAAATACATCATATCATTTAGCAGTGAATATGAGAGTGGGGATTTTTTATGAGTGATATTGCACTAAACAACATTATTAACCGTATTAATGGGGATTTTTATGTTGGAATAGTAGGGAGTGTAAGAAGTGGAAAATCTAGTTTTATTAATAAATTCTTTGAATTAAAGATATTACCATATATAAAAGATGAATTTGTTAAAAATAAAATATTAGATGAACTTCCACAAACGTCAGCTGGTAAGGCAATAATGACAGTTGAACCAAAATTTGTACCTAGTACAAGTATAAATGTTCTTTTAGATAATAATATATCTATGAATGTTAGATTAGTAGACTGTGTAGGGTATGTAATACCAAGTTCTTTGGGTTATGAAACTGATAGCGGACCAAGATTGGTTAAAACTCCATGGTTCGATGAACCGATTGAATTTAAAGAAGCTGCCAATATAGGTACTAAGAAAGTTATTATGAATCATTCAAATTTAGGAATTGTATTAACTTCTGATGGAAGTATTGGTGATTTCTCTAGAGAAGAATATAGAGTTGTTGAGGATGAAATAATTTCTAAAATGATTGAATTAGATAAACCATTCGTTGTGGTTATAAATTCTAAAGAACCAGGATCACAAAAGGCTCAATTAATGAAACAAGAGATAGAAGATAAATATTCTATATCAACTATCGTAGTGGATGTCATTAATATGACCAATTCAGATATTGACAAGATTTTAACTAGTGCACTTAGTGAATTCAAAATTGAAGAGTTAAGTATCGCTATGCCAGATTACATAAGTGTTTTAGGCGATGATATTAAAATAAAAGCTGATATTGATAATGCGATCAATGAAGTTAGTAATAAATATAAAAAATTTAAAGATATCAAAAATATTGAAAAAACACTACTTGAAACTAATTTGTTTAGGGATGTACAAATTGATTTAATTGAGGCATCTTTAGGTAGTGCACAAATTAAGTTAGATTTGGATGATTCAAATTATCAAGTGATATTAAATGAAATACTAGGTAGTGAAGTAATCACAAAGGCAGATTTTATTAAAGAACTATATGAAGGTAAAAAGGCAAAAAAAGTTTATGCTAGTATAGGAAGCGCGCTACAAATGGCAAAAGAAACTGGATATGGAGTAAGTATTCCAAGCTTAGATGAGATGAAATTATTACCTCCAACTTTAGTAAAACAAAGTGGGAGATATGGTGTTAAATTAAGTGCAATTGCTCCTAGTATTCACCTAATAAAAGTGGATGTAGAATCGACATTTACACCAATCATTGGAAGTGAATCTCAATCACAAAACTTGATTGAAAACTTGATGAGTGATGATAAAAATCCAGATGAAGTATGGAATAAAGAGATATTTGGTAAGAAATTAAGTGAAATTGTAAATGATGGTATCAAAGCCAAGATATATCAATTTCCAGAAGTTTCAAAGTTCAAACTAAAGAAAGTATTAGATAAACTTATAAATAGTACTTCAAATGGAGTAATTGCAATAATTTTATAAAATGACTAAAAGGCCACAAATTAATAGTTAAAAAGTAAAAAAACATCGTTTAATTAACAAAAAAATGATGTTTTTTGCTAATTTTATTGAAAGGAATTGAAAAAATGTTATAATAAAACTACAAGGAGGATTAATGATGACAAAAGCAGAATTGATCGAAAAAGTAGCAGAACAAACAAATTTAACAAAAAAAGTTACAGAAGAAGTTGTAGAATCATTATTCAACAATATCACTAGTGCACTTGGTGAAGGTGACAAAGTGGTTATATCTGGATTTGGAACTTTCGAAGTACGTGAGAGAGTAGGGCGTACAGGAAGAAATCCTCGTACCGGAGAAGAAATTGTAATCCCAGCACAAAAAACTCCAGCATTTAAAGTTGGTAAAGTATTGAAGGATGCAGTTAAATAAAGATGAGTCAATGACTCATTTTTTTTGGAGAGAATATGGAAAAAATATTTGAAGCTATCTCGGAACAAAATAATATTGAACTCGAGAAATATTTGAAGTCTAATGATATTAATATCATTAATGAAAACAATGAGTCTTTATTACATTATGCAATAAAACACTCAAATGAAAATGCTGTAAAAATGCTAATAGAAAACTATATAAATTTGAATATTCAAGATAGATTTGGAAATACACCTTTAATTTTTGCAATTATTCATAATAAAATAGGTTTTTTTAAACACTTAATAAGGAATCAAGCAAATCTAAATTTAGCAAATTTTAATAATGAAACACCAATTCTTATTGCTCTAAATAACAATAGGGAAGAAATGGTGAAAATCCTTTTTGAAAAGAAAGTTGATTTAAGCATCAAAAACAAAAATGAGGAAAATATATATTTTTATCTTGTTAGATCTCATAATTTAGAATTATTAAAATTGCTTTTAAATGATAATATAGAATATATTTACTCGAAGAACTATTGTAATAATACCCTTCTACATCAGTCTGTTTCAATATCAGATTATGAAATAACAAAGTATTTATTAGAATCTGGATTATTATCGAATGTAAAAAACAAATTTAATGAAACCCCAATATTTAATGCTGTGAAAAATGGAGATATAGAAATGATTTCCATCTTAATCAAATATGGTGCATTACTAGATATTGAGAATAGTTTTTTTGAAACAATTTATAATATTGCCGATAAAAAAATATTGGAATTTCTTGATTATAAAGAAACAAGTGTAAACTATTTAAAATATATTAAAAAATACCCACTTCATTGTGCAGTTATAAAGAATGATTATAATAAAGTAAAACAATTACTAACAAAATATAATATAAGTAAAAAAGATAATTTTGATTATCTTGCAATTGAATATGCAAAAAAATTAAATTATCTTGAAATCTATAAATTATTATTTGCTTTTCAAAGTAAAAACAAATAATTTATTATGAAAAAATAATCAAAAATAAACTTATTAAATTACTAATAGAATGTAACATAATCGGAAGAGCAATCTTCTGATTATTTTTTATGTAGGTATATCCAAAAACTAGTCCGGATGAAATATATGGAATAGATAAAATCAATTGTTGTTTAAAAGAAACATCTGTACTAAGTGCATGTATTATCCCAAAGATAAAAGAAGAAATAATTAATGCCAACCATTTATACGGAATTAATTTAAAAAAACTTTTTCTAAATATTAATTCTTCGATTATTGGACCTACAAATCCAACAAGTAATAGCATAGTGAAAAATGCCCATTTACTTGATTTTACTAATTCCACAATTGTTTCTTGATTAGATGTAGTATCAGGAGCATCAAGAAGATTAGAAATTGTGAAGGCAATAAATGATGCACAATATAATGTAACTAATCCCCAAAATATTGCTATACCATATTCCTTTTTCTTTCTATTTTCTGATAACAGTTCATCTTTAATTTCAGTTTTATAATAAAAGTATAAAAGGGTAATTATAATAGCATCTAATATTAACTGTAGGAATATATTGCAGGCATATTTTATTGATTCAGGAACATCTACTAGAGAAGAATATTTTCTTTCTAATAAACTTTTTATTAAGGGTATTAATATAACAGAAGAAAAAACATAATGAATTAAAAAATAAATTATTATTATGAAAAACGCTTTGAAGTAAGAATTTTTGAAGATAAATTTCATAGAATCACCATTAATTTATATGATTTGTTTATATAATTGTATGCATTATAAATCTAATATAATCATATTATTAATTGGTGAGCGCAAATGAAGAGAAAATATATCGTTTTTGTATTAATAGCATTTCTTTTTTTTAGTGGCATTATGATATATAAAAAGACTAAAATAAATAATGTCCCTATATCGTATGTCTTAGAAAATAATAATCAACAAAAAGTCTGTGCCTTCTATGTTAATGATAATAAAGTATATGGTGTATTTCTTCCTCAAAAATCCGACAACCAATATGATCTTATTAATGAAGTCTATGAATACATGACTACAAATAAAAATTATGCTCCTGCAGGATATAAATCGTATTTGTCGAATTCATCTAAGTTATTATATTACAAAATACTTAATGACACACTTACTATTCATGTGGATTCTAATTTCATGTATTATGAAAAAGGAAAAGAAGAATACATAGTGTCTTGTTTATATGAATCATATAAATTGTTAGGATATAGTAAATTGAATATTGAAATAGAAGGATATTCACTAGAAACCTTTGGTAATGTGTTATTAAACGGAAAATACGAAACATTAGTGAATAATAAAGTAATTGACTTAGTTAATAGTAAAGCAATTAGAGTATATAGATATATAAAAGAAAACATTTTATCATTTGATAATTATTATACAAAAAATGAAGATCAAGTTCTATTTATAGTAAATAAAATATTAGAACCAACTAAAAACAAGGTACCATTTGAAGAAAATAAATTGAATGAGATACTTGTTAAAGATGATGAAATAGAAATTTATTTTGAAAATGAAATACTAGGAAAATCATTACTTGAATCTAGTTTATCTTTGAGCCTAAATTCCTATAAAATATCTTTAAAAACAGTCTAAAATATGATAGAATTTAATAGAGGTTTTATATATGAAAATTGTTGTTGCATCAAATAATAAAAATAAAATAAAAGAATTTAAAAAGATTTTTGAAGATACTAATTTTGAACTTGTTAGCTTGAATGAAATTGGCTATATGAATGATATTGATGAGTATGGTGTCACATTTGAGGAAAATGCTTTAATTAAAGCAAGAACAATAGCTTTAGAACTAGATGTAATTGCTATAGCAGATGACTCGGGATTAGAGGTAGAAGCTCTTAATAAAGAACCTGGTGTATATTCAGCAAGATATGCAGGATTACATAAAAGCGATGAAGATAATAATAAAAAATTAATTCATAATATGAAAGGTATTACAAATAGAAAAGCAAGATATGTTTGTGCTATTTGTTTATGTAAACCGAATGGTGAATATATTATTACCGAAGATTATTGTGATGGATATATTATAGATGAGCCAAAGGGAAATGGTGGATTTGGATATGATCCATATTTCCTAGTTCCAGAGTTTAATAAAACAATGGCTGAGATAACCTTAGAAGAAAAAAATACCATCTCACATCGTGCCAAAGCATTAGAAAAACTAAAGGTTAAATATGAAACCATTATTAATAGTAAGTGATTCTCATAAGAACGTGGATGATTTAATTGAATTATTTGAAAAGTACAATAATTATTTAATTATTCATTTAGGTGATTATCAAATATCAGAAGATATATTATTAAAATATAATGTAGAGTTTGTAAGAGGAAATTGTGATTTCTTTTCTAAGGCATTAAATGAAAAGATTTTAAATGTAGATGGTAAAAAAATTTTTATAACTCATGGTGATAAATATAGAGTTAAATCTTCATATACAAATATATTTTATAGGGCTTTAGAATTGGAAGCAGATTATTGTTTATTTGGACATACTCATATAAAGACATCATTTGTTGAAGAAGGTATACAATTTTTAAATCCTGGAAGTTTTAAAGAAGAAAAAAGTTATATTACAGTAGAGGAAGACAATATAAATTTTCATTGCAGTAGGTGATATTTTTGACGTTAGAAGAAGTTTTAAAATTAGATATCGAAAATTCATCAATTAAGAGAATTGATTTGTTTTTGGCGGATAAAAAACAAACTTCATATGAATACATAAAGGCATTATCATATAAATGCCTTATTTTGCATTCTTTAGGAAATACAAAAGATGCATTAAAAACCCTATTAACACAAACAACTCATTTCAAATTATTTGAAAGTAAATCTATTGTTTCAATATGCGAAGTATTAATTGAGATATTTTTAGCAATTAATAATGATGAACAGGCATTGAACTATATTGACATAAAAAGAGATCATTTAGAGGAAATTGATAAAGAAGAATATATTTTAGATTTGATAAAATATTATAATCATACTAAAAATAATATTGAGGCAAAAAGAAATATTTTAATTTATTTAAAACACGATGTAGAAGAATCAAAGAAAATTTATGCTTATGAGATATTAATTAATTTGCAATATGCTGATTATGAGTATGAAAAATTCTATGAAACTTTTACTTATTTAGAAGAATACTATTTAAGGACGTATGAATACGATAAATTACAAAACTTATTGAAATTGAAACTAGAAGTATTGATTAAAGATAACAAACAAGAAGATGCGATTGTTTTAATTAAAAAAATACTTAATGATAAAAATTCAGAACCTGATATATTAGTAAGTGCTTCTACATTACTAATGAATATTTACTACAATAATGATGAAATAAGAAAAGCTGTTATCATAGAAAGTGAATATCAAGAATATTTAAATGATGTTAGTAAAGAAACGGCGATTGAATTTTGTAAGATAGCTAAATCTCTATATGAAAAATTAAATAATAGAATATCTATTTTAGCCTATGAAGAAAAATTAGAATTATATAATGAAGAGAAAAAGGAAATAAAGAAGCACCGAAAAAGCAAAGTAAATTATGATATCCTAATAAACGAAGCCCAACCAATAGATGTTGGATTTGAAGAGGCCGTAGTGACAGAATATCCCAAGGCTAATATTACTGCGAATTATAAAAAAATTGAGTCTATAATAAAGACTTTTTCCATTGCTGGAAATATTAGATTTAGAGATGTATTTAGAAATTTTTCTATTGAATTAGAACAAATATTTGGTTCTCTTGAAATAGTACTAGCATTTAAAGATGAAACTAAGGGATTTCATTATAAGAAACAAAGATTGTATGAAAAGAATTTTTCAGATAATGAATTAGAAGATACGCCTTTGTTTGAACTTATTGATAATTCTAAACATATGTTTTTACCTGATATTAAACAAAGTCTATTTAATAAAAATATAATCACTAATGCTCCATATCAAGATGAATTTATGACACTAATCGGATTTAGGTTATATCGCGATGATGAATGTTTAGGAGCCATAATATATCAATTCTTTACAGATCAATTTTCTGATTCACTTATATATGAAAACTTGAAGATGCTTACATCATTATTAAATATTCATTTGAATGTATATATTAATGAACAAAATAAAGACGCAAACGATAAAATGAGAGAATTCATTTTAACCGCAACTTCAAATGGAATAAAATATGAGAAGGATCATGAAATTAAATTAAACAAGCAAGCTATTGATATATTAGGATTTGATGAAGATATTGATAGTAATTTCTATATTAGTAGAATAGATTCAAGCGATGTGGCGATATATAAAAAAACAATGGAAAAAATATATAATAATGAATTAGATAATGTAATAATGAAATACCATATTTCCAATAAATATATTAAGGAATCTATATACGTTAACAGAAATTCATATACCCATATTTATAGTATAATTGAAGATATATCACTAGAGGAACAAAAAGAAAATGAATTAATTAATTTGGTATATAATGATTCATTAAGTAAAATATCTACTAAAATTAAATTGTTTGTTGATATAGAAAATCAACTAAAATATAAGAAATTTTCTATTGTCTTAATAGATATATCTAACTTTAAGCTTTATTCGGATATTTATGGGTTTAGCTTTACTCAAGAAATAATATATGCAATAGGAAATAAACTAAGTATGATATGTGAAAAATACAACAATGCATTTTGTTATCATCTGGAAGGTGATAAATTTGCCTTGCTATTTAAAAATGTAAATGATCTAAGACTCGTATCTAGGACAACCAAAGAAATATTAAATCATTTAAGTGAAGATTTATATGGATTAAATAAAAGATTAAAATTATATTTTAAGGCTGGGATATTTAGATACATAAAAACCATGACGGAATCTAAAATTGATAAACTAATTTATTACGCATCTGAAGCGTTACTAGATGCTAAAGAGAACAAAGAAGAAGTTAATGTTGTAATGGTCTATGATGAGGCAAAAAGTAAGAAAAGGTTTATTGAATCTCAAATAGTTCTACATATTAGTGAGGCAATAGATAACAATTTAATAAATTTACGATATAAGCAAATAGTTAATATAAATGAAAATTTGGTTGATCAGTATTTGATTAGCATAAATATGAGTAATTTTACGATAGAGGAAAATGCATTCAATGAAGTTATCGTAAAAAGAAATCTAAAGGAATTAATTGATAAATATATTATTCAACATATTACAAATGAAATGAAAATATTTTATGAAAATTCTGGAAGATATATTAGGGTTATGTTACCTATTTATAAATCGACAATGTTGTCAGAAAACTTTATTGGTTTTTTAGAAGGTAAATTAAATTTCTTTGGTATTCCAAGTAAATTGATTAGTTTTAATATAATAGAAGATGATTTGAGTGATATATCACATTTGATAAAATATTTTAAATCCAAATATATTAAATTAGCAAGTAATAATTTTGATTTTGTAATTCGTAATAAGTTAGATATCTATTTTTGTGATATAAGTCGTTATGAAAATGATCTTATTTCATTATTGAAAGATAATTGTGAAAGATTAAATATCGATGTATTGGGAATGGGAATAAATTCTGAAGGTAATATCAATAGATGTAGAGAATTAAAGATTGATTCTATTCAAGGTGATTACTTCAAAAAATTATTCACATTAAAAGAATTATTAAATTCAGTAAAATAATAGTATTAAAACAACTAAAATAATTAGTTGTTTTTTTCTTAAAAGTCAAAAAAAACGGGTTTTTCCTTGACAAAGAAAATGCATTAGATATAATATACTTATGGTTTAAAGATTGTAAGTTATTAGTTTACAATTGCTAAACTTAATACTGTAAATTGGAGGAGAAATATTTTGAAAAAACTTATTGAAATCAAAGGTCTTACTAAAGAATATGGTGGAAACGTCGTATTAAAAGGAATGGATCTTGACATCTATGAAAATGAGTTCGTAACATTTTTAGGACCATCTGGATGTGGAAAAACAACTTTATTAAGAATCTTAGGAGGATTTGAGGAACCAAATGATGGTTTAGTCTTGTTTAATGGTGAGGATATGAAAAATATTCCTGCTCATAAGAGATTAACAAATACGGTCTTTCAACGATACGCATTATTTCCTCATTTAAATGTTTTTGAGAACATTGCATATGGTTTAAGAATAAAAGCTGCTGCTGAAAAGAAAAAAAGATTTTTTAATTTTTTTAAGAAGGAAAAAGAAGCAACTAGGACAAATAAAGAAATGGAAGATGAAATAGAATTTAAGGTTAATAAAATGTTGAAATTAGTTAATCTTGAAGGATATGAAAGAAGAAATATTAATAAGCTTAGTGGTGGTCAACAACAAAGAGTTGCGATTGCAAGAGCGCTTGTAAATGAGCCTAAAGTATTGTTGTTAGATGAACCATTAGCCGCATTAGATTTAAAACTTAGACAAGAGATGCAATATGAATTAAAAGAAATTCAAAAAAATGTTGGGATTACTTTTATATTTGTAACTCATGATCAAGAAGAAGCTCTAACAATGAGTGATAAGATTGTGGTTATGAATGCTGGTGAGATACAACAAGTGGGAACACCTACTGATGTATATAACGAACCTTTAAATAGATTTGTAGCTAAATTTATTGGAGAGAGCAATATTATTCCAGGGATTATGAAGGATGATAGATTAGTTAATTTTGATGATCTTGATTTTGTTTGTGTTGACGTGGGATTTAAGAAAAATGAACCTGTTGATGTAGTGATAAGACCAGAAGATATTGATATTGTTGATAATGATGGCTTTATAGAAGGAATTGTTGATTCAGTTGTATTTAAAGGTGTTCATTATGAAATTGAAGTACAGACTAAAGAAAGAATTTTTTTAATTCATACAACTGATTTTAAGGAAGTAGGAAGCAAGGTATTTTTAACTTGGACCCCAGATGATATCCATATTATGGAAAAAATGGAGTGGGTATAATGCAAAGAGAAAAGTTAAGAATTAATAAAGATAAAAAGAAAGGAATAAAACTTAAATATTATCATATATTTTTAATTCCGTTTATAATAATGTTAGCGGCGCTTATAGTTATTCCTATGGTATCAATTTTCTTTTATTCTATAGTTGATCAAACATCAGAATTTCCTATATATTCTTTAACCTTAAAGAATTACACAGTTTTCTTTGAAAAGAAAGAATTCGTATTAGCTCTACTAAAGAGTCTATACTTTGCAGTTGTATCAACTTTTTTATGTCTTTTGATTTCATATCCATTAGCGTTCTTTATCTCAAAGAGAAAGAAGAGTTTACAAGCAACATTGATATTACTTGTAACATCTCCTATGTGGATTAATATGTTATTAAGAACATTAGCTATTAAACAAATTTTTGAAGGGCCATTATTAACTATTTTCAATAAGCTGGGATATAATGGTACAACTTTATTAGGAAATGATACAGCCATAATTATCGGTATGATATATTTATATCTACCATTTATGATCCTTCCAATTTATACAATTTTATCTAAATTGGATCATAAGTTAATAGAAGCATCTACTGATTTAGGTGCTTCTAAATCACAATCATTTAGAAAAGTAATATTACCATTATCTTTGCCTGGAGTAATGTCTGGAGTAACAATTGTTTTCTTATCAACAGCGACAACTATTGTTATTTCTAAATATTTAGGAGCAGGAAAATATACATTAATCGGAAATATTATAGAAAATGAATTTATCTTGACTTCTAACTGGTCAAGAGGTAGTTCAATATCAATAATTCTTTTAGTTCTTATTATGGGCTTGATGTGGATTACATCAAGGGTCGAAAAAGATGTAAAGGATGGTGATATGTAATGACTACAAGTAAATCGAAAATATGGTCAAGAATATTGACTATCATTTTCTTCGTGTTATTTTATGCACCATTGCTTTCAGTAATAATATTTAGTTTCAATAGTACTAAATCAGCTACCTCATGGGGCGGTGGATTCACTTTTAAATGGTATCAAAAATTATTTACAAGTCAACGAATAATTGAAATAGTAATTACAACACTATCAATTGCGATAATTTCTACATTTTGTTCAATTGTTATTGGTACACTAGCATCTATTGGATTGACAAAGATAAAGAAAAATCATAGAAATAGATTATTACAAGTAAATAATTTTCCAATTACAAACCCTGATATTGTAACTGCAATAGGTTTATTATTATTATTTGTTACTATTGGAGTTGAACGAGGATATGGAACAATGTTACTTGCTCATATATCTTTTTGTACACCATTTGTAATTGTTACAATTTATCCAAAAATAAAATCATTAGATCCTAATTTAATTGAAGCAGCAATGGATTTAGGTGCTACACCTACAAAGGCAATAAAAAGTGCAATTTTGCCCCAAATAAAGACTTCTATTTTTGCAGCTGCAGCAATTAGTTTCACTATGTCGTTTGATGATTTTGTTATTTCATATTTTACTGGTGGAAAAAGTTTAAACATAAGTACATTCTTATATTCAGCTAAGAAGTTTAATCCAACTTTTAATGCTTTGTCAACAATTATAATGTTGGTTATTGTGATAAAAATAGTTGTAGATAAAATAGTTAAAAGAAAAGCAGTAGATGATGAATATTTGGATTCTAAACCTGGACAATCAAGCTTTGGTAAAAAACTGCTAATTGCTTTAGTAGCAATAGTATTAATTGCTTCACCATTTTGGTTAAAGAGATATGCAAAAGATACAATATATATATTTAATTGTGGTGAATATATCGATGATGATTCAATCGATGGAGTTGATTTAATAAGCCAATTTGAAGAAATGTACAATTGCCGTGTTGTATATAATACCTTTGATTCTAATGAAGCCGCAATATCAAAACTAGAAACTGAAAGCTATGATGTAGTTGTTCCTAGTGAATATGCAATTGAGCAATTAATTCAAGACGATAAATTATTAGAAATAGATTGGTCAAGAATAGAAGGATTCACTAAGGATGATATTACTGAGCCGTTATTAAATATTTTAAATGATTTGAATGAACAAGAATCTGGCTATGATTTATTGAAATATGGAGTTCCTTATTTTTTTGGAAGTGTTGGAATTGTATATAATAAGGCTGCTATATCTGAGGAACAATTGGATACATACGGATGGGATATTTTTAGAAATTATACTGGTCGTGTTGCATTTTATGATTCAAGTCGTGATGGTTATATGGTTGCATTAAAGGCTTTAGGATATTCTATGAATACATCGAATTTAGATGAAATTAAAGAAGCAACTGCTTGGCTTAAAGATATGAAAAATAAAACAAAATGTGCTTTTAAAACTGATGAGTTGTTAGATGATATGCCTGAAAATAGATATGATTTAACCTTTATGTATTCTGGAGATGCTAATTATGTTATTCAATTAGCTGAAGAAAAGAATGTTGATTTAGGATATTATGTTCCGGAAAGTGGTACAAATATTTTCTGTGATGCTATGGTAATACCTAAGGATGCAAGCAATGTTGATTTGGCATATAAATTTATTTCATTTATGTGTGATGAAGAAAATGCATTAGCAAATTCAGAATATGTTTGTTATTCTAGTTCAGTAAATAGCGCTTATGAAGCGGCAATCTCTGAAGATGGTGCATTTGCTGATTACTCTGATATTTATGAAGTAATATATAATAAAGAAGCAGATGAAATATTTAGATATAATAAAACAATTAAAGCGATTTTAACAGGAAACTGGGCAGAATTAAAAATTTAATCATAAATCCCTCTATAGGCACATATATTGTAATGAAAGCTACTAGGGGGATTTTTGTATGTCAATAATAAGAAAAAATAAATTGCCTTTATTTTTATTAGCCGTCGTGATGATGTTAAGTGCATTTTATATAATTGCGCCCAATAATGAAACTGCCGAAACTGGCGGATCTTTAAACGATGTTTCACCAACATATTCTTATTACGCGGAAGAAAGATTAAATATTTTAGAGGGAAGAAATACCACAATACTTGAACTAGAAAATCAAATAGCCGGTGGAGATTTATCGGTAGTTAGTATAACCAATATTTTGGAAGAGATAAACAAGATATATAATTTGAAAAATATTGAAGTTGAATTAGAAACTCAAATTGTTGCACTAGGATATGATGATGTATTAGTTGAACAATATACTAAACAGGTAAATTTAGGAACAGCATCTAATCCTATTTATACTAAAGTTGAAATGGTAGATGTAAAGGTATTGGCAGAAACAATGACAGTTTCGGAATATGTTGCTATCAATAAAATTATAAAGGAAAAATTTGGAAGCGATGAATACAAAGTAAATGTTGTATTATCAAAAGATGAATAAATAATTCACATTTTGTGAATTATTTTTCTTTTTAAAGTATTTATAAAAGGACTATAACATGCTATAATATATTACATATTGAAATGAGGAAGTTTTATGAATAGAAGTAAAAGAGAAAGTCGCATTGATGCAATGAAAATTATATATAGTACTGAGTTTACAGATTTGGATGTTTTAGAAATTGCTAAAACAATTTTAGAAGTTGAAGATGAAGAAGTATTAAAATTAATAATTGGAGTTAAAGATAATTTAGAAAAAATCGATGAGATAATTTCTAATAGTCTTACCAACTATTCAATTACAAGATTAAACTTAGTAGATAAAGCGATTGTTAGATTGGCTACTTTTGAAATGCTAGATGGTACAGCACCAAACATTGCTATCAATGAAGCAATTGAAATTACTAAAGAGTACTCAGATAATGGTGATAGAAAAGCTGTCTCATTCAATAATAGACTTTTAGATAATATTAAGAAAAATATTTTAAAGTAGGTATAAAGTATGCAAGAACAATACTTGAATGTTACAGCATTAACTAAATATATAAAATATAAGTTTGATAATGATAAACATTTAGTTGAAGTCTTGTTGATGGGTGAAATTTCAAACTTTAAACATCATAGTCGTGGTCATTTTTATTTTACTTTAAAAGATGAAAAATCACAAATTTCTGCTATGATGTTTTCTTCTAATGCCCAAAATGTTAAATTCGTTCCTAAGGACGGAATGAAGGTTTTTGTTAGAGGGACTGTTACTGTTTATGAAGCGGGTGGATATTATCAAATAACTGTTCGTGAAATGAAAAGTGATGGAGTAGGCGATCTTTATTTAGCTTATGAAGCATTAAAAAAGGAATTACAAGAGCTTCATATGTTTGATGAAGCGTACAAAAAACCAATTAAGACAATTCCAACAGCTATTGGAGTTGTAACCAGTCCAACTGGGGCAGCTATAAGAGATATTATAAATACTATTAATAGAAGATATCCACTTTGTAGGGTTATTGTTTATCCAGCTCTTGTCCAAGGTAATGGAGCAAAAGAATCTATAGTAGAACAAATTAAAACTGCCAATGAACAAAATATTGTGGATACACTTATTGTTGGTCGTGGTGGTGGTTCAATTGAAGATTTGTGGGCTTTTAATGAACGTATAGTAGCCGAAGCAATCTTTAATTCTAGGATACCAATTATTTCTGCTGTTGGACATGAAGTAGATTTTACGATAGCGGATTTCGTAGCGGATAAGAGAGCTGCTACTCCAACTGCTGCAGCAGAAATTGCAACACCAAATATTGAAGCATTAAAGGAATATGTCATCAATTCTGTTAATAGAATGAATAGAGGAATCAAAAATATAATTGAAAATAACAAAGTTATTTTGGCAAATTTAGATAAGCATTTAGAAAAAAATAATCCTTTAGAAAAACTTAATTTAAAAAGAAAGCAAATAGATGATTATGTTTTAAAAAATAATTTATTAATAGAAAATATTTTGAATACAAAAAAACATCAATACGGGGTATTAAATGAAAAATTAAAGGCTCTTAGTCCCTTGATAATAATGGAAAAAGGATACTCTATTTCTAAAGTAAACAATAAAATAGTTAGAAGTATCAAGGATGTTAAAAAAGATGATGAAATTGAAATAGACTTAATTGACGGTAAGATAAAAACAATGGTATTGGAGGTAAACTCAAATGGAAAATAAAAGCTTTGAAGAAATACTAACAGAACTAGATAATGTTGTTAGAAAATTGGAAGATAGAGCAATTACCCTTGAAGATGCTGTAAATAGTTACACTAAAGGAATTGAATTATCTAAACAATGTTATGAAATTCTTGGTAAAAATGAAGAGTTAGTCACATTAAAGATGTCAGAGAGTGGATTAGTTAAATTTGATAAGGAGTAATAATAATGATTGATTTAAATGAAATAAAAGATCCATCATTTTTAAAAAGTTTATCAAAAAAAGAAATGAAAGAATTAGCTTCTCAAATTAGAGAGCATATTATTTCTAATGTCAGCCAAAATGGTGGACATTTATCAAGTAATTTAGGTGTAGTAGAATTGACTATTGCACTCCATTACTGCTTTAATGATGAAACTGATAAATTGATTTTTGATGTTGGACATCAAACGTATACTCATAAAATTTTAACTGGGAGAGCAAGTCAATTTGATAATCTTAGAAGATTTAATGGATTATCAGGATATGCAAGTTATGAAGAGTCTATTTATGATGTTTGGGAATCGGGTCATAGTTCAACATCTTTAAGTGCTATGGCAGGGTTTCTAAAGGCAAAAGAAAATGGTGAAGATATCGGTAATGTTGTAGCGATTATTGGAGACAGTTCTATTGCATCTGGGATGGCTTTTGAAGCACTTAATTATATTGGTGAAAATAGAAAAAGTAATCCAATTATAATTTTAAATGATAATGAAATGAGTATAAGCAAGAGTGTTGGGGCTCTAAATAAAGCCCTATCAGTAATGAGAAGTAATAAGCTGTTTAGAAAAATTAAATCAGGTTTTGGATATATTATTCCCAATTTTATAAAAAATTTTTTTTATAAAGCATATAGAATGCTTAAGTCATTTATTCAACATGACAATATTTTTGAAACATTGGGTTATGATTATTTTGGTCCTATTAATGGAAATGATATAGGTCAGGTAATTAGAACAATTAAAAGGGCTAAAAAAGTAAATTCACCATGTGTAATTCATGTAATTACTGAAAAAGGAAAAGGATATAAATTGGCTGAAGAAGATGAAATAGGTATATTTCATAACATAAGTCCTTTTGATAGACAAAATGGTAAAGAAAAGGTAGCTAAGAGATTAAATGAATATACATATAGCGAAATTATATGTGAAGGTTTATTTAACATTAGAAAAAATCATAGATTTACAGTTATTAATCCTGCAATGATTTTAGGAACTAAGATGCTTAAATTTACTAAGGAATATAAAAGTGATTTACTCGACGTAGGTATAGCAGAAGAACATGCAGCAACAATGGCGGCGGCAATAGCTAAAAATAATCAAGATGTAGTATTACTAATGTATTCAACATTCCTGCAAAGAGCATATGATCAAATCCTAAATGATATAGCAAGACAAAATTTAAAAGTTATTATAGGTATAGATCGAGCTGGTATTGTAGGAGAAGATGGTTCAACACATCAAGGTATTTATGATATTGCAATGATTGGACACATGCCTAATTTTAAGATATGCATGCCAAAAAATGGTGATGAAGCAATAAAATTATTAAATTATGCATTTAGTCAAAAAAGTCCAATAGCCATTAGATATCCTAGAGGGAAAGATGTAATAAATCTTTCAAAAATAGGAGACGAAATAATAGATGAGAAATGGGAAATTATTCATCATGGACAAAATGGTATCGTTATTTCATATGGTCCAGATTTAGATAGAATATTAAAAATAGTTGAAAATAATAATTTAGATGTGACGATAATAAATGCTAGATTTATTCGCCCGTTGGATCAAGAAATGATTTTAAGAATTGTGAGTATGGATTTACCTATATTGTTATATGAACAAGTGGTAAGAAGTGGCTCTTTATTTAATATGATAAGTACTTATTTATATAAGAATAATCTTAAAGTTAATAGCATAACTTCTATGGCCATTGATGATGATGAAATAGTTACGTTTGGTTCAATAAGGGAAGTTTTGGATGCATATCATTTAGGCGATAAAGATATTTTAGAAGGAATAAAAAAAATGTATGAGAATTGATTCATTTTTAGTGGAAAAAGAATATTTTAAATCTCGTAATAAGGCACAAGATGCTATCACTCAAGGTGCAGTTTATGTTAATAAAAAACAAATAACAAAATCTAGTTTTGAAGTTAACGAAGATGATGATATAGAGATATTATTTGAAACCTCTAAATATGTATCACGCGGTGGATATAAATTAGAAGGGGCTATAGAAAAATTTGCTTTAGATTTTAACAATAAAACTGTACTTGATATAGGCTCGTCTACTGGTGGATTTACTGATTGTTCCTTACAACATGGGGCCAATAGAGTATACAGCGTTGATGTTGGAAGTGATCAATTAGATGAATCACTAAGAAAAGATTCAAGAGTAGTCGTTATGGAAAACACTAATATTTTAAATGTTGAATTTATTCCAGTTGATTATATAGTAATGGATGTTTCTTTTGTATCAATAAAACACATTATTCCTGCATTATTAAGATTTATTACAAATGATAATAAGCTAATATGTTTAATCAAACCACAGTTTGAAGTTGGTAAAATGATTAATAAAGGTATAATAAAAGATAAAAAAATTCATTTACAAGTTTTAAAGGATGTAAATGAATATTTAGCGGAATCGGGTTTATATATAAATCAAATAATGCCTTCCCCTATAAAGGGTGGAAGTGGTAATATAGAATTTATATCGGTAATAACTAGAACTAAAAAAGCAGAAATTAATTTTTCAAGAATTGTAGAAGAAACTAATAAGTTGTACTAAGGTTGGTGTTTATATGCTTAAAAAATTAACGGTAAAGAATTTTGCCATAATAGAAGATTTAGTAGTTGATTTTGAATCTGGAATGACGGTGTTAACTGGTCAAACAGGTGCAGGTAAATCACTTATTATAGATACAATTTCATTACTTTTAGGTGCTAGAGCTGATAGTGATATGATTAGATATGGAGCAAATAAAGCCTATATTGAAGGTGTATTTTCACATGAAAATAATAAAATAAATGAATATCTAAAAACACTAGATATTCCAATTCTAAATGAAATAACAATCTTGAGAGAAATTGGTATTAATAGCAAAAATATTATTAAGATTAATAATGTTGCAATTAATCTAATTAATTTAAAAAACATTGCTTCATTACTTGCAGATATTCATGTTCAACATGATACATACCGTTTATTTAATCCAGAAACATACTTATCTTTTATTGATTTACCAGATGATGATAAGTTTAATAACATTTATAATAATTACTTGTTATTACTAGATAAATATCAAGAATCCAAAAAGGAATATGAAAATATTAAATCCTCTAAAAATAAGAGTTTAGAAAAATTAGAATATTATGAATTCCAAATTGGAGAATTAAATGCTTTAGATGTCAAAGAAAAAGAAGACGAAGAGTTAGAGGAACAAATTTCAAAATTAAGTAATTATGATAAAATATTTAATAATTTAAATGAAGCATATTCTAATTTGGAAAATGAATATTTTTCATTAGATAATATATATAATGCATACGGCAATTTAAATAAAATAAAAGATTATGATAAAAATTATATGCTTGATAGTGAAAGATTAGATGAATGCTTTTCTACATTAGAAGAGATTAGACATAATATCAAGAGAAATATTGATAATCTTGATTTTGATGCTAATGAATTAAATATGTTAAATGAAAGATTAAATGAAATCAATAGTGTTAAATCAAAATATAAAATGACTATTGATGAATTACTGGCATATCATAAAAAAATAAAGTTAGAAGTAGAACTAGTAACTAATTATGATCAAGTATTAAGTGATATGTACAATGCATTAAATAAAAAATATATTGCATTAATAGAAGTTTCTAAAAAACTTACAGATTATAGGAAAAAGAGATCAAAAGAGATTGAAAAGGCTATAGTTAAAGAATGCAGAGATTTAGAATTACCTAATACGAAGTTTGAAATTATATTTAATGATATAGAATATAATGACTGCTTAAATTCGAATATTTTTAAGGCTAATGGTGTTGATGAAATAGATTTTATGTTAAGTCTTAATTTAGGAGAACCTTTAAAATCTTTGCATAAAACTGCCTCAGGTGGAGAAATGTCAAGAATTATGCTAGCCTTTAAATCATATTTCAGTCAAGAATCAAAATTATCATTAATGGTATTTGATGAAATAGATAGTGGTGTTAGCGGAACAACGGCTTTACAAATTGCTAAAAAGATGAAAAGTATTAGTGAAAAAGTTCAAGTTTTATGCATTACTCATTTACCACAAGTGGCTGCCAAGTCGGATCATCATTTATATATCTATAAAGAAGAAAATAGCGGTAGAACAACGACACATATTTCTAATTTATCAAAAGAAGATAGAATTGAGAAATTAGCAATTATGTTAAGTGGTGAAAAAATAAGTAAATTCGCTATTGAACATGCCAAAGAATTATTAGAAGAAGTATAAAAAAATCAGGATTTTATTCCTGATTTTTGTTTTTATAGTACAAATTTTTCTATTGCGTGACCAACACCAGATTCTTCATTGCTTAATGTTATATAATCGGCAATTTTTAATATCTCTGGAAATGAATTTGCCATGGCAACACCAATACCAGCTACTTGAATCATATGCTTATCATTGTTTGCATCACCAATTGCCATTGTTTCGGACATATCGATATTTAAATGCTTAGCTAGAGACATTAAGGCGTATCCTTTATCTGTTCCTTTAGCTAAGAATTCTAGAAATATATTAGCACTTCTAACCATACTATAATTATCTTTTAGTTCATTTCTTACAGCTTCAAAAGCAATATCAATATTTTCTTTAGAATCAACAATCATGGCTTTAATAAATAATTCATTATCTTTAATATTATCAAAATTTACTTCAAAAGCAGGTATTTTATTTATAGTTGCTTCAACATTTGTATATTCATTATATTTTGGCGTTATAAGAGCACCATTTTTTTTAAAGGCATGAAAATTTAAATTTAGTCTTTTCGCTTCCTGATATAAGATTTTCACATCTTTACCAGAAATAGTTGAACTACATACACTTTGTTTATTTGCAATATTAAAAACCATTGCACCATTATATGAAATAACATAATCATTTGTAGTAGTCATATTTAAATCATTAAGCAATGAACGTATTCCATCAATTGGTCGACCGGTAGCGATTACAACATAGACACCTTTTTCACGGGCTTTTTTTATCATTTCACGGTTATAATTTGTAACTTCTTTATTTTTATTAAATAATGTTCCATCTAAATCAATCGTTATAAGTTTTATCATATATTTATCCTCACAACAAAAATTATAGCACAAAAATTGGGTTTTTAAATGTTTTTTTTTTGGTTAAAATAATAAAGAAATTGGAGGTGAAAATATGAAAAAATTTATTTTATTTTTCTCACTATTATTTATAACGCTTTTTTCTGTTAAAATTTCAGCATATAATATTAATAAAGATACAAAAATATATGTTTCAGGTGAAACAATTGGTATAAAATTAGAAACTGGCGTAATGGTAATGGGAACATATGGAATAAATGATGCGGATAATGTTTTAACACCTTGGAAGGATGCAAACATTAAAGAAGGAGATATTATTACTAAGTTTAATGACATAGAGATAAAAAATACAAAAGGTTTATTGACTGCTTTACAAAAAAGTAATGGGAATCTATCTACTATTTCAGTAAAAAGAAATAATAATATAATTGATGGAATCGTCACACCGGCAAGAATAAAAAATACATATTCATTGGGAATATATATAAAAGATCATATTATGGGAGTAGGTACATTAACCTATATAATTCCTGATGTTAATATATATGGTGCATTAGGTCATAGTATAGTTGATAGTGAAAGCTATGGTGGTGAAATATATGAGGCTACTGTAGATAAAATAATTAAGCCTGGTAAGCAAACGGCAGGTGAAAAAAGAGCGACAATTACAAGTGATGGTATAGGAAATATTTCAAGCAATACAATTACAGGAATACATGGATATATGAATAATGATTTTAATAAAGAAAATTTGCAATTACTTAATATAGCTACAAGAAATGAAGTTAAAATCGGTAAAGCTCAAATATTAACTTGCATTAATGGAACTGATGTAAAATTATATGACATTAAGATAACTGGATTAGAAAAACAAAAAACAAAAGATATTAAAGGGATAAAATTCAAGGTGACGGATAAAGAACTATTATCTAAGTCTGGTGGGGTTGTACAAGGAATGAGTGGAAGTCCCATAATTCAAGATGATAAAATAATAGGTGCAGTCACGCATGTTTTATTAAATGATTCAACTAGTGGATATGGTATTTATATAGAATTTATGCTAGAAGATATGGGTGTTTATATCGTTGATTAAAGCCTGCTAATACATATTTTATAGAAGTGGAAATAAATAAAAAATGATGAAGGTCAAGTCGCCCTTCATCATTTTTTATAAAGAAAAAGATACTTAAGAGTATCTTTACATCGTTTTATATTTATACTTTATTAACATAGTCTATTAAAAACCATACTAATGAAATTATTGTCCCTAAAACCATTACAGACATTAAAATAATGATTAAAATCTTTCCCCATACTGTTTGAAGAGGATTGTTATATGTTTTCTTTTTTAAAGCTTTTTTCTCTTCTTTAGCTTTTAATTTTTTTTGGTTTTCTCTTTTTGCTTTTTTTTCTTCTTGATCCATGCTATTCACCCACATTCATGAAATAGTATTTATTTTTCTATTTTTTTGCGATATAATAATTATATAATAAAAAGTTTTAAAAAGGAAGTGTTTTTTGTGGTAAAAATTAATAATACTGCGAAAATTATTTTTCATATCGACTTAAATATGTTTTTTTGCAGTGTCGCAGTAATTAAAAATCCACAATTAAAAGGTAAGGCTTTTGCAATTGGTAGAGAAAATACATATAAGGGTGTTTTATCTACCGCTTCTTATGAAGCTAGAAAGTATGGAATCCATTCTGCGATGCCAATTGTTGAAGCATACAAAAAATTACCATCTTTAATAGTTATTAATTCTGATTTTAAAATGTATGAGGAATATCATAGAAAATTCGTTGATTTATTAAGAGAATATTCTGAACTTGTTGAGGTTGCATCTATTGACGAAGCATATATAGATATGACGGAGATTAGTAATGATAGACATCCATTAGATATCGCAAAAGAAATTCAATATCGTCTTATTAAGGAACATAAATTACCATGTTCAATCGGTATTGCTCCTACATTGTTCTTAGCTAAGATGGCAAGTGATTTAGAAAAGCCGATGGGAATATCAATTGTTAGAAAAAGAGAAATAGAACAAATTTTATATCCTTTGCCAGTTAAAGATATATATGGAATTGGTAAAAAAACATATCCCAAATTGCAATCGAATAATATAAATAAAATATCGGATTTTATGGATATAAAAAATCGTGATATGATTATAGAATTAATAGGAGAAAAGAGTTTTTTTGGAGCATATAATGCGATTCTAGGTAATTCATCAAATGTGGTTAAACCAGATCGATATGCAATAAATGATAGTATTTCAACAAGTGCTACTTACGATAATTATTTGACTACATATGATGATATTTTTATTGAATTAAGAACATTAGCAAAAAAAATTCATTATAGATTGGTAACGGATGAATATCATGTAAAAACTATCTCGATTACTTTGCGAAATAATGATTTTAAAACTATCACTAGAAGTAAGACTATTGAGTATACAAATGATATATATGAAATATTTGAAGTAATTGAATCATTATTAGATGATTATTATACAGGTGAAGAAATACGACTTGTTGGGGTATCTTTTAATAATTTAAAGAAAGATAAAGATATCGAAATAGAATGGAATTTATTTACATATCAAACTTTATTAGAAAAAACGAAACATATTACAGAATTAGTTGATTCATTTAAAGATAAATTTGGTGAAAATATTATTAAAATTGGTATTAAAGATTAAATTGATATTGAAGTTATTGAGTAATAGTAATAAAATATTAATGTATAGAAAAGAGGATGTTTAAAAATGAAAGTAGAAAACTGTGCATATTGCATGCAAGGTGAATTAGTAGCTAAATTTGGTTATTTGGCTTGTGAAATGGAAACAAGTTTTGTATATATATTTAAGGAACAAAGTAAATATGGTAGAGTAATAGTGGCTCATAAAAAACATGTTTCAGAAATGGTTGAATTAAGTGATGAAGAAAGAAATGCATACTTTAGTGATGTAAATAAAGTAGCAAAAGCAATGCATGAAGCTTTTAATCCAGATAAAATCAATTATGGAGCATATGGAGATACTGGAGGACACCTTCATTTTCATTTAGTACCAAAATATAATGGTGGAGATGAATGGGGTGGAACTTTTACCATGAATTCAGGAAAACTAATGTTTGATGATAATCAATGTAAAGAAGTTGCAGATAAATTAATGGCGTGTTTAAAAAAATAACTCAAATATTTGAGTTGTTTTTTTCTTTTATATAATTTATTATTTCTTCAGTAAGTTCTTTTGGCGTAGAAGCACCAGAGGTTATATTTATAGTATTTATACTAGTGAAATCAAAATTATCTAAATCATTCTTTGTTTCAATTAAAATAGTTCTTATATTTGAATATTTTTCGCTCATATAAGCAAGTTTCTTTGAATTACTACTAAATATATCGCCAACAACTATACAAAGGTCAGCAAGTGGTTGATTTATGACCGCTTTTTGTCTAAGTGTTGTAGCGTCACATATATGATTATCTATTTTGGCATCAGGGTATATTTCTAAGATTTTAGAAAAGAATTCTTCTATATCGTAATATGATAGAGTTGTCTGGTTTGAAACATATATTTTTCCTGTTAAATTCAATGTTAGTAGATCATCAATTTTTTCTACAAAATGTATATCTTTGTTTAATCCAAGGATGCCCTCGCATTCTGGATGATTTTTAGTCCCAATATAAACTATTTCGTAGCCTAGCTTAATGTGCTCTAAAATAGTATTTTGAACTTTTATAACATTTTTGCAGCTAGCATCAATTATATTAAGACCCTTTGAAATAGCTTTATCTCTAACAAGATTAGAAACTCCATGGGCTGAAAAAATTACGGTTCCAGAAGATATTTCATCTAATAATTCTAATCTAGTTTTATTTGGGGCATCTATGGTAATAATATTTAATTTTTTTAATTCATTGGTTACGTATTTATTATTTATAATCTTACCAAGAATATAAATAGGTTTTTTTACTGTATCATCAGCAGAAGCTTTGTAAACAATATTTAAAGCTTCATAAACACCTTTACAATAACCTTGTGGAGTTAATTTATTAATAATCATTATAATCACCGAGGCTATTATAACACATAAAATAATAAAATAATTGAAAATGAGTAATAAAATGATATAATTAAAAAGAGAGGTATTAATATGATTTTTGATAATTATGAACTAAAAGACTACATAGTAAAAGCTATAAAAGACCTAGGATTTAAATCTTTTTCAGAAGTTCAAAATGAAGTCTTCAACAAAATAAAATTAAATAAAAATCTTTTAGTTCGTTCAAAAACTGGTAGTGGTAAAACCCATGCCTTTTTGATACCAATATTCAATACATTGGAAGAACAAACAAAGAAGGTTCAAGCTGTTATAGTATCACCAACTAAAGAGCTTGCAATGCAAACGTATAAAGTTGCTCAACACATCGCATCATTTTATGGTGAAACAATAGATATTCGCTTATATAGTGGTGGAAGCGATAGAAATAGAGAATTAGAAAGACTTAATAATTCTCAACCCCAAATAGTAATAGCAACTCCAGGAAAAATTAAAGACTTGGTTGTTGATGAAAATGCATTAAAAATATATACTGCGTCATACTATGTAGTTGATGAAGTAGATATGGCATTAGATAGTGGATATGCTGAAGATTTAGACATGATTGGTGGTATTCTAAAAGATACTAAGATGATGTTCTTTAGTGCAACTATCAGTGAAAAAATGGAACCTTTTATAAAAAAATATTTAGATACGCCTGAATATATAAATATTGAAAACAAGAGTAAACTAGATATTGAACATTTTTGGATTCCTATTAAATATAAAGAGCGTCTAGATGTCTTATTAAGTGTAATGAAAATTATTAATCCTTATTTAGCAATTATTTTTGCTAATAAAAAAGAGAATGTAATGGAATTAGCACGTAATTTAAGATCAAATGGTTATAAGGTTGGAGAAATCCATGGTGATTTATCTCCAAGAGAAAGAAAAAGATTTTTACAAGAAGCTAATACTTTAAAATATCAATACATAGTTGCGACAGATTTAGCTGCTAGAGGGATCGATATTGATGGAGTTAGTCATGTAATAAACTATGAAATTCCAAAGGATTACGAATTCTATGTCCATAGAAGTGGAAGAACTGGTAGAATGAATTATACTGGTATTGTATATAGTTTATATACTGATTTAGATGATGTATATTTGGATAATCTATCAAAAAAAGGAATTACTCCAATATATAAGGAAATAAAAAACTCTGAGTTTGTTGATTATAAAGGAAGAAATACAAGACAAAGTAGAATTAAACCATTAAATCAAATAGAAAAAAAAGCAAGAAGCCTTGTTAAAAAGCCAGAGAAAGTAACTCCTGGATATAAGAAGAAGATGCAAGAAAAAGCAGACTCAATTGCATCAAAAATGTATTCAAGAGAAAATACAAAGAAAAAGTTTTATAAATAGAGGTATGGGTAAAATATGGAAAAATACGTAATAATAACCGATTCAACGATTGATATGCCACAATCATATGTAAATGAGAAGAATATTGAAGTGATTTCTCTAAAGTATACTTTGGGAATGAATGAATATTTGAATTACTTAGATCATAGAGAAATGAGTTCTACTGAATTTTATAATGAACTGAGAAAAGGTACATCTTCTTCAACATCACAAATAAATAGTGAAGATGTAATAACAGCGTATAGTGAATATTTAGAAAAAGGGTTAGATATTTTAGGAATAGGATTTTCTTCGGGTCTTAGTGGAACATATAATTCAATGCGAATTGCATTAGAGGATTTGAAGGAGAAATATCCTGATCGTCAAATAAAAATTATAGATTCTTTAAATGCTTCTATGGGTGAAGGATTATTTGTAGACTGTGCAGTAAAAAACCGTGATAAAGGTATGACTCTAGAGGAAAATTACGAAAGTCTATTGAAAATTAGACCTAATGTATATAGTTGGTTTACTGTTAGTGATATCGATTTCTTAAAGCGTGGAGGAAGAGTTTCTTCTGTATCAGCATTTTTAGCAAAAACGATTAATATTAATCCAGTTCTAAATGTTGATGAAAAGGGATTTTTAATTCCAAGATACAAGAAAATTGGACGTAAAAGTGCTTTAAAGCAATTGGTTAATGAAATGGAAAAATATGTTTCAAAGGGAGAAGTAGAAACGGTGTTTATTTCTCATGGGGATTGCTTGGAAGATGCATTAATTGTAGAGAAAATGATAAAAGAAATTTTTGATATAAAAGAAATTATAATAAATCCAATTGGTCCGGTTATAGGTTCGCATTCTGGACCTGGTACGGTAGCATTATTTTTTATAAGAAATCAATAGATAATAAAAAAAAACATTGAAAACAAGGAATAAAAATGATATAATCTTCCTAGTATATTTTAAAAATAGAAGGGATTGTCAACATGGCAAGAAGCAAACGTAGAAATAAAGCGACATTTAAATGGACAAAAGAGTTAATTATCTTATTGTCTGTTATTATAGTAATGATTGGTGTAACAATTGTATTAGGTATTCCATCAAAAGCAGATAAATTATATGAAAAATATACTTCTGCACAAACAAGTAGTCAAACAGCTCTTACTGAGGATAATGTGTTTGAAGAAATTTCTTTTAAAAAATTAGCAAAAAGAATCAAAAATGATGAATATACATATGTTTATTATGGTTCTATTACAGTTACTGAATTTTTAGATAATATTGAGGCTGTTAATCAAGCTGCTCAACTTTATGAAATCGATAAAGTTTATATATTAGAATCTACATGGGTTCAAGAACTTGATCTAGAAGATGAAGATGATGGAAAAGAAAATCAAGCAAAATTAGATGCTCGTGAAGAACAATTGGATGGTGTAGATATGTCTATTTATCCATCATTATGGATTTTTAAGAATGGTAAGGTTGTTTTCAATTCTGATGATATTTTAAACGATGATTATTTCCCCGCTGGATGGTCATTTGTAATTGAACGTGCCTTTGCAAATCCATTAAAAGAGGATTTAAACGCGTAATAAAAAAGGAGAGATAGGCAACTATCTCTTTTTAATAAGGAAGTGTAAAAATGATAGAACAAGTAAAATTATTAATTAAAAATCAATTAAATGATTATTATAATTCAAAATATGGAATAGAAGTAAACATTATAGTAGAAGAGCCAAAAAATCCGTCTTTGGGAGATATTTCTATCCCTATGTTTAATGCTCTAAAATTATTGAAAAAACCATTACCTGAAATTACTTCTGAAGCTTCAGATGTTGTTTTAAAATGCAGTGATTTAGTTAAAGAAATAAAAGTAACTGGTGCATATATAAATTTAATAGTAGATAAAGCTAGACTTTCTCACCAAATAATAAAAAATATATTGGATGAAAAGGAAAATTATGGTCAAACAAATATTGGAAATAATAAGAATATTGTTTTAGATTATTCTTCTCCAAATATTGCAAAAAGTTTTTCTGTTGGACATTTACGTTCTACTATGATAGGTAATTCATTAAAACTTATTTTGCAAAAATGTGGATATAATACAGTTTCAATAAATTATTTAGGAGACTGGGGAACTCAATTTGGTAAGATGATTGTAGCCTATGAAATGTGGGGAGACGATGCTTTAATAAGAAAAGATAGTATTAATGAGTTATCTAGATTATATGTTAAATTCCACAATGAAGCAAAATTGGATGAAACATTAGAAGATAAAGCAAGAGAAGCTTTCAGAAAAATAGAACTTGGTGATCCAAAATATCTAGAAATGTGGAAATGGATTAGAGAGGAATCATTAAAAGAAAGTAAACAAATATATGATTTATTAAATGTTGAATTTGATTCCTACAATGGAGAAGCGTATTATAATGATAAAATGGATCCAATTGTAAAAGAATTAGAAGAAAAAGGGTTGTTAATTGAAGATCAAGGAGCTCAGATTGTTAATTTAGGTGATGATATTCCGCCAGCTTTAATCAAAAGAAAAGATGGTGGAAGTTTATATATTACAAGAGATCTAGCGGCGGTTTTTGATAGAAAGAAAACTTACAATTTTGTTAAGGCAATTTATGTAGTAGGAAATGAACAAAAATTACATTTTACACAATTGAAGTCTGTACTTACAAAAATGGGTTATAATTACGGAGAAGAAATTGAACATGTAAATTTTGGTTTAGTTCTACGTAATGGTAAAAAGATGTCGACTAGAGATGGTGGAGTAGTAAAACTATATGATGTTTTAGAAAAAGCTATTGGAGTAGCTTATAAACAAATTGAAGAGAAGAATCCAAATCTTGAAAACAAAATGGAAATTGCTACTAAAGTTGGTACTGGTGCAATTGTATTTAATGATTTAAAGAATCATAGAACACTAGATTATGAATTTGATCTAGAACAAATGTTAAAATTTGAAGGTCAAACTGGTCCATATTTACAATATACAGGTGTAAGAATAGAATCTATTTTGAAAAATTTAGAATTCAATTTTGATAATTCTAATGATGAAGTATTTGAATTAGGTCATTATTTCGAATTAGTGAAACTATTAGGTTCTTTTTCTAGTACAATTAATCGCGCTGCATTTGAATTAGCTCCAAGTGTTGTAGCAAAATATTTATTATCATTAGCTCAATCATTTAATAAGTTTTATTCAATAGAAAAAATTAATTCTGATGATGAAAAAATTAGAAATACAAATCTAGCATTATCAAAATGTGTAAGATATGTTATTAATGAAGGATTAAGATTGTTGGGAATAGCATTTGTTAATCAAATGTAAAAAAAACCAACAAAGTTGGTTAATAAATTCATGGTAGGGAAGAAGGGTTTCGAACCCTCACGCCATCACTGGCAGCAGATTTTGAGTCTACCGTGTCTACCGTTCCACCACTTCCCCGGGTTTATGCAGTACGATTATTAATTATACAAGAAAATTAAAAAAAATCAATAAAATCTAGTTAAAAAAAGAAAGTTTTTAGAATTTTAAATTAAGTTTTAAAAATTAACAAAATATGTTACAATTAATGTAAAGAAAAAGGTGAGTTTATGTTAAGTATTGCAAAAGATAATATAATTGTTAGACAATATAATGAGGATGATTTTGCATCTTTTTATAAAAGATTATGTAAGAATAAGGGTTGGACAGAGACTTTCCAATTATGGGACTTAGATGAAGATGATGCAATGTCTTTCTTTTCTGCTCATTTAGATCAATATACTGATATTGATTTAATGAGAAAAGGTCTAATACTTGGAGTATTTACAAAAAATGGATTACTTATAGGTTCATGTGGATTTGAATTTAATCCCGAAGTTAATTCTGTTGAAGTATTTATTGGATTAGAGGAAAAAGCTAGAGGAAAGAGATATGGAAGAGAAATTGTTGAAGCTATTGCTCAAGTGTGTGATGAAATAGGTGCAACTAATATTCATGCTAATATCCCTGAAGCTCATATAATTGCTATTAAGGTATTTGAAAATAGCAGATTTGAATATGTTAATACAATTGATTATGATATTGAGAATTACACTGTTAAGATGCGTCATTATCGCTTGGTAGAAAAGAAATAAAAATTGATTTACCCCCTTCTTTGATTATTTTAAAAAAATGTGGTATAATTAAAATGTCAAAAGAGGTGATAACGTGCCAAAAATTAATGTAATAAATCAGGATTTTGAAAAAATTAAGGATGGATTGGTCCATCTTATTGGAAAAGAAATTAATATTACTATAAAAGATAAAACTAAAGTGATGATAAAAAAGGGTGTCATTACTATAGTTTCGGACAATTTATTTTGCATTGATGTAAAAATTGGCAAATATCACACTTGTAATTTTTCGCACACATTTATTGATATAGCAACTGGTAAAGTAATAGTACAGGGATTGGAATTATAAAAGCTAGAAATAATGTGAACCCCATAAGTTGGACCAAGTAAAATTGGAAAGACTTAAGGGGTTTTTATTATGAAGTTAAGTTTAGAAGACAAATTAAAAATTATTAATATGTTTAAAGAAGGAAATAGTAAACCTAGTATAGCTCGGAAAT
>JAVBLW010000025.1:0-47227 GCA_031553215.1 Anaeroplasmataceae bacterium
ATTTCCGAGCTATACTAGGTTTACTATTTCCTTCTTTAAACATATTAATAATTTTTAATTTGTCTTCTAAACTTAACTTCATAATAAAAACCCCTTAAGTCTTTCCAATTTTACTTGGTCCAACTTATGGGGTTCACATTAAAAAGGAGTTTTTATAAATTACCAGCTTTCGCTTTTTTTAGATTATCGATAAGTTCCGATTCCTTTTGAGTAAAATCGGCACTTTCTTGACGATTTAGATTTAATCTATCTTTTCGAAGTTTTTCCAAATTTGTTTTAGCACTTTCAATGTCTTTACCAATATATGCCTCTTGAGCAATAACATTAATTACATTACTTTTATATTCTAATACACCATTAGAAATAGCAATATAAAATATATCCTCTTCTCTAACCATTTTAACATAGCCAGTTTTTATTATGCTAACAACAGGAATATGATCTTTCATGATTGCAAATTCAGATTCTTGACTTTTTACTACAACATAATCCAATTCTTCATCATACAATTTTCCTTGGTGGGTAGAAACTATTAATTTCATTATAAAACCGTTTTAGCCTTTTCTATTACATCATCAATAGTACCAACTAAACGGAAAGCTTCTTCTGGAAGATCATCATGTAATCCTTCAAGAATTTCTTTAAATCCTCTAATTGTTTCTTTTACTGGAACAAATGATCCAGGGATACCTGTAAATTGTCCACCAATGAACATATTTTGTGATAAGAATAATCGAATTCGTCTTGCACGTCTAACAACTAATTTATCTTTTTCTGCTAGTTCATCCATACCTAATATTGCAATAATATCAAGTAATTCATTATATCTCTGAATTAATTGCTGAACTTGTCTTGCTACTTCATAATGTTCTTCACCAACAATTTGTGGAGATAATGCGCGCGATGTTGATGCAAGTGGATCTACCGCAGGATAAATTCCTTCTTCTGTTAACTTACGAGATAGATTTGTAGTCGCATCCAAATGGGCAAATGTTGTTGCCGGTGCTGGGTCAGTATAATCATCTGCAGGAACATATACTGCTTGAATTGAAGTAATAGATCCATCTTTCGTTGATGTAATTCTTTCTTGAAGTTTACCCATTTCAGTAGCCAATGTAGGTTGATATCCAACCGCTGAAGGCATACGCCCTAACAATGCAGACACTTCAGATCCAGCTTGAGTAAAGCGGAAAATATTATCAATAAATAATAATACATCCTGATGTTCCTCATCACGGAAATATTCAGCCATTGTAAGACCACTTAATGCAACTCTCATACGTGCACCTGGTGGTTCATTCATTTGTCCAAAGACCATGGCAGTTTTGTTTATAACTCCAGATTCTTTCATTTCATTATAAAGGTCATTACCTTCTCTTGTTCTCTCTCCAACCCCAGCGAATACCGAAATACCACCGTGTTCTTGAGCAACGTTATGGATTAATTCTTGGATTAGTACCGTTTTACCAACTCCAGCTCCTCCAAATAGACCTATTTTACCACCTTTAATATACGGTGCTAATAAGTCAATTACTTTAATTCCTGTTTCTAATATTTCAACACTACTAGATAATTCTTCTAGCTTAGGAGCATATCTATGGATTGAATCCCTTCTCGCATTTTCAACTTCTGGACCATTATCAATAGTTTCACCTAAAACATTGAAAATTCGTCCTAATGTTTCCTTTCCAACTGGAACACTAATAGGACCACCAGTTGCGAAAACCTTCATTCCTCTTACTAATCCATCAGTTGAATCCATGGCAATACAGCGTACTACTTTATTACCAACGTGTAATGCAACTTCTAATGTCAATTTTATCTCAACTCCAGAATTTTCTTCTTTTGTTATATTAATAGTTAAAGCATCATTTATTTTAGGTAGTTCATTTTCAAAGACAACATCAACTACTGGTCCTTGAACTTCAACAACTTTTCCGTACACTATTTTTCGCCTCCAATCGCATTTGCACCGCCAATTATATCAATAAGTTCATTTGTTATAACTTCTTGGCGAGCACGATTATATATTAATTGCAATTTAGAAATAACTTCGTCAGCATTATCTGTAGCATTACGCATAGAATTCATTCTCGCGCAGTGTTCAGATGTCTTAGCATCTAATATTATTCCATATATCATATCTTGTATATACATAGGTAATAATAAATCTAGCGTATTTACTATTCCTGATTCATATATATATTCAACATTTGTTTCTTCACCTTCAACATTGGAAATTGGAAGAAGCGTTTTGCTAGTGATTTCTTGAGTTAAGCTATTAACATAGTGATTGTATACAATAACTAACTTATCAATTTCACCGCTTAAATACATTTCAATTATCTTTTCAGTCAAAGGAACAATATCGATAAACATTACATCATCTCTAACATATATTCCTTCTTCTTCAATTATAGAATAACCCCTTTGATTTAAGTAACTAAATCCTTTTTTACCAATTGCTGAACATATGAATTCATCATTTGATTTATGATTATCTTCAATTTGTTTTTCTAAATATTTGAAAAGACCACTATTATATGCACCTGCTAGTCCTCTATCAGAAGAAACTATCAAATATGCAGTTTTTTTAACTTCTCTTTTTTGCATAAGTGGGTGAGAATAAATATCACCTGCTTTTCCTAATATAGATACAACCATATCAGAAATATTTTTCATGAAGTCTTTATAGTCTTTATATGTCTTTTCAGCTCTTTTTACTTTTGATTGTGAAACCATATACATGGCTTTAGTAATTTGTGCGGTGCTCTTTGTAGAATCAATGCGCATTTTTACCTCACGTAGGGAATTTGCCATTAAAAGCCCTCCTTATGCAAAAATCTTTTTAGTTGAAATAATAAATTCATCTAATAATGCTGAATCAGGAAGCTTCTTATTTTCTTTTATAAAAGAAGAAATTTCTTTACCTAAGTCATTAATTTCTAATTGACGATATAATTGATTTTCAAAATTTTGAATGTTTTCAAAATCGATTGAATCTAAATGACCTTTTATCAATGCATATAAAATAACTGCTTCCTTGTCAAAAGAAATAGTTTGATGTAAATCTTGTTTTAATACTTCTACAGTTCTCATACCTCTTTCAAGGCGTGCTTTTGTTGAAGCATCTAGATCAGAACCAAATTGAGAAAATGATTCTAATTCTCTATATGAAGCTAAATCAAGGCGTAATGTACCAGATACACTCTTTATAGCCTTGGTTTGTGCAGCTCCACCAACACGGCTTACCGATAACCCTGCATTTATTGCAGGTCTAATTCCTTTATAAAAATAATCAGCTTGAAGGAATATTTGTCCATCTGTAATAGATATAATATTTGTTGGAATATACGCCGAAATATCTCCAGCTTGTGTTTCAACTATTGGTAGTGCAGTAATACTACCACCACCTAATGAATCATTTAATTTTGCAGCTCTTTCAAGTAGTCTTGAATGAAGATAGAAAACATCCCCTGGATATGCTTCACGTCCTGGTGGTCTATGTAATAATAATGATAATTCTCTATATGCTACAGCATGTTTTGATAAATCATCATATACGATTAGAACATCTTTTCCTTGAAACATAAAGTGTTCTGCTAAAGTAACCCCTGCATATGGAGCTAAATATAATAACGGTCCTGGATTTGATGCAGAAGCATTTACGATAATTGAGTATTTCATAGCATCGTGTTCTTTTAAAACCTCATATATACTTGCTACAGTTGATTCTTTTTGTCCGATTGCTACATAAATACAAATTACATCCTGATCTTTTTGATTTAGAATTGTATCTATGGCAATACTTGTCTTACCTGTTTGACGGTCTCCGATAATTAATTCACGTTGGCCTCTTCCAATAGGTACTAAAGCATCAAGTACTTTGATCCCTGTTTGAAGTGGTTCATTTACTGAACTACGATCCATTACACCTGTTGCTTTTACTTCAATCGGTCTTGTCTCTGTTGATTTTATTGAACCATTTCCATCAAGAGGTTGACCTAATGGATTTATAACTCTTCCAATAAAATTTTCTCCCACTGGTATTTCTAGGATTTTACCAGTACATTTTACCGTATCCCCTTCACTTACTAGTGAAGAATCCCCAAGTAATATTGCACCAACACAATCACTTTTTAAATTTTGAGCCATTCCATAAACTCCATTAGGAAATACTAATAGCTCACTTTGCATTGCTTTTTCTAAACCATGAACTAATGCTATTCCGTCTCCAACTTCAACAACTGTTCCAATTGTCTCGGTTTGTATTTTATCTTCATAAGCATTTATTTGTTGCTTAATTAAATTTGAGATTTCAGATAAGTTAATTTTGCTCATATTTATCCTTTCCTATAATACGAATGATTTTAATTGATCTAATTTATTTATTACTGACAAATCAATAACTTGACCATCATATATAACTTTAATACCACCAATTAATTCAGGATCTATTATATTTTTTATTTTTATTTTTTTTCCCTTGTACTTTGATTCCAATCTAGAAATCAAGCGTGACAATTGAACATCAGAAAGCAATACTGCACTACTAGCAATAACTTCCATAACATTTTTTTTCTCATTACATAACAAAATAAACTCATCATATATTTCTATTATGTTTTCAAAACGATTATTATCTATTAACACATTTAAAAAATTAAAAAATTTAATATTAAAATTTATAGCAATTTTTTTTATTATTTCTTTCTTTTCATTCTTTGAAATAGTTGGAAATGATAATAATTTAATAAGTGAATTATCTTGTTTCAATATATCTATTAAAACCTTATATTCCTCTTCTATAGTTGGATTAGTAATTGAAAAATCATAAAGAGCATTAGCATATTCTCTTGCTATCATTTAGAGGCCCCCTCAATTATCTCATTTACTATATCTAAATATTTATCTTGGTCAATTTCATTTCCAACAATCTTCTTTGCAGCTAAGAACGCTACATCTACAATCATCTTATGTATTTCGGCATTACTCTTTAATATTTCTTGCTCTATATCCGATTCAACAGCTTCAAGACGTTTCTTGGCTTCTTCTTTGGCTTCTTTAATTATTTGATTACGACGTAAGTTAGCATCGTTTTCTGCTTTATCTATAATGTTTTTGACCTCAAATTGAGCAGCTTCTAATTTTTCTTCTAATTCTCTAGTTAATTTTCTAGATTTTAAATTATTTTCTTTTGCTTCATCAATTTCTTTATCCATAGCATTACGTCTTGTTTCTAACATATTTGTAATAGGTTTCCATAAATAAAAGCGAATAATTAAAAATAGTATAAGAGTCGCACCTAATTGAATAATAAAATCACGAATATTATCCCAAGAGAAACCATCTGTTCCCAGTGGACCTAAACATTTATTAACAAATTCAGAAATTTTTTCTAATGTTTCGTTCATTGATAATATCATAATCGGTCTCCTTCCTTATTTTTGTACTTTTACTTATTATTTTCCTAATAAAAGGAATGCAATGATTAATCCGTATAATCCTGTAGTTTCGGCAATCGCACATCCGATTACCATTGTAACTGTAATTTTTCCTGATGCTTCTGGTTGACGACCAATAGCTTCAACTGCTTTAGCAGCAACCATACCTTCACCTATACCAGAACCGAATCCTGTAAATACGGCAATACCAGCACCTATATAAGCCATACCTGAAGCATAACTTGCATTATATTCTAAAATTGTTGTTAAAAAGCTCATAATTGTTGTTAAAATTGTATTCATTGTTAAATTCTCCTTTAATTTTTATATATATATTTTTTCACTATCATCAATTTTCATTGATGTAAAAACTATGGACAGTATAACAAATACTGCCGTTTGAATAACCCCAAAGGCTATGTCAAATATTCCGTTAATAAATGGCATTATTGGGATTGCCATATATCCTAGCAATCCAGTTATTATTAATGAAATTACTCCACCACTAATTATATTTCCAGTTAAACGAAGTGTTAACGATAGCGGTAACGTTACTTCGCCTATAATATTAATTGGTATCATAACTGGAGAAATTGCCTTTACCGGTCCTATAAATCCTTTTAAATATCCTATAATTCCATTTGATATGATTCCAGTAATTTGAACTATAAAAAATGTTATTATTGCCAATGCAGCATTTACCATTATATAACTTGTCGGACTGGACATAAAAAATACCGCAGATATATTTGAGAAGAATATAAAAATTGCTAACGCCAAGAAATATGGTGCATAAGTCTTCCATCTTCTTCCAATATTGACTTTAATAAAATTATTTATTATATCTACTATCATTACAACAGGCATTAACCATAACGGTATTTTATTTGTAGGATTTATTTTCTTTACTTTCTTTCCTATTATAATTGCAACAATGCACAAGACAAGTGTAATTATAATGGTTGATTTCACTTGTTCAGGAAGTGATCTAAGATATTTCATCATCAACCTTCACCTTGCCTCTCTTTATTATCGTAACTATTATCAGTACTACTTTTAATGTAAGATATCCAATAATAGTCGGAACAATATTAAATTTTGGATTATTACTCTGTTGATTCAGTATTACCGCTACACATACTGCGGCAGCCACAGCTAATCTAAATATATAAGAAAGAATCGTTTTTCTTACTGGCTCACCAGATCCACTTGGCTTTGAAACTTCTCGTAAGAAACTCTTTCCACCTTTAAGCGTTAACCCAAACGTCATCAAACTAGTTGCTAATCCTAAAATATAACTCTTTGTCCAAATCCATTTTATTGCATCACTGCATACAAAATACATAACTAGAGCCGTAATTATACCTACTAACCATGTAATTGGTACAACAATTATACCTAGCTTGTGGATTTCATCCATCAATATCACCACCAATATATATCATATATCTAATAAAAATTAGTACCCCTATCAATACGCCTACAATAGCAAGTACCCCTTTAAGTATTCCATCCTTATTTATTATATGCCCAATAAAATATCCTAATACACCTAATAAAATTATACCAATTATTCCTTGGGTAAATAAAGCATATGCTTTTACAATCTTACTACTATTCCTCATAAAGATTACCAAAGATATTAAATATCCCTTTATGGGAGTTAGGTACTACCTGTTTGACACTAAAAATTCTTTTATACGTTGTAATATGAACACTATAAAAAACAATTTCTTCTAAATTGGTTCCATAAGTCATAATTACACGCTCCTTAACTAATCACAAATACTATTTATTCTTCTAATATGTCTTTCATCTTGAGAAAATGGAGTATTTAGCCATATTTTTACTATTTCTAAAGCTAACTCTTTAGATACATTTTTTTCTCCAAGAGCTAACACATTAGTGTTATTATGTTCTCTTGTTAATTTAGCACTATTTACATCTGTAACAAGCGCACATCTAATTCCATTAACTTTATTTGCTACTATACTCATACCAATACCTGTCGAACATACAACAATTCCTAAATCAGCTCTTTTTTCAGCTACATCTTTAGCAACTCTTTTACCATATATTGGATAATCACAGCTATCAAAACTATATGTTCCTTCATCTATTACTTCATATTTGTTTTCTTTTAGGTAGTCTATAATAATATTTTTTAGATTTAAACCACCATGATCACAACCAATTGCAATTTTCATAAAGCACCTCTTCTATAACATGTTTATTTTAACACTTATACACTTTTTTTACAATATATTTAGGACTTTAATGAATAAACTTTCATCAATAAAACGTTTTACAAAATAAAAAAAGACATATCAAAATATTGATTGTCTTTTTTTATTTTTATTTATTAATTGAATTAACATTAGTACATTCAATTTCTTCAGATAATATTCCATTAAATTTAACATCACTAATCTTAACTTTGTTAACATTGTAGAAAATTAATCCTTTACCCTTCATAGGATCCAAGAAACTCATCATGGCCGGAATTCCTTCTTTAGGATCTTTTGAATAATTAAAATTAATGTTTTCTATTATTATTTCATCTATTTTTTGTTCTGGAAGACCATAGAAAGTTCCAGCTGCAACATTAACATTATCACAATCAATATCTTTAAAATGGAATTTACCCAGATAAGGAGTTCTATCATCCACCGGTAGAGAGTCCTTAGACCAAACATATTCAGTTCTTCCATCCGGATCACAATAATAGAACATATTTATAACCAATGGAGTCAATACTTCATTCATTTTAATATTTTCAAATGTGATACCATCTATAACGGCATCTTTTCCACGTCCACGACGAGTTTTGATTCTTAATCCCCTATCTGTTTCATTGAAATAGCATTGTGATACATTTATATTTTTTATACCACCACTCATTTCAGAACCAAGTACAACCGCTCCATGACCAAAATTCATTGAACAATTACGGATGTTAAAATTTTCAGACGGTTTTTTATGTTTTCTTCCCATATAAATCTTTCCAGATTTTATAGCAATACAGTCATCACCTACTGAAAAATATACCCCCAAGATATCAACATTCTTACATGATTCAGGATCACATCCGTCAGTATTTGGAGAACTGCTTGGACTTATTAAATTAACATTAATAAATCTAATATCCTCTGAAAAATATGGGTGGCAATTCCATGATGGAGTATTAGTTACTGTAACACCTTGAAAAGATATATTCTTACAATTATTTAAGAATATTCCTCTTGGTCGCCATGCAATACGCTTAGTTCTAACATCAACCCACCAATCAGAATTTTGAGCATTTCCATCAATTATACCTTTACCAATAATATTAACATTAGATACATTTATTCCTGTTATTATACTAGCAAAGCAATCAAGTGGATTTCCTTCCCAAGAACCTAAATTATACTCATCTTGTTCATCAGTATTTAAGGTTACACCAGGTAAAATAGGATAGTTATTTCTATCTATATCCCCAACTAAACGCGCTTTTTCTGTTAATTCAATTGTAATATTACTTCTCAAGAATAAAGGACCTGTATAATAATCACCATTTGATATTAAAACACGACCATTATCAGGACAAGCATTAATACAAGCTTGAATAAAGTTAGTATCATTGCTAACTCCATCACCCTTAGCGCCAAATTTTTTAACATCCAAAGTAACAACTTCATACTTCGTTTTTATTGTCTTTGTAGTTTCTATTCCAGAATAAACAATTTTTATATTATATTCCATATTAGGATGTAAATCATATATAGAATATATATTATTTTTCACATTAGAAGCATATAATGCATTATCAACATAAATATCATAAGCCTCATCACTTAAATAGGGAGTACGATTTTCAAGTTCAATAGTACAACTTCTCGTATTCAAAAAAATTACATTAAAATTCATAAATACCTCTTATTAATCTTTATATTTTATCTTACGATAAATAGCAATTGATGAATTTTTTATAAACAATGCAATGAAGTCCAAAATTACATATATTAATGCAAACATAAATGGATCAAGTGCATCATTACCTACACCAAAAACATCAAACAATAAATTATGATTACCTAAAAAATCCGTTATTCTTTCCAAAGGCAACATGATTATTATTGCATACCCTAAATTAAGGAAGAATGATAATGCTCCTTTATTATTAACAACATTATAATAATATGTATTATCCCTACTATTTCTCATATATCTAACTATTGGTCTAACTATAAGATTATTAAATAAGGCAATCCCAAGTATCATTATTACCATTAATCTTCCAATGTCATATTGGTCATTATTATTCCATAAAAATGCTCCACCTACTGCGAAAAAATAATAGGCAGCTCCCGCTGCCCAATATTTTAGCAGAAGAATTTTAAGCCAAGATGGAACTTTGGCAAGTTTATCTTGCTCATATGGTTTAATTTCTTTTTCTGCTTTATTTCCCATTATTTTGTTTCCTTTTTATGTTTCTTATTCATAAATATGAACGCCATAACACAACCAGCTAGAGCAAATATAACACCCGCGAATATAAATATCATTGAACCTTGAACGGCAGATGAACTCATATTTATTAAGCCTTTATTACTATGTCCATTTAATCTAACATAATAGTAAATTGCTGAAAATGTTAAAACCAAAGTTGTTGCAGTTGCAACACATGCAGATGATAAATTTTTCTTTGAAGATACCGATACTGCATTAAAAATGTTAATAACTGAGAATAACACTAAAACGAATAATAAGAATGAAGGTAACCCGTCTTTTGCAGTTAATAAATTAAGTGCATCTTTATGACGCTCAATACTAAATGATATAAAAATTGCAGGAAGTGCTATAAAAATACCAGCTAGTTTTGAAGGTGAACGTTTGATAGATTCATAAAAATCCACAAAGAATATAGCAATCCACACGAAGAACTTCATAAATGCTCTACCAACTGGATTCTTTATAGAATTAGCATACGCATTAGCACGATCAGCAAAATGTGGCTTTACTTCATTACTCATAGGAGAACTAATTTCTTTTTCTTTATTTTCCATATAATTTTCCTCCTATTCTGACATCGAATTATCAATGTAAATTCTATTCGTTGTTTCTTCATCATAGAAGTGAACTTTATTGATATCAAAAGCAACTTTTAAATTTTTACTAATATTTACATCGCGTTCGTCGACTTTACAAATAATTTTTTCACCTGCTAATTCAGCATAAACTAAATTATAGGCACCTAACATTTCAGAATAATCAACTTCTACTTCAGCAGTAGATTGACTAAATTGTTTTAATGATGCATCATCAACTTTTACATATTCAGGTCTAATTGCCATAATAACATTTTTACCAACATATCCAAGTTGTTGTAATTCAAATAGTTTTTCGTCAGCTATTTTTATTTGAGTATTACTAGCTTCATGAACAAACATTCCATTTTCGGCAATATATCCTGAAAGTAAATTCATTGGTGGAGTTCCGATAAACGTTGCTACGAATAGATTTGCAGGTTTATCAAACATTTCTTTTGGTGTAGCAATTTGTTGAACATAACCATTTGCCATAACGACAATACGAGATGCTAGAGTTAAAGCTTCTATTTGGTCATGTGTTACATAAATAAATGTAGTGTTTAATTTATGATGTAATAAACTTAATTCTTTTCTCATTGAACCACGTAATTTAGCATCCAAATTTGATAATGGTTCATCTAATAAATATGCAACTGGGCGACGAACGATAGAACGTCCAACCGCAACACGTTGACGTTGACCACCAGATAGTTGACGTGGCAAACGATTTAAGTATGGTACTAATCCTAGAATTTCAGCAGTTTCCATAACACGAACATGAATCTCATTACTATCGTATTTTCTAATCATTAAGCTGAAAGCTAGATTGTGATATACAGACATATGACCATATAGTGCATAGTTTTGGAAAACCATCGCAATATCTCTATCACGTGGTGCAACATCATTAACACGTTTACCATTAATAATCAAATCACCACTTGAAATTTCTTCTAACCCAGCAATCATTCTAAGTGTAGTAGATTTTCCACATCCAGAAGGACCAGCTAATACAATAAATTCACCATGTTCAATTTCTATGTTAAAATCGAATACAGCCTGAACACCATTAGGATAAATTTTATTTACATTTTTTAAGATTACGTCAGCAGCCATCTTAATTCCTCCTAGTGATTTTTAGAATCATTATCATCAGATTCTAAATTATTTAAATATTTATTTAATTTTGTAGTTTTTGAATATGAAACATATCCAGAAATAGCGAAAAACGAAGCTGCAGTTAATAATAATATAATACATAAAGCAGCACGTAAATATCCACTTTGACCTAAATATGCATTTGTTTTTGAATTACTTATCATAGAATTACCAAGTATTTTCTCAGCCTTTGATATTAAAGCTTTTGAACGTACAGAATCCGTACTTGCTAATTCTGCACCTTTCTTATAATCTCCCCATGCAGTAATTAATTGCAAAGGAACCCAAAAAATACGTAATACACAAACGATAGCAAAACCAAACATAACAAATGAATATTCTTTTTTATAAGCTTTTACTTTTTCGCAAGTTAGGAAACCAAATAATAATATAAATACATTCATTAAAATTTTAATAATTGTAACATATCCAGGTCTCATAGAATTTAATGCAATAAACGAAGCAAGGACACTAAATATAATCCCACCAAAGCCAAGTATATACCCTAGAGAGTTTTTTTGGTATCTCATTTTTTCTATTTTTACATTTTCTATATCTAAAATTTCAATAGTTTGAATTTTTGACATATTAAGCACCTACCTTTTCTAATTTCGAAGATTTTGATGCAAAGTACTTTATTAATGTGTATGCAATCAATGATATAGAAACAACCATTAGAATACATAACGCAATTGTTGTCAAATCAAAAGGATAAACGTTCAAACTTTTTAACGATCCCTCAACAGTAGGTAGATTCAAGAACTCAGTTAATAATTCTTTGTTTCCAGTCAAACTGCTACGTGCATCTAAGTTTGAAACAAAAGCCACTAAAGCAAATCCAAACGCAGCCGCAGGAAATGCGATTCCAGCAACTAAATTGCTGATATAAAATTTCTTTCTATTATGATTACCCATAATTAGTAATCCAATAAATAATACGAATACAGCCAAAGCCAATAGTACTAATAGATTATTTACAGAGTTGATTTTTTGAGAAACATCTTTTACAACGTCGTCTTTTAAACTTTCAACAAAAGGGTCTACCCCAAACATATCGGCAAATTCATCTTCATTTTTTAAATCATAACGATTTGTACTGTATAATAACGATACTAAAAGAACAGCAATTCCTGAAAAAAGAAGAGCAAATACAATTTTCTTTTGTATCTTAGTGATAATTTTCATGGTTAACCTCCGTTATACATAGCATTGCATACGAAGGAAATCTTCGTATGCAATAACTAAATATAGATTATTTTTTATTTATTATTTTAAAAAGCTATAATATTTGTATTGGTTACCACTTGCAGCAGGAACTCCAATTGATAATGCATTATATTTTAAATATGAACTATCTGCAGATGCAAATAATTTTTCAACATCATCATAAGATTTAATGCTTCCACCTAAGTTAGCCCATCCAACACGAATTACGTCTAAACATGGACCTTCACCAGCAGATGTAGTAGCATTTTTATTGATATTCCAGAATGCAACTAATGCAGATGTTGCAGTAGTAATTGTTGATGAGTTCTTTTCTGTTAAAGAAACAGATGTAGGAACAGATCTAAAGAATGCATCTCCACTTGTTTTAACTTGGAACATTGCACCAGTAGCTATAGCATTAGCAATTTTCTTCATACCAACTTCTTGTAATGGATTTGTATTTTGTGCTTCAAGATAGTTAGAACGAATATTTCCAACTCCAAGACAAGCACCTTGGTACTTAGTCATATAATTATGCCAAGTTCCTCCACCATAAGTAAGAATTTCAGCTTTATATGCATCAGTTAAAATTGGATACCATACACCATCAGCATCTTTAACTATTTCATTAGAATAGTATCCATCTGCAGTATATGATAAATCAGTACCTTCACCCTCTTGAGTTATTTCAGTACCATAACATTCAAGGAATGATCCTTCGTTTGTATACATATAGTCAAGTAATTTTAATGAAGCAGCTAATTTTTTAGCATTTCCTTTAACATTCTTAGCTACGATTGACCAACCACCATCTTTTAATGAACGGTTATCTTCTGAGAAACGAGTATATGAATATCCTTCATCAGTATTTGCACCAACAATTGGATCTCCATTGTTATCTTTAGTTATAGGCCATTTTGCAACTGGAGCAATAACTGGTTCCATTTCATTTGTTTTTGTACCATTTTTTACAGTAGATTCATTAAATGCTGTTACGTTTGAGTAATCATAGCACATGAATCCTCTACCATCTGCCATTAAATTCTTACGGAATTCAACAGTAGCATCTGTAGTATCATATAGCCAAGTAGCAGGGAATAATCCTTCTTCTTGGAATGTACGCATTTTATCTAATACTTTATAAGTATATTCTTGTGTACGTCCATCTACTAATTCACCATCTTCATTATACCATAATAAATCTTTTTCACCTGACATACTTCCTCTTAATCCGAACATTTGTCCGATTTCAATGAAAGCACGAACACGGTTATTTTCCCCAGTTCTTGGGAAGAATGGAACCATTACTGTAGAAGCTGAACCAGTTAAATAAGCTGGGTTAGTTTTAATACAACGTAATAATGCAACTAATTCATCAGCATTGTAGCAAGCACTTGCGCTAGTAAATATTTCAGATCTTGAAGCATAAATATTACCTTCACCGATATAATCACCATAAACGTTATCAATATAATCTCTTAGAGCTTGAGTTAAATTTTTACCACTCTTTGTTGCTAAAGCATTTTGAATATTGATGATGTTTTCAGCTGAACTAAATGAAACTGTAATAGTATCTTGAACATATGCATCACCATCTTTTTTAGCAACTGCAATTTCTTGTTCAGTCATACTATCGATATATGGAGTTGTATAAGCAGTTGTAGCTAAAGTAGCAGCACTATCAAAATCAGAAGCTTTAACGAAATTATTGTTTGCTGAAGATGCATCATCATCTAATAAAGCTCTTACCATTTCAACGTTCATATTGAAACATTTTTCTAATTGATCTTGTCCATCGAAATATGGTGCATAGTAAATACCTCTATTTACCCCAGTACTCATAAGCATTTGGTTATAAACAGCTGGATTTTTTTCTAAGAACGCAAATAAATTAGGTAATTGATCTTTATATGTAGATAAATTTAGGAAATCTCCAGCTGTTACAGCTGAAACATAGTTAGCATTACCATTCATTACTTGAAGAACGTCAACTTTTTTGTTATCTAATCCTTCATAATTTGCAGTAATTGTGTTTTCCATCATTGTTGCAGTATTTTTTGCTGTTACTGCAGCATCCTCGATCTTAATATTCAAGTGTTTTTCCATTTTTTGCCATACTGGTAATAAAGTTGTACCTTCATACAATTTCATACCATCTAGAGTTGTGTACACAGCTGGCATAGATGGACTATGTGTTGTTTTGTTTCTGTTATACTTAATATAAGCAATATTGTTATATGATAATGCTAAATTAAGTGTTGTAGCCGTAGTGTCATCCGGATTTGGAGTCGGATCATCAACTGGATCTTTATCGCTTCCACATGAAGCTAATCCTACAAATGCGAAGCTGGCAAGACCCGCAACTGTTAATACTTTTTTAAAATTCATTTTTTCTTTCACCTTTTTTTCCTTTCTTTTTCCTTTTTCTATTCTTTTACCCCACCGACATTTACCCCAGCAGCAAAGTATTTTTGCATTTGCGGATAAATAATAACGATAGGTATGATAGAACAAACTAACATTGCATATTGCAACGATCTATTTGCATAAGAACGAACTACTACTGAATCTTCTTGTGCAATTGATGAAATCGTATCTCTAATATGCGCTTGTAATGGATAATCACTGTCATCCAATATCATCGTTGCCCAGAACCAACCATTCCAACGAGAAATCGCATAGAACATTGTAACTGTCGCAACACTTGCTTTTGACATAGGTATATAAATTTTAGTTAATAATTGGAACTCTGTTGCACCATCAATTGTTGCAGCTTCTTCTATTTCATGTGGAACACCACTGAAAGCATTACGAAGAAGAATTATATTAAACGCATTGAATCCAATACCTATAATATATCCAAACATGTTATTAATTCCTAAACTTCTAAAGTTTTTATATGTTGGAATCATCCCAGCATTAAACCACATTGTGAAAACTAAAAGGAAATTGAACCCACGTCCAAACATCAATCTAGTCTTTGATAATGCATATGCACCTGTGATTGCAACAAACATAGATACAGCAGTACCAAATACAGTATAGTAAATTGTATTAGAATAAGCTAACCAGTACTTTCTACCATATTCACCCATAATAATGGCTTTTAAAGCACCAGTTTGAAAACCAATAGGATATAAAACTACCTTACCACCTTCAACTGCTTTAACACTTGAAATCGATACTGATACTACGTATACCAGTGGATACAAACATAAAAGTGCAAACATAGTTAGTAGAACATAAGCCAAAACTTTAAAAATTATTTCAGATTTATCAAGTCTTTTCATATTTTTCTCCTTTTTTTAGAACAACGACGTACTAGAAACACGTCTACTTATTGCGTTAGCACCTAATACCAAACACATAGCTATAATCGAGTTAAACAAGTCGGCAATAACCCCAACTGCTTGATCTCCACCCTGTGCACCACCGGCACCTGAATTTCTTTGTACGAAAGTCGAGATTACATCGGCAGTTTCGTAAGTTTGTGCAGTATACAAACACATTACTCGTTCAAAACCAATATTAAGTATTTGACCTATACGAAGAATCAACATAATTGATAACGTAGGAGCCATACCAGGCAATGTAACATATCTAATTTGTTGTAATTTCGTTGCTCCATCGATTTTAGCCGCTTCATAGTTAGCAGGCGAAATCGCCAATATAGCAGCGAAATACACAATAGAACCATATCCTGAACCTTCCCATATACCAGCAATTTGGAATATCGGTCTAAAGAATTTAGGAGTTTCTAGAATAGCTTGACCTTTTTCAACCCAATGCAACTTCTCAAATAGAGTAGTCAGCATACCAGCTGCTGCTCCTGAAGTACTCGCTGGTGAACACCAAAGAGTAATAATACTTGAAGTAACAACTACTGATAAAAAGTGAGGTAAATATGTGAATATTTGAAGGAAACTTCTATATGCACCATTTTTAATTTCACTAAACAATAACGCTAAGAAAATAGGAATTGGGAAACCAAAGAACAATCCATACATACTATTTACGAAAGTATTTCTAAACGCTCTCCAGAAATTTCTACCATATTCAGATGTTATTGATAAATCAAACAACTTCTTTAAGTTATCAAAACCAACCCATTTAGCATCAAGTACATTTGTTGCTCCACCTTTTGATTCTTTAAAACCTTGAACTAACCCATATATAGGTAAATATCTAAAGAAGAACATAAAAGTCATCAATGGTATAAGCATTACATAAAGACGCCAATCTTTAAGTAAGTTTTTAGCAACTCTCGACCATTTCGTTCTTTCTAACTCTTCTAAAATCGCTTCAGAACTTTGAACATTTTCATTCATATATGAAAAACACACCTTTCTAATTTCATTCTAACCAATTTAGGTTTTTTTCTTGTCATTTTTTTTGACTACAATTTCTTTTGTATATTCTTTGTAGTATTCTTTTTCTTTTCTTCGTTCTTCTGCAGTTGCAATTAAATTTTCTTTAACATCAACAATAACATTTTGGTTTTTTATAACTATAATAAATACCATTGTTGCCAATAAAGCAAATAAAGAATCAAAGAAATGAGAAACCAAGGAAGATACCCAATTTTGATTACTCAAAATTGCATAAGTAGTTCCTTGAAGAAACACAACCGATATAATTGTAGCAAACGACATACCAAGTAAACCATACACACTCTTGTTTATTTCATTTTTATGAAACTTCTTCTTCAATAATAAAACAATTGAAGTGCCAAGCAATCCTATAAAATCAGATATAAACGCCTGCCATGTGTAATATGTCCCGCCTTTTGTATGCAAATATTTTCCAGCCAAGAAACCCGCTACAGAAAATACAAGGATTAGTACCAACCCGAATTCACCCCAACGGTATAATGCAATTATCATAAATAATATTGATACAACATACACAGGAGTAAGCCAAGGTGCAATACGTGATATTAGATAAATCCCCATTATTTCAGTTATTATCCCAATAATTGAAATCATAAAAAGATCCATCATTCTATATTTTTTTAATGAAATAGAAATCACCTCATTGACTTCACCGCTAAAAGTCAAGCAGTACTAATAAAAATTTCAAGAATTATTTCAAAACAAAAACAACCTTTACTCTTTACAACTTGAATAATGCCAATTTCGGCATCTTCAATTTCACCTTATTGTATCATTTCTTATTTCCTCAGTCAATAGTATCATGAAAACTTTTTCATTTTTTTTGTAAACGATTTCTTAGTTTTTATATTAATTTTTTAGCCCTAAAAAAATAAGTTTTTTTTAATAATTAATACCTTTTTTTATGGTATAATATAATTATATATCTTTATTAAGGTGGAATATTATGGAGTATAGAATAACAAACAATCAATCAATATCAGATAGTCTAGAAAGAATGAATGATGGTGATATCCTTTTTCTTGATGAGGGAATATATCAAGAAAAGGTCAAAATCATAAATAATAATATAAAAATAATAGGAAAAGGTCCTGATAAAACCTTTATTGTAAATAAGGATTACAGCCCAAAAATCCATAAAGATAACAAGGAATATAATACCTTTAGGACATATACTGTTATGGTGACTGGACAAAATGTAGAAATCGAAGGTATATCGATAAAAAATTTATCTACCCCCGCTAATAAATATGGTCAGGCAGTTGCGTTACACGTTCTTGGAGATATGTTTAAAATTTCTAATTCTGGACTTTTTGGAGCGCAAGATACATTGTTTTGCGGACCATTACCTATTAATTTACAAACAAAATATATAGATTTCCTACCAACCGATGAACTTACATCAGCTTATTCTAGACAATTATATGAAAGCTGTTATATCGAAGGAGATGTAGACTTTATATTTGGTGCAGGAATATCAATTTTTGACAATTGTCATATCCATTCCATTGAAAATAATATTCATGGATATATATCTGCTCCTTCTCACAATTCTGATCAAGAATTTGGTTTTACATTTATTAATTGTAAACTAACCTCTTCTCCTTCAAATAAAAACTTTTTTTTAGGAAGACCTTGGCGTGATTATGGTAAATCAACATTTATTAATTGTACTATAGAAGGTGACTTTATAAGCAAACTAGGTTTTGATCCTTGGAATAATAGTGGGAGAGATAAGACAGCTAGATTTGAAGTGTATAACATAAATATTAATACTTCACCTTTCCCAAATTGGGTCAAAGTTTTAGATGAAGATGAAGTAAAAAAATATACACTTAATAATATATTTAAATTAATATAAAAATTCAAACTCTTTAAGCTATTTAGAGAGTTTTTTTATTTCGACTTTTTTCGACATTAGTATTCGAAAATCATTCCGTTTTTAACATGATAAGTGTCGAATTTTATTGTTTATTAAATAGTTTTAAATAATTTTTATAAATTCACTTGTGATTTGAAAAAATTAAAGTTATTATTGTTAGTATAGACGACAGGGGGAAAAAAGATATGTCAAAAATAGTTGTCGCTGACGACAATAAAGAACTTGTTTTAATGATAAGTGAGTTCTTAAAAGTTCAAAACAATATCGAAGTAAGTAAAATTTTCACATCAGGTAAACTGCTATTATCTTATTTAGAAAGTAATCAAATCGATTTATTGTTATTGGATATATTCATGCCAGAAATTGATGGGGTTAAGGTTCTAGAGGAATTGAATAAAAATCCAAATAAGTACTTAAAACCAAAAAAAATTGTAATGCTAACTGCATTTAATAACGAATCATTAATTGCTAAATCTTCTGAGCTTGGGGCTGATTATTTCATCATTAAACCAATCGAGTTAAATAACCTTTTAGATGTTATAAATAGTCTTCTTAAGCCTATAGCAAGAAAGCAAACTCCAACAATTAATTTGAATCCTACAACTAATGATTCAGTTAATATAAATCTAGATCAAGAAATTACTTCACTTCTACACGAAATAGGAGTACCAGCTCACATAAAAGGATACATGTATTTAAGAGAATCAATTACTATGGTTTATAAAAACATAGATATTCTAGGTTCAATCACAAAAGTACTTTATCCAATGGTAGCAAAAAAATATAAAACAACTTCTTCTAGAGTAGAAAGAGCTATAAGACACTCAATTGAAGTTGCTTGGAATAGGGGTAACACTGATGCTATAAGCGCAATCTTCTCTTATACAATCAGTTACAATAAAAGCAAACCTACTAACAGCGAATTCATTGCGATGATTGCAGATAAATTAAGACTAGAACACAAAGTTACTACAATATAGTATAAATCAAAGAAAATGGATAATAATATCTTTAGAGATATATCTAATATCTCATTCATTTATTCATTTCTCTCTTTTCTGGTAGATACTACCAAAAAATAAAACCGCCAAAAGGCGGTTATTTTTTTATTCAAAACAAAGTTTATATAGAGTTTGAGTAATATTAAATTTATTCAAAGTATCAATAATTTCTTTTTTCAAGTTTTCATTATATTTGTTTTCTGTTAATATACCTTTTATCAATATATTCTTAGGAGAATGGACTATGTCTATAAACTCCATAACATTAACCTTATATCCATAATATTCTAAAATGTTTGCTCTAATTGAATCGGTTAATAGAGAAGAAAATCTTTCTTTTACTAAACCATATTTATTCATTAATTCAAATGAATTTTTACTCATCTGGGCATTTATTTCATGTTGGCAACAAGGAACACTCAATATATATTTAGATTCAAGTTTTATTGCATGGTATAATGCATAATCTGTAGCCGTATCACATGCATGTAAGGTAATTATCATATCAACCTTATCTTTGGGTTTATATAAAGAAATATCACCTAACTGAAAGCTTAAATTAGTATAACCGTATTTCTCACTAATCTTATTACAATCTTCTATTACTTCCTTCTTTAAATCTAACCCTGTTATATTTACATCTATTTTTCTAATTTCTGAAAAATAATAATATAAAATGAAAGTTAAATAACTTTTCCCACAACCAAAGTCAATAATGTTAATTTTTTCATCACTTTTTACAGTATCATCTATGATTTCTAAAAACTTGTTAATTTGCTTATATTTGTCATAATAAGACTTAACTACTTTACCCGATTCAGTCATAATACCTAAGTCAACTAACGGAGGGACAACTATCCCCTCTTTTAATATATAATTCTTTTCCTTATTATGGGTCGTGATCTTTATTTCTTCGGTATTAATTCTTCTATTAGATAAAACCTTTCCTTTAGAAGATATTTTATAACCATATATATATTCTTTTGTATATACCTCGACCTGTTTAAATCCAGTTTCCATCAATTTAGTCATTTTTACTTCAAATTCTACTTCATTCATGTTTTCATGGAAAACCTGAGTCTTAGTATATAATGCTAGTTGAAAACACTCTACATCTTTTATTATAATTTTTTTTGCATTTGCTTTAATATATTTACTCTCTTTCACGGGAATACTAAAGATAACCTTTTGAATTTCACTAACAACTATATTTTTAAACATAAAAACAACTCCTTGATACTTTATTATACAAAAAAAAGCCTTGTTAATCAACAAAGGCTTTGTGAGAAAAGAAATTTGCTAACACTTATGTGGGGGGGATTGGTTAGCAAAGAAAAAAGAAAAGATTTTGTCATTCATGTAAGAAAAATCATGAATACTCTTTTATTATATTGTATTTTTTTATCATTTCAAGTTTTTTTTTGTAGTAAACGTTTTCCGACAAAAAAAACTTTTTTTGGTAACGCTTTACGTATTTTATGAATATATTATAGTGGTGATACGTAATGGGTGACTCACTAATTTGCCTCGTTTTAGTACTTTTTATTTTACTAGTAGCGGTTTGTAAGTGCTTAGAAAAAAAGGCAATCGCATAAAGCGATTGTCTTTTCTAATTTTCTGAGAATTGGCTATTATATAAATCTTTGTAGAATCCACTTTGTGCCATCAAAGAATCATGATTACCTTGTTCAATAATATTTCCATCTTTCATAACTAAAATCACATCGGCATTCTTTATAGTTGATAAACGGTGAGCTATAACAAAACTTGTTCTCCCCTTCATAAGGGCATCCATTGCTTCTTGAATTAATGCTTCCGTTCTTGTATCAACACTTGAAGTTGCTTCATCTAATATTAGCATAGGAGCATTTTCAATCATAGCTCTCGCAATTGTAAGCAATTGTTTTTGACCTTGACTAACAGTTGCGTTTTCATCTATAAAATGATCATATCCACCAGGTAATGTTTTTATGAAATGATGAACACTACATGCCTTACATGCCGCTTTCACTTCTTCATACGTAGCTTCTTGATTTCCATATTTTAGATTTTCCATGATCGTTCCTTCAAACAACCATGTATCTTGCAATACCATTCCAAATAAGCTTGCTACATTTTCTCTAGTTATTTCATTAGTTGGAATACCATCAATTTTTATACTTCCACCATTTATTTCATAGAATCTCATTAATAGATTAACCATTGTTGTTTTACCAGCACCAGTAGGTCCTACGATTGCAACTTTTTGACCAGGTTTAACAACACATGAGAAATCATGAATTATTTCTTTTTCTGGTAAATATCCGAACTTAACTTGATCAAATTCAACATTTCCAATAACATCTTCTTTTTTAATTTCAATGGATACATTTTCTGCTTCTAATTCTTTTTCTTCTAAGAATTCAGTTATTCTTTCAGTAGCTGCTGCACAACTTTGAAGAACATTACTCATTTGTCCTATTTGTTGAATAGGTTGATTAAACATTCTTGAATATTGGATAAAACTTTGTACATCACCCGCAGCTAATTTTGCAGATAAGATTTGTCTACCTCCAACTACGGCAATAGCTATATAACTTAAATTACCTACAAACATCATAACTGGCATTATCAATCCCGACAAGAATTGGCTCATAAATCCACTATGTTTTAAAGATTCATTTAACTTTTTGAAGTCTTCTAAGTTATCATCTTCTTTATTAAACACTTTTACTATTGAATGTCCTGAATATACTTCCTCGATATGTCCATTCAAAGTACCAAGTGTAACCTGTTGTTGTTTGAAGTACTTTTGAGAAACTTTCATTATCAACCCCATCAAAATCATAGTAACAGGTAACGCTGCTAAAGATACTAAAGCCAATACCCATGATGTAGTAAACATCATAACTAAAACTCCAATTAATAATGAAATAGCATATACCAATTGATTTAAGCTTTGATTTAAGTTTTGACTTATTGTATCAACATCATTTGTTACACGACTTAATACATCTCCATAAGGACGAGAATCAAAATAACTTAATGGTAATGCATTAATTTTTTCTGATATATCTGTTCTCATTTTCTTAGAGGCTTTTTGAACTGCTCCACTTGTTAAAAAACTACTTATAAACGAAGCAACTGCAGATGTTGTATATAATATTATTAGAATAAAACCAATTTTTGCAATATAGCTCATATCTACATCCATGCTCACCCCAAGATCTCTAAACGCACGGACCTTATAACAATGAGTAGTAATTTTACCTAAGAATCTAGGTCCTAACACTGTACATATTGATCCAGCTATGCTAAATATCCAAGCAATTACAAGGAATGGGAAATATGGTTTTAAATATTTTCCTAATTTAAGAACTGATTTTTTTGAGGCTTTTTTGCCATCAAGATTCATATTACGTCCATGCATTATTGTAATTCCTCCTTCGATAATTGTGAATAAGCAATTTGTTGATAAATTTCACAACTTGAAAGTAATTCTTTATGTGTACCGATTTGTACGATTTTCCCTTCATTTAATACAACTATTTGATCCGCATCAATAATAGTACCTATTCTTTGTGCAACAATCATATTCGTCGTACCTTTAGTCTTTTCGGCTAATGCTTTTCTTAAGGCTTTATCAGTCTTATAGTCTAGCGCACTAAATGAATCATCAAAAATAAATATTTCAGGTTTCTTTATAACTGCTCTGGCGATACTTAAACGTTGTTTTTGTCCACCACTAACATTTTTACCACCTTGAGAAATAGGGGAATCTAAACCTTTTTCTAATTTCTCAACATAATCTTTTACTTGTGCAATTTCTAATGCTTCATACATTTCTTCATCAGTAGCATCATTTTTACCATATTGCATATTACTTCTTATTGTTCCACTAAAAAGAACTCCCTTTTGTGGAATATATCCAACCATATCATGTAATTCTTTTTGGGTAATATCTTTTATATTTACTCCATCAATTAAAACTTCTCCTCTAGTAGCATCAAAGAAACGAGGTAAAAGATTGATTAACGTTGATTTTCCACTTCCTGTTGAACCAATAAATGCAATAGTTTGACCTTGTTCAACTTTGAATGAAATATCTTCTAATACCGGTTCTTCAGCATCAGGATATTGGAAATATACATTCTTGAATTCAACAATACCTTTACCATTTCTTTCTTTTGAAACACTAGGGTCAGTAATTTTACTCTTTGTTGATAATACTTCATTAATACGATTACCAGAAACTATTCCTCTAGGAATCATTATTGATAACATAGTTAACATCATAAATGCCATAATTATCATCATCGCATATTGTTGGAATTCAAATACAGATGCTAATTCTATTTTGCTAGTATCAAACAATGATGCACCCAACCACATAATAGCTAAAGATGTACCATTCATAATTAACATCATTGAAGGCATCATAAGTCCCATTGAACGATTAATAAATGTATTATTTTTAGTAATTTGAACGTTAACTTCATCAAATTTTTCTTTTTGGATATGAGAAGCATTATAAGCTCTTGCCACTCTTAATCCAGTTAAATTTTCTCTTGTAACTAAGTTTAATTTATCAGTAAGTTTTTGGACACGTTTAAATCTTGGCATTACTACAAAGAATAAACAAGCTACAACCACTACCAATGCACAAACAGCTATTACAATAACAAATGTCATCTCTGTAGTTTTTGATGATGATTTAATAATTGCTTTAATTGCGGTAAGAGGTGCCGATATAGCCATTCTTAAAACCATTATTACAACCATTTGAACTTGCGTAATATCATTTGTAGATCTAGTAATCAATGAAGATGTAGAAAATTTTTCAATTTCTTCTGCAGAAAAATGTTGAACCTTCTTATACATATCCTCTCTTAAACGCATACTAAATCCTGATGCAATATATGATGCTAAAAATCCAACCACTACTGCACATGCAGTTCCGACTAAGGCATATCTTAGCATTTTCAATCCATTTTTCCATATTTCACTTGCTGGGGTTCCTGCTTTAGAAGAAACATCTAATATATTCGAAACATATTCTGGCAATTTAAGATCTACCGACACTTGTACATATACTAAAGCAATAATGATTACTATCATTACCCAATAATACCATTTAAACTTTCCTAAAAGTTTTAACATATTTATTCACCTTTCTTACTTTCTATATAATTTAAAATTTTTGCAAAAATTTCAATTAATTTATTTGAATCTTCTTCACCAATAAATTCCAAAAAATTATTTAGCTCTTGCTTCTTCTTTTCGTGCATATCTTTGCACTTACTAAAAGTTTCCTCTGATAACCTTATATATTTCACACGTTTATCATTCGCATCTTCAACACGGTATATAAACCCTTCATTTTCTAACACGCTAAGCTTGTGCATAACTGCAGAAATTGTAATGTTGTATTGTTCAGATAATAAAGAGGCCGTAACTTTTTCGCCCTTAGTACGTAAAAAGTATATCGACATCAAAAGTTTTGCTTCTTGAGGCGATATACCTAATTTTTTATCTTCACAATCAATATTGGGGTTAGTTCCAGTATGAAGTAAACGAATTATCTTGTGTATATACGTATCAAATTCTTCAACACGATCCATATTATCACTCCTCGACAAGGAATAGTTTACCACATAAACTTTACTTAGTAAAGTATTTTTTTATATTGAATTGAAATATTCTATTGCTAATGTAGTTGCATCTTCCATGCAACTAATACAGCTTTTTCTTGCTTCTCTTTTTAGGGTTGGACAATCAAGTGAATTATTCATATTCTTAAACTTTTCACCATATTCCTTAACTATATCATATGTACTCATTTTCGTACTACCAATTTTTTTAGGATCTGAATTGTTATATCCAATTATCATAAATAATCCACTAACGGCTCCACACGTTTGTCCTAAACCAGCCATTCCTTTTCCAAATGATTCTGATACTTTGTATGCTACATCTTCACTCAAATCAAGTTCTTCGCAAAAAGCACAAAAAACAGCTTGGGCACAATTATATCCATTTTTATAGTTTTCCAATACTTTATCTATTTTTTCCATATTATTCCCCTTTTTTTACTATAAACTCACCACGATAATTACTAAATGCGTTATCTGGATATTTTAAATATTTATTCCCGCTTTTATATTCCTTGGCTTTATAAATATACATTTTATTTTGGTCCCAACAAATTATTTCATCTACGCCATCATCATCAATATCTAATACTTCACTACATAATGTCGGATGACCATCATCAGGAAACTCTACAACAATATCTAAATCGCTATCCATTAATCCAGCCTTTGCAGTTGCTAAAATTAAGGTGTTCTCACCATCTAGATTAACCGGTGTAATAATATTACCATTTTCCATCATTTCTTTTTCACACATTAGATTACCATTGCAATCAAACATATATATAATATCATTGGCACCCCAAAATGATGTTACACAAATATCTAACCCTTCAGTATTTTTATTATAATCAGCTATACTTATTCTTTGCGCGTGTCCGACATTTATACTCTTATAAAGACTACCATCCATATTAGCAATATTAAACCCCTCATTACCACTCGCTAGATATAGTCTTTCTGGATTATTAACATGCGTTTTTAGATATATTATTTCATCTGTATGATCACTATTTATTGGTAAACTCCACTTTATTTCTCCATCACTATCTACCATGTCATATCCAACATACATTTCATCTTTTCCATCACCATCAAAGTCATAAATATAAGGGAAATGACCTGTATTTTTATGATTATATCGCCACATTAAGTTCATATCTTTATCATAAGCAAAAACATTACTATAACGATCTTTAATAATAAAATCCCCTTGGTAACCTAAACCTTCAAAATCTGCTACTCTTATTGCATCAACATTCAGCCTATTATACGGGTATTTCGAATCATATTCTTTCATACATGGAGTATTCATTTTACGTATAAATTCTCCTGTCTCGGCATCAATTATCAAGACCTCAAAATTCATAGCATATATAACTTCTAATCTTCCATCGTTATTAATATCACTTACTTGCATTGGTAGATCGCAACTGATAACAGTATTTTCATCACTATTATTGGGTTCACCAATTTGCCACATAACATTACCATTTAAATCAAATGCCGTCATACATGATAAATGAGCAAATGAATCACGATACATTCTTTTTTGATGTTGAGCCAATATGAAGAATATTTCCCCATTTTGTTTTTGCCCAATTCTAAATTGTCTTCCACTACCAAAATTAGATAAATCAATTTTCTTTATACATTCTAGTTGAGAATACTTTTTTCTCTTATTATTTAATATTTCTTTATATTCTATTACTTTACTCATGTGCTTTTCATATTGGAGTTCATCCATAGTAACAATAATATCACTATATCTTGCAGCGCCGCGCCCAATTACACCTAACTTAGATGGAATAAACTCTATATTCTCTTCAAACATTAGTATATCATCTATAAATACTTTGCAATCATTTTCTAATTCAACTCTAACATTATATGTTTTTAGATCATCAGCAATGAATTCTTTTTTTGAAATTATAGTATTTTCTTTTTGATCTCTTTTTGACAAAATTATCTCATTATTTTAAAAATAAAAAGCATAGTATTTCTTTGAAGATATATAATTAAAAACAACTCCACTAGCATTTTCCAAATCAAAAAGCCTAATATCAAATGTCATATGATATCCAGCATATACCTTTTCTCTTAATACTAATACCGCACTCAAATCTGCAAAATGACTAGCAAAGACATTCCCACGATTTTGCTCCAAATATTTTTTTTCTTTATCACCAGTAATTAACCACGTTCCACCCATACCTCTCCAGGTATAAATAGAAATAGGATCATACCAATTCCCACGATAACCTTTAGGCATTAAATAATGGTATTCCCCTAATGCTGTATAATCTCTATCATATGGAAATTCACCAATTTGAAAATCTTTAAAATCTTCATTAAATATAACTTTTCTCAAAATATCACGACCTTTATTATATTGTACTAAATATAAAAGAAAAGAAAAAGAAAAAAACTCACAAAAAATGAGTTTTTAAAGTAAATATCCAAATATTGCTATGAAATGAAGAATGGTTCCTCCTAAGCAGAAGAAATGCCAAATGAAATGATAGTATTTTTTATCTAATCCATAAAATAATATCCCTAATGAATAAACTACTCCTCCAGATAAAATCAACCAAAACACCGGTAAACTTAATTCAATTAATCGTGGTAAGAATACTAATCCACTCCAGCCTAATATAACACATAATATAACTTGAAGTACAGTATTCTTCTTTGGTCTAAAAATTCTTAAGGCAATAGCCATCGCAATTATAACCCATTGACCAATAAAAAATATCCATCCGATTGTTCCACCAACACCTAATAATAAAACAGGGGCATATGTTCCTCCTATTAAAAGGAATATTGAACTATGATCAAAAATTCTAAATAGTTTTTTTACTTCACTTCCGTGTCTAAATGAATGATATAAACAGCTACTTATGTATAAAAACATAAATCCTAATCCAAAAATGGTTACAGCTAAATACTCTTTTGCACTATTTGATTTCACAAGCATCAATATTGTCGAAACTACAGCAAATATAAATCCCAAGCCATGAGTTACGGAATTTCCTATTTCTTCACCAACTGATTGTGGACGATGTTTCTTTTCTTTTACTTCTAACGTTTCTAAATTTTCCATATTATCACCACATGTAGTATACCACTATGTAATCTAATTTTCAATACTAGATATAAAGTTTTTCAAAATTTTTACATTTATTTTTTTAAATTATTCACATCTTCATCATTATTATATTCAAATTCATCCAAATTATTAAAAAAACTTATGTTTTTTACTGCATATTGTAACGGTATATATATCGGAACTATTAATAAGACACTTACTATCCCTGTTAATATTGATCCTGGAATCTTTGAAACAGCTACAATCAATGAAACTCTAAAGTCAGATAAAAATAATCCTTCTAATATATATCTACAAACAAATTCACCAATAATATTAAATATAATCGCAGTCAATACCGCAATAAAAGCTGCCTTTGCAATCTTTTCCATTTTTCTTGTGTAAAATGCACTTATAAAAGATAGAACCGAAAATAAGAATATTGCAATTGGTACATATATAGCTACTACTAATGATTTAGTTTGTTTAAATATTGTGAAAGATAATGAATAATTCATACTACTTTTCTTATCCCCAAATATAACAATACTACCTGTAAAAAGAAATAATACAAATAATCCAACACCTAATCCAATAAGCATCTTCATATAATTTCTATCTCTCTTTATCAATATTCTAAATAAACTTCCTGCAATAAATCCTATTGCAAACTTAAGGATAAATGTTCTAGCAATTGTAGTCGGTTTGTTACTATAAAATAATAAATCATATAAACCCATTCCTAAACTACCACTTAGTCCACCAATAACACCACCACACAATAATGCAGCTGTTAAACATACGAAATTCCCCAAATGCACTAAATCTCCAGCTGGCATCCTTATTTGAATAAATGTACCTGCAAAACATAACGCAATAAAAACCGAAGTTATAATTATCTTATTCATCATTAATATTTTCTTGTCTTTCATAAAATCACCCTTTATCTCTCTTTATATATATAGTATAATATAAAAATACTGGTACTAATACAACTACCAGTTTAAAACTTTTTTTAAGTACCAGGAGGAAGTATGAACCTATTTACAATATCTTTCAATAATAACGAACCATTATACTTACAATTATATAAGAATTTAAAAAATGATATCATTAATGGAAAATTGCTCCCTAATGAACAACTTCCATCAAAGAGAAAATTATCAACTCATTTAAATATTAGTTTGAATACAGTTCTCCAAGCATATAACCTATTGATTGATGAAGGATTCATAGTAACAAAGGAAAAAATCGGATATTTTGTATTAGACTATAACTTATCGTTAAAAAGCAAGGAAAACATCTCCATTATCAAAGATGACTTAGTCAACCCAGTCAAATATGACTTAACCACAAAAAATATTGATTATACTTCTTTTCCCATTTATAATTGGACAAAGATTACAAAAAACATTCTATCAAACAATTTTGACATACTAAAAAAAACCAATGGCAAAGGTGATACAGCATTAAGGAAGACTATTTCAAAATACCTTTATGAAACAAAAGGGTTAATTGTTAACTATGAAAATATAATTATAGGTAGTGGAATTGAATATTTATTAACCATAATTGTTAATCTATTAGATGCAAAAACTTATGCAATTGAGGATCCTGGCTATGATAAAATAGCCAAAATATTGCAAAACAATAATAAAATAGTTAATTATATACCTATCAACAAGGAAGGAATTGATGTATCAGCTTTATTAAAAACAAATTCAGAAATTGTATATACAACCCCTGCTAATCAATTTCCAACAGGAATAAAAATGACATTACAAAGAAAGATACAGTTAATAAATTGGGTGAAGATTTCTAATCATTACATTATAGAAGATGATTTTGATAGTGAATTTAAATTTTTCTCTAAATCTTCTAATTCATTTCTATCATTTAATCCAGAAAAAACAATTTTCATATCAACTTATTCAAGAACATTATCTCCCGCATTAAGAATATCATATACAATTTTGCCAGATAAATTATTGGAGGTATACAACAAAAAATATAACTTTTATTCATCTACAGTATCAACCATTGATCAGCTAATACTGAAAGAATTTATCGCTTCTGGTAGTTATAGTAGACATCTAAATAAAACTAAAACCTTATATAAAAAGAAAAGAGATTTAATTATATCACTTTTAGAGAATGAGAACGATTTAATCGAAATAGATTATATAAATAGTTATTTATCTTTAAACATTAATATAAAGAAAAATATTAATAGAGAAAATTTCATTAATCAGATTCACTCACATGGTATAGATATAAACTTTGTTGATAATTTTTCATTCACAGGAATAAAAAATAACTGGCTTATAGTAGGTTATAGCGGTATAGATATTAATATACTCAAAGAAGCCATTAATCTTTTACTAGAAACAATAAAACTTAACATATTATAAAAAAATAAAGATATTAATCTTTATTTTTTATTGCCTTATTAGTTGATTTTACATTCTTTTTATTTTCCGCAGGTTTATCTAAATCTTTTATTTTTATAACTTTAGATGATGTTTGTTTTTTAGGTTTTGAATCAGCTTTCTTTTGAGAAGTTGTTCCTTTTCTTAATTTATCATTTAATAACATTTGTGATGTATTTATATCTGAATCCAAAACAACTTCGTTAATTACATTTTGTTTTGCATTAGCTTTTATTATCTTTTGTTCTTTAATTTCTATCTCTTTCAAAGAATCATAAAACCTAATTGTTACTCCATCCTTTAATGCTCTAAGTTTCTTTCTAAAAACAAATCTAATAGTACTAGGTATTATTACTAATGCGTATCGATATTCAAACATTAAACTTTGGATATACCCATTAAATCTACTTAGTCTTTCTCTACTTCTATCGCCATCAGCAAAATAATTATCAATATCTGAACTTATCTTAACACAATGTTTCATATTTTTGCTAGAAGTAACAAAGATGGTGATTAATGGTATGATTAAGTTCCATATACAAACTATTTGATAAATAAAGTTTGATAGTTTACTATTGAACATTATTACTGATAAAATCATCGCAATGCCAACTAAAAATAATCCATACAATAATTTTACTTTAGAGGCTAAATACCTTCCTTGAGCAGCTTCAACTCTTGATATATACAAATATGCATATTTTTCAGGTATGTCATCCGGAATATCAATTGGATTTTTTTTAATCTTATTATACTGGTTGTCACTTTTTCTAATCGACAATTCATATAAATCATTCGTAATTTCTCTATCATATTCTATCTTTGATAATGCTGTATTAGTTATATTTGATTCATACAAAGCGGTTAATAAGATCGCCTTTTCTTTATAACTCAAAAACATCGATTTCAAAAATTCATTTAATAAGGTTAAAGCGAATGCTACCGCACTACACATTAATTTATATTTATCTTCCTTTAAAAAGAAAGAAACAATTAATGGTGTAATATTAAAGAAATACAAAAATAATTTACCATATTTTAATTCATAAAACATTCGCCTTTTTGCTTGAAGTATTTTTTTATTCTCTGGTAAGTTTTGTTGATATAATATTTTTCCTTGCGCCATAATAAAAGCCTCCTTGTTTTTTAAGAGGCTAATAATAAAAAGTCTATCCTTTTTAATTGCAACTGACAACCATATAGATATCTACTTAGGCTCTTAAGCTTTGCGTCACTAAATTTCTCTAGTTTTGCTAATATGATATTATATCTATACTTTACCAAATTTGTTGAATTTTGTCAAATACAACCTCACTATTTGCGCACAAACTCAAAAAAAAGCCAATTATGCTTTTTGCAAATTGGCTTTCAGATTATTCTACTTTATTCTTTTTTAATCCATTAAATAATCTAATTATTCTCTTTTTACCAACTAAGATATCTCCAACAACTAAAATAATCACTGTATATCCAACCATTAAACAAACTAATTTCAAATAGAATGTAAAAGGGAATAATTGACTTTGTGTATATCCACTAACATATTGAGAATTAGTATAATATTCAGTTTCCCAGTTAGAACGATATTCATTATATTCTTCAGATGTTTTAGTACCTAAAGTTTTAGCATTATATGCATCTTTTAATCCACTAACTTGAGTGAAAAAATCACTATCATAATCAAATTCAACTTGAATCTCTGCATAATTTGTATCATCAGAATTCTTTATATTAACTTGAGTTACCGGCGATGATAGAACGCTATTAACAAAATCATACGGTATTTCAATTTGAAATAATGACATATCCTCATAATCATAACTTAGTTTAGTGTAATCAGGAACTAGTGTTTTCATTTCTGGATTTAAATCATTATCTATAAAGTATTGAAAAGTACTTCCGTCTTCTGCAATTAATTCAAAACCATATTTGTTATATGCATCACCTAATATATCGTGTGAATTAGATGTATTTAATTTGCTTCCACTTATATAAATAGCATAATTAATATCTAATAAAGTATATTCAGTTCCTGAAACGGTGATTTTACGAGCTGATGAAGTTTCAAATATTTTAATAACTGCACCATCACTTAAAGTAGATGAATATATAACTTGAGTATTTCCGAAATCAGATGTCAATCTGATAACATTTCTATAATCATCATTTTTCTTTGCCTTTTCTACAATCGAAACATATCGATTCATTGATGTTGTATAATAAGCGGCCAATAGGAATAAAACCCCAAAAATTGCCGTGACTGAGTAATAAATAATTTTTTTCCACATATTTTTTTCATCCTTTCAAAATAGATTACTTTTTAATTATACTTTATTTATTTATTTTTGCAACAAAACAAACAAATTATGTGAAAACATGTAATAAATAAAAAAAGGTAAAGCTATTTACCTTTTGTTTCAAAATGGTGGAGGTTAACGGGCTCGAACCGCTGACCCTCTGCTTGTAAGGCAGATGCTCTCCCAACTGAGCTAAACCTCCATATAGTTTGGCAACTTCCTACTCTTGCACGTATGTACTACCATCGGCGTAAAAGTGCTTAACTGCTGTGTTCGATATGGGAACAGGTGTGACCACTTTGCCATCATCACCAAACCTTTTACATTTTATCATAAGAATAAATAGATTTCAAGTATTATATTATAAATAAAAAAAGGAGTGTAAAACTCCTTTAAATTTTGCTTGTTATTTTAAAAATGGGGCGCACGACGCGAATCGAACGCGCGAATGCTGATGCCACAAACCAGAGTGTTAACCACTTCACCACGTGCGCCATATACACAAGCATTTTCTATTATACATATTTTAAATCGATTTGTAAAGTATAAAAAATATTTTTATTCTATTTTTTTATTTTAACAAAAAGGGCGTTAGCTAATGCTAACGTCCTTATGTTTTAAAATAATATCTTAATATAAGCTTTTGTAGCTATTTCAATATCCTGTGTAGAAATTTCTTGACTTGAAGCTTCTACCACAGAAACCGTTTCTTTTTCTGCCGTAGAATAATTGCTTAATTGATTTCCAAATATGTACCACAATGTATAAGAATTTAACATCGATTCAATCTCTGAATCTTCTTTATTCACTAGAACATTTGCCTGAATGCTTGCTATAGTAGCAGCATCTGTTACACCTAATGCTTTAATACCTAACAATAAGTCGTGTAATTCAACTTCAGTAAATATTGCATGTCCATCAGTTCTATCCTCAATAGCTTCTACTAATGTTTTAGTTGAATTATCTTCCAAAATCATTTTTGATATAGTAGAACGCATTATTATACTTGTGCTAATTGAAGTTATTTCTTCCTCTGTCAATTCAGAAGGATCTACAACAATATTATCAAATGAAGATAATCTTAATGCTTTTAATGCAACGACAAGTTCTACAATATCTTCTGCAACAATATAGTCTTGTCCTAAATATGTTTCCATACTTTCATCAAGAATTCTTACACTAGTAGTTAATAAGATACCTGAAATCTTATATCTAATTGTGAAGGATGCTAATAGAGTTCTAATTTGTTCTGAATCGTAGTTGAATAAATCGCTACTATCAATTTGTAAAGCACCTATATCAGTACATCCTAACACGTTTAATGCACTAATTAGATTTTGAATTTCTTCTTTCTTAATGTACTCATCACTTGCATAAGCATAATCAGGAATTTCTATACTATCATTCGCTATTAAGGCATCACTGATTGCATACCAGATAATATATGATTCAAGTACATCATTCATGTCATCATCACTTAATCCTGAATTAAATATGATATTACTATCAAAGCTTCCAAAATCTATATTTAATGTATTCATTGCATTAATTAAATTCGCGATTTCTTCTCTTGTAATATATTCTTCCGTGCTAGGAATAGTAATATCTTCTATATTATTCAAGTATGTAGCGTTTGCATATGCTAAATCCGGCATTGAATAAATTCCATTATTAATAATTGTATCACTGATTGTATACCATATAATATATGATTTTAATAATACAGAAATATCTTTACTTAATATTTGACTAGTATCGACTGAAGAGATACCATTCGTTCCTAATTCTTTTATTGCTTCTATTAGGCTTATTATTTCATCAGTTTTTATATAATCTTTATTTGAAGATACTTCTAAATCATAAGCAAAACTAGATATTTGGATACTTCCATTATTAATAATTGCATCACTGAATGTATACCATATAATGTAAGATCTCAATATTTCCTCTAAGTCATCAATATCAAAACTATCACTAAATATTACATCACTATCAAAGTTTTCAAAATCACCTAATATTTTTATAGCATTTATTAAGGCTTTTATTTCTTCCTTAATAATATATTTTTCTGTACTAGGAATAGTGATATTTTCTATATTGCTTAAGTATTCATCATCTGCATATGCTAAATCCGGAATACTGATATTAGCATTACTTGCTAATGTATCACTTATTAGATACCAAACTATAAATGATTCAAGTAATATATCCATGTCCTTTTCTAATATATCATCAGATGCAAAACCATTTATTTCAGTAATTCCTAATTCATTAAGGGCTGATATTAAATTCTTAATTTCATTAACCTTTATATAATCTTTATCAGTTGATATTACTGAATCATATGCAAAAGTAGAAATTTGAACATTTCCATTATTAATGATTGCATCGCTTATTGCATACCATATAATATCAGATTCCAATACGGTATTCATGTCAACACTATTATCTAAGATTAATGAGATATTAATATCCACAAAATCACTCATACCTAATTCTTTTATCGCTATAAACAATTTTGCTATTTCATCTTTAATAATATAGTTAGCATCTGGATTATCAAGTGCATTATTTGATACTTTAATATCTGAATCAACTAATTCTTTACTCATAGATATCCAAATTATTCTTGATTTCAATGCATCGATAATCTTTTCACTTATTGCATCATTATGTTCTAACTTCGTATCATAGTCAGTAGAATCACCAATTATATTGTCTATAATACTTGTGATTGATAATTCGAAATCACTACTTGTATCAATAGAATCGATAATTCCAAAGATTGACAATGAATCAATTAGATTTCTTAATTCCCCTTTTTGATTATTAACAGTTATCCAATTATATATATTTTGTTCGTCAGATAACATTAAATCATTTGGAATAGTTACCCCATTACCTAGAATATTATATACCTCGAATGACATTGATGCTTCTATAATCAATGATTTTAATATTTCATCCAATACATCACCAGATAATATTTCAGAAATCTCAAAACTTATATTTTCGATATCTACTGGATCATCACTAGTTTCATCATATCCAATTAAATATTTTATAGATGCAATTAATTGATATATTTCATCCGCTGTTATTACTGCTCTAACCTCTTCATAGCACTCTGCTAAAACATGAATAGTAAGTGAACTTGTAGATATATTTTCAATTTTATCTGTAATCAAATAAGCAATTATATCAGATGCCATTAAATCTACTATTTGTGATTTAGTCAAATCAAAGATAAAATTAATATCTTCCATATTATCAATATCTATCATTGTTAATGATTTTAATATTTTACGTAATTCTCCTGAAGAAATTAATGTTCTATCAGCTTCAGTGGTATCTACCCAGTTAGCAAAATTATCAGCATTATTTTCTATATCACTTAAATATGATGGAATAGTAGATGCAATAATTGTGTTGTCAGATATATTATCCCAGATTATATGTACTAGCGTACCTTCAATAATTATTGATTTCAATAATACATCTATATTGTTTTGATCATTAATTAAATCTTTTACTTTATCTAACATTTTTGTATCTAAATCTTCACTATCTAAATCTAAACTACCAATTAATAATTCAGCTGATTTTAAAGCTCTTTTTAACTCTGCGGCTTCAATATTATTGTTATTATCTAATACTGAACTAGGGATATACATTTCATATCCTAAATCAATATCTTTTAATATATTTGATATTGCTCCGTGTAATAATGCAGATTTCAATATCTTATCTATTGGTTCTTCATTAGTTCCATCAAATAATTCTGATATCTTTGTTAAATCATATGTAACAGTTGTGTCTCCAGATAAATCAATTTCTAATAATCCAGTTGACATTACAACATTAATAGCATTAATGATTCGCTTTAATTCACCGTTTTCTCCTACCCAATTTGACATGTTATCATAGTTTTCAGATAAATCATAATCACTCGTAATTGCTGAACTTGTTAATTCATTGTCTTTTAATAAATCATGAAGTTGAATTGCAATTGTCGCTTCTAAAATTGATGAACCTAAAAGTTTATTACATTTCGTTTCGTCCTTAATAATTTCTAATACTATCTCTAAGATATCATCCGATAAAGTATCAGAATCTATATCTATTTCTTCTAGTAGCATACCTAATGTTTTGAAAACCGCTCTCAATTCTTGTGAAGAAATAACATTTTGTCCTGCATAATCTGAATCATAGGCTTCATTTGGGATATAAATAGTTATTCCATCTAATAATGTTGTTAAAGCATTTGGAATAATTGATCTAAGCAATAGTGAACCACATAAAGATTCTATCGGCATTTTACCATTTTCATCTTCAATTGTAATCAATGATAGTTTTGATAAATCATATTGAATCTTTCCATCTTCATACCAAACAACTTCTTTTTCTAAAACAGATGTAGCACCTTTAAGGAAACATCTAATTTCCCCATTTGGTCCTACCCAATTATTTATGTTTTGTTCAATGTTTTCATCATCTAATGATAAAATTGATACCCAAGTAGTAATATATTCAGTCTCTGATAATTTATCATATATAACTTTTGCGACAATACCTTCAAGTACTAATGAATCAAATACCACATCAATAACACTACTATCTTTGAAAACATCAATAACATTAGGAATTAAAGTTTCCATCATTGTATCTAATTCGATTTTACCTTCTGGTAAATCCATTCTAGTAATTAATTCACCTAGACAACTAAACAATTTTGAATATTCAGAAGCTTTTATTATATTGCTACCTTCATCACATGCAGATTGAGGCACATATATCTTTATTCCGCTAATTTCTATATTTACTAACGAAACAGATGCAACTCTTCTTAATGCTTCTGATTGAGAAATATAATCCATTGCTGACATATTAGATGTTGAATCTTTTTCCCACAAATTATCAATCTTAGAAAGATTGTATGTTAATGATTTGCCTTCTTCATCATATTCAAGAATTCCACATTTCATGAAGTTTTTAAACGCATTCATGAAGTTAGCTATTTCATACGAAGCACTGGCACTTGAACCTTGCGCATTTATCCAAGATATACCTGAAAGATCTAAACCTGCTAATTGTTCTATTGATACAACAGCTTCTGTCAATAAGTCACTAATTATATTATTCAATTGAACAGATTTCGGATTATTCTTAAAAATACTTAATTCTAATAATAAATCAACAAGAGTGCATATTTGCTCAGATTTATCTACAACTAGTTTAACAGCATCTTTTGTTTCATTGTATGAGAAATATAAATTTAAAGCACATTTCATTATTGAAACAAACGTATCAACATCTTGTGAACTAGCTAAATCTCCAAGCGTAATTGCGTTTTCTCCTAAGAAAATTTGATTAAAATACTTATTATCGATACCTTGATTTTGAACAATTGTTGCCATATGCAAATTAATTGTTTTTCCTAATGCTTTTTGAAGATTAGTCTTACCCATTGATTTTATTATTTCAACCAATCTATCTGAAAAATCTTCTTCGCTATTTACTATTAGGGTTATATCATCCAATAATGTACTAGATTTAATATCTAAATTATAATCCGATACTAATCTTATTATTTTATGTCCAGCCCCTGCAATAACTCCAATTTCTTCAAATGGATAAATCTTTGTATTTATCGAATCCTCTGAAACTTCTAATTTACCTTCTGCAAACATATTAATAATTGAAGAATACAGTGGCATACCTTTTCCAGATTCTAAAAGGTTCATGATACCAGTATTTGCATATGCATCAATTAATTTATAATAATCTGTTAAATCATGTTCTTTACCATCAATTGTAATTGTAATTTTTTCATCCGAAATCTCTTCATGCACTCCACCAGTCGCAGCATAAAATAAAGTTCCGAAAATTCCTAATGTGAATAAGGCAATCACTGTTCCTCTAACTGCACCTACAAGTCCACCAAGTAATCTTCTTCTCTTATATTGTTTATCACTAGTACCCTCTGCTAAGGCACGTCTCATTTTTTTACGTTTTCTTCCTTCTTTAAAGAAGATTAAATAAATAATATACAATATAAATTTAAAGATATTAAAAACTACAAGTGTTACAAACATCATTACAAACCCAACAATACTTTGAGCGATTGCCACTACATATGGTTCTAATAACGCTATATTTTCAGGTTTTAAAGAATCCAGTTTTGTTTGTACGAATTCAACCGCAACTTCACTAAAAGTCTTATCAGCGGTTGCTACATCTAGTAAATCAGAAACATATTTACCAAATGTATTCATTATAAACCTTTGAAAGGAATCATTCATTAATACTAACTTAAATACTAAAAATGAAAATACTAGTGCTAATATAAAATTTATAAATAGTATAATACTTTTCCTGAATCCCCTCATCATACCTCTCAAAGCATAAAAAAGAATTATCACCAAAAACAGTATTGTCGGAATCCAAGAAATCCAACTAAGGTTTTGTATTATCCAATCCACATTAACACATCCTTCATTATCTACATTTTAACAAATAATATAATTATTTGCAATTAATCTATTACTTTATTATTTTTTATGCACTAAAAAACACTTGAAAATTTTATTTTATTATGGTATATTTGTTAATGCTTGCTATATAGGGACATGGTGTCAACGGTAGCACACGGGTCTCCAACACCTTTGGTACGGGTTCGAATCCTGTTGTCCCTGCCATTTATCAAGCATAACATTGTCTTCTGGCAGTGTTTTTTTTATTATTGGTAAAATATGGCATTACTATACAAAAAAAATCCTAGAGTTCTAGGATTTAAACAGATCATTTTTTGTCTTTGTAGGTACTATAATGGAAACTTTTTGTCTAAGTACCTTAATAGTTGCTTCTTTTCCTCTATATGCTAATTCTCCATCAACATTAAAATCTAATTCATTCTCACATGTTATTTTAGCACTAGACGCAGATATCGTTCTAACATGTTTTTTTATTCTATCACCAAATAAAACAAATTTTACAGTATGAAACAAGTTCCATCTTTTTGTCTTTTCTACGAACGTAAAATCAATAATTCCATCATTTAGATATGGCCTGTTTTTTCTATAAAACTTAAAACCACCAAATTGTTGATAATTAAGAGCGAAGAAAACAAAACAATTTATATCATAGACTTGATTATCTGCCTCTACTTTTAATTTAATTCCACCCTTTTTAGGAAGTTCTTTTATTCCTCTAACAAAATAAGCAAGTCTACCTAATCTCTTTTTTAGTTTATAACTAATATCATAACTTATTGCTGTATATTTCCCCGCAGCACAAACATAGGCAAAAGCATGATCTTCAATTTGGCAAACATCAATATTTACAACTTCACCAGTAAGTGCAATATCAAGTCCCTTTTTAACTTTTTTAGTTAATCCTAAAATTGAACCAACATCATTTACTGTCCCGCTTGGAATATATGCAATTGGCGTCTTAATATCTGATTTCACTACCCCATTTATCGCTTCATTAAGCGTCCCATCACCACCAGAAACCAATAACAAATCATAATTATTACCATCATTAGCTATCTTATCCGTAATACTCTTTGGCGCAGTTGATTCAAAAAATTCTACTTCATCATACTTCTCTTTTAATTTTTCTTCAACCAATTGCTTTTGCTTTGAAATTTTTTGTTTACTACTATATGGATTAAATAATACCAACGCTTTCATTCACATACCACCTATATCTTTGTTTATAATTATAATAACAAATGCAAATTTTTACAACACAAAACCTCAAAGAATTGTAAAAAAATCAAAACTTTATTATAATGTATTTATATAAATGAAAGGAATATTAGTTATGATAAAAAATATTGTCAATAATTCTAGAAATTTCTTTTTAACTGGTGAAACCCTGGAGTATAACTTTAGACTTTCAAATTTAAGAAAACTAAAAAAAATTTTAAAAGACTCTGAAACAGAAATATGTGAGGCATTATTTAAAGATTTAAATAAATCCTCTTTTGAATCCTATATGTGTGAGATAGGGATGGTTTTAGTTGAAATAAATTATATGATCAAAAATTTAAAAAAATTCATGAAAAATAAGAAAGTAAGAACGCCCCTTGCACAATTCAAATCAAAGAGTTTTACTTCTTACACTCCTTATGGCGTTGCGCTTATAATGTCACCATGGAATTATCCTTTTATGCTTAGCATGACCCCTTTAGTTGCATCTATCGCCGCCGGAAACACTTCTATTATCAAACCATCCAACTACTCTTTTCATACTTCTACTTTAATCCATAAAATTATTTCAGAGAATTTTGATTCTAAATATATATCGGTTATTTTAGGTGGACGTGAAGAGAATCAACGATTATTAGATGAAAAATTTGACTTCATCTTTTTTACAGGAAGCGAAAAAGTAGGAAAGATTGTAATGGAAAAAGCTAGTTTAAACCTTACTCCTATAATTTTAGAATTAGGGGGGAAAAGTCCTTGTATAGTTTCTAAATCAGCAAATCTAAAATTAGCTGCTAAGCGCATAGCATTTGGAAAACTATTAAATGCTGGTCAAACTTGTATTGCTCCCGATTATATTTATATTGATGAATCGGTAAAAGATGACTTCCTTATTCATTTAAAAAAAGTTCTAAAAGACTCTTTATTAGATGAATCAAATTTTCCTAAAATTATAAATTCTAATCATCACAAAAGACTTCTTTCTCTCTTAGAAAATGAACACATTATTTATGGTGGAGAATATGATGCTACACATATTTCACCGACAATACTTGATGATATAACATTTGAATCCAAAATTATGCAAGAAGAAATTTTTGGTCCTTTGATACCTATACTAACATATCAAGATGAAAATGAAATGATAAACACTTTAAAAGTAATGAATCATCCGTTAGCTCTTTATCTATTTACTACTGACAAAAACCTCGAAAAGAAAGTTTTAAAAAACATTATCTTTGGTGGTGGCTGCATTAATGATACCATAATTCATTTAGCAACTTCAAATATGGGATTTGGCGGAGTTGGAAATAGTGGAATGGGTAGTTATCATGGAAAAGAAAGTTTTGAAGCATTTTCCCACAAACGTAGTATTGTAAAAAAATCAAATATGATTGATTTGAATATGCGCTATAGACCATATACAAAAAAGAAAGAAAATTTGATAAGAAAATTTTTAAAATAAGTCATTTCAATGACTTTTTTTTGTATTTAATAATATTATTAAAAAAATAGAGCATGCTATATTTGGAGGTATTAAATATGAAAATTACAGAAAAAGAATTATCAACAATCCAAGAATTATGTAATTTTGAAGAATTACAAAGCAAACATTATAAAACTTTAGCAAGTTTTATTCCAGAAAGTGAATCAGAATTAAGAACACTTTTTGAAGAACAATCAAGAAGACATCTTGATAATATTTCAAGATTACTAAAATATTTAAAGTAAGAAAGGAGAATACAAATGTCTAAATTAGAATTAAAAGATACATTATTTTGTGCACTTACAGCAGAAAAAGATTTAACTACTTTATATAACACAGCTGCCAATGAAGCAATGAATGTTGAATTAGCAGAAGAATTTTTAACTATTTTAAGTGAAACTCATGAAGCTCAATATGATATTTTCAAAGAAACTCATAAACGCGGTTTCTATCCTACTCCACTAGCAGATGAAACAAAAATTCAAGAACTAAAACAAAAATTTTGTAAATGTACAAACAAATAAAAAAGCCAATAGGCTTTTTTTTTATTCGAATAGGGTAGTTGATAAATATCTTTCACCAGTATCTGGTAATAATACGACTATTTTCTTACCTTTTTCTTTCTTAGCAATTTCAATTGCTGCATATAAAGCAGCTCCAGAAGATATACCAACCAAAATACCCTCTTTTTTAGCTATCAATCTAGATGCTTCAAATGCACTCTCGTTTTCTACTGACACTATTTCATCATATACTTCAGTATTTAATATCTTAGGTATAAATCCCGCACCAATTCCTTGAAGTTTATGTGGTCCTGCCGGATTACCAGACAAGACAGCTGAAGATTTAGGTTCTACTGCTACAATTCTAATATTAGGTACTTTTTCTTTTAATACTTCACCTACACCAGTGATTGTTCCACCAGTTCCAACACCAGCAATAAAATAATCGATCTTACCATCCATATCATTATATATTTCGATTGCCGTTGTTTTTCTATGTATTTCTGGATTAGAAGAATTTCCAAATTGATCCGCCATAAAAGAATTAGGATTATTTTTAACAATCTCTTCTGCTTTGGCAATAGCGCCACTCATTCCTTTTGAACCTTCAGTTAATATAAGTTCAGCACCTAATGCTGATAGTATTTTCCTTCTTTCTATACTCATTGTTTCTGGCATAGTTATAATCAAATGATAGCCCCTTGATGCACACACATACGCTAAACCAACTCCAGTGTTTCCACTTGTAGCTTCAACAATAATAGTATCTTTTTTTAATATACCTTTTTCTTCAGCGTCATTAATAATAGCCAAAGCAACCCTATCTTTTACTGAACTTAAAGGATTAAAACTTTCGACTTTAACATAAATATCACTTTTTAAATTTAATGATTTAATTATATTATTTATTTTTATCAATGGAGTATTCCCTACTAATTCTGTTATTGAATTATAAATTTTACTCATTTTATCATTACCTTTCTATTTAATATAACAATTAATACAAAATTTAAAAAGTTTTCCAAAGAGAAAACTTTTTAAATATTATACTCAGAACTTTCATTATTTAAAGCATCACTTTTTAAATCTTCCAATGTTGTATTATATAATACTTCATCAATTGCTCCTTGTAATTTTTTCCATAAACCTTTTGTATAACAAGTTTCTTGCTTCTCGCAATTTGTACAATCAACAGGACATAAACTTCCTTCTAAGACAGTCAGTATATCCCCTACTTTATATGATTCTGGAGATTTAGACAATTTATGACCACCCAATGAGCCTCTTTGTGTTTTAATTAATTTTGCTTTATTTAGAACACCAATAATCGTTTCTAGATACTTTACTGATAATCCTTGTTTTTCTGCAAGTTCCTTACTAGATATGTATTCGCTATTGCTATAGTTCAACGCTAATTCAACCATTACTCTAAGACCATATCTACCTTTTGTTGAAATCTTCATGACATCACCTTCTAGATTAAGTATATCATCAATTTCCTACAATTTCAATAGGTATACTTCTACTGACTTCTAGCAGATCCTTTTTGACTTCCATTAATATATATATAATATGTTGAACCTGAATTTAAATCATTACTTGCATACACAACCGAATTAGCTGTTTTTAATCCAGTATATGTAATTAATATATTACCCGAAGCATCTTTTATTTCTATTTTACTTCCATTTGAAATGGAATTGTTTGATAATGTAAACTTAACACAATTACCAGTTGTAGGAGATTGCGCCATTCCAGATGATCCTATCGCAAGGACAGTTCCTCCCACAAAAGTGAATTTACCATCAAAGTCTAATGCTGCGTCTGCGTTACTTGTCGGACCTAGAACTATAACATATCCACCAGTCATAACAATATCACCATTTGAATCAAGTCCATCGCCACTAGCATTTACTAATATATTACCACCATGTATATATATTGCATAACTAGATGTTGTTGTAGTTGAACTCATTCTACCAGGACCCGGTCTTCCTCCACCAGGATTAAAATTATCATTACCAGTATCACCATCAGAACCACCAGCAGCATTTATTCCATCATCACTGGCAACAATTGAGATATTACCATCATAAAGATATACTGTACCTGCTTCTAATCCTTCATAGCTCTTCTTTATATCGATATCAACAATACATGTTTCTTCTTCGCTACCAACAACTAATGACGTATCAGCATGCATTCCATCATCACCAGTGTAAATTTCAAATTTTCCACCTTCAATTACTACATAATTATTACTATGAACAGCATCATCGGTACTATTTATCGCAAATGTTCCACCATATATATAAATACCTTCTGTACCTTTTATACCCTTTAAACTTTCATCACTTGCAGTACCATTATATCCACTACCAGTTTTGATATCAATTGAACCATCATTAATAGTTACATCATTTAAAGCTTGAATTCCATCTAAACTTGAAATAAGTTTTATATTTCCACCATTAATAATTACATTACCTTGAGTATCGTCAGTTATTTCATCAGGATCTGCCTTTAAAGCATCACCTTGACTATTTACATTAATATTTCCAGAATTAATAATTAACTCATTATCTGATGCAATTCCATTATCAACACTAGTAACATTAACAGTTGCTCCATCAATTATTAATGTATCATCAGCCTTAATTCCGTTCTTATTATTACCATTTACATTAAGTGTTCCTGCTCCACTTATAACCAATTCGTTTCCAGTATTTAAGCATGCCTTCGGCTTAGCTTGTTCACGGTCAACATCGGTTAACGTATTTTCTCCTAATACAACTATTGTACAATCACCCTTCATATTAATAGGTGCGGTTGTCGTTGAAGTTAAAGTTAAATTCTTTATCACAATTATAGAATTTTTTGCGGCTTTGTTAACTAAAATACTTGCTTCTGTGCTATTACCAGTAATAACATACGTACCGGTTGTATCGATACTTAATTGTTTTGTTATAACATCATAAGAAGTCCCCGTTACTGTTGTACAACTAGAATTTGTAAATTCAATATTTGTGCCATTAATGAATCGTGCATATAAAGTGATATTTTCACTAATGCTCATAGTACTTGAGAACATCGTTGTATAAGCACTATCCATATACCATCCAATAAAATCATATCCTTCTTTAACGGGATCACTTGGCAGCGTTATTCCTGTGGAATCATAACTAACCGTACTGTATATAGTACTATCTACTTTAAATGTGACAATCACAACTTCCCATTTAGCATATAAAGTAATACTTTCCACTAGCTCAGTACTTTCTTCAAATTTTTGTGTACATGAGCTATCAGTGTACCATCCTTTAAAAACATGCCCAGCATAAGTTGGAGTTGGCAAAGTATAATTAGTTATACTTGTAGTACCAATACTTTCACCATTACTAATAAAAGTTATTGTATTATTACTTGAAGCCTCTAAATTTTGACCGTCGTTATCTTTTTCTTTACCACAAGCAACTAAAGACAAACTACATATAAGTAATATCATATATAAAATAATTTTTTTCATAAATTTCCTCCTAGGTTGTTCTTATTTTAACCTAAAAAAATGGGATAATTATGAAAACATTAATAAAAATTATGAAAAGTTTACTCGTATTTATTTGCATATCCTTCTTTTATTGTTTCTCGACTCCTAGCAATAACAAAGTCACCTTCTTTGATATCCTTTGTTACTGTAGATCCTGCAGCTATATAACTATTGCTCTCTACATTTATTGGTGCTATTAGATTAGTATTACATCCAATAAATACATTTGATCCTATATTGGTCTTATGCTTGTTTTTACCATCATAATTAACTGTCACGGTTCCACATCCCCAGTTAACATTGTCACCACATTCACAGTCTCCTATATACGTTAAATGCGCTACATTAGTTTTTTCACCTAATTTTGAATTTTTCATTTCC
>JAVBLW010000008.1:0-6250 GCA_031553215.1 Anaeroplasmataceae bacterium
GGATCACCAAATACTATTGCTATTATAGCCGTAAATACTATGAAGGCTACTATTACCCACTTTAGTATCGTTATAAATCTACTCCATGGTTTTTTCTTGTATCTACTAACTACTAATAAGAGAGAAGAATTATATTTCAACTCTTTTAACTAATATTTTTATATCTTTTTGTGTCTTTTCTATTGACTACAATCCAATTCAATTTATATTTTTATAATCATGCACTATAGTTGAATTTTATTTGATATTTAAAAACAAATAAACGTAGACAAAAAAAGACCACGGAATTTTTTATTCCGTAGCCTAATGGTAATTTTTTTTAATACATTGAATGTTTCAGTACTTGCATAACCCAAAATTGTGAGATATTATTTCCTAATTTATTTATTAATTATCACTTCTCATATAAATAAAATATTGCTCCCATTCCTCTTTTGTGCTTTTTTTTCGAGAATTTGCTTCAGCTGCCTTATCGCCTTCTATGACAACTCTTTTTTCCCATTCGTTGCAAATCATCATTTTCCATTCATCAAATATGCTGTTGCTTATTTCATATTGATTTAAGACTTCAATGCTATATTTTCCTGTTGCTTCATTTTCAGAAGTTTTGATTAATAGAAGTGTATACACTTCGCAGAGTGTTGACAAAGTCTAACGAGAGTTAGGCTTTTTTTGTATAGAGTTATACAGTGGAAAAGTAATTCTTTAATGGTAGTCTTAAAAATGGTAAAATATAGGTATAGGAAGTGTGATAAATATGATTACTAAAAACGAAAATAAATCAAAATCGATAATGCAATTTGTAGATATGGATTCATTAGTTCCACAGTCACATTTAGTAAGGAAAATAGATAATGTAATTGATTTTGAATTTATAAGAGATAAAGTAAAACATTTATATAGTGAAGATATTGGTAGACCATCTGTAGATCCAGTAGTTCTATTTAAAATCTTATTTATTCAATATTTATTTGGAATAAAATCAATGAGATAAACAGTAAAATAAATTGAAGTAAATATAGCTTATCGTTGGTTTTTAGGATTTGATTTTAATGATACTATTCCACACTATTCTACTTTCTCAAAAAACTATGAAAGAAGATTTGTGAATACAGATATATTTGATAGTATCTTTAATGAAATATTAAATCAAATAAATGAAAAAGGATTAATAAATAAAAAATCAATATTCGTTGATTCAACCCATACAAAGGCTTATGCAAATAAGAAAAAGATAGAAAACAAAATAGTTGAAGAATCTTATAATAAATATGTTTCTATATTAAATGATGAAATAAATGAAATTAGAAAGTTAGAAGGTAAAAAACCATTAGCTGTAAAGACAAAAAAAGAAATAATATCTACTACAGATCCTGAATGCGGAATGTTTCATAAGGGTGAAAAGGAAAAACAATTGGCTTATTCAACCCAAGTAGCTTGTGATAAATCAGGATGGGTGACTGGATGTAAGGTATATCCAGGTAATTTAAATGATAATAATACAGCTCCAGACTTTTTACAAGAATTATTAAATGATGAAGAATTAGAAAATGTAGTAATGGATGCAGGTTATACTTCACCTATAGTATTAAATCAAATATTAGAAAAAGGAAAGAAACCAATTATTCCTTATACAAGACCAAAAGGGGCAAAAAAGAAAAATAAGAATGATTTAGATACTCCGTTTAATTCAACCAGTTATAAATTTGATAAGAAAAATAATTGTTATATATGTCCTATGGGAATAAACTTATCATATAGAGGGTTAAATTCAGAAGGAAAATTAGTATTTAAATCTAGAAATCAAGATTGTAAGAACTGTCCATTCAAAAATAAATGTACAAATCAACCATATAAAGAAATACAAAGACATCTACTTGAACATGCGGCTGACTACGCAAGGGAGATTATATTATCGGAATTAGGTAAAGAATTGTATCCACTTAGGAAAACTACAATTGAGCGATGTTTCGCTCAAACTAAATTCAATAATAATTTAGGATTTACTTTCCTAAGAGGCTGTAAAAAAAATCAAGACAGGGTCTTGGTTATTTTCGCTATGCATAACTTAAGTAAGTTAGCCAATATGACATATAAGAGAACTATTAATATACTTCACAATCTAAAGATTTTCTTCAAGAAAGTCTTTTTTTTTACCTCAATTATCTTTATAAATGAAAAAGGCACTTATAAAAGTACCCTTTGTCATCACTCTGAGTATTTCCTTTGGAAATCTTCCTTTATTTCATGGACAGAATTGAGTATTTATGTTCTTCTATAGTTTGATATTATATAATACCATTTATGAAAAAATTTCTTTAATACTATAAATTTCTTTTTCTAAATCATATAATGATATATTCATTGCATAATTAAACGGAATTATTTGACTTAGGTAATGTTCATTTTGATTTAACATTGCTTTTTTACTCATAATTAACCTTCTATCAAATTTTGTAAATGTTTTTATGACAAAATTTCCATTTCTAGGAAAGCAATATTCAATCTTTTGTGTCATTGTTTTACCACTTAGAATGTTTAGTAAAGTTGTTGAATTTGGCAATTTTAATATTTCATTATAAAGTTGTTTTTCAATCCAAACCCTTAGTGCTACTAAATATATTACCTTATTATATGTGTTAGAGGTAAAATTCACATTATGTATAGTATTAGAAGCATAATTATCAATTAAATCTACAAGATAATCATTATTTCTTATCTTATCGTTGTATATAAATGTAGTATCATAATGAAAAACCTTATGTCCATCGAAATTATTACCCAAAGGATGACTTTCTCTTTCTATCAAGAGGTCAATATATCCAAACGCATCTTCGTTAATTAATGACTTTAATGTTAATATACTATCACCACCGGCAATATTTATAGGAAACAAATATAAGTAGTCATTATATTTTTCAATATATTCGTAATTTATTTTACTAGACATTTGAGAGTTTGCTATATTTATAGTATCAATATTATGAGTAAAAACTAAAAAATTTTTTAGATTATTAGTACTATTTATTAGGAGCAAAAGTTCATATATTATTTTATATTGATTTATTAAATCATAGCTACTTAATGGGTCATCGATAATAATTATAGATTTATCATTAGATTTAAATTCTAATATCTTAGCAATAAAAACCATCAAGTTTTTTTCACCAGTACTATAGGTACTTATAGGTCGCTTTAAAGTTATATCAATTTGTTTGTTCTTATTGTCAAAAAGAACTTTGGAAGCATCAAATTCTTGCTTGAAAATTTCTTCAATATATTTTTTATCTTTAATTATATTATTATAATATTCTTCTTTTTCTATTTCTAATGTTGTAATAATTTTTTCTGTTTCTTCTAAGTCATTGACTTTAGTATTTATATTATCCCTAATGGCTATATATCCATCACATAATATATAATCATGCATATCCTTTTCATCAAGTGTACCAACTACTTCAACTATTTCATTTATTAGTTTCTTTGTATCAGCTTCAGACATGTTTGACGGAATTATATCTGAAAATACTGATTTTGATAGTATATTATATTCCTTTTTTTTACTTTGTATAATATCTTTAAAATTATCAAATTTCGTACCACAAATTGGACAAATATTATCATTTTCATCCATGTTTTCTTCTAATAAGTCCAATATATGCTTGATATAATTTTTTTTCAAATTAATAATTTCTTTGTTTATATTACTTAATTGTTTTATTTGATTAAAATTATTTATAAATTCTACTTTATTATCATTTTTAAAGTAAGTAGCTAAAGTATTCAACTTATCATCAGAAATATCAAGTTTATTAGTTCGTTTATTATTATATGTATTATTTACATATTGATTAATATTCGCAGCCGTCTTATTTTTAATATTATATTTTTTTAATTTTCCAACTACATCTAATTCATTATTTAATGTTTCTGTTTGACTTTTTAAAATATTTATTTTATTTATTTGTGCTCCAATAATAATATTCTTTTTTAATTCAATGAAATCATCTTTTGTTGTCTCATAATCAACAAATGAATATATGTCAATATATTTGCTTTTAAGATAATTGTATACAGATGTCTTTCCAACCCCATTATAACCAAATATAATTTTTGATTGTCCCTGTATACGTATATTAAAACTACTATCAAACTTTATATGACTTACTAAATCGTTATTAAAATCTCTGTTATCAAACATATTTACACCCCTTTCAAATATTATAACAAATTTTTACATTTTTTTCTATTAGGTCTATAATATAAAAAGAACTAGAGCGTTTATTCTCTAGTTCTAATTAAAGTTTTTGTATTTATTAATTTGCAAATATACTTTCTTCGAATAAATTAATATTTGGGATTTCATTAACTATAAATCCTATAATAATATTATCGATATTCAAAAGCAACTCCAAATATGGCATTTTAATTTTCTTAATTATTTTTGAATTTTCTTCAAATAATGCAATAAACTTTTCGTCGCTATAATAAAGTTTAAAATTTTTTTTAATATCGAGAAGTCTGCAATAGCTTAGTTCTTTCCAATCATTTCCAGTTATATCAATTATAGGAGAGCCTTCAATACAATTAATATTATTCAAATCAATTGGTAATTGTTTATGAATATTTTTCACACTCATTATTGTAATGGTTTTAATTTCTTTTTCATTATTATTAACTCTAATTTCAATAAAAGATTCATTGTTATTAAAATATCGATATTCAAATAAGAAATCGTTTGAGCTTGGTTTATAATCATTATACTTAATGGATACGGGCACAAAAACATCTGTATCTATTGTAGCTTTAATGTCTTTACTAATAATTTTTTTTACTTTCATTTTTTTCCTACCTTTTCCCTTAATGGAAATATACACTATGAAAAATAGTCGGCAATGGTCCTGTTTGCTGAACTGCACTAAACCCTAATTGCCAGTTCCCACTAGTTATCATATTTCCATAAGTAATACCGTTATTCATTGCGGATCGAATTGAACCTTGAAAACTTTCTAGTAACTGTTGCTCCGCGAGCCCCATCATTGAACTATTTGCATAATTAGCAGAAATAAATTCATTCATATGTTTTGTTGCATTTGGATGTACCCAAAATTCATCTCCATCAACCCTTATTTTAAAAGAACGTGGTATATCTGAATTTGGATAATTAACATCAGTTGGTGTAATATCATCCCAAACACACTTATTATGGCAAAGCACACCAGCTTCACCAACAAAATAGTTATGTAAATCAGCCACTTCAAAATTATATGTGGTTTCTGGGGTTTCTAATTGTTCAACTTCTACATCATAAATTGTACCATATTTTCCGTTTGCTAACAATACTTGCATACCAGCTTTTAAATCTTTGGACGCTACCCAACAACCATTAGAATTAGAGATATTTCCTTCATAGTTTACGATTGGTGTTCCATTTGGCATATTAATTATATAAAATGGATGTTCTAGAGTGCATGTAACCATTTCTTTACAAGATTTATCGTTATGGATGTACCCACACACTGTTGGTTCGCTATCATCAATATATACCGAAATTGTCTGCTTTGTCTCATTTCTAAATAAAGTTACTACTTCTTTTAATTCATTCTCTCCAGTTTCTTCATTATATGCCCATACTTGGTCTCCAATTTCAATGTCTTCTATTACCTTATGTCCTAATTCTGTTAATATTAGAGTGCCTGCTATGAAACAGTTTCCTGGTTTTATTATTCCTAGGGCTGTTGCTATACAATAGATGATTGTTCCTTGTATGAATCCATCTAAGAAGCTTGAGATTATTTCATCGATATGTTTTTTAAATGATCCCTTTTCGCCTGTGTCTATCATGCCCCAGGTGGAGAGGGCATTCATTATTCCAAATTCCAATGCCATTTTTAATAATCCTATTCCAAAACAGCTGCTTCCTGGATTGGTTATTAGCACTATGGCTACTATGGTTATTGCGGCTACGACTAGTGCTTTTAATAACCATTTAAATCTCCTCCAGCCATTGGTTGGATCATAGTTTGGGTCTGGAAATAGTTCATTAGTAGTTAGTATGTTATATCTGTTTATATCTAGGTCTATTGGATTATCACTACATACTGCGTGTAGGTTTAGTCCTCCAATTGTGTCCATGCTTCCTATGATTCTTTCGATGTCTAGGCTGTCTAAGTATTGATATACTTCTGGGTCATAGTACCTAGAATTTATATAATACATTTCTGTTTCTAGGTCATAGTATTGACTTTTC
>JAVBLW010000013.1:0-37519 GCA_031553215.1 Anaeroplasmataceae bacterium
TTAATTAGAGCTTAAGTGACTCTTCATGATGAACGTGATTAATTGATTAGAGGTCAACCTGTGGATTAGAACAGTGCACAAATTTTTTAACTGGAGGTGTCTAAATGACATATTTTGTTGGCATTGATATTGCCAAATTTAAACACGACTGCTTCATAGCCGATGATCAAGGTTGTGTAATAAGAGAATCGTTCTCTTTTAATAACGATAAGGAAGGATTTAATGTTCTATTATCTATCCTTAAGGCATTAAAGTCTAAAGGGCAAATAAAAATAGGTTTTGAATCTACTGGTCATTATCATTTTAACCTTAAGCTCTTTTTAGAAGACAACGGTTATAGTTATCTTGAGTTTAATCCTCTTTTAGTTCACAAGTTTGTTACCACCCAAACCTTGCGTAGAACTAAAACCGATAAGAAAGACTCTCAAATGATTTCTAGATATTTAATGACCGTAGATTACAAACCCTACGCAAATAGATTTTATCATATAAACAATCTAAAGTCATTATGTAGATTAAGAGAGACCTTAATTACCGATAGGACAAGATTCTTAAACCAAATCACTGCCTACCTTGATCAAGTTTTTCCAGAATTTAAGCCTTTATTTACCAATGGCTTAAACAAATCTGCATTTTATCTTTTAACTCACTATATGACCCCTAAAAAGATGTCTAAGCTTGATGCTAATAAGTATAGTAAGATGAAAAGCATATTAAGAAATCCAATTTCTTATCAAAGGCTTTGTCAAATTAAAGATGCTGCTACAAACAGTATTGGTTATTCCACGGAAGCTTTAGAATACGCTCTTAAAACTTCTTTAAACACCTATCTTTTTTTAGAAAATCAAATTGATGATTTAGAAATTAAAATCACAGAGATTTATAAATCCCTTGATTATAGAATCGACACCATTAGAGGTGTTGGAATTTTAACTGCCGCAGGTATTGCTTCTGAAATTGGAAACTTTAACAGTTTTCTAACTCCCAATCAAATTCTTGCATTTGCAGGATTAGATCCATCTAAAGATGATTCAGGTATTGTTGTTGGAAAGATAGGTAAAATGGTTAAACATGGTTCATCTTACCTTAGAAAGTATCTAATGACTTCAGCAGAAACATTTTATACTTTTAATCCAGCAATATCTGATTTTTATTGGAAAAAGAGAAATGAGGGTAAGCATCATAACATTGCATTATCTCATGTAGCTAGAAAGCTTGTAAACACCATATTTTCTCTAGAAAAACATAAAGTAGAGTTTAATCCAGTACTTGTGAAATAAATATACGGCAATATTTATTTCAATATTACTAACGTCCTCAAATTTAAAAAATTATAAATTTGAGGATTTTTATTCTTGACTTGAACTATTAGTAAAATATAAATGAAATATATCTTGACTATTAATAGTTAATCACCTCTTGAATATTATACAACTTTTCCTCTTAAAATACAAAGAAGAAGCCTATAGAAGCTTCTTCAATGTACTAAATTGGGAGATTTAGTTTGTTTATGAAAAATTCTATCAATTTTTTAAATATGATAGTGTCTCTTTAAGACAATTTCATTATATAATATACATTTCGTTAAAATATAGAAAAAATATGTGAAATTATGTAATTATTAATTATTGTTTAAATCTAGTTCTTTTTCTATATCTACTTTATCTTCTACTACGGAAAATACTACAATAAATGAAAGTATAATCATTAAAAAGGCTAAATAGAATGTTGTATCAAGCAAACCATGGACTAAATAATATACAATCATCATTAAAAGAGCTGTAGATGCAATATTTTTCTTAAATAATGGTTTAACAATAGTAAATATAAAATATCCAAATGCTATTAATCCTAAAATACCTAAATCAGACATCGTTTGTAAAATATAATTATGGTAGAAATATAATTTTGCATTAATGTCTAATGCCATATAATAATGAGATGAAAATAATCCATTTCCTATCAAAATGTGATTTTTAAATCTTCTTATAGCAGTGTTATAAACTGGGGTGCGGCCATTCATTGCAAAGACATCATTATTTATCTCACGGCTAAATATTAGATCCATAAATTTATCAAGTAATCCAACTTGATAGAAAATGAAAAGTAATACTAATCCAGAAACTCCCGCTATAATATAATATTTAATGATTTGTTTTTTATCCTTCGCGTAATACAATACTGCAAGAAACATCATTACTACAATAACTGCAAAGGCAAGATACCCACCTCTAGACATAGTCAATACTATTGCAACTGTATTTACAATCATTGGTATTATATATAACCATTTTTTTGATATATATAATAAATAGAAAGTTGCTATAAAAGATAGTATTAAAACGCCAACATAATGATTTGAAATTCCCCATCCAAGCATGATTTGTTTATCTTTAATTAATTTAAACATGTTACTTGCATCTTTTAATAAATATATTTGCATTTGAAGGAAAACAACCATACCTATCCACATGAACATATAACAAAATATATTAAATGCACTCTTTTTATCATAAATTCTAGAAGAAAAATAGATTGTAGAAGCTAAGAAAATTCCTAAGGTTTTTATTCCATTAAAAGAATCACTAAAACTTGGGGTATTTATCAAACTTATAAAAGCACATAATATTAATAATGCTGTTGATAAAAATATCTTATTTCTTATTTTTAACTTATTTCTTATAATATCAATTATCAATAAAACTACAGGAGCAGTTAAGGTTGCTAGTGCAATGTAAAACATAGGACTCTTTGGATTAGCATTATGCTCATTACCAATAAGAGCTAAACAAACAGGCATAAATACATTCATTATATTAGCCTTTGTAATTAATATCAATGATGCAACAATTGATAATAAAATAATACTTAAATTAAATAAATCAAATGTATGACAAAAAACAATTATTGCACTCATTACAATAGTAAAATATTTACTATCAATGAAGGTCTTAATCTTCTCAAAATACTTATTCATAAACTTTCCCTCTATTCGATTTTTCTATTATATCACAGTAAAAGATATTGCACAATTATATATTAATCTATAAAAATAAAAAAGATGAAAATATAATTTCACCTTTTTACTTTCAACATATTTTATTCTTCGTCATATAAATCTTCATAGTCATCCATATATTCGCCATATGTTTCTTCATCCATGAAGTTTTCTTCATCTTCTAAAGGAATAATATCCTCTTCAACATCATCAATTAATTCTTCATCTTCTTCGTCATCTGATATAACTTCATCTTCTTCATCTTCTTCATAAGATTTTATATCTTCATCTTCATCTTCAGTAGAATCTTCATCATCATCACTTAAAATATAGTCGTCTACTGTTAAATCTTCATCATCGTCATCTTCTTCAACGTTTTCATTAAAGGCAGAACCATCTTTGTCCCATTCATCAAGTGATTGACGAATTTTTAAATCCCATTCTTCGTTTCCCATATATACAAATTTCGAACTTGTTGTAATGTCAACATATAATTGAGCAGAGATGTCACCAGTTGGATCATCAATTCCCTTTATTTCTAAAACCTCTTTAATAAGTTTCTTTATTGGTTGGCTAGTACGTTTCTTTTCCATTAACATACATGCAACTTCTAACATTGACATTTGCGAAATATTTTCCATTAATTATTCCTCCAATTTAGAACTATAATATATTTTACATAAAACAAAAAGATTTTTCAAGTGCTTATTTGATTAAAAGGCATATTTCATACGTATTTTGGAACTCTTTTTCAATAAAATAATCATATTTAAAGCTTATTTTACCCTTTTGGAATAAAATCTCCTTAGTAAAAATTTGAAATTGAAATGATAATCCCATTTTATTGGCATATTCACCAGATGTTAATTCCCCCAACAATGCATGAAAAATCATATTGGTATCCCCAAATCGCTCTAAAAAAAGTTCATTTTCATTAATGACCTCTATAAGTACTGTTGTATTTTCAATAGATTGATCTTTAAATATTAAAGTATTATTTTTCATTTCAAGATTTGAAGTATATTCAATTGTTGCATCTTCACAAATCGAGATAAATTTGATTTTCATTGTACACCTCAAATATTATTATTATAATAATAATATAATTAATAATATCAATATTCCGGGTAAATGAAAAAATCCAACCAAGAATATTGAAAGAAAATTTATTGGCAAATTAAAACTAATAAATTGTCCAAAAAAATTTAATAATAATAACGTAATTATTCCTATTAATATCGACTTGATAATATATTTCACTAATTTCATATCATCACCGTTATATTATATGAAAAAAGAACGTCAATTATTAATAATTTCTACGCCCTTCTAATGCTTTTAATACGGTCATTTCATCAGCATATGTTAAATCGCCACCAACAGGCAATCCATGTGCAATTCTAGTGATATTTATTTCATCATCAGCAAGTAAGGCTTTTATATATCTTGCGGTCGTTTCTCCCTCTAATGTGGCATTGGTTGCAAGAATTACTTCATTAATTTTTTCTTCTCTAATTCTACGAATAAGTGAAGCAATTTCTAAATCCTCAACGCCAATTCCTAAAGAAAAATTAATTGCTCCATTTAGAACATGATATACTCCTGTAAATGATGATAATTTTTCTAAAACAAATAAGTCCTTAACCGTTTCAACAACCATAACTAGCTTCTTATCGCGATTATCGTCTTTACATATTACACATAAATCATCTTCACTTAAATTACCACAAATACTACATTTTTTAAGATTCTTTTTCACATTTACTAGATTTTGTGCAAAAATTTCAGCATCTTCCATTGAAAAATTACTATAGACATACATAGCTAATCTTTCAGCAGTTTTTTTTCCTACCGATGGTAATTTTGAAAATGATTCAATTAGATCGGTAATTGATTTGGGATATTCCATGATTCTTAAAAGAACCCTCCAGGAAGTCCACCAGTAAATGCACCCATAGTTTTAGCTGTAGTATCTTCTATTTTCTTAATGCAATCATTAAAAGCAGCCACTAAAGTATCTTCTAACATTTCGATATCATCTTTTGATTCTACAGCATCTTTATCAATTGTAACTTTTTGTACTGTATGATTACCTAGCATTTCAATTGTAACCATTCCACCACCAGCAGTTCCAGTGAATGTTGTAGATTCTAATTCTCTTTGTGCATCTTCCATTTGCTTTTGCATTTTTCTTAACTTCATCATTGCTTGTTGATTCATATTAATTCTCCTTTATTTTTACTATATCTTTTCCGAACAAATTATAGGCTTGTTCGATAACCTCATCTACTTTTTCTTTATAATTATTGTCTACTTTTTTAACCATCATTTTAATTTCTTTTAAAATAGGCTTAGAAATATTTTGTTTAAACTGTGAAAGATAATCAAGATATATTTCATTCCAATTATCATTGGTAATACATATAAAATTATCTATTAATTTTTCACCTTTATTAATTATATTAATAAACTTATCATAATTTTCTTTTTTTATCAATCTATTACATCTAGCTTCATCATCTAAAACTATTAATGCTTCCTTATCAGAAACAGCCGCAACAAATCCTTTGCCAAAAATATGTAGAATCAAATTGTTAGGGTTTTTTTCTTTATAGTTATCAATAATTTTTTGAACTTTCTCTTTATATTCCTTTTTACCAGAATTCAAGATTTTTTCGACATCTTTTGTAGTCACAAAAGTATCATCAAGAACTATCTCTTCATAAACTAGATCTAAAGACTCCTGACCTATAGCCTCTTCAATAATTATCTCATTATCAACAGGATATTTTTCAACTTCCTCTTTTTTAATTTCTGGTTTCATATCACGTAAATAAATTAATTCTTTTTCTAATTTTTCGATTCTTTGAGTTAATGAATTATAATCATTCAATTTTTTATCACTCATTTTTAACAATCCAAGTTCTAAATATGTACGCTTTTGATTGGTAAATTTTATGTTATTCTGAACATCATTTAAGTTATTCAACCATTCATACACTATTTGATTATTTATTTCATTACATAAACTAATGAATTTAGGATTTTTGAAAATTATTTTTTCACCAAATCCAACCTTGAATAGCAATATATCTCTTAAAAAAGTAATAATATCCGAAACGATTTTATGTATTTCTTTACCGTCATTAACTAATTTTGTTACATAACCTAATATTTCTTCCTGATTATTATTTTTACATGAAGAAATTAAATCTATAATTAATTCATTTGAGACATTTCCACTAACTGCTAGCACATCAGAAAGACTAATTAAATCGTCTGATGAATATGATATACTTTGATCTAATAAACTGAGTGCATCTCTCATTCCACCATCACATACTTCACTGATAGTTTCTAATGCAGCATCTTCAACTTTTAAATTTTCACTTAAAGCAACTTCTTTTAATTTCGAATGAATATCTTCGGAACTTATTCCTTGGAAATCAAATCTTTGACATCTAGATAAAATAGTAGCTGGTATTTTATGTGGTTCAGTTGTTGCAAGAATAAAAATAACGTGATGAGGCGGTTCCTCTAATGTTTTTAGTAAGGCATTAAATGCACCATTCGATAGCATATGAACCTCATCTATAATATATACTTTATATCTACCTGATGAGGGAAGAAATTTAACTTTATCTCTTATCTCCCTTATTTCATCAACACCATTATTACTAGCCGCATCTATTTCTATTACATCACTAATTTTACCTTCGGTAATACCTCGACATAAATCACATTTACCGCATGGTTCTGTAACAATTCCATCTTCACAATTAAGTGCTTTAGCCATTATTTTAGCTAAAGTTGTTTTACCTGTTCCTCTAGGACCAGAAAATAAATATGCATGAGCAACTTTATTTAATTTAAGTGCATTTTGAAGAGTTAATACTATATGCTTTTGTCCAACTACTTCTCTAAAATATTGTGGTCTGTACGCACGATATAAAGCAACATAACTCATATAGTCTCACACTCCTTTTTCAGTTAATTATATCATAAAAATTATATATTATAAAGGATTTATTACTATAAAAAAAGGGAATATAGATTTCCCCTTTACTTTATTCTAAATAATATATGTAGGTTATATCTTTTTTGACTATTTTGTAGAAAAATATGTATGTATTTTTAGAAAAAATTAAATCCTGTACGCTACAAACAAAGCCATCATAATTCAAGTTAATTCCAACAGATGCATATGCTTTAGTTATAAAATCAGTACAATAATGGGAATTCTTGGTATTAAAAATATATGAATTATTGTAGGCATCCCCATCAAAAGAAACGGCCTTACTAAAAGCTATTTTTCTCTTTTCCTCGGTAGTTTTAACCCTCAATCCTATAACTTCATCTCGATATATATCATCATTCCAAAATATCCTATTTTCTATACTATAGGTATCATCTTCAATGTAGCCAACAGCTTCGAATGAATCATATTCCTCAATAGTATTTTTATGATCATAATATTTATCAGAGCATAACGAGGCGTGTCCACCAAAAAAGTATGTAATAAAATCACTTACGATTGGATAACCAGTTAGTGCAGACTTTAGTCCAACTATGATATCTCCAACTGAACCAATAATCTTTTCATTTTCATACTGAGTAAATGATGGTTTTTCCTCTTGCCATGTTTCACGTGAAACCTTATAATATCTTGTGTATTTATCGCCTTGTGTCGGGTCATAGACTCCTTTTTTCTTGAATTCTGATATCTGTATTTGAACACTAATATTTTCTATGGTTGTTGATATAATACCCCAAAATACAAATGCTATTAAAATTGTAATGATTGTCTTTTTTATAATCTTTTTCATGCCTTTTATTCTACTATAATTTAAGTAATAAATCTATACAATTTAATAAAAATACCAATATGTTTATTTTTTATACATAGTATAATATTTCAAAAACAAAAAAAGCCTACTATAAAGTAGACTTTATTTTTATTATTTCTTTACAGCCTTAATAACGATTGCTCTTTCTTCGCCTTCGCCCTCAGATTCTGTATATACATCACGCCATTCACTTAATTTTTCATGAATAACACGACGTTCAAAAGAATTCATAGCACGAAGTTTAACATCAACTTTCGTTCTAACAACTTCCTTTGCAGTTTTAGTAGCTAATATTTCAAGTTGTTGTTCACGATTAGCACGGTATGAACCAATATCTAAAGTTATAACAATTTTTTCTTTAGTATAACTACCAATTAAATTTTTAATTAGTAATTGTAAAGCTTCTAAAGTTCTTCCCTTTATTCCAATTAATAATGGATTTTCACTTGAATCTATAACATAGTGAATTTCTTGTTCTCCGCCAATTGTTCTAACTTCTAAATTATATTCTATATCTAAAGACTTCAAAATCGCTTCAAGATATCTCTTTCCTTCTAAAGCTAAATTAACATCAACTAAGGCTTCATATATTATATCAGCACCGTTTTCTTCAACAACATTCAAAAATATTTTATCGCTAGATAAATGTAACTTTTCAATTGCAGCATTCATAGCGTCTTCATAGGATGTTGCAATTATTTCTATTTTCTTTTGCATAAACCACCTACATCATTTTTTCTTTCATTTTATAATAATTTTTCTCATTCATAATACGACCAACTTTACCTTGGAATAATTGGTATACTCCCCCAACTAGCCAATATAAAGCCAATGAAGCAGAAGTTAATGACATAAATATGAACATAGCAGTCATAATATAATTCATCATCTTCATTTGTTTACCCATAGCATCACCAGCACCGTTAGGTCTATTTTTAACATAACTTGGCTTCTTTTGTGACAATTTTTGTGACAAAATTGTAACAGCACCAAATGCAACAGCTAAAAATACAATAAATATTTTATCATGCATAGTTCCAGCATCAGTAAAACTACAATTTAGATTAAAATAATTAAATAACTTAGTATTAGATAAAGCAAATTTTCCTGGTTCAGTGATTGAAATATTACTTTGAGAAACTAATCTAGTTGTACTTAAATTAATACGTCTTACTACTTCATACATTGCCATGAATATTGGAAATTGTAAGAACATTGTGAAAATACATCCAAATGGGTTCATTTTATATTTCTTATAAATCGCCATTGTCTCCGCTTGCATTCTACGTTGACTTTCGGGATCTTTACGACCTTGATACTTACGTTGAATTCTTTCAGTTTCGGGTTGAATCAATTGCATCTTAATTGATGTATCATTTTGTTTAGAATAAATTGGCCATGCACAAGTTCTAACAATAATAGTAGTTATTACTAATCCCCATGCATAAGAATTACCAAGCCATCCACCGATAGTACTCATTAAGAAAGCTATTGGATAAGACAAAATAGCAACTGGCCATCCAAATAATGCAGAAAAGAAACTACCAAATTTAAATTCGGCACCCCATGTAGTATATACTGTAGTTGACCAATTTCCTTGACGGCAACTAGTTAATGCAGCAGTAACTACAATTAAAACAGCAATTAAAGTAACTTTATTGATATTTCTGTTATAAAAACTTTTCAAAATTATTCTCCTTTAATTTTTATATTTAATTTTTTAAATAAATATTTCAATTGTTTTTGCATTTCCAAAAAATCAATATCATGAATATTTGTTTTAACAACAATAAAAACATCTATATTAAATAAAGGATCACACATATTATCAATAATAGCTCTAATTTGTCTTTTTACTCTATTTCTGATAACTGCATTACCTATTTTTTTACCTACACTAATCGCATAACGGAAATAATTGGTTTCGTCATTTTCTTTTTTATATACTGTGAAATATTTATTGCCATAACAATTTTTTGCTTTCAAAATTTTCTCTATTTCACTACTTTTTTTCACGCGATATTGTTTTTTCATATTTGTCCTCCATTATATCAGAGAAATAAAAAGGACTGCTCTTATTTATTTAAAAAATTAATTCGAGTAGTCCTAGTTTGTAATTTTATATTTAAATATTATTAAACAGTTAATTGTTTACGTCCTTTTTTACGTCTACGAGCTAATACTAAACGCCCACCAACGCTAGACATTCTCGCACGGAAACCATGAGTAACTTTTCTTTTATGTTTATTAGGTTGATATGTTCTCTTCATAATTAAATACCTGCCTTTCTTACGAAACCACGCGTTAAAATGATATCAAATAACTCTTTCTTTGTCAACTCAAAAAAGAACTTATTTTTTTTCTTAGTTCAAAAATTTACAAAACTTTACTTATTAACAAAATAATTAACACTTTTTTTACATTAATTGTGGATAACTTATCAACATTTTTGGTTAATTGTGGAAAAAGTTGATAAGTCATATTTTCGGCTTACCTAAAGCATTTTTTTATATTAATTATAAACATATTACCCACAATTTTTTTATATAAACTTAAAGTTATCCACATTTTTGGTGGAAAACTTCTTATTTTCTTTTTTGGATAATGTGTTATAACTATATTGCTTTAAAATAAAAATAGCAAAAGGGTGAAATTTTATGCAGAAATATCAAGACATTTGGAATACTACATTAGAACAATTATCTCAAAATTATTCTGAAGATATTTTTAATGAAATTTTTGGTGAATCAAAAAAAGTTGTCAAAATATCTAATGGATTAGTATATATACTAGTTCCTAGTCTTTACATTCAAACAAAAATTAATTATACATATAGTCAAAAAATAAAAACCATAGTAGATAATATAAGTGATGAAGCAATTAAATTTAAATTTATTACTGCAGATGAATTAGTTTCACCTCAAAATAAAATTATTGAACCTGAAAAAACTAAAAAAGTTTATGATAGTTTTTTAAATGAAAATTATACTTTTGAATCATTCGTTGTTGGTGAATCTAATAGATTTAGTGTTAGATCTGCTATGATGGTTGCGGAACAACCAGGACAATTTGCCAATCCTTTATATATATTTGGTGGTGTTGGTCTTGGAAAAACACATTTAATGCAATCAATAGGTAATTATGTATTAGAAAAAGATATAAATAAACGAGTTTTATATATTCAAGCTCAAAATTTTATTGTAGATTATTCAAAAGCTACACAAAGTGGAAATATGGAAGCTTTTGAACAAAAATATAATGATTTAGATGTACTTTTAGTAGATGATATTCAAATGTTAGAAATTGGAAAAAAATCGCAACAAGAATTTTTTAAATTATTTTGTGATATGCATGATGCAGGTAAACAAATAGTTATTACTTCCGATTGTCCAGCTGATCAATTAAAAGGAATTATGGACCGTTTAACTTCTCGTTTTAGTTGGGGAATGTCAGTTGATATTAAACAACCTAATTTAGAACATAGAGTTAATATTTTAAAAAGAAAACTTGTAGAATCCCCAGATGCTAATAAAGATATTGATAATGAAATTTTTGAATATATTGCTAATAATTATATTAATAATATAAGAGAATTAGAAGGTGCATTTAGAAGAGTTTTATCTTATAGTGTCATTTTTAATCAAAATATTACTCTTAATTTAGTAAAAGAAGCTTTAGAACCATTATTAAAAAATAGAAAAATTGATGGTACAGAAGATAAATATGAAAATTTAAAAAGTATTATTGCTGCATTTTATCAGGTTTCAGTTGAAGATATTATTGGTAAAAAAAGAACTAATAATTTAATTGTTCCTAGACATATTTGTATGTATTTATTAAAAACAAAGTATGATTTACCTTATAAAAAAATAGGAATGTTATTAGGTGATAGAGATCATTCTACTGTTATGTCTGGTTGTTCTAAAATTGAACAAGATTTAAAAAATAATAAAGAATTAAAATTAGCAATTGATACAATTCTTAAAAAATTAGAATAAATATTCTATTAATTATCAACATTTTATGATATAATAAAAACATAGTATTTAAGCCATTTTTTTAACTTATCCACTATCCACAATCATAATAATAATAAAATTATAATATAAATAATGAAAGAGAGAAAAATTATGAATTTCACAATTGACAGAGACATTTTTTTAGAAAATTTAAATATTATATCTCGAGGATTACCAGTCAAAAGCTCTATGCCTATATTAACTGGAATTAAATTAGAAGTAACAGATAATGATTTGTTTATGACAAGTTCAAATATGTATATATCTATAGAAGTTATGATTAGTGATAAATCATTAAATGTAACTGAAAAAGGAAAAACAATTATTCCAGGTAAATTTTTTATAGATATTATTAGAAAAGTTAATAGTAAAACTATAAGTTTATCATTAATAGAAAATAAAATATTATTAATAAAAGTGGATAGAGGAGAATATAAACTTAATGTTATGGATATAATGGATTATCCAAATATTAATTTTGTTGTATTAGAAAATCCTTTAATATTAAATGCAAAAACTTTTAAAACTATAATAAAAGAAACTTGTTTTGCAACTTCTATAAGTGAGAAAAAACCAATATTAACAGGAGTAAATTTTAAATTAAATGAAAATTCATTAAAATGTATTTCTACAGACTCATATAGATTAAGCCAAAAAGTTATTACATTAGAAGAAAATTCAAATGATTTTAATATAACTATTCCTAATAAATCATTAGAAGAATTATCAAAAGTATTAGATAATTATGATGATAATATAAGTGTATATTTTTCTAATAATAAAATTTTATTTAAATATAATAATGTTTTATTTCAAACAAGATTATTAGATGGAAGTTATCCTGATACATCTAAATTAATTCCAAGTAGTTTTCCAATTAAATTAATATTTAATAAAGATGAACTTATTGAAGCTGTAGAAAGGGTTTCATTATTATCACCTAGAGATAAAGAAAAAGATAGAGAAATAACATATAGTATTATTAAATTAAATATTAGTAAAAATAAAAAAATAGAAATAACATCTAATAATAATCAAATTGGAGAAGCTAAAGAAGAATTAATAGCTTTAGATATTCAATGTGAAAATGGTTTAAAAATAGCATTTAGTTCTAAATATTTAATAGATGCATTAAGATCTTTTGATACTGTTGAAGTTGCTATTGAATTATCAAGTGAAGTAAAACCATTTATTTTAACTAATAATTTAGATAATAATTTAATTCAATTAATATTACCAGTAAGAATGGATTAATTACAAAAAGGCCTTTAAAATGAGTTTTAAGGCCTTTTTTTTATTTTTGTATAGTAATTAGGAAAATAATAAAAAATTAAAAATACTACCATTTTTTCAAAAAATATGATATAATTATAGAATAGTGTGGTGATTTTATGAAAAATATTAAAATTAATACTGAATATATAACTTTAGGTCAATTTTTAAAAATTGCAGATATTATTTCGACAGGTGGAGAAGCTAAATTTTTCTTAAGTAGTAATGATATTTATGTTAATAATGAATTAGAAAATAGACGTGGAAGAAAGTTATATCCAAATTATATTATTAAGTATGAAGATACTGAGTATAAAATAATATGATAACTCATTTAGAATTAAAAAATTTTAGGAAATTTGATGATTATAAATTATCTTTTAATAAAAATTTAATTATTTTATTAGGAAATAATGCGGTCGGAAAAACTTCTATTTTAGAATCTATTTTTATTATGTCATCAAGTAAGAGTCATCGAACTAATGATTTAAAGGAAGTAATTAAATATAATAAAGAATTTAGTAAAATATTAATTAATACTGATAAAAAATATGAATTAATTATGAGTAATAAAGGTAAGATTGCTTTAATTAATGGAGTAGAATATAAGAAAATAAGTGATTTTATAGGTAATATAAAAACAGTAATATTTTCACCAACTGACTTAAATTTAGTATTAGGAAATAAAAGTGATAGAAGGAATTTTCTAGATTTAGAAATATCTATGTTATCAAAAACTTATATTTATGATATGAAGCTTTTTAAAAAATTATTAAAAGAACGAAATGAATTATTAAAAATATATGATGAAAATAAAAAAACAATTCTAAATATAATTACCGATCAATTAATAGAAATTAATTTAAAATTAATTAATCAAAGAGAAATTTTTTTAATGGAACTAAATAATTATTTAAAAAATATTCATAAAGAAATGGTAAATGAAGAAATAGAAATAAAATATTTACCTAGTGTAAATAAAGAAAATATTAATGAAATTTTTAAAAATAAATTGAATTACGATATATTTACAAAATCAACTAATTATGGATGTCATAGGGATGATTTTATAATTAAAATAAATGATAAAAATGTTGGTACATATGGTAGCCAAGGACAAATTAGAGGTTCAGTAATAAGTTTAAAAATAGCTTTATTTTATTTATTTAAGGATAAATTTAATAAAAGTCCAATTTTATTACTAGATGATGTGTTTTCTGAATTAGATGATGAAAGACAAAAGAAGTTAGTAAAATTTTTACTTGATGAACCACAAACTTTTATATCAACAACCAATATAGATTTAATACCAAAAGAAATTATAAGTAAAGCGCAAATTCTAAAATTAGATTAGGAGTGAAATAATGAATCAAAATTATGATGCATCAAATATTCAAATACTAGAAGGTCTAGAAGCAGTAAGAAAAAGACCAGGTATGTACATTGGAGCAACAAGTCAAAGAGGATTACATCATTTAGTATGGGAAATAGTAGATAATTCAATTGATGAGGCATTAGCAGGTTATGCGACTCATATTGAATTAGATATATTAAAAGATGATATTATTAGAGTTACAGACAATGGACGTGGAATGCCAGTAGATTTACATCCAAAAACAGGTCGTCCAGCGGTCGAAACTATTTTTACAGTATTACATGCTGGTGGAAAATTTGATGGTTCTTCATATAAAGTATCTGGAGGTCTACATGGTGTAGGAGCTTCAGTTGTTAATGCTTTGTCTGAATGGTTAGAAGTAAGTATTAGAAGAAACGGTAAGAAGTATCAAGAGAGATTTGAAAGAGGAAATGTAATTGGTGATCTTGAATTATTAGGTGAAACAACTGATGAAAATGGTTCAACTGTTATGTTTAAGGCAGATAATCAAATATTTACTGAAACAACTAATTATGATTTTGAAACATTAAGGCTTCGTATACAACAATTAGCATTTTTAAATAAAGGTTTAAAAATAACTATAAGAGATTTAAGAAATGATGATGATATTAAAGAATTCCAATATTTGTATGAAGGCGGAATTAGTGAATACGTTGATTTTTTAAATAAAAATAAAGAAAGAATACACTCAGATGTAATTTATTGTGAAAAAGAAATGGATGGAATTATTGTTGAAGTAGCTATGCAATATAATACTTCTTATAATAGTAATATTTTTTCATTTACTAATAATATTCATACACATGAAGGTGGAACTCATGAAGAAGGATTTAGAACGTCTTTAACTAGAGTCATAAATAAATATGCAACAGAAGCAAAATTACTTAAAAATGATGATGCCTTAACTGGAGAAGATGTTAAAGAAGGATTAACTGCAATTATTTCTGTTAAACATCCAAATCCACAATTTGAGGGACAAACTAAGACTAAATTAGGGAATAGTGAAGTTAGAGCCATTACATCTAAAATATTTAGTGAAGCTTTTGAAAGATATTTACTCGAACATCCTTTGGAATCTAAACAAATAATTGAAAAAGGTTTATTAGCTGCTCGTGCTAGAATTGCAGCTAAAAAAGCTCGTGAAGCTACTCGTAAAACACCATTAAACGGACTAGGTATGGCAACTAAATTAACTGATTGCCGTAGTAAAGACCCAACTAAATCAGAAATTTATATAGTGGAAGGGAATTCAGCCGGAGGTAGTGCAAAGGCTGGTAGAGATAGTGAATTCCAAGCGGTAATACCATTACGTGGTAAAGTATTAAATGTTGAAAAAGCTAGACTTGATAAAGCTTTAGCAAATAAGGAAATAGTATCTATGATTCAAGCTATTGGAGCGGGAATTGGAGAAGAATTCGATATTGAAAAGGTTAGATATCATAAAATTGTTATAATGACCGATGCCGATGTCGATGGTGAACATATCTGTACATTATTATTAACTTTCTTCTATCGCTATATGCCACAATTAATTGAATATGGATATATTTATATTGCTCAACCACCTTTATATAAAATTCAAGTTGGTAAGAGAATTGAATATGCTTATAATGATAAAGAATTAGAGAAATTAAAAATAGAAATGCCTGGTAAAGCTGATATTCAGCGTTATAAAGGGCTAGGAGAAATGGATGCGGAACAATTATGGGAAACGACTATGGATCCAGCAAGAAGAATTTTACTTCGTGTAAGTTTAAAAGAAGCATTTGATGCAGATCAAGTATTTAGCATGTTAATGGGTGAAGAAGTTGAACCAAGAAAGAAATTTATTCAAGAAAATGCTCAATATGCAGATATTGATATGTAGTGAGGTATAACATGGAAAACCAAAATGAAGAATTATTAGAACAAGATAGTACTCATGATAAAGTAGAAGAAGTTAATATCTCTACTGAAATGAAAAGTGCCTTCTTAAATTACGCGATGAGTGTAATTGTAGCTCGTGCATTACCAGATGCTAGAGATGGATTAAAACCAGTACAACGCCGTATTTTATATGGGATGAATGAACTTGGTGTATATTCAAATACAGCACATAAAAAATCTGCGCGTATCGTAGGGGACGTAATGGGGAAATACCATCCTCATGGTGACTCTTCTATTTATGATGCAATGGCGAGAATGGCTCAACCATTTAGTTATCGCTATATGCTTGTAGATGGACATGGTAACTTTGGTAGTGTTGATGGTGATGAGCCAGCAGCAATGCGTTATACTGAAGCACGTATGAGTAAAATAAGCATGGAAATGCTACGTGATATTAATAAAAATACTGTAGATTATATTGATAATTATGATGGAACTGAAAGAGAACCCGCAATATTACCTGCTCGTTATCCAAATATGTTAGTAAATGGTACAACAGGTATTGCAGTAGGTATGGCAACTAATATTCCACCTCATAATTTGGGTGAAGTAATAGATGGTACATTAGCATTAATGGATAATCCTGAAATTACTACTGAAGAATTAATGGAATATATTAAAGGACCAGATTTTCCAACAGGTGGTTTAATTATCGGTTTAGCTGGTCTTAGACAAGCATATACAACTGGTAATGGTTCAATTGTTATTAGATCTAAAGCTGATATAATTGAATCAAAGAATGGAAAAGGAAATCATCAAATTGTTGTAACTGAAATACCTTATATGGTAAATAAGACTAGAATGATTGAAAGAATTGCAGAAGTTCATAAAGAAAAAATTGTTGAAGGTATTGCCGATTTAAGAGATGAATCTAACCGTAATGGTACTAGAATTGTTATTGAAGTAAAAAGAGATGCCAACGTTAATGTAGTATTAAATAACTTATTCAAATATACACAATTACAAACAAGCTATGGAATCAATATGATTGCCTTAATTAATAATAAACCAGTTATGATGACTTTAAAACAAGCATTAGAGGTTTATATTAAGCATCAATTAGAAGTTATAACTAGACGTACTCAATTTGATTTAGATAAAGCGCTAGCTAGATTACATATTGTAGAGGGGTTAGTAATAGCTCTAGATAATATTGACGAAATTATTAATATATTAAGAAGTACAAAAGATGGAAGCGAAAAAGAAAAATTAATTGAAAGATTTAGTTTATCTGATGTTCAAGCTCAAGCAATACTAGATATGCAATTAAAACGTTTATCTGGATTAAATAGAGAAAAAACTGAAAATGAACAAGCAGAATTAATTAAATCAATTAATGAATATCGTTCAATCTTGGCAAGTGATGAAAAGAAGAAACAAATTGTTAAAGATGAAATTCTAGAAATCAAAGAAAAATTTAATGATGATCGTCGTAGTGAAATAAGTTTACATGTTGATTTAAACATTGAAAATGAAGATTTAATTCCAGAAGAAGATGTTATCATCACTATCACTAACAAGGGTTATGCAAAACGTATGAAGCAAGATGCATATAAGGCTCAAAGTCGTGGTGGAGTTGGAGTTAGTGGTATCAAAACAAATGAAGACGATGTAGTAGAACATATTTTACCTACATCAACTCATGACTATATATTATTCTTTACTAATAAGGGTCGAGTTTACAAAATGAAGGGATACCAAATCCCCGAAGGAAGTCGTACTTCGAAAGGATTACCACTAGTAAATTTATTAAAGTTTGAAGAAAATGAAAAACTTGCAGCTATAAGTAATATTAGAAATTTTGAAGAAAATGGAAGTGCCTTCTTCTTTGCGACAAAGCGTGGTACAGTAAAACGTACACTAGTAAGTCAATTCCAAAATATTAGAAATAACGGTATTATCGCAATTGATTTAGCTGAGGATGATGAATTATTACAAGTAGAAATAACTGATGGATCTAGAGATATTATCTTAGGGGCTTCTAATGGTAAGGCAATTCGTTTTGCAGAAGATTCTATTAGGCCTATTGGTCGTAGTGCTGCCGGAGTTAGAGGTATGAGAATATCTGACGAAGATGAACTAGTAGGTATGGCAGTAGTTACTGACGATAATAAAGAAATATTAGTTATTACTGAAAATGGTTACGGAAAACGTAGCGATATCGATGAATACCGTGTTCAAACCCGTGGTGGTATGGGTGTAAAAACTTTAAATGTAACTGATAAAAATGGTAAATTAAAGACATTGCGTGCTGTAAATGATAATCAAGATCTTCTTATTACAACTAATAAGGGTGTGACTATCAGAATGCATGTAGAAGCTATTTCTCAAACTGGCCGAGCTACACAAGGTGTAAGATTAATCCGTTTACGTGATGATCAAGCAGTTTCTAATATAGCACTAGTAGAGAAAGCAATTGATGAACAAGTGGATAACATTGAAACACAAATTATAACTGAAGGACAAGAAAATAAGGATATCTAATATCCTTTTTTCATAGGTGAAATTATGATAACATATAAAAAGATGGAAGACATTGAAGAAATAAGCCAAATGGCTACTGATTTATTTATCGCAGCTTATCAGGAAACACTTGAAAGAGATCATATGGAATATATGCTTGATATGTTTTTTAATAAAAATAATGTTATTAAGAATATAACTGATGGATATAACTATGAATATATTATTAGAGATAATGTTATTTGTGGATATATTGCTTATATTTTTCATGAAGATTACTTATATTTATCGAAGCTATATTTAAAACCGGAATACAAGGGTCAAAACATTGCTTCAGATGTTATTGAATATTTAACTCAATTTAATTTACCAATTAGATTAAATGTTAATAGATATAATTATCATGCAAAACATGTATATGAAAAAAATGGTTTTAAACCTATTAAGGAACTCGTTACTGATATCGGAAGTGGATTTGTAATGGATGATTTCATAATGGAAAAAGAAGTTAATAAAACTATATAAACTATATTCTAAATCATGACTCTATAGCATAATATTTATTATGTAAAAGGGGATGATTTTATATGTCAATTAGACAAAATAAAGTAAATGCATTTAGAGATTTATTATCAACTAAATCATTAAAAACATCAGAAGTAGACTATAGTATTTTCACAAGTAATGTTTTAGAAATGACTAAAACAGTAGATAAGCCTGATGACTATTATATGGAAGGTGATGATATTACATTTAATATCACACTTAAAAATAATGGTAATAAGATTATTAGAAATTTTGTTATTAAAGATGAATTAGAAAGTACTATTCTTCCAATAGATAACAATGAATATATGGTTACTACAACTCATGGTATTATTACACAAGAAAATAATGTAGTAATAATAAGTGAAATAACACTTTCACCAGGAGAAGATGCAATGATTACTATATCAGGTGTAATTGCTGAAGCAGTGGAAGAAACTGTAGAAAATGAGATAGAGAATATCGAAGAAGATTTAGAGGATGAAGAAGAGATAGAATACTTTTCCTTTAATGAAAAGGATTACTAAGCTTAGAAAGCAAAAGCAAATATATTCTATATAACAAAAAAGGCAATCATTTGATTGCCTTTTTTGTTCTTAAATACTATAAATATCTGTAAGATTCGTCTTATAAAAGATCAGACAATTTTTAATTCTGCTTAATCTGAATCCCAAAGAATTATCTATAATATAATCATATCCTAATATAGAAGTAAGCACACTATTTATATTATTATAAAGAATATATTTTTCTTTTTCAGATAAATTATCTTTTTGGTAATAGGAGAAAACAAAAGAAAATTCATCTTTTGATAGCTTCAACCTACCCAAGTAACATTCATTTATGTTCAATTTTTCAATTTTATCTTTTAAAATATTTCTTGTTTCATTACTTATTTTTGGATCAAACAACTCTATTCTTTTATGTCTAACTCTATGTTTTTCTCTTTCTAATAAAATATTACTTCTTTCTAATTGCCACTTCTCTAATTCATCAAATTTATCTTGTAATCCGTGATTAGAGCAGTAAATTAACAAGAAATTTGAATCATTATAGAAAGCAATAGTAGAAAGATCACATGCTTTTTTTAAATAGATTAAACCATCTTCATTATATTCATTTAATAGTATTTTACCGTATATAGAAAGATTAACAGCATTATCGGGTTCAGATACCAATAATTTTTCAGACAATTCTTTTGCCTTTTCATATTCACATAAATTAAAATAATATAAAATAATATTTATAATTTCATAATCATTAACATTATTATCTTTCTCATAATCATTAATAACTTCTAAATTCCAAATATAATCATATGTTCTTTGCTCTTTCCATTGTTCTTTCCAACCAGCTGTAAATGAATCTGAAATTCTATTAATTTCAATAATTAATTCCGGAGTGATATCAGAAAATAAAATTTCATAATTGCATTCAAGCATCTTAATTCTTTCGGAAAAAGATGGATGAGTGTTTTCATTATGTTTCAATTCTTTTTCAGCCATAATTTTCCAAACATTAGATTTCTTTTCATATGCCTCTAAAAGATTCTCAAAATATACTCTAGGAAGATTAGGAAAATTAACATTATCAGCATAAATATTTTTTATCGGTAATTCACTATTACAAAAAGTAATCATTTGCATTTTTGCAAGTGCATTTGCAAGATATTGGGCATATCCCTTTTCTTTTACAAATAAGTCGGCCTCTACTTCCTTTTTATAAGAAATAGTCTCTAAATAAGTTTTTTCCATCATACCAACATTAAATCCAAAAAATATTAGAAATGTACGTAAAAATGGTATCTTTGTTAAATTTTGCCAATGTATATCTGATTTATATAGCATAGTTGAAATACGTAAGTCATTACTTTTTATATGCCCAAATTCATGGAGAAGAATAGCAATTATTTCATCATTACTTAAAGTTCTTAAAGCATTTATTCCTAAATTCAAATGATATACACGATCATAATAAACACTAATATCATAACCAGTGAAAAGATGAATTTTAAGACTATTAATATTCATCTTTAATTCTGATATTGCAAGTGCTTTTTCAATCATATCGGCAATTTTTGGATGCTTTGTTTTGGTAAGTAGTATATTTGGATAAACATTGTTTTTTGAATGAAAAAACATATGGATAGGTATTAATTGAAAGCATAATATTACTATCGATAATACGAAAATTACACCTTCATCTTTAGTTGTACCCAATAAAAGAAAAGCAGGATAGATTAATAGAACTAAGAAAAATAAATAAATTATTCCTATGTTATTTATTCTAACTATCCTTTTAAAATAAGAATCCGGATTATCTAGAATTTTTTGCCTTTCTAATTTTACATAATTATCGATTGTTGATGTGTTATCAGCTATTTTCTTTTTTCTTTTTTTGTATACAATACTGATAGCAAATAAAAGGATATAAATAGATAAGCTTGAAACACCTAATATCCAAAATAAATCTTTTTCATTAGAATATTCAATCCCTAAAAGAATTAAAGCACAATCAAATGCAATAAAAAATATCCATGAAATAATTAAAATTAAATAATCTTTTTTTCTCATAAGTTAAACTCTCCTGTTTAGCATAATTATATCATATCAGCCTTAGTTATTTTATAATATCGTATCATATTTTGTTGAAATTTGTTAAATAAGCATTATATCCACTAAAATAGAATTCTTTTAAATTTTGTGCTAGTGAAATAGGTGATATAATACATGCATTTCTTCCTAGTTTAACAAAGTATTGTAATACTTGTGTATAAGAACAATTAAAATAATATAAATCTCCGTCAATTCTATCTGGTGTAGGTCTATGAATATACATACTCTTAAATTGCTCTATACCTCTAGGTGTTAATTTTACGACTATTTCTTCAAGCTCATTTTCTCCATATGAATATTGAGGACCATATTTAATCATTTTTTCAAATATGCTTTTTTGCTCATCGGTTATTACAATATCTTCTTTTAAGATAGTAACATCTAATATTCTTGATAATCTAAAAGTATAAGCTCTATTTTTATATACTGCAAGTAAATAATTAAATAATTCTTCTTTAGAATTAGTAATTATATATGGAGAAGACTCGTGTCTTCCTCTCCCACCTTTTTTTGTTGTAAAGAATATTTTTTTCTTATTATTTATTGCTTCTAAAATTGTCTCATATTGATTTTTAAAAATGATCTTTTCTCTCTGATCTTGTGGTAGAGCTGTATATGAAACAAATAGATTCCTGAAATAATTTGAAATAGAAGTATTAGTAAGTAAATATTCTTCAATATAATCAAAAGCCTTTTCTGCCATTTTAGTGGGTTTTACAGAGGCAGTAACAGAAAATTTTTGGTCGGATTCAAAATTAGCTTTTTGAATTTTATCAATTATATCACAAGCTAATAAATTTAAATCATCTTTTTGAAGAGTAGTATATTCTTTAATAGTAGTTGTTATATGCTTAAGCAATTTATTTTCATTTTCTAAATATTTTTCGTAATAGTTTAAAATTAAAGTGTTATAAAAAAGGTTTTTGTTTAATTCACCATTGTCCTTATAAAATTCAAATAACTCCATATCTTTTAGTAAAATTGAATATGTACTTTGAGTAATATTTACTTTTATTTTTTCTTCCATATTTATCACCTATTATAATTCTACCATAAAAAGGGGTCAAAAAATATAATTTTTTTTTGAATATTGTACTATAGTGAAATTTAGGGGTCAAAAATATTTTTAAATTTGCCAATTTTTGGAAAGTATATTCTTGCATATAATATAAGTGTAGAGCAAAATCTACAGTAAAGACACATACAGCAATAATTCGGTGTTTAATATGGTTCGATCCCATAAGTGTCTTGTAAAAAAGTAAAGATACCGCCAGCAAAAAAATGCTCGCCAAGTTTTAGTGGGGGACGACAACCCCCACGGGTATCTTGTAATCAAGAGGTGAATATAATGTTAAAAGAAATAAGAAAAGAACTTAATAAAGCCATTACTGAAAATGGTGATACAGCATATAGAACTACATCTAATGCCAATTTAGATTTTTTTGGATCTGCTGGAGCATTAAGAAATAATATAAGAGAATTTAAACGTGTTTTTTATTTAGCTTATGAAGAAGATAAAGAATTAGCTTTAAAGAATTTATTTTATTTAAGAGATATTAGAGAAGGTCTAGGAGAAAGGGACTTATTTAGAATTGCCTATAGAGAAATATGCAGGGATGATGAAAGCATTGCAAGAGCTCTTATTCCTTATATAGTTAAATATGGTAGATTTGATGATTTATTTATTGGATTAAGAACATCAGTTGATAAAGATATTGTTATGTATATCAAAAATCAATTAGACGCAGATATTGAAAATAATAAATTAGGCAAATCTATATCATTACTTGCTAAGTGGATGCCTTCTATAAACGCATCTGATCCATATACACGTAAAATGGGGTTAGTATTAAGTGAAAAATTAGGTTATACTAAGTCAGAATACCGTAAGATGCTAAGTAATTTAAGAAAAGATATAATTATTGAAAATGAATTATGCTTAAAAAGATATACATTTGATTATGGAAAAGTAACGAGTTGTGCAATGCATAAATATCGTAATGCTTTTATAAAAAATGATATTGATAGATATAGAAATTATCTTTCTATGGTAAATCAAGGATTAGCGAAAATTAATGTTGGAGCAATATATCCATACCAAATAATCAAAGAATATGAAAATGGTGCAATCTCTAAGGAAATAAAAGACGGTATGGAAGTAAAATGGAATAGCTTAAAAAGAAGTAATTCTAATACTAACACGATAGTTGTTAGAGATGGATCTGGTTCAATGACGTTTAATAACGGATTACCTAATTATATTGCGACTAGCTTAGCGATTCTTTTTTCAGAACAATTAACTGGAGAATTTAAAAATAAATTTATTACATTTTCAAGTCGTCCTGAACTTATTGAATTACCAGATAAAACATTGTATGATAAATTAAAGAAAATATATAAATATAATGATTGTATGAATACAGATATAAACAAAGTATATGATCTTATTTTATCAGTCGCAAAAAAGAAAAAGATTTCACAAGAAGATATGGTTAAACGAATAGTTATTATATCGGATATGGAATTTGATATGGGAATAGAAGGTAAGCCAACATATAAAGTTTTTGAAAAAAAATTCAAAAAAACTGGATATGAATTACCAGAGGTAATTTATTGGAATGTTAATGCTAGAAAGGTTCATTTTGCAGCATTGCCAACAAACCCAAATATAAGATTAGTTAGTGGAGCTTCACAACATGTAATTGATTCAATTATTACCAATGAAGCAACAGATGCTTATTCTTTAATGATAAAAACATTAGATAAGTATCAATTTATAGAAAACTTATTTTAGTAAGGAGAAAATATAATGGATTGTTTAGTTGAAGAGAAATTTATTAGAAATTATGTCATAAAAAGCAAACAGGATAGATTATTATATGAATTGTGCAATTCAAAACTAAGAGATAAATGTATATCTAGGTTTGCAAATCCTGAGGATGTAGTTAATTTAGATAGAATTCTTATAAGTAGTAAAGATATTAAAATTGATGAAATCGAATTAAACCTGCGAAAATATATGGAAAATGATAAATGTTATAATATATCTAAAAATCAATTAGATGGTGTTTATTCTACATTAAGTGATTCGTTGCGCTTTAGTATGGATAGTTATATGACTTCAATTATTATATGCAGTGATAATGTTGTTTTTATAAAAACTGAAACTGAATTTGGATCACCTAATAAATATATATTATTGAATGAAACATAATCTGTAATATATGAAATTAAGAAAGGAAAAACATGGATTTTTATATTAAAATATCATGAAAGAGATATAATGGGAAAAATTAATATCAAAGGTAAATACAATGATATTATTGTATTTGCAGATAATTTAGATAATACAACAAAAGAACAAATAGAAAATCTTGCTAATCAAGAGTTTACAACTGGATCTAAAATTAGAATTATGCCGGATTGTCATGCTGGGGCTGGATGTGTAATAGGAACAACTATGCAAATTAAAGATAAAATTGTTCCTAATTTAGTAGGTGTAGATATTGGCTGTGGTATGTTAACTGTAAAGCTAGGAAATATTAATTTAGATTTAAAAGCATTAGATAAATATATTACAAATAATATTCCTTGCGGAATGAAAGGGTATGATACTCCTCAAATTATGAAGGTTAATATTAAAGATTTAAGATGTTATGCCAAATTAACTAATAAAGAATATCATTATACTACAATGGGTACTTTGGGTGGAGGTAATCACTTTATTGAGGTTGATATTGATAAAGACAATAATAAATATTTGATAATTCATTCTGGATCTAGAAACTTAGGATTACAAGTAGCCAATTATTATCAAGAGAAGGCTTATGAATATAATCTTAATAAAGAATTATCAAAAACATTTGATATCAATGATATTATTAGAGAATATAAAGAACAAAATAGAGAAAAAGAAATTCAAACAAAAATCAATGAGATTAGTAACTTTAGAGCTAATATTAAAATCGATAAAGATTTATGTTATCTAGAAGGTGATTTATTTCTAGATTATATACATGATATGGATATAGCACAAAAGTTTGCAGAAGAAAATAGATTAGCAATGGCTACAAAAATAGTTGGATCTTTAGATTTAAATATTAATGATTTATCTTATTTTCAAACAATTCATAACTATATTAATATGCATGATATGATATTAAGAAAAGGGGCAATATCAGCTTATAAAGATGAATTGGTTCTTATCCCAATTAATATGAGAGATGGTTGTATTCTAGCAAGAGGTAAATCATGTGAAGAATATAATTATTCAGCACCTCATGGAGCTGGTAGAATCCTATCAAGAAGTGAAGCACAGAAACAAGTTAATTTAAACGATTTCAAAGAAACAATGAAAGGTATTTATTCTACATCAATTAATCAAAAAACAGTTGATGAATCTCCATTTGCTTATAAACCAATAGAAGCAATTCTAGAAAATATAAGTGATACTGTAGAGATTATTGATATTATAAAACCAATTTACAATTTTAAATGTTCGATATAGTATACATCAAATAAATTTTGGTGTATATTTATTTTAGGTGGTGAGAAAATGACTAAGATTATTATTCCTGACAGTGTACAAAAAGTATTAGAATTCATTAATATAAATGGGTATAAGGCATATATTGTTGGTGGTGCAATTAGAGATAATATCTTAGGCAAAACTCCAACTGACTATGATATAACGACTAATGCTGATATATCTACTATAAAAGAAATATTTAAGTATTATAAGATATTTGAAACAGGATTAAAACATAATACTATAACGCTTAGAATCAATAAAGAAAACTATGAGATTACAACCTTTAGAGGAAGTGATATTAATAGTTTAGAAGAAGATCTTCTATTAAGAGATTTTACTATAAATTCATTAGCATTAGATATAAATGGCAATATTATTGATGTATCTAATGGGTTAGAAGATCTTACTAATAAATTAATTCGAATAAATGGAAATGACGATTCAGTTATTATAGCTGATCCTCTTAGAATATTGAGAGCTATTAGATTAGCTAGTAATTATGATTTTACCATTGAGAAACAAACAGAAGAATATATGTTTAAAAATAGAGAATTACTTAATTCAGTTTCTAGGGAACGAATTAGTGATGAGTTATCAAAAATAATAGTTAATAGAAACAGTTATAAATATATTGAAGATTACTTTAGTATCTTTTCTATAGTTATTCCCCAGTTAATTCCAATGAAAGGATTTAATCAAAATAATCCTCATCATATGTATGATGTATTAATTCATTCACTTTATGTTTTAAAGAATATAAGGAACCGTAGTGATTACTTATGTTTAGCAGCATTATTCCATGATATAGGTAAACCATCTACATTCAAGATTGATAATAACGGAATTGGACACTTCTATGGACATGAAGAAGTAGGAATGAATATTGCAAAAAAAATTTTGAAAGAACTAAAATATGATAATGAAACTATAAGAAAAATTGCATTATTAATTAAATATCATGATTTTAATATTGAATCTAAAAAGACAATAAAAAGATTACTTAATGAATTTGGGGAAGAGCTTATTTTTGATTTATATGATTTAAAACAATCAGATATTAGAGCACATACTAAAATGTCTTATTATAGATTAGATATTTTAAAGAAAACAATTAAAGATACTAAAGAGATAATTAAACAAAATGAATGTTTTCAAAGGAATGATTTATCTATCAATGGTAGAGACTTAATAGAATTAGGAATTGAACCTGGAAATAAGTATAAAATTATCTTTGATGATATTTTAACTAGAGTTATTAACGATGATATTAAAAATGATAGAGAAGTAATTATTGATTATATTAAGGACACATATTTATAACAAAGTATGATGTGTAAATGCCATTGCAAAATAAAATTTTTTATATTATAATATACATAGGACGTGATTTGGGTGTTCTAAACGAAAAGAGATTAGTTGCCACTAATCTCTTTTCTCATTTTATGGAAACAAAGGACGCGATTTGGAACTATGACTACTTCTTGTTAGAAGTGTCGCCACTCTTAATTATCATATACATTAATAGTAATATTATAATTAGAGTGATTAGGTATTCCACCTAAATAGCCTCCTAATTCATTCGTCCATTATTTCCTGACGAAAGTAGTTCATGGCCCTAAGCCTCCTATAAAATTTAGTTACTTTTTACAGTAACAAAGTGATAATAACATATATAAAAATCCTTGTAAATAGCACTGAAAATCGTTAAAACTAGAGTTTTATAAAGAAAAAATTATTATTAAAAGATAGGCATTTCAACTCGCTATATTTTATAAAAGAGAAGTCTTTTTACATATATTTTGTATAATAATTATTTTAAATAATTTTTAATATAAAATAAAAAGTAGTAGATTAAACTACTACTTAAGTGCTTGCTATTTTAATGGTTCTATATAGAAATTACCATAAACATTATTAGTATCAGAAGAAGTTATAAAGGCATGTTCATCAATTTTATGAACAATATCTATAATTAAATCTACTTTATTTTCTGGAACAACTATCATAATATTATATTTATCTTTGCCAGTATATCCACCTAATACTTTACCAATTGTACAGCTATAATTAGTTTTTGTAGACACCTGTTCTGATATTTCTTTATATTCTTCTGAGATAACAGTAATGATCATTTTTCTAGTAGCTCTATGTAGAGAATCTACAACACGCCCATTAACAAATACTAATACTAATGTATATAGTATTGGAGTCCATTCTTTTAAGAATATTCCCCCGGTAATGATAATGATAGTATTTACAAACATCAATATCTTTCCAATTGAAATCTGTTTTTTACGTGAGAAGTAGGTTCCTATTATTTCTAATCCAGCAGTAGAACCACCAATATTTAATGCAAGGGAAGTAGCAACTCCGGAAAATACCCCAGCGAATAGAGCATGGGACAATGTATCATTAGCATTTAGGCTAAAGATATCTAAAATGCTATTAGGTAAGAATTTGATAAATAAAGTATTCGCAATGATATATATACTTGATAATGTTGCGAATCTTTTACCTATTTTTTTGAAAGCTAAATATACAAGCGGAATATTAATTATAAAGAAAAGAACACTCGTTAATGTATTTACTAAGTCCATTTGTTTGGCGTTAGCAAGTAAATCATTTAAGTTGGTATTATAATAAAGGATTGCGAAAAAACGCGATATAACTAAACATATACCAGATACTCCACTGGTAAGAAGACCAGAGTGATTTATAAAAGATCTAATAGAGTATGAGGTTAAAAATGCGCAAAATACTATCGCGATGTATGGGAAAACTTTTTTCAAAGAAATCACCCTTTCTATTTTTTACTATTATAGCACGTATTTGATATTTATATCAAACGACCGTATTTTTTTATATAGAATTTCTTTAAAAATTGAACCATAATTGCATATAACAATATTATTCCAGCTAAAACTGGCAGAAAAGTTAAAGGCATTTTAACCATATCAAGGGCTGTGTTAAGTTTTGTGAATGGAATGATTATTCCAACTAATCCAATAACAATAGTAGATATGATTAAAGGTTTTGTGGCACGACTTTCAATAAATGGTATCTTTGCAGTTCTAATTAAATGTACAACAAATATTTGTGATAATAATCCAACCATGAACCATCCAGTTTGGAAAGTTGCTTGTGTTGCTATAGAATTAGCTTTAAATACAAAGTATAGAATAATGAAAGTAAATATATCAAATAAAGATGATAAAGGTCCAAACCAAAACATAAATCGTTGAATTTCTTTTGCATCCCATTGTTGAGGTGTTTTTAAATAATCGGGATCCATTTTATCAAAAGGAATAGCTATTTGCGAGAAGTCATACAATAAGTTTTGAGTTAATATTTGAAGTGGAACCATAGGTAAGAATGGAAGGAATATACTTGCAAAAAGTACACTAAACATATTACCAAAGTTTCCGCTAGAAGCCATCTTAATATATTTTACGATATTACCAAAAGTTCTACGTCCTTCAATAACCCCCTCTTCTAAAACCATTAAGCTTTTTTCTAAAAGGATAATATCAGCACTTTCTTTTGCAATATCAACGGCAGTATCAACAGATATTCCAACATCAGCTTGTGTTAATGCCGGAGCGTCATTAATTCCATCTCCCATATAACCAACAACATGGCCTTGAGCCTGTAGAGAGGCTACAACTCTAACCTTTTGTGAAGGGGATAATTTTGCGAATAGATTAACAGTTTTTACTTTTTCATTTAGTTCTTCTAAAGTTAATTTCTCAATATCACTTCCAAGTAAATAACCATTAGTTTCTAATCCTACTTGCTTACAAACAGAACTAGCTACTTTCTCATTATCTCCAGTTAATACAATAACTCTAACTCCATTTTCATGTAGAGCGGAAATAGCTAATTTACTACTTTCTTTTGGTTGATCTAAGAATGCAACATAACCAATTAATACCATATCTTGTTCATCATCAATGTTGAAGCTAGAAGTATCACGTACTTTATTCTTTTGTGCTACAGCTAAAGCACGAAGTCCTTGTTCATTTAATTTTTCTGAGATTTTTAAAATCTCTCTAGTGAAGCTTTCATCAATAGGAAAAACTTCACCATGGTATTCAATATATGAACAGCATTTTAACATTTCTTCAACGGCACCCTTAGTAATTAATTGTCGCTTACCATTTTTATCTTCTAACACAACAGACATTCTACGTCTAGAGAAATCATAAGGAATTTCATCAACTTTTTTATACTTTGTTTTTAAGTCATCGAATCCTTCTTTTTCAGCTCTAGATATAATAGCTAAATCGATCATATTCTTTAATCCCGTTTGAAAATAACTATTTAAATAGGCATGTCTCAATATTCTAAAATCATCATTACCATGGATATCTAAATACTTTTCTAATACAATCCTATCCTCAGTTAGAGTACCAGTTTTATCCGTACATAATACATCCATTGCCCCAAAGCTTTGAATAGAAGAAATGTTTTTTACAATTGTTTTATGTTTTGACATTGATAAGGCACCCTTAGCTAAAGTAGAAGTCATAATCATTGGCAATAACTCAGGAGTAATACCGACTGCGACGGCTAAAGCAAATAATAAAGCATTTATCCAATCATGTTTTAATACTCCGTTAGTAATAAAAATGATCGGTACCATTACTAACATTAATCGTAATAATAATTTACTAACACTAGCAATACCTTTTTCAAAACTAGTTTGAGCTTTTCTTCCCGTTAAGTCTTTAGCAATTGCTCCAAAATAAGTATCATTTCCAGTTCCAATAACTATTCCTGTGGCACTTCCACTGACAACGTTTGTTCCCATAAAACATATATTAGAAGCTTCTAAAGCACTACAATTTTCATTTTTTAATGTTGAGAATTTTTCAATTGGTTCAGATTCTCCTGTTAATGCAGCTTGCCCAATAAATAAATCTTTGGCAGTTATTATTTTTAGATCAGCTGGCATCATATCTCCAGCCGATAATTTTATTATATCACCTAATACAACATCCTTCATTGGCAGTTCATTAATTTCTCCTTCTCTAAAGATAGCAGTGTTAGAAGAAACCATTTCTTTTAATTTTTGTGCTGCTTTATCAGATTTAGATTCTTGAATATATTGTAATATTCCAGATATTGAAATAAGAACTAAAATAATAATTACTGTAGCCCAAGATTTTTCATTTACTAATAATACTTCAGTAAAGAAAGATACAACTGCAACTAATAGAAGTACTAAACTAAATGGATTAGCAAAAGAAAGCAAAAGCTTTACAAACCATGGTTGACTTTTACCATAATTAATTTCATTTAATCCATATTCATCTAATATTTCTTGTGCTCTTTCTATAGATAGCCCAGAAATATTAGAATTAAGTTCATTAAGAGCATCTTGATTGCTCATTTTTGCATATTTTAGAATATTTGTTTCTAAATTTAAATTTTTATTATCTGTTTTTTTCTTTTTCATAATAATTTTCCTCCATATTAAATTTTTGCATAAAAAAAACGCCTTTTTAGCGCAATGAAAGAAAATTATCTATTTTTTTTAATGTTTAATTATGAAATACAATTGAGCACTAAAAAAAACGACAATTTGAATTGCGCTATACTTAAGTTATTAAATTTGATATAACTTCTGGACTGCTCGTCGATATTCATAATACTCACCTCAAACACACTTTACCATAAGTTAACAATAAAAGGAAGCATATAATTATAATTATGATATAATTTCTTCAAGGAGGTTTTTATTATGGAACATAAAGGAACTAGAGATTTAAAAAGTAATAGATTAACTTTAAGAAAATTTGAAATTTCTGATGCACCGAGCATGTTTAAAAACTATGCTTCAGATATCCGTGTAACAAAGTTTTTATCATGGAAAGCATATGAAAAAGTAGAAGATATAGAAAATTATTTAAGAGTTGTCACACCAAATAATAATAATGAAACTGTTTATAACTGGGCAATTACATTAAATAATGAAGTTATAGGTAGTATTTCAGTAATTTCATTAGATAATAAAAATCACTCTTGTGAAATTGGATATTGTGTAGGTTATAATTACTGGAATAAGGGATTTACGACTGAAGCCTTAAATATAGTATTAGATTATCTTTTCAATATAGTCGGAATGAATAGAATATTTGCAAAACATGATATAGATAATATGGCTTCTGGTGAAGTTATGAAGAAGTGTAATATGAAATATGAAGGTAGATTAAGAGAACATTACCTACGTCATGATGGAACATATTCAGATTCATTAGTATATGGAATAATTAAGAGTGAATACAATAAATAGTCTACGGATAGTGGATTGTCTAAATTACTTTTAACTGATATTATATATTTGAAAATGGAAGTGTTAAAATGGATTGTAAAAAAGTAGGTAATTTAATTTATCAAATTAGAAAAGAAAAAGGATATACACAAAATCAAATTGCATTAGCCTTAAATATAAGCAATAAGACTGTATCAAAATGGGAAAATGGACTAGGTTGCCCTGATGTATCAGTTTTAAATGATCTTTCTGCTATATTAGGAGTAGATTTAGAACAAATATTAAATGGTAAATTAAAAATGAATAAAATAGATAATGGCAACATGAAGAATACCAATATATATGTTTGTCCTAATTGTGGAAATATTATAACTAGTACAGGAAAAAGTAATGTTTCTTGTTGCAGTAGAAAACTAAGTTCTTTAGTATTAAATCCAAATATATCAAATCATGACTTTACTATAGAAGAAATTGATATGGATTATTACATCCATTCTAATCATCCAATGAATAAAGATCATTATATATCATTTATAATATATCTTGGATTAGATAAAATAGTTATAAATAAAATGTATCCAGAACAAAGTTGTGAAGTACGTATTCCTATTACATTTAAAAATGGTAAAATACTAGGATATTGTACAAAAGATGGTTTATTTAAAATTAAGTAAGTGATTAAGTTCACTTATTTTTTTATTATGTTATATAGTACATGGTTTAAAAAATCTTAATAAAATAAGTAATGTACAACTTTGGAAATTACAAAACAATATCGAAATGTTAAATAAAAAAGTATTGTTCTATATGTTTAAGCGGTTTCTTGTTAATAAAAATTATCTTAGATTTTTTGATAAATAATAATTATTAATTTTGAAAGGTATATCGAAAAATTGATATTTTTGTTAATCATTCGCAATTATTGGTAAAATATTATAGGAAATATTAACAAAATATGTTAATATATTGGTAGAAATAATTAGATATTATTAGGGGGGAAGACATGAATTTATTAATACCAAACTCATTTTGCTTCGCAGCAATCGGAATAGTAAAAAGCTTGAAACGTTTTTCTAATCATCAAGTCAAGATTATAGGAACAGGCGAAGAGCCTTTTGCCTTTTCAAGCGGAAGTCAACTAGTGGATGAGTATATCCAATCTCCATTACTTGATGAGAAGAATAATTATGAAGAATTTCTTAATAATTTAATAGTGACAAAAAAAATTGATTTGATTATTTGCGTTCATGATTTAGATCTACCGATACTGAATAATATATCAAAATTACACAAAAATGTCATATATGTTAATCCAGGAGAAAAAATAATAAGTTTGTTTAGTGATAAACTTACTGCAAGTGTGGAAATTCAAAAACTTGGTATTTCTGTACCAAAAATTTTTTTTAATAATGCAGATATTTCAATCATTTGTAGAAAGAGAACATCTGTTGGAAGCCAGGGGATAAAACGAATAGACTTTAAAGATCTAATTTCTTTTGATGCAAACCAAACATTCATACAAGAAAACATAATAGGAGAAGAATATACTATAGATGTGTTATGTGATTCAGATGGATGTCCACATCTAATTATTCCTCGTAAAAGATTAGAAATACGAAATGGTATGTCATTTAAAACTCAAATTGTAAATAATTTACTCGCTATAGAAATAACAAAAAAAATTTGTTCCAATTATAGAATTCCTGGTTTATGGAATATCCAATTCATCGATGACGGCAAAAACTTATATTTTATTGAACTTAATCCTAGATTTGCAGGTTCTGGTATTGCAGGAATTGTAGCTTCATTTAACTATTTAGATTTATTCATTGATCATTTTTTTTATGGTAAAAGTATCCCGCCTTTAGAAGAATTACAATCAAAGATCGTATGGGATTCAATAATAACTAGATATTATGAAGAACTTTCCTCGCCTATTAGCACGTCATAAGTCCAATATGCAAGATAACAAATATGCCATGGTTTACCTATGATAAATCTATTATCTTTAGTAATAGAATTTGTAATTCTTTCCTCTACTGGTTTGCAATATCTCATGTTTTCTTTTGCCTTGCTTAAATACCTTCTAGCCTCTAAATATTTACCTTGCTTAGTATATATTGAATAAAGATTATAATAAAGTAATGAATGTATGTGTTTATCTGGCTCCAGGTTTATTATTATCATTGCATCATCCTCAAGAGATTTAGAGATATCAAAACGATTATTCTCGTAACACCAAACAAGTTTATTTACAATAATGGCGAGTTTATCAAAAGGTACAATAGCGGATGTTTCCGCCATATTTAATAAGCTAAATGTTTCATCCTTAAAATTTCCCTCAACTAGATTTAAAACTGCTTGATTTACAAGAATCATATGATTACCAAGTAATTTACCACTTAATAATGTCGCAGCCTTATTTATTTTTTTTCTCGCTGCACGGATTTTGCCAAGTCCACCTAATACATGTGTATATGTAATAAGTGTTTTAGCTTGCTGCTCTTCTAAGTCATTAAAGGCTTTGACACTCTTTTTTAAATATGGTATTGTTTTTGAACGGGGCAAATACATATCTACAAGTCTATTGCGATAGCCATATTCCTTATACTGCTTATATTTTGAATTTTTTAGTATTTTATGTATTTTTAAGCATGTTGAAATATCACCTAGTGAACGATAACTTGATAAAACTGCTAAATTTATATTCAAGTCCATTTCAATGTCATCTATGTATCTTGGCCTAATTTCGTTATAAAACTCAATGTTCTCATAATGCTTATCACATGCCGCTAAAAACATCATCTTATATAAAATAAATTTTTTATCATTCGGCATCTTTTTACGTTTCTCTATTTGTAATAAACATCTATTGTAACCTTCATCATAAAGTTCAAATTTGAAGCACATTCGTAATATTGATTTATATAGTGAGATATGTTCTTCAATATGCTCAACCGTTACATCTATAAAACTATTAATATATTTCCATACAGTTTTAATCGGTAGTTTTATTAGAACTGATTCCTCTAAAGATTTAAACAATTCTCCTATTTTTTCCGGATATGTGTCTTTGTATATATTCAAAATAACTTTTAGAAATATAAAATTTAATTTATTAGACTTTATTAATAATGATTCAATGTATTCTTTGATATATGAAATAGTTGATTTTTTTTCAGCATCAAAATAATTATCATTAATTTTTAATCTATCTATTATACTTGCATGTGCAATTAAAACGTAAGTATTGGATAAAATAATCAATTTTTTTTGAATTAATGATTCAAAAATATCATCTAACTGATAAAGTCTGGCATATTTTGTTAAATCACGTAAGTATTGTAATTTCATTTTGCCATCAAATTCTACAATAGTAATTATTATCGATAATTCTTTATCAGACAGATTCAATAAACATTCCAGAGTCTTATCAGGATCGCTTATTATTGTTTTATTATAATTGATGGAATAATCAATTAATTCCCTTATATTACCAGAATTATTTTCAATATAATGATTGATTAAATTTTTATTGAAATCGAACTCTTTTGGCTTGTCGCTTATTTTCTTATCAATTATATCAATAATATATTTTGAATCCGTTCTCTCTATTTTCACACACGAAATAATTATATTTTCATTAGCAAATATCTCTACAGCTTTTTGGACCATTTCAGTATTTTCATTTATCGTTGTATATTCAAAAATTATAAAAACTTTTTTACTATTATTAAAATAAAAACATCTTCTTAAAAAAGATAAAGAAGATTCATCAATTATCTGCAAGTTATCAATAATAAGCACCATCTGTACATTGCTAAAAATATAATTAATAAATTCCTGTTTTAAGTATAAGAAGGATTTTTCGTTTTGGACTAAGTAATCATTGGCGGATTCATAACCCTTTTTTATTAGCATTAATGTAAAATTAAATGCTATATTTTTTATATTTGAGTTTTTGAAAAAATTTAAATCTGATTGTATAATCTGATTTTGTATGTATTTATGATTATTTATAAAATTTTCAAAAGAATTTGGCGTATTATTAAAACGATCTTGAAAGGCATCAAATATTGAAGATAGAAAAGACCATTCTTCTAATTCGGTTTTATTAATCGGTGATGTTTTAATGACTATATTAAAAATATCATTTTTTTTCAGTTTAGTAACTAATTTTTGCGAAACAGAACTTTTTCCTATTGCTGTTGGAGCATATAATACTTTTATAGTCAATCTTGTATAATTTTTAATATCTTGTAATAACCTATTTGATTCTTCATCCCTATCAACTATTTCGTTATCTACAAGAAAAGTTAGTTTTTTATCCATATTTCCCCCCTAATAATATCTAATTATTTATTGGAAATTATGGCCTTACAGGAGATACTTGCAAATATTATAAAAATGGAAAAGAGATAAAGTGATTAAGTTCACTTATTTTCTATACAAATGGTTGACAAGTCAACTATTTAGCAATACAATGATATTGGAGTTGATTAACTATTAATAGTCAAGATATATCTCTTATATTTTTAGAATCTTAAATTAAGCCAAGACAAAAAATCCTCAAACTGATAATTTTTTAATTTTGAGGATATTAATGATATCGAAATAAATATCGCCGTATAT